>NZ_JBIAYP010000005.1:0-598077 GCF_042897975.1 Micromonospora sp. NPDC000668
ACGCCGCTACGGCTTCACCCAGGAAGCCGCACACATCGCCCAGGGCATCATCGACGCAGCCGAGTTCTTCGACGGTCGACTGCCAGAGGCCTTCGCCGGACATGACCGGGAGCTGACCAGATATCCCGTGCGATATCCGACGGCTTGCAGTCCGCAGGCGTGGTCGACGGGCACCCCTTTGCTGCTGCTGCGGACCATGCTCGGGTTGGAGCCGCGCGGGGAGCACATGGTGACCAGACCGGCGGTGCCCCGAGAGATCGGCCGGATCGAACTGCGGGACATCCCTGGCCGGTGGGGTCGCGCCGACGCCTTCGGACGCGGGCGCATCGGCTGAGAGCCGACGGTGCTCAGGCGGCGTGCCGCGCGGCCATGTCGACGACGCGGAAGGCGGCGGCCACGACCAGGACGAAGGCCACCGTCGCGGCCACCACCTGCAGCGCGGCGAGCGCCACTGCCCACCGAAGGTGGTCAACCCAGCTCGACCATGCGTCGGTCTCCAAACCCGGGTGGGCTCGCAACCCAGCTAGGGCGTGATCCGCTGCGGGGAGGTGTGTAGCCTCCGGCCGAAACCAACAGGTGATGACCACCGCCAGAATGAGGCGGCCGTCGGCTGCCGGTGGCAGCGGCGCCGTCGCGAGGGCGGTGCGCGACCGGTTGATGTCCGGTCGCCGCAGGCGAGGGCGTCATAAGTACTCCGTAACCGCGGCGGTCGGCGACCCCGTCCACGCACACCCGTCGAGAACTCGATACGGCGCTGGAGGAGAGACAGGGTGTCAGATCGTCCGTGGACGGGAGGTCCATTCGTGAGTCGACTCAAACAGAACCTTCCACCGTGGTGACCGCGGTGGTGGGCGGTGGCGTCAGCGATGCCACGGCCATCGCGGCGTCCCGGGGTGACGCCGAACAGTTCGGGGTGCTGTACGACCGGTACGCCGCCCAGCTCTACCGATACGCCCACCGGCGGATCGGGCCGGAACGCGCCGAGGACGTGGTCGCCGAGACCTTCCTCGCCGCGTTCCGGCGGCGGGGGGCCTACGACCTCACCCGCACTGACGCCCGACCGTGGTTCTTCGGCATCCTCACCAAAGAGATCGCCCGGCACCGCCGGGCCGAGGAGGCCCGCTACCGGGCCATGGGACGGGCCGGGAGCGGCGACATCGCCGACGGGTTCGCCGACCGCGTCGCCGCCTCGGTCAGCGCCCAGGCGAACCGCCGCCCGCTGGTCGACGCGCTACGCCGACTCTCTCCCGGCGACCGCGACGTGCTGCTGCTCGTCGCCTGGAGCGATCTCAGCTATGAGGAGGTCGCCGAGACCCTGCACATCAAGATCGGCACGGTGCGCTCCCGACTGCACCGCGCCCGCCGGAAGCTGCGCGACGCGCTCGGCTACACCAACCCCGCTGACTTCCCCGAGGTGGACCGATGAACGACCTGAAGACCCTGGACGAATTCGGCAGGACGCTCGACCCGGACACGGCCGGCCCGCCGGCCCGGCTGCGACACCGCGTGCTGACCGAGGCGAGGCATCCCCACGGCCGGTTCCGGGCGCCCCGGTTCACCGCGCCCCGGTTCGGTTGGCGCATGGCCGCGGTGGGCGGGATGGCGGCGGTGCTCACCGCCGGCGTCCTGGTCACCCAGGTGGTGCCGATGGACGGCCAGGCCCCGGCGTCCAGTGCGTCGGCCGCTGAGCGGATCCTGGCCGGCGCCGCCGCCCAGGCGCAACGCCAGCCCGCCGTCACCGTGCGGGGCAACCAGTTCGTCTACATCGAGTCGATTGCCACGGCGCTGAGCCGGAACGAGGCCGAGCCCGGGCCGGGGACGACCAGACCGACGCAGCGCCAGATCTGGCTCTCCGCCGACGGCACCCGGGACGGGCTGCTCCGCGAGCGTCCGCGCGGCGGCGCCGGTGACTGGGACGAGACCCCGCTGCCCGGCTGCCGCGACGGCAAGAGTGTCGCCACCAAGTACGGAAAGACCGCCGAGGTGGAGTGCACGCCCACCCCCGGCCACCACGCGGACGTGCCGACCGACGCCGACGCCATGCTGGTGTACCTCTACGCCAAGGGAGCGGGCACCAAGAACCCGCGCGACCAACAGGCGTTCACCGCAGCCGGCGACCTGATCCGGGAGGCGTACCTGTCGCCGGCGTCGCTCGCCGCGGTCTTCACCGCGGTCGCCAAGATTCCCGGTGTACGGGTGGTCGGCGACGTAACAGACGAGGCCGGGCGGGCCGGGGTGGCGCTGGCTCTGAACGAGGTGCAGGGCTCCCGCACCGAGCTGATCTTCGACCGGCAGAGCTACGCGTACCTCGGTGAGCGGTCGGTGGTCGTCCGCGACCAGGACGGGATGAAGGCCGGACAGACGATCAACTCGACGGCGGTGCTGACCGTCGCAGTCGTCAGCAGCGCCGGCCAACTGCCAGAGTGACCGGTACGGGGCGAGCGGGCGCACGGGGCCTGCCCGCCCCGTACATCGGCACTCGGAGTACAGCAGGTCACACGGGTCGTCCATGCCCGAGCCAGGCGCTGCCGGCTCACCGGCAGCGCCCACGTCAGTGATACCAAGATCAGCGCGCCGCCGATGTTAGGTTCGCCGGCATGCCACACGGGGGAGATATCAGGATGCTCGACTCTGCCACGACCCAGGTGATCGAACCGGTCCCGCCACAACCGCCGAGTCGGCGTCGCGCACGCGGCCTCTCGGTGCTGATCAGTGGCCTGCTGACCGTGCTCCTGGCCGGTACCGCGGTGGTCGCGGTCGAGCCGCTGCGCCGCCCGTTGCCCGCGCCGACCGTCACGCGGACCCTGCCGGCGTCAACGATCATCCCCGGCACGCCCCCGGCGGTGCCGTGGCCGAAGACCGGGCAGGCTGCCCTCTCGGTCGAAGGGCTGGGCTCGCTCGGCACGTCGGGCGGGAGCAACCCGGTGCCGATCGCGAGCGTGGCCAAGGTGATGACCGCGTACCTCATCCTGACCGAGCACCCCCTCAAGCGAGGCCAGCAGGGACCGAAGCTCACCGTCAGCGCAGAGCAGGCAGCCGCATACCCGAGAGAGCTGGCGCGCGGCGAGTCCCTCGTGCCGGTCGTCGCGGGCGCGGTCTTCACCGAACGCCAGGCACTCCAGGCGGTGCTGCTCCCGTCGGCGAACAACATGGCGCGGATCCTCGCCGCCTGGGACGCCGGCAGCGTCGAGGCCTTCGTCGCCAAGATGAACGACACCGCCGCCGCGCTCGGCATGACCCACACCCACTACACCGATCCGGCCGGGCTCGACCCGGACACCATGAGCACCGCCGTCGACCAGGTGATCCTGGCCCGCAAGGCGATGCAACTGCCGGCGTTCGCGGAGATCGTGGCGCAGAAGAAAGCCACCCTGCCCGTCGCCGGCACCGTGCAGAACTACAACTCCCTGGTCGGCCAAGACGGCGTCGTGGGGATCAAGACCGGGTCCACCGACGAGGCCGGCGGCTGCCTCGTCTTCGCCGCCGTCGTCAAGGTCGGCGGCCGTAGATTCACCATCGTGGGCGCTGTCCTGGGGCAGCCCGGCGCCAACACCCCTGTGCAGCTGGACCGGGTGTTCCGGGCGACCCGTCCGCTGGTCCGCACCGCCGCCGCCGCGATTACGGTGCACCCGATCGTCCAGGCCGGCGATCAGGTCGCCACCGTGCGGGGGCCGCTCGGCGCCAGCACGACGATCAACGCGTCGCAGGACCTGACCGTGGTGGGGTGGCCCGGCATGCGGGTAAGGCTGGACATCGACATCCCGGCCGTACCGGCACGGCTGCCGGCCAAGGCCGAACACGGCCGGGTCAGCGCGGTCGTCGGCGAGGGCACGCCGGTCGCCACCGCGCTACGCACCGGCGTACGGCTGGAGCCGCCCAGCACCTGGGATCGCATCCGACAGCACCGCTGAGCCGACGGCGCTCTGGCCCGACGCCACCGGCCAGGCGCTCGGGCGGCATGAGTCTCACGGAGTCGTCGCCCTGGGCTTGTCGAATGGATCGGGGTAGCGGACGCCGAGGGGCCGGAGCGACGTCGAGGTTGGCGTGCTGGTCGTCAGATGCGGACAGGTTGGTGGAGTGTTGGCGGGGCTTCTCGGTGTCCACGGAACCGGTGCGGTGGTGGTCGACCTGCGCCATATGACGACAGCAACAGGTTGTTTAGTCAGCTCGCGTCGGCCGTCAACCCCGCCTGCCGATTTGCCTCTGCCTTCAGCACTCCGGATGCTTGGAGCACTTCGCTGATGGCAAGACGTAGCCGCGAAGCGAGCACCTTCCCGCAGAACCCAATATCCTCGGCGCTGGCTTGGTTGACTTCCTCGATGGCCTGCTGTGCCCGTGCGCGCGCAAGGTCGGGCTCTCGGCCGGCGAGGAAGTCGCGATGCAGCAGCCTCACCGCCTGGCTGAGGTGCTCGATCGACGCTGGAAGGCTGGCCGGTATCGGCTCACGCTGCCGTGGCGTCGATACGACCCAATGCGACATCTCTCGGCTGTTGGAATAGGCGTATTGGAGGTGCTGGGATGCTGGTAGCGGCGCAGAATTCCTAATCGTCGCCACCGCCAGGGTGAGAGAACCGCGATCTCCGCCGCCGCAGCGACCATCTCGACCGTCTTGTTTCTCTCCTCCTCTGCCGCAACCAAGCGCTGCGAGGCGCCCTCGGCCTGTCGAACGTCACGCTGCTCCAATGCCTGAGCGGCAGCCGTGAGACTACGTGCGAAGACATCCAGCGTCGGGCCGGCAGAGCGATTGACGACGCGGACGGGGTTGGCCGGAATGATCAGCAGCGCCACGGCGATCGCGGTCGTCCCTCCGATCAGCCCGTTGACGGTCCGCGCCACAGCCAGCTGTGAATGTTCCGCAGACAGCGTTCCCAGCAGCAAGGCGGTGCTTCCTGCATGCACCATGACGGCGCCGCTCCCGTGGATCAACGCTGCCGACGAGATCGCAAACGCCACGATCAAGGCGGTTTGTACAGGTCCCGTCCCGATGACCTGGAGGATCAACTGTCCGATCAGCACCCCAACAATCACCCCGGCGATAAGTTCCGCCGCTCGCCTGATCCGATTGCCAAGAGCCGCTGCGATCGTGCCGATCGCGGCGGCAGGCGCAAACAACGGCTGCGGATTGTGCAGCACGTCGCGCGCGATGAACCAGGACAGACCGACCGCTGCACCCGCTTGAACCGCGATAATGAGGTAGGTGCGAAGCCGCTCGTAAGCCCCCCGGCTTTCTCGCCACACCATCTCCTCTCCCAGACTCCGATCTCGGCTACGCACGTTCAACCTCCGAGGAGCAACGGAGGCGCGGGGTCATGTCTGCGGTCACCGCTCGGGGTGGTGGTCATGCGAGGTGTGGCCGGGCACGCTGATGCAGCGCTGGGCTGGTAGCGACTTGCGCATGGGGCAGGCCCGGGATTCCGGGCCCTCGGGGCACGGATGCCCCAGCTCACGGACCGCCTGGCTGATTTCGTGGGCCGCTTGAGTGCTTCTTGGTCCGAGGCCACGGCTCCATTCTCCTGGATCCCATTCGCCTGGTCCCGGCATCAACGGAATGGATCTGGTAAGGAAGCCCGTGCAGTCAAACAGGGGCCGCCGTGCAGCGACTCCCCGTGTCCCTGGAGGGGCGGCCCCCGCATACTCCACGCCGCATCCCCGCCACGGCCGGTGGTGACTCGCGCTACGACCCTACGGCCGCCGCGCCCCGGCTGGCCGCCGGCCGACCAGTTCTCGCCACCCGCCGGCCGGTCATCTCCGGCGGCCCGGGTTCCTCGGGCTTGCGCGCCAAGCCGCCGGGCACCGGCGGGGCGCAGCGGCCGCGGAGCGCGAGCCCGGCTGTCGAACTCAGCGGAGCCGCGGTGACCCGCTAGGTGCGGCAAGTCGTTGGGCGATGCCGGGTGGTTGAAGGGTCGGTACTGGGGTTTCGGGCCTGGACCATGTGCGCGGGGTCGGCGCCGGAGTGTCGAGGATCACTTCGGGCGGGGCTGCGGTCACTCAACCATATGAAGAGGTCTTCAATTGCCAAATTGCTAGTCATGCTGGGAGGGCGTGTGGCGCTACCGCTGTACGAGAGAAAAGCGGAGTTCTTCCGCACGCTCGGGCATCCGGTGCGTATCCGGGTACTGGAGCTGCTCGGCGATGGGCCGATGCCGGTTCGGGATCTGCTGGCTGAGGTGGAGATCGAGGCGTCAAGCCTGTCTCAGCAGCTGTCGGTGCTGCGCCGGGCCGGGATCGTGACGTCCCGGCGGGACGGGTCGGCAGTCATCTACGCACTCGCGGGCCCGGACGTGGCCGATCTGATGCGGGCGGCCCGACGCTTCCTCACCGAGATGCTGACAGGTCAGGCTGAGCTGCTTGAGACGCTCCGCGAGGACCAGGACAACGCCGACGACCCGTCGCTCCCGGTGCCGCGGTGAGCGCCGCCGCCCTCGCCCGCTCAACCTGGCGCCGGGTGGCTGTCCTGCTGCCGACGAAGGCGGATGTCGCCGCGATGCGTCGGCAGCCCCGCCGCGACCTCATCGCTGGGCTCACGGTTGCGGTGGTCGCGCTGCCCTTGGCGCTCGGGTTCGGGGTGTCCTCCGGCCTGGGGGCGGCCGCCGGCCTGGCGACCGCCATCGTGGCCGGGATCCTCGCGGCACTGTTCGGCGGGTCCAACCTGCAGGTGTCTGGGCCCACCGGCGCGATGACGGTGGTGCTGGTGCCGATCGTGGCGACCTACGGACCCGGAGGTGTGCTCACCGTCGGTGTGCTGGCGGGCGTGATTCTGCTGGCTCTGGCCCTGCTCCGCGCCGGCCGATACGTGCGTTACGTGCCGGCTCCGGTGGTGGAGGGCTTCACCGTGGGAATCGCTGCGGTGATCTTCCTGCAACAGGTTCCCGCAGCGTTGGGGGTGCCGAACCCGGACGGCGAGAAGGTCGCTGCGGTGGCCTGGCGAGCGCTGGTCGAGTTCGCCAGCCACCCGAACTGGCCCGCGCTGATATTGGCGCTCGGGGTGGCGGCGGCGATGCTGGCCGGTGCGCGTTGGCGCCCCACGGTGCCGTTCTCGCTGATCGCGGTGGCCACGGCCACCGTACTCGGGCAACTGTTGTCGCTCAATGTCACCCGCATCGGTGTCCTGCCGGCCACCCTTCCCGTTCCCTCGCTGGGTTTTCTGGACCTGGCCGCGGTGCCGACGTTGTTCAGCTCGGCGTTGGCGGTCGCTGCCCTGGCTGCGTTGGAGAGCCTGCTGTCGGCGACCGTCGCCGACGGCATGACCGTCAACCAGCGCCACGACCCGGATCGGGAACTGTTCGGTCAGGGCGTGGCGAACTTGGTGACCCCGCTTTTCGGCGGTGTACCGGCGACGGCGGCGATCGCCCGCACCGCAGTCAACGTCCGCTCCGGAGCCCAGTCGCGGCTCGCCTCGCTGACCCACGCGATTGCCCTGGCGGTGATCATCTTGGTGGCCGCCCCGCTGGTGGCCTACATTCCGCTCGCCGCGCTGGCCGGGGTGCTGCTGGCCACGGCTGTGCGCATGGTCGAGGTGGGTTCGCTGGCCGCGCTGGCCCGCTCGACCCGCTCTGACGCTCTCATCATGGCTCTGACCGCGATCGCCACCCTCGCCCTGGACCTGATCGCCGCGGTGGGAATCGGCCTCGTCCTCGCTGCCGCCCTGGCCATCCGCAAGATCGCGCGTGCGGCTCGGCTGGAGGAGGTCCCGCTCGACATCACCGATCATCACGTCGAGGAGGCCGCCCTGCTCCGCGAGCACATCGTGGCCTATCGCTTCGACGGGCCGCTGTTCTTCGCCGCCGCCCACCGGTTCCTGCTCGAACTGTCCCAGGTGGCGGACGTGCGGGTGATCATCTTGCGCATGTCAAGGGTGTCGACGATCGACGGCACCGGCGCGCTCGTGCTGCGCGACGCGATCGAACGTCTCGAACACCGTGGCATCACGGTATACGTCTCCGGCGTCCCAGCCGGACACGAGAAGACCCTCGACGCGGTCAGCGTGCTCGACCGACTCCGCGCCGCAGACCGCGTTTTTCCCGGTACGCCAGAGGCGATCGCCGCAGCCCGAGCCCATCTGCATCACACCGGCGTCCTGGCCACCGCGCAGCGGAACGTACTCGACCCGCCCGGACGATCATGACGGCAGCGTTACCGCAGCCAGGAAGGCGGACATGGCGATGGAACCGGCCCGACGTGCGGCGTGGGACACCTATCTGACGTTGCGTGTCGGCCTGCTACCCGACCTTGACACGCTACCGGTGGGCGACCGAAGGGTCGCGGCGAAGCTTGCCGGGCTCGCGGTCCGCATCCACTGGCATGCCCCGCTGTGGGCCGACTACGGCAAAAGGCTCATCACCGTGGTCAGTCGTGCCCGCGAACTGCAGCGCGCCGGCGACCGTGCCGGCCTCACCGCCATGCTGCGGATCATGCTCCTGTGGCTGTTCAGACTCTCCCGAGGCGCAGTCCGGCTGCCGGGCGCCCAGCAATAGCCGACCGGGGTGTGGCGTTGGGAGCTTCTCCCTGCGTGAGCGGCCGCTGGAGACGACGCCGACGGACGGGCACGCCCCGGCATCCGGAGCGGGTGTGTGGCGAGATCAACCACCGATGGGTACGTCCGCCAGGTGGCGCCACAAGTCGCGGATGCTGCCGTATTCCTGGTCGGGCAGCCGCTGTAGCACCGCGATCACCTGCGGCCGGGCATGGCTGCTCGCGGCTGCGGCGAGCAGCTCAGCACGGCCGGCGCGGCCGGCGTCGAACGCCGTAGCGATGTGGCTGGCGAGTTCGGTGCGGGTGACTGAGAGCACGACTTCTCCTCGTTGATTGCCGGCCGCCCATCGGCGCCGAAGGGATGGTTGCCAACGCGAGGTAGTTCCGTTGCGGTAAGGCGGCATGGCCCGCCGTACGAGAGAAGGATCGGCGGGCCATGCCGGGTCAGCGCGCCGCTACGGCGCGGCGAGGTAACGGTGCACGGGGAGTCCGTTCCGCCTGACAGGGGTTGCGGGCGGAACGGACTCGGAGCTTTGCCATGAGCGGGGTCACCAGTCACGCCTTCACAGCATTGGCTTCCTGGCGCTCTGATGACTTGCTAACTTTAGCAAGTCATGAGATTCGTTTGGGTCGAAGGGTGGCCGGACCGGGAACTGGCTTACGCCGCACCGGTCCGGATGACCGACGCCTGGACGTCGCGGATCGCCGAGGAGTAGGCGGCGTCACCGGATGGATGCCAAAAGTGGAGGCCCGGCACGGCTGCAACGGCGGCCGGACCAGTTGGGGGCCACGGGCGGACCGCCGAACGAAAGCCAACGAGCTGACCCGGCCGCGGCTGGCGAGGTGACCGGGCGGCGTAACCGGGTGGCAGTGGTTACCGATGGCACGGCGGTGCTGGGCCTGGGTGATGTGGGGCCGGCGGCGGCATTGGCGATGATGGAGGGCAAGGCGGCCCTATTCGTCCACCTGGCCGAGATTGACGCGGTCCCGGTCTGCCTGGGCACCAAGCACCCGGACGAGTTCGTGGCGGCGGTGCGGGCTCTGGCCCCCTCGTTCGGGGGGATCGACCTGGAGGCGATTGCCGCGCCGGCATGTTTCGAGGTGGAGCGGCGGCTGCAGGAGGCGCTGGACATTCCGGTGTTCCACGACGACCAGCACGGCACAGCGATCGTGGTCCTGGCCGCGCTGCGCAACGCATTGCGGGTGGTGGGCAAGCGTGTGGAGTCGGCGCGGCTGGTCGTGGTCGGGGCCGGCCCGGCGGGTACGGCGACGGCGAGGTTGCTGGTGGCGGGCGGCGCCACCGATGTGGTGGTGGTCGTCCGGGGCGGGGTGCTGCACTGCGACGACATGCCCTGGTTGCCGCCGCACGAGGCACGGCTGGCCGAATTGACCAACCGGCGACGGGTCCGTGGCGGGCTGGCCGATGCCCTAGCGGGGGCGGACGCGGTGGTGGGATTGTCTCGGGCGGGGGTGCTAACCCGGGCATTGGTGGCGTCGATGGGCGAGGCGCCGGTGGTGTTCGCGTTGGCCGCCCCGGAGCCGGAGATTCGACCTGAGCTGGTGAGTGACATCGCCGCGGTGGTAGCCACTGGGCACGGCGACTACCCGAACCGGGTCGACAACGCGCTGGCGTTCCCGGGCGTGTTCCGGGGTGCGTTGGATGCGCGGGCGCCGCGGATCACGATGCCGATGCGGCTGGCCGCCGCTGATGTGCTGGCCGGGCTGGTGCCGCGGGAGGCGCTGTCAACCACCCGGCTGCTACCCGAGGTGCTCAACGAACAGGTGGCGCCCACGGTGGCCGGGGCGGTGGCGGCGGTCGCGGCCGAGCGGCGGCGCCGTGTCGCTCCGGCGGCCGGTGGCGTGCTCCGGCAGGACACGGCTCGTAACGTATCCCCGCAGGAAGGGGTGGGCCCGTGAGCACGCCGTTGTATCAGGCTAAAGCTGAGTTTTTCAAGATTTTGGGGCATCCGGCGCGGATCCGGACCCTCGAACTCCTCGCCGAACGGGAGCACGCGGTCTCGGAGCTGCTGCCGCAGGTGGGTATCGAGGCGGCGCACCTGTCGCAGCAACTGGCGGTGCTGCGCCGGGCGAACCTGGTGGTGACCCGCCGAGATGGTTCGACCGTGTACTACTCGCTGGTCAGCCCGCACGTAGCCGAGTTGCTGGCGGTGGCGCGGCGGATCCTGACCGAGGTGTTGACCAGTCAGGCCGAACTGCTGGGTGACCTGCGTGCCGCGACCGAGCGCGCTGAACCCTCGTGAACAAGCGGTCAAGGTCGGCAGCACGGTGGCCCTCATGAGCAGGAGCCGATGGCGTCGATGATCGGAGCGGACATTGGGGCTGATCGGCAAAATCCGCCGCGTAGGTCGGACGGCCGAACCCGCGCCCGAGGCCCCGGTGGGGCCGCTGCCGGCTCAGCCTGGTGTATGACCTCGAGCGGCATGGGGTACGGCTGGTGGCCTCGCCGCGGCACGCTGACGTGTTGACCGGTGTCCGACGTGGTGCCGGTGGACGTGCAGGTGCCGGGCTGCCCGCCGGAACCCGCTGCAATCGTGTCCGCCCTGCGCGGCTCGACGGGCCGGTGAACCAGACTGCCGCCGCCGAGGGTTGGACGCTCGGGGAGGGGCTGCCGCCCGGCGGGAACTCTTCGTGCAGCCCGCCGAGCTCGGGAAGCTCGCCCCCTCTCCGGCAGGGCGTCCCGCCGTCCCTCGTGGCCGTAGACAGCTCTCCGCTGGGAGGGAGCCCTCCTTCCATGCCTACGCGCGCCGGCCCAGGGGCAGGACGACGATGCCGTCGTCGTCGCTGTGAACCTCGGCGCCGGGATTGAAGGTGCAGTTTCCGAACGCCACCGGCACGTTCCGCTCGCCGGCCCCGGTCTTGGCGCTCTTGCGCGGGTTGGAGCCGAGCGCCTTGATGCCGATCGGAAGGGCGCGCAGGGCGGCGACATCGCGGACGGCGCCGTTGATCACCACACCCGCCCAGCCGTTCTCCGCCGCCATACCGGCGATCACGTCGCCCATCAGAGCCGTGTGCACGGACCCGCCACCGTCCACCACCAGCACCCGCCCCTCACCCGGTGCGGAGACGACCGACTTCAGCAGGGCGTTGTCCTCAAAGCAGCGCACGGTGACCGCCGGTCCGCTGAAGGCGTGGACTCCACCGAACTGGCGCAGCTGCGTGTCGCACGAGCCGAGTTCGTCCATGTACCGGTCGTAAAGGTCCGCGGTGGGGGCCTGCATGGTTCGTCCTTCTTCCACTTTGGGTGTCGGATCCAGGGGCGGTGACGGGCGTAGTCGGTGGCGGTGACGGCCGCTGGGTGCGGTTTGCGGCTGGCACGAGGATTCCCTTCCGCTCCGGCTGGTTCAGCAAAGGGTCCCCGCACACGGCAGGAAGCGTCGCACTTAGTCAACCTTGACGGCGAGCACCGGGCAGCGGGCGCCGAGCAGGATCTCCTGCGCGGTGGAGCCCATGATCATCTTGCCCACCGGCGTCCGGTGCCGGATCCCGATCACCACCAGCGACACGTCCTCGGACTTGGCCAGCTCGAGGATCTCATCGGCCGCGTCACGGCCCCGCACCAACTGCCGGACGCTGTGCCGCACGCCCAGCCCGGTCAACTCCCGGCGGACACGTTCGAGGTCGTGGTCCTGAGCGAACCGCGGGTCGACGTACGCCTCCCCGCGCGAGGTGTTGACCACGAGCACCGGCTCACCGCGGAACCGGGCCTGCTCAACCGCCGCGCACAGGACCGCCTCGCCCAACGCCGACGGCACGTACCCCACAAGCACGGTCACCCGGTCACCAACCTTTCCCGAAGCGGTCGTACGAGGAACCGGCCGAGCAGCGGCCAGAGCAGCACCACCAGCACGGTGGCGTAGATCAGCCAGGACACCCAGCCACCGAGCAGCCCGGAGAGCTCGCCACCGGAGAGCTGCAGCGCCCGCCGGCCCTGAAGTTCCGCCCGGGGGCCGAGGATCACCCCGACGATCAGCGGCAGGATCGGCAGCCCGAAGCGCCGCATCCCGAACCCAATCAGGCCGAGGGTGAGCAACAGGAACAGGTCGAACGGCTGGGCGTTGACCGCGTACGCGCCCATCGAGGCGAAGAAGACGATCCCGGCGTAGAGGTACGGCCGCGGAACCCGCAGCAGCCGGGCCCAGGCGGGCGCGAGGGGCAGGTTGAGCACGAGCAACAGCAGGTTGCCCACGAAGAGGCTGGCGATCAGGGTCCAGACCAGGCCGGACTCCCGTTCGAAGAGCAGCGGGCCGGGCTGGATGCCGTACTGCTGAAAGGCAGCCAGCATGACCGCGGCCGTGGCGTTGGTCGGCAGGCCGATCGCCAGCATGGGCACCAGCGTTCCGGCGGCGGAGGCATTGTTTGCCGCCTCCGGCCCGGCGACACCCTCGATCGCGCCCTTGCCGAACTCCTCCGGGTGCTTCGACAGCTTCTTTTCGGTCGCGTACGACAGGAAGGTCGGGATCTCCGCCCCGCCCGCCGGCAGCGCCCCGAACGGGAACCCATACGCGGTGCCGCGCAGCCAGGGCTTCCAGGAACGCTTCCAGTCCTGCCGACCCATCCAGGGGCGGCCCACCGGGATCACCTCGGCGGCCTTGCGCCGCAGGTGCGCGGCGATCCAGAGTGCCTCGCCGACGGCGAAGATGCCCACCGCGACCACCACCACGTCGATGCCGTCGGCGAGTTGCGGGATGCCGAAGGTGAGGCGCTGCTGGCCGGTCTGGTCGATCCCGATCACGCCGATGACCAGGCCGATCAGCAGCGAGGCGAAGCCGCGCACCCGGGACGCGCCGAGAACCGCGGTCACCGCCACGAACGAGAGCAGCATCAGTGCGAAGTAGTCCGGCGCGCCGAGGCTGATCGCGAATGCCACCACCGGTGGGGTGACCACGACCAGCAGCAGGGTGGCGATGGTGCCGGCGACGAAGGAGCCGATCGCGGCGGTGGCCAGTGCCTGCGCGGCCCGACCCGCCTTCGCCATCTTGTTGCCCTCGATCGCGGTCACCACTGAGGACGACTCGCCGGGGGTGTTCAGCAGGATCGAGGTGGTCGAGCCGCCGTACATGCCGCCGTAGAAGATGCCGGCGAACATGATGAACGCCTGCGTCGGCTCCATCCCGTAGGTGACCGGCAGCAGCAGCGCGACCGTCATCGCCGGGCCGATGCCGGGCAGCACACCGACAGCGGTGCCGATGGTCACGCCGAGCAGCGCGATCAGCAGGTTCATCGGGGTCAGCACATTGGCGAACCCGTCGAGCAGGTGGCCGAAATTGTCCATCAGAGGATTCCTTGCAGGACGCCGGCGGGCAGGTTGACGCCCAGCCCGATGGCGAACGTGTAGAAGGTGATCAGCGACAGGGCGACGGCGATCAGCAGGTTGCGGATGTAGTGCCGGTTGCCCAGCGCGAACGCCGAACCCCAGAACAGCAGGGTGCCGCTGATCACCCATCCGAGCCGGTCGATCAGCACCGCGTTGACCAGGAAGGCGCCGATCAGCAGGAGAACCGTCCGCCAGTCGATCGGGCTGCTCAGGTCGACGTCCTCGCCGGCTTCGGGCTCACCCGCGCCGCCGCGCGCCACGTCCACTGCGTAGATCGCGGCGACCACCAGCAGCAGTGCGCCGAGCAGGATCGGCACCGGCTTCGGCCCGATCGGGTCAGCGCTGCTGATCGCGTGCCCGATCCGGATCGCGTCGACGATGACCAGTGCGCCGACCACGGCGAGGAATGCGCAGACGCCGTACTGCGCCGGGTCCGGCTTCGCTGTCCGAGGCGCGCCGTCCGGCGCATCCGCAACCGGCGGCCGGTCGTCGGCCGCTGTTGGCCTCGCCACCGGGGGCAGGTCCGGCGTACGCTCCGCGGCCGTCTCGGTCTCCGTCGTGGGGGGCACCGGATCGGCGGCCCCCGCGGTCGGCTGTGCCGGGATCGGCGGTACGACGGGAGCGGTCGCCCCCGGCGCCGCCGGGCGGGGCGGCGGGTCGCCGCCCCGGTCCGGTCGGGTCGTCATGCCGGTCACGCCAGCCCGAGCTGCTTGAGCAGGTCGGCCACGGACGCGTCCTGGTCGGTGAGGAAGGTGGCGAAGGCGTCACCGGTCACGAAGGCGTCGTTCCAGCCCCGCTTGGCCAGCTCGGCCTTCCACTCCGCGGACTCGTGCATCTTCGTCAGCGCATCGATCCAGACCTTCTTGTCGCCGTCACTGATGCCGGGCGGGGCGACGATGCCGCGCCAGTTCGTGAAGACCAGGTCGATCCCGGACGCCTTGAGGGTCGGCACCTCTTTGAGCGCCTCAATCGGCTCCTCGCTGGTCACCGCGAGGACCCGGAGCTGGCCCGCCTCGACCTGGTCGAGGAACTCGCCGAAGCCGCTGGCGCCGAAGGCCACCTTGCCGCCGAGCACCGCCGGCAGCAGTTCGCCGCCGCCGTCGTACGAGACGAAGTTGACCTGGCGCGGGTCGATGCCGACCGTCTTGGCGAGCTGCATGGGCAGCAGGTGGTCCGGCCCGCCTGGCGAGGAGCCGCCGCCGACGGCAATCTTCTTCGGGTCCTTTTTCCAGGCGGTGACCAGATCGCCGATCGTCTTGTACGGCGAATCCTTCGGCACCACGATGGCACCGGCTTCCTCGATCATCTTGGCCAGCGGGGTCGTCTGGGTGAGCGTCGCGGACGACTTGGAGGTATAGGAGGCACCGACCACGCCCAGCCCCATCTGCATGGCGAGCTTGCCGTTGCCCTTCTCGTTCACCATCCGCTGGAGGCCAACGGTGCCGCCCGCGCCGGGCAGGTTGAACACCTGCACGCCGGTGGCGATCTTCGCGTCCTCCATCACCTTGGCGGCGGTGCGGGCCGTGGTGTCGTACCCGCCGCCGGGGGTGTTCGGCACCATGATCCGCAGGCCGGCGATCGGCTTCCCGTCATCGCCGGACCCGCCCTCGTCTTGTCCGGCGGTGGCGCCGCAGGCGCCCAGCGCCAGCGCCGTCGCGGCGGCGACACCCATGACCAGCATGTTTCTCCGAGTTGCCATCATGTTTCTCTTCCGTTTCGAAGGAGTCCGGCGGCAAGATGATGGCCTTCGGGCGGACTCCGTGTCTGCCTTCTGTCACCAGCGGAAATTGAGGTCTTTGTGGTCGCGATCATGTCCCGACGCCGCACCCTGGCCGGGCAACTGCTGGTCCTCCAGCTCGCGATCATCGTCGTGGTGCTGCTGGCCGTCGCCGCCGTGTCCCTGGCCCAGTCGGCAGCGACCTTCAACCGGGTGGAGGGCCGCCGCGTCGCCGCCCTCGGCGAGCAGCTCGCCGGCAACCGGCTTCTGCGCGACCGCCTCACCCAGCCGGCACCGGCGGAGACGATCGCGCCGCTGGTGCAGAACGTGCTGACCCAGGCCGGCGTGACCACGGTCAGCGTCGCCGACGCCCGCGGCCGGGTGGTCAGCTCCACCAACCCCACCCTGGTGGGCACCGCGGTAGTGCTAGGCGATCCCCGAGTAACCGACGGCCGTAGCTGGTTCGGCGAGCTGGAGGTCGACCGATCGCGGGAACTGGTGGCCCAGGTTCCGGTACTCGACGACCGCAAGGAAAACCTCGGCCGCTACCTGGGTGCCGTGGTGATCGGTGAGGCCTCGCCGACGTGGTCGCAGCGAATGGTCGGCGCCTCCTCGTACCTCCTCACCTATCTCGGCATCGCCAGCGCTCTCGGCGTCGTCGGATCCTGGCTGCTGGCCCGGCGGATCAAGCGGCAGACCCTGGGCCTGGAGCCGCGGGAGATCGCCGGGCTGGCGGAGCACCGAGAGGCGCTGCTGCACGGCATCGCCGAGGGCGTCATCGCGCTGGACCCGCAACTGCGGGTCACCCTGGTGAACGCCGTCGGGCGGCGGCTGCTCGACCTGCCCGAGCACTGCCTCGGCCTCAGCCTCGCCGACCTGCGCATCTCCGGCCGACTGCGGGACGTGCTGGCCGGCACCGGCGACGGTCCGGAGGCCCGCGACGAGGTCGTCGTCCGCGCCGGCCGGGTGCTGGTGATGAACCGGATGACGGTCAACAAGGACGGTCGCCGGCTCGGTTCGGTGACCACGCTGCGGGACCGCACCGAGCTGGCCCGGCTGGAACGGGAGATCGGGTCATTCCGCAGCACCGCGGAGCTGCTCCGCGCGCAGACCCACGAGTTCGCCAATCAGTTACACACCATCTCCGGGCTGATCCAGATCGGCGAGCACGACGAGGTGGTCCGGTACGTGGACGCGCTGAGCCGGCACCGGGCGTCGCTCGACCTGACCGTGACCAGCCGGATCCACGACACCGCGGTCGCCGCGCTGCTGATGGCGAAGTCCGCGGTGGCCGCCGAGCGTCGCGTGGAGCTGCGGGTCTCCGAACGGACCAGCCTGGCCCGGATGGAGCCGGAGATCACCGCGGATGTCGCCACGGTGCTGGGCAACCTGGTCGACAACGCCGTGGACGCCGTCGTCGACGGCCGGGACGCCGGCCCGGCCGCCGGCGGCACCGGCGCGGCGGACGGATCGGCCTGGGTGGAGGTTGAGCTGCGCCAGGACGCCTCGTCCGTGGAGATCATCGTCCGGGACTCGGGGCCGGGGATCGCCCCGGAGCTGGCTCAGGAAGTCTTCACCCAAGGCTTCACCACGAAGGCGGCGCAGGGCGGCGAGCGCGGTATCGGGCTGGCGCTCACTCGGCTGGTCTGCAACCGGCGCGGCGGGGAGATCACGGTGACGAACACCGAGGAGGGCGCGATGTTCACCGCACGGATGTCGGTGGCCACCATCCTGGAGGGAGTTCGTTGATCGACGTCCTGGTCGTCGACGATGACTTCATGGTCGCCCGGATCCACCGAGGGTTCGTCGAGCGGATGGACGGCTTCCGGGTCGTCGGCACCGCGGGCACCGGCGAGCAGGCCGTCGCCGCTGTCGACGAGTTCCGGCCCGACCTGGTGCTGCTCGACCTCTACCTGCCGGACATGTTCGGCCTCGACGTGGTGACCCGGCTGCGCGCCGCCCAACACGACTGCGACATCCTGGTGATCAGCGCCGCCCGGGAGGCCGAGGCGATCCGCCGGGCGGTCCGCTACGGCGCGGTCAACTATCTGCTCAAGCCCTTCGGGTTCGACGAGCTGCGCACCCGGCTGGAGCAGTACGCCGCGCGCCGAAACTCGCTGCGTGCGGCGGTGGTCAGCGACCAGTCCGACGTGGACCGGGTGTTGTCCCGTAGCAGCTCGCACGTCACCTCCGCCCTGCCCCGGGGCCTTAGCACTGAGACCGCGGAGCTGGTGGAACGCGCACTCCGGGAGAACTCCGGCACCCTCTCGGCAGCCGAATGCGGGGACCGGGTGGGAATCTCCCGGGTCAGCGCCCGTCGCTACCTGGAGCACTTCTCGGGTACCGGACGGGCGGCGGTGACCCTGCGCTACGGTGCGGCCGGCCGGCCGGAACGCCGCTACAGCTGGGTCGGGTGACGGGTGCTGCGGGCGTGCCAGCGGACCGCTGGCGGGACAGTAGCCGGCTGCTGCCGGGCTGGAAGAGACTGCACGCCCGGATCTCATGGTGGCCGCCGCAAGTATCACCCTGACGGTTGGCGGATTCCGCCAGCACGATGTCGGCTGTCGGGCGACGATCGCTCCTGTAGGGCCGGCCGTCTGGCTGTGAAGCAGGTCGGGAATCCCGGCCCAGCCTCGACCGGGCCATCACCTCGGTATGGGTCCAGCCGCTCGTTGGCGGGGCGTAGGTCGGCGCTCCGGGTGCACCCGACGGATCACCAGCACGGCCAGGCCCACCAAAACCGCACCGACGCCGGCCCACACTCCGAACGCGAACGCGGTGGAGTGGTCATTTGCCAGCACTCCGAGCGCGGGGCGGGCCACGGCGATGCCAACCCCACCTATGCAGGTCATCACCCCAAAGATCATGGCGCGCACCGCTTGTGGGGTGACTTCATTGGTGAAGACCTCCAGCACCGTCGTGCCCAGGGCGTAACCGAATCCCATCACCGGCAAAAACATGAACGGGCCGAGCCAGATCACCTGACTCGTGGCCACTAGAGCGGCAAGGATGAGGACGAACGCCGTGGTCAGGGCCAACCGGCGGTGCAGTTCGCCCGTGTACCCGGCCACCAACCCACCCAGCACTGAGGCAGCCGCGAACGCGGCATACATCCACCCGGCGACCCGCACGGACATGCCCAGTTCCAGCGCCAACGGCTGGAACAGAATGCGGGCGCTCCACCCGACCAACAGCAGCAGGGCGCCCAGCCACACGGCCCGGCGCACCCTCGCGTCAGCCGCCGCGCCACGAATGTCCGCCATCACCGAGGTGAGCGTGGAGACCACCCGCGGCCCGCTGACTTCCGGCAGGGTGAACGCGAGCACGAGCGCCACTCCAGCCAGGACAGAGGTGACGGCGAACGGCAGCCGTGGATCCACCTCGTACAGGTAACCGGCAGTCAGGAGTGAGAGCAGTATGGACACATGGCCGGTGGCCCGGACCAGCCCGAAAGCCTTGGACGGGTTGACGTCGAGTTCGTCGTGGGCGCACAGTTCGTACAGGTAGGTGCTGGCCGCCCCAGATGTCAGCGCCCACAGCACACCCCACAGCACCCATGCCCCGATCAGCAACTGCACGGACTGGATCTGGGTGATCACCGCGAACGTCAGCACTGTCCCACCGGTCAGGGCCAGGTAGGTGCGCCGCCGCCCGATCAGGTCCGCGACCACTCCCACCGGGAACTCACATACCACCGAGACGAGCCGGAATACCGCGTCGGCAAGCACTGCCGTTGTCAGCGGGAAGCCCAGGTCCAGCAGGTAGATAAGCCAGATCGGGAACCAGAACTGCACCTCGAGCAGGAACTGGGTGGCCGCAAAGGTGCGTATTGAACGGCTGCGAAGCGCTGTCCTCATGAGCCGTTGTCGCGACGGAAGAACAGGTACACCATCACTAGCAGCACTGAGACCAGTCCAGAGGTAATGAGGATAGCGTCCGCTGGCTGTGCGGCGATCCACTCCATTGCGGAGGACTGGCCCAGGTCGTATATTGCCGTGCCCGGATCGCTGGCTATCGACCGTCCGAACTCGGTCACCGCCAAGGCCGTGCCGAGGATCGACGTCACACCGATGCCCAACAGGATGAGGTCGGTGAACATCGTCGACCGAGCTGTGCGCCTCGAGGCAAGTTCGGCCAGGCGTCGGTCGCAAATCTCGATCTTGAACCGCACCGGCTGCTCCAGGACGTTCTCGTAGTCCCAGAACTCGAGGATCGCGTCCATCTCCACGCGTACGGCGCGCTTGAGGTATTTCGACAGGTCGCGGCGCTCCATGATGATCAGCTCGGCCCGCTTGCTCAGGCTCATCAGCTGCCCCTTGAGCTGCTCGAGGTCCCAGCGGGAAGCTGGCGCCGCTGAGTCGGCCACGATCTTCGACAGGCGGGTGTCGATGCGGTCCAGAACACCGTAGAACACCTGCGCGTAGCGCAACGCGTCCCACTGGTCCCGGAACGGGTCACCGGGCAACATCCGACCGCCCGCACCAGTTCGATCCATGAAGATGTAGTTCAGCCAGCGCACGAGGTGGTCGAGGTCGCCGTCCAACAATCGGTCCGCCGGGGTCGTGTCGCCGTCTCCGGCCGTCACCACGTCCTTGACCCAGTGCCGCACCACCCTCTCGATACCCGACTCTGACGGGTCCACCACGAGGCTGCGGGTGACCCACAGCGACTCGCCGAACTCCGCCGTCACCGGGTCGTCCGCAGGTGTGGCCGCGACGAGGATCTGCTCGTCGCGGTCGGCCTGGCGCAGTAGGTCGAGCACCGGATTCAAGTATCGCCGAACGGTCTCACGCGCCACCCGCTCACCCATCGTCACCGCGCGGGCCTGGAGGTCGTCGAGGTGGGCCTCGAGGCCGTCGTTGGGCTCGGTAAGCGACCGTTGCACGTCTGCCAGCAGCTCCAGCAGCATCAGGCCGTGGTCGTAGAGTCGAAAGCCGATCTCGGTGACCCCAACGTGCAGGGCGTCGGTGGCCCCGTCGAACTCGCCCGGCAGGTGCTCCGGGGCCAGCTTGCCGGTGAGGACGTGAAACGTGCGCTCCAACGCGTGGTCGCTGATGGTGCGGTAGAGGTTCAGTGAGCTGGTGGCCCTGGTGTGTTCCAGCACGACAGCTGGGGACGTCCCGGGGCCCTCCTTCACAGAATCGGGGACCAGGAGCTCCAGCAGCTCGTCTACGGCCGGCTGCTGCTTGGCCCAGAACTGGGCGTAAGCCCTGGGATCGCGCAGAGATGCTCCGGGCACGGCGTAGTAGTCCACCACCACTGGGGCGAGGATCCGCAGCTCGGTCATCGCCCTTCCGCCTCGATTTGCAGGGCACGGGCGTCCACGTAGAGGACGCGGCCCTTCGCCGGGCCATTGGTGACCTTCACCTCGACGAGGATGTTTTCGGAGGGTGTTCCGGCGGAGCCGACGAACTCCTTGGGCCAGGTGAGCACGCGTGCCCGCGTACCTCCCGGGGCAAGCAGCACCAGCTTCCCATCGGCGTTCAGCAGTTCCACCAAACCCGTCTTACCGGACGGGGTCAAGGTAACGTCCCTGACCGCGGACGGCTCGAGCTCCGAGACGATCTCCTCGTACGCCGGGCCCTGACGCATCTTCGCCAGTTCCTTGTTGAACTCTTTCATCACGGAGGTGGCCGCACTAGTGTCCGCCATCATGAAGTGCAGGCCCTGCACCGAGTGCACCAGCGGGCCGCCGTCCTGCAGGTAGGCAAAGTTCCCGGCGTCCCCGGCGAAGGCCGGATCGGTCAGCACCGCGTGGCCGGAGAGCAGACCTTCGGCGAGTAGGTCGATCCTGCCATCGGCCAGAGCCCGGAAGCCATCCAACGCTGAGTCGAACTCCACGAAGTCGGTCACCGCCGACTCCAGTTCGTGCCAGTAGTCGTAGCCGGCGATCCTGCCCACCCGCAGCGCGCTCAGGTTCGCAGCCGGGGAGATCTGCGGCTTGCCGCCACGACGGTCGTAGAACAGGACGTACTCGAAGTCGATGAGTGGATCGGAAATCAGGAAATTGGCGCCCCGTGATCCGCTGCTCACCAGTGGAAACACCCCGACAGCGGAGCCCGAGGCGACCTGTTCCTCGGCAAGGGACCACGACGTGTAGCTGATCTCGGGGGAATACCCAGATCTGTTGAGGACCTCGACGACCAACTTCGTGACCGGTCCACCGTCGGGCAGCTCAGGCCCCACGAACGGAGCCCACGCTCCACTGGAGATCAGCACCGGCCGGGAGGGAGAGACGGGGGAAGAGCGCAGCTTGACGGCCACGATCGCCCCGGACACGACCACCGCCATCGACAGGACCAGGACCATGCCCCAATTCCGTAGCGGTTTCAGCAATGCGGATAGCGTGCGCGAGTGAGGGGACACGGCCAATCATCCTATCCGGACGACGCCACCAGGGATGCCGGCGCCGATACGAGCGGGCGCTACCGCCGAGTCCTGGAGCAGGCCGGCTATCAGGTCGACGCGGACCCGCTCGGCGAGAACATGCTCTTGAGAGCCCGTCTTGTGCTGGTTGGACTCCGCGCCCCGGTCGGGTTCCCGCCCTGATTCCGGTTACGCCGCCCCGCGTCGCCGTACGCACGGCGGTGGCTCAGTGGCCACGGAACGCCTCCTCCAGCCACCAGGAGCCGCGCGCGGCGCAGACCTTGGCGTCGACCACCAGCGGCCGGGTACGGGGACCAGCGAGCCAGCGGCGTACCGGCTCGAGATCGTCGACGGTCCGGACGGTCAACCCGTCGCAGCCGTAACCACGGGCGATCGCGGCCAGGTCGGTCTCGGGGAAGGTGACCGTCTCCAACGGGTGCCCGTCCGGGCCGAAGTGGTGCACCTCGGCGCCGTACGCCGCGTCGTCGTAGATCACCACGAGGAGGGGTAGCGCCAGCCGGACGGCGGTGACCAGTTCGGACGCGGACATGACGAAGCCACCGTCGCCGACCGCGGCGACGGTGAGCCGGTCCGGCCGGGCGACCGCCGCGCCGAGCGCACTGGCCAGGCCGAGCCCGATCGACTGGAACGCCTGGGTGAAACAGAAGCCGGCCACGTCCGGCACGTCGAGCCACATCGACGGGTAGCCCATGAAGTTGCCGGAGTCGACCACCACCGTCCGGTCGGGCGGCAGCAGGTCGTCCAGGGCGGCCGAGAGCGTCCTCGGGTCGATCGTCGCCGCGCCGGCTCGCGCCGACCCACCCTCGTCCCGGTACGGGACCGTCCGCCACCGGCCGTGGTCGCGAATCCGTTGTGCCAGCTCCGGCGTACGCCAGCCGCCGGTCCCGGCGTCCACGGGCCTCGTGGAGCCGGCGCCCAGCCGACCGAGCACCGCCTCGGCGACCGCCGCTACCTCGCCGGCCACCGTCAGGTCAACCGGGCGGTTCACCCCGAACGCGGCCGGGTCGTGGTCTACCTGGACGACGACGGCGGAGGGCGGGATCAGTTCGCCGTGCCGGGTGGTCCACATGTTCAGCGTGCTGCCCCACGCGACAACCAGGTCCGCCGCGCCGATCAGCTCGACGGCGAGCGGGGTGGCGAAGCCGCCGGCCACATCGATGTTCCACGGGTTCCCGGCGAACAGTCCCTTCGCCGCAGCCGAGACCGCGAGCAGCGCGCCGGACGCGTCGGCGAGCCGGGTCAGCGGTTCCCGGGCCGCCCGGGCGCCCCGACCCGCGATGAAGACCGGTCGACGTGCGGCCTGGAGCGCGGCCAGCAACGGCTCGACCTGCGGGGCGGTGGCCGGGGTCGGCGCGACCGCAGGGACCGGGCCGGACCACGGTTCGGTCACGGTGTGCTGCACCTCCAACGGGAGGCCCAGCACCACCGTCGCGCCCCGGGCGGCGGCCCGGTACGCCGCGCCCGCGTCCTCGGCCGCGTGCGTCGCGCATACCCGGTGGAAGTCGGCCCCGACCGAGGTGGCGAGCGCCGGCAGGTCGATGAAGAAGTTCGACCGGGGCGCGGTCGCCTCCGGGGCCAGGACCACCATCGGGGTACGGCTCTTCGCGGCCTCGGTGAGGCCGGTCAGCGCGTTGGTGACGCCCGGACCCTGATGCACCGAGAGCAGGCCCACCGTCCCGGAGGTGCGGGCGTACCCGTCCGCCATGCTCGCCGCGCCGCCCTCGTGGGCCGCCGCCACGAACCGGGCGCCGGCCGCCACAAGCGCGTTCGTGACATGGAAGTTGCCGCTGCCGACCACCCCGAAGACGTACCGTGCGCCGTGTCCGTACAGAACCCGCCCGACCACCTCGGCTACCCGCATCTGTGGCCCGGTCCTACCGTTCGACCAGCGCGAGGACCCGGCACGGGCTGCCGGACCCGGAGACGATCGGCAGTGGTCCGGCAATCACCACCGCGCCGGTCGCCGGCAACTGCGCCAGGTTACGTAGCTGGGTCAGGCCGTACTTATCCTGGCCGAGCAGGAACGAGTGGCACGGGAACGGCGGGTCGAATGAATGCGCAGCGCCCGCGTCGGTCCCGACCGTCTCCACCCCGACGCCCTGGATCGGCGACTCCTCGGCCAGCCAGCGGGCGCACTCGACGGAGATGCCCGGGGTACGCCCGGCGTTGGCGTACCGCTCCGGGTCGTCGCCGTACGTGTCCCAGCCGGTGCGGTAGAGCAGCCAGCCACCGGTGGGAAGGGCACCGTGTTCCGCCTCCCACGCCTTGATGTGCTCGACCTCGAGCAGGAAGTCAGGGTCGGCGTCGGCGTCGGCAGCGTGATCGATCACCACCGCCGGGGCGATCAACTGGCTCACCGGAACTTGCGACACGTCCGCGCCCTTTTGACCGGTGGCCCAGTGCACCGGGGCGTCGAAGTGGGTGCCGGTGTGCTCGCCGGTGGAGAAGTTGTTCCAGTACCAGGCCGGACCGCGGTCGTCGTACCGGCTGATTTCGCTGAGCCGGAACGGCCAGGTCTGGCCGAACTGCTCGGGCAGACCCAGGATCGGGGTCTGGTCCGAGAGCGGAGCGGTGAGGTCGACAACCTGGATCCGGCCGCTGGAAAGAGCGGCGACAAACTCCTGCAGCACCGTCATGCGGCGACGGTACACCGCGCTCCCGCTCCACGATGGACCCTCGAACGGGGGCGTGTCAGCGGCGCTGCCCCGCCCCCGCGGCTCGTAGGCCGGGGAGCGGCTCCCGGGCCCCGCCGTGCGGCGCGGTCGTCGTACGCCCCCGGCGGTGGCCGCGCATTCCGGACGGGGGTGGTCCTCGCACACGGAGGCCCCGGCTGCAGGTCTTCATGCTGGCATGTTCGGTGAGTTCGCTCCCCTGGCGAGTTGGACGCTACCTCTGGGGACAGGTTCTGGAGGCGAACCTGACCCCGGTCCTCCTCTCGACGCGGACAGCATCCCGAAGTACCGCAGGGTGGTCCCCGCGAACGACAGTGGCAACGCCCCGTCATCGCCGCCTTGCCCGGCGCCGGCTGGTCGACACGACTAACGTCCTCGTGCCGCCAGCTGGCGTACCGCGTCCAGGCGACGAAATTGGCCCGGCGGTGGGTCAGTGCGGGGCAGACACCGCCTCGCGGGCCAGGATCACCGCGCCGAGCAGGGCGGCGTCGTCGGGGAACCCGGAGCGGACGACCTCCGGCGGGTACGGCAGGACCTCGGCCATCCGCTCGACCAGCATTCCCCGGATCAGGTCGCTGCCGGTCACCCCACCGACCAGCACCACCCGCTGCGGATCCACCAGCAGGCAGCAGGTGACCAGGTGGCGGGCCAGCTCGTCGACCCGGGCCAGCAACGCGTCCCGGATCCCGCCGGGCTGTCCGGCCCGGACGGCGAGCCCGGCCGCCCCACCGGGCAGGACCAGTTCCTCGGCGAGCTGATCCAACGCCCGACCGGAGAAGGTCGCCTCCAGCATGACGCCGGGCCGGGCGGCACCGGCGACGGCGTACCCGATCTCGCCGGCCGCGCCGTGGTGACCGGACAGCACCTCCCCGCGTACCGTGACCGCCGCCGCCACGCCGGTGCCGAGTCCGACCACCAGGCCGGGGTCGGCGTCGCGCAGCGCGCCGAGCCGCAGCTCGGCCAGGGCGGCGGCGTTCAGGTCGTTGTCGACGGCCACCGCCGGCACGTCAAGCCGCTTCCGGACCGCCTCGGCCAGCCGCAGCCGGTCCCAGCCGGGCACGTTCGGCGCCAGGTCGATGCCGTCCGGCCGGACCACCCCGGGCGAGGCGATGCCGGCCGCCGTCAGCGGGCCGCCGACCTGCGCCACCAGCTTCGCGGCCAGCTCCAGCGCACGGTCCAGGGCCTGCGGGGCACCCTGCTCGGCGTACGTGAGCACCCGCTCCCGGGCCAGCAGCCGGCCCTGGCGGTCGGCCACCCCGACCGCCATTTTGGTGCCGCCGAAGTCGATGCCGAGCAGCAGCGGGCCGGTGCCGGTCGGTGCGACAGGCTGAGCGGCCTGGCCGGCGAGCCGGACGTTCATCGGTCCCGCCATTCGGCACTGGGGCTGGCGGGCGTCGCGCCGGGCCGTCGCGCGCTCACCGGGCAACCGGCGGTCAGCGGCCGCGGATCCTCCGACCACCGCGCGGTCACCGGGCCGCCTGCTCGGCGGCGACCGCGTCCAGCGCCGCGTCCGCCCGGGCGAGCCGGTCCCGGACCGCCGAGAGCCGGCCGGCGACCGTGTCGAAAGTGCCACGTACCACGCCCACCTGGGCGCGGACGGCGGCCGCGCCGGGGCCGTCGACCTGGACCCGGTCGAGGACGAGCTCCGGCCGGACTGCGGCGGCGATCAGGTCGGCGACGGCCGCGTCGTCGAGCCGGGCGGTGATCCCGTCAGCCGCGGCCCGCACCGAGTCGACGGTCCAGCCGTCCGGCGCACCGCCCCGGACCAGCCGTCCGACCACCGAGTGCGCGGCCCGGAACGGCACCCCGTGCCGGGTAAGCGCGTCGGCGGCGGCGGTCGTGGTGGCCCCGGAGGCGACGATCTCCTCCCGGGTCGGCGGCTCCAGCGGCTCCAGCTCGGCCAGGAAGCCGCCGAGCAGGGCGAAGAACCGGTCCGTGCGGTCGTTGCTGTCCCAGAGCCGCACCTGCACGTCGGTGGTGGCGTTGTTGGAGTCCTCCCACCAGGCCGCGCCGACGTTGTTGAGCACGGAGGCGGCGTCAGCGGCGGTGGCGCCGGCCATCGACACCAGGTGCTCCAGCACCACCGGGTTGCGCTTCTGCGGCATGATGCTGCTGCCCTGGGTGAAGTCGCCGGGGGTGGCCACCCAGCGCCAGGTGAGCCAGTCCATCAGGGTCCGGGCCAGCCGGGCGCCGGTGGCCAGCGCCTGGGCGTTGAGTGTGCCCACCCGGACCAGGTGGTCCGCGCCGGCGACCGCCTCGTACGAGTTGGTGACCAGGCCGGCGAAGCCGAGCAGTTCCGCCACCCGGGCCGGGGCGATGTCCAGGTCGGTGCCGGCGAAGGCGCAGGAGCCCAGCGGCGAGGTGTTGAGCTGGTCGATCAGGTCGGCGTAGGCGACCGCCTCGCCCGCGAGAGCCTCGGCGTAGCCGGCGAGGGCGTGGCCGATGGTGGTGGGCTGGGCCGGCCGGCGGTGGGTGTAGCCGGTGATGACCACGTCGGCGTACCGGTCGGCCCGCTCCAGCACGCCGAGGAGCTGGTCGCGCAGCAGCATCCGGAACACCCCGGCGTCGAGGTCGTTGCGGCTGCGGGCCATCTGCACGTCCAGCTCGGAGGTGGGGACACCGCACGCCTCGGCGAGCCGCTTCTCGAGCAGGTAGTAGGTGTCCTCGAAGCTGCCGTCGAATGCTGGCGCCGGTGTGGTGTCCGCGCGCAGCTCGGCCAGCCCGCGCAGCAGCCGGGCGCCCCGCTCGGCCGGGATCAGCCCCTGCTCGGTCAGCATCACCACGTGGGCCTGGCTGGCCCGGACCATCGCCGGGTACAGGTACCCGACGTGGTGGTCGTAGGTGGGCCGCAGGTGGTGCCGCTGGTATGTGGTCAGCGCGGGTGTGCTCATGGCGGTTCCTTACTTCCTTCCAGGCCGGACGCGGCCGGTTCGCCGCCCCCGGAGGGGTCAGCCGGTCAGTCGCTGAGGCCGAGCAGCCGTTCGGCGTTACCGGCGAAGATCGCGCGGAGGTGGTCGTCGGGTAGGCCCAGCTCGTGGCAGACCCGGAGCTGGTCGTCGAGGTATCGGGTGACGTAGCCGCGCGGGAACCAGGACGAGTCGCTGCCGAACACGATCCGCTCCGGGCCGATGGTCTCGTAGCAGCGGCGGAAGAGGTCCTCCAGCGTGAGCTTGTACGGCATCCAGCGCACCCACTGGTTGGAGCCTGAGGTGTCGATGTGGATGTTCGGACAGCCCCAGGCGGCAAAGAACAGCTCCTGTACGTGCTGCACCCCGAAGTGCGGCACCACGACCGCCAGCTCCGGGAAGCGGCGGGCCATCCGGGCCAGCTCGTCCGGGCTTCCGTACCGGCCGACGGTGAGGCCGCCGGCGCTGCCGTAGTGCCCGATGTGGATCAGCACCGGCACGCCGAGTCGCTGGGCGGTGCCCCAGAGCGGGTCAAGGGCCTCGTCGTCCAGCGGGCCGCGCAGCAACGGGGCGAAGAGCTTCAGCCCGCGCAGGCCGCGCTCGACCACCGCGCGCTCCAGCTCACCGGCGGCGTCGGGGCCGTACGGGTCGTGGTGGGCGAAGCCGAGCAGCAGGTCCGGATGCCGGTCCACCACGTCGGCCACGGTGTCGTTGCCGCCGCCGGTGACGAAGACCGCCCGGCGGATGTTGACCTCGCGCAGCTCCTGGGCCCACCGGTCAGCCTCGTCCTGCCAGCGCTGGGCGGGCGGTTCCGGGTCGGGGAAGCTCCAGGCGCGGCGCCACTGCCGGGCGTACGGAGCAGAGCCGGCGGCCCGGACAGCCGCCTCGTGCTCGCCGCCGGGGTGCATGCCGGCGGCGTGCTCGCAACCCTTGACCGTCTCGTCGGCACCGATCCGGAAGTGCAGGTGGAAGTCGACGATGTCCAGTCCACGGTCCACGGTCATGCGCTCTCCTCTGGCAGTGGTCTGGCCGGCGCCGAGAACGGCGGCGAATCGGACGGCAGCGGGTCGGCGGTGGGCGGGGCGGGCAGCTCGGCGGCCACCCAGGCGGTCACGACCTCGCGCAGTCGGGCTCCGGCCAGTTCGCGGATCTGCCGGCCGGCGGCCTCGCTGGCCAACGAGACGTGCCCGGACCAGCCCTGCCAGGGGTCCGGCCGGGACTCGACCAGGACGTATGGCTGGGTCACCGGCAGCTTCGGCTTCGGCGGCAGGTCGGTCGCAGCGTCGAGGCGTACCGCGTCGGGGTCGAAGCCGAGCACGCCCGAGGTCTCGTACGCCCCGCCGTGCCCACGGGAGACCAGCGGGCCGTAGATCTCGGCGGTCTCCGCCGGGGTGACCAGCTGGAACCAGTTGACCAGCAGCAGGCTGGCCTGCCGACGGCCGGAGACCCACTCCATGGCGGCCCGGACGGTGGACATGTTGGCGTCGTGGCCGTTGACGATCAGCAGCCGGGGGAAGCCGGCCGCGACGATCCCCTCGATCACGTCGGCGAGGTAGCCGACCGCGATCTCGGGTCGGATCGCCACCGTGCCGGGCCACGGCCGGGTCTGTCCCGGGCAGGCCGCGTATGGCACGGCGGGGAAGAGCACCCCGCGCGGGCCGGTGTCGCCGGGCACTGCGCTCTCGGCGGCGAAGCCCTCGGCCAGGATCAGGTCGGTGCCCAGCGGCAGGTGCGGGCCGTGCCACTCGACGGCGCCGACCGGCAGGACCGCGAAGTCCGCCGCCGCGGCGACCGCCGCCAGCTCGCCGCCGGGTATCCGGGAGGCCGGGACGAGCCCCCCGGGTGCCGGCCAGGATGTCACGTGGTCCACTGTGCCGCCTCGCGGGTGGCTCGGCGACCGCTCTGCAGCCGGCCGGAGACCACCATCACCACGAAGATCAACACCACCTGGAGCATGCCGTATGCGGCGGCGGTGCCGACCTCGAACGAGTACATCCGGTTGTTGATCTCCACCGAGATCGGCGCGGTCTCCGAGGTGTAGATCAGCACCGAGGCGACGAACTCACCGACGCCGTGCACGAAGGCGAGCAGTGCGCCAGCGATCACGCCCGGCAGCATCAGCCGCAGGGTCACCGTGCCGAACGCTCGCCACCAGGAGGCGCCGAGGTTGCGGGCGGCCTCCTCCAGCGAAGGGTCGATCTGGGCCAGTGTCGCCGAGCTGGACCGGAAGACCAGCGGCAGGAATCGCACGAAGTACGCCAGCGGCATGATCCAGAAGGTGCCGATCAGCACCTGCCCGAAGCTGAACGCGTTTCCGGTGCTGAACGCCGAGATCAGGTTGATCGCGACCACCGTGCCGGGCAGCGCCCAGGCCAGCATGACCGCTACGTCCAGCAGGCCCCGGCCGCGGAAGTTGAGCCGGCGCACCGCGTAAGCGATGAGCACGCCGATCACCACGCAGCCGACGGTGGCGAGCAGGCTCATCTGCAGCGAGTTGAGGATCGGTTGGAACGCGTCTGGGTCAGAGAAGATCGTGACGAAGTTCTGCCAGGTGTACGCGGCCGGGATTACCTCGGTGGTCCAGGAGCCGTCCTGGGAGAACGCGACCAGGGCGATGGTCGCCACCGGGGCGAGCAGCAGCGCGGTGGCCAGCAGCGAGGCGGCCAGGGCCAGCCACTTGCCGAAAGGGTTGGTGATCTCCCGGCGGTGCGCGGCGACCCCCTTGGACTGGGAGCGGTAGCTGCGCCGCCCCTCGTACCAGCGCATGCCGAGCAGGAAGAGCACCGAGACCACCGCGAGCACGGAGGCGTAGGTGGACGCCATCGGCAGGTCGTTGTTGGTGCGGTTGATGTAGATCTGCATGGTCATGGTCTGGTCCACCCCGAACAGCAGCGGGGCGGTGTACGAGGCCAGCGAGGTCATGAAGACCAGCAGCGAGGCGGAGACCAGCGCCGGGGTGAGCATCGGCAGCAGCACGGTGCGCCAGACCCGGACCCGGCCGGCGCCGAGGTTGTAGGCGGCCTCCTCCACCGATGGGTCCATCCCCGCGAGGGCTGCCGAGGCGGACAGGTAGAAGAAGGGGTACATGGTGAAGGTGTGCACCACCAGCACCCCGGCGATGCCGCTGAACGGCAGCACCGGGTTCTCGGTGCCGAAGAGCTGCTGGAGGCCGCGCGGCAGGATGCCGGTCTCGCTGTAGAGGAGCTGGAACGAGATCGCCCCGATCAGCGGTGGCAGCGCCGCCGGCACCAGGATGATCGCCTCGATCAGCCGGCGGCCGGGAAACGAGAAGCGCTTGAGCAGGAAGGCCATCGACACTCCGACGATCCCGCAGAGCAGCACGCTGGCCGCCGAGATGATCAGGGAGGTGACCAGCGACGACCGGGCCACCCCGGCGCCGGTGAGGAAGCTTGTGTAGTTCGCCGTGCCGTCCTCGCCGAAGCTCTCCACGAAGGTGGCGAACATCGGCTGGACCACGTACCCGAAGAGGATCAGGGCGAGCGGGAAGACGAGCAGGTATGGGAACCAGCGGGAGTTGGTACCCCCGGCGAAGCGGTCGGTGAACCGCGGCCGACGGCCGTCGTCGGAGGGCGTGCGGTCCTCGGTGATCGGCGGGACGGTCGCCGGGCTCGGCGCGGCCGGGATGGTCGTCACGGCCGCACCACCCACATCCGCTCCCGTGGCAGCCGCAGCCCGACCTGGTCGCCGACCGCGATCCCGGCCGGTACGTCCACAGCAGCGACCTGGACCGGTTCGCCGGCCACGTCGATCACCAGGTTGGTGGCCATGCCGGTGAACTCCAGGTCGGTGATCCGGCCGGGCAGGGCGTCCGGTGCGGTGGTCGAGGTGAGCCCGATGTGCTCCGGGCGGATCGAGACCAGGCCGGTCTCCCCCGCGCGCAGGCCGTGGTCGGCCGGGGCGGCGACGGTGACCTCGTTGCCGTCGGGCAGCCCCACCGTGACGGTCTCCGGGCCGGCGCCGAGCACCGGCAGGGTAAGCACGTTGCTGCGCCCGATGAACCGGGCGACGAATGTGGTCGCCGGCCGGTGGTAGATCTCCTGCGGCGAGCCGATCTGCTGCACCCGGCCGGACTGCATCACCGCGATCCGGTCCGACATTGCCATCGCCTCGGCCTGGTCGTGTGTGACGTACAGGGCGGTGGTGCCGGTCTCCTTCTGGATCCGGCGGATCTCGGTCCGGGTCTCCTCGCGCAGCTTGGCGTCGAGGTTGGACAGTGGCTCGTCGAGCAGCAGGGTACGCGGCCGGATGACCAGCGCGCGGGCCAGCGCGACCCGCTGCTGCTGGCCGCCGGAGAGTTCGTCGATGCGCCGGCCGCCGTAACCGGCGAGGTCCACCTGGCCGAGCGCCTCCTCGATCCGCCGCTTCGACTCGGCCCTGCCGACCTTGCGGATCTTCAGCCCGTACGCGACGTTCTGCGCGACGCTCAGGTGCGGGAAGAGCGCGTAGTTCTGGAAGACCATGCCGGTGTCCCGCTTGTTCGGCGGGCGGCGGGTGACGTCCTCCTGTCCGAACCGGATTCGGCCGGAGGTCGGGAAGTAAAAGCCCGCCACCATGCGCAGCGTGGTGGTCTTACCGCAACCGCTCGGGCCGAGCAGGGTGAAGAACTGTCCGGCGGCGATGGTGATGTCGACGCCGTCGACGGCGGCCGTGTCGCCGGCGCGCGCGAAGCGCTTGCTCACCGACTCCAACGTGACATCGATCATGATGTCTCTCCTCTGTCTGGTACCGGGGCTGGCCGGTCGCAGGTGGTGGGGCCGGGCCCGGTGGGCGGTGCGGGCCGGGTGGCGGCGGGCGCCGGGCCCGGGTAAACCCGGTCCGGCGCCCGTCCGGTCAGCCCTTGTTCTTGATCTGGCTGTTCCAGTGGTTGATCCACTCGGTCTCGTTCTTGCCGATCACGTCCCAGTCGACGTCGAGTGGCTTGAGGTTGAGCTGGGCCAGCCACTCTGGCTTCTGGGCGATGTCCACAGCCGGGATCTGGTAGTAGTCCTTGGCCAGGTCGGCGCGGAGCTTGTCGTCGAAGAGGAACTCCACGAACTTCTGCGCTCCGGTGGTGTTGCCGCCCTTGACCGCGGCCAGCCCGTCGACCAGCACGGGAGCGCCGGAGGTCGGCATCACGAAGCCGAACGGCATGTTCGACTGGTTGGCCTGGAGCAGGATGTCCTGGAGGTTCCAGGCGCTGAGCAGGCCCTGCTGGCGGGACAGCTTCAGGTAGAGGTCGGCCGGGTTGGCGGCGTAGGCGCCCGTGTTGGCGTCGAGCTTCTTGAGCCAGTCGTAGCCGGGCTGCGGGTTGCTGCCGTCGGCGGACTGCCGCACGATCATCGAGGCGTAGATCGACCGCATCGTGCCGGACGCGGCGACATCCCGAATGAGGATCTTGTCCTTCCACTCCGGCTTGAGCAGGTCGTCCCAGTCCTTCGGGGCCTGCTCCGGGGTGAGCGCCTTGTTGTTGTACATGATGACCTCGGGCAGCAGGATCTCACCGAACCAACGGCCCTCGGAGTCCTTGTACTGCGCGTCCATCTTGGCAGCGAACGTCGGCTGCCAGGCGGCCAGCAGGTCCTCGGTCGCGCCGGCGGTGAGCCCTTGCTGGGTGCCTCCCCACCAGACGTCGGCCTGCGGGTTGGCCTTCTCGGCGCGTACCCGCTCCAGGATCTCCTGGGCGCCGAGGTTGAGGATCTCGACCTTGCCCTTGTACTCGGGGTACTTCGCGGTGAACTGGTCGACGACGAAGGTGGAGACCTTCTTGTCGCGGGCGGTGTAGATGGTCAGCTTCTCGGCGCTGGCGCCGTCGGCCGCGCCGTCTCCGCCTCCGCCGCCGCAGGCGGTGCCGGCGGCCAGCACGGTGGCGAGCGCTCCGGCAAGGAACAGGCGACGTCTCATGGGGTACCTCCGAGGGGGAAGGGAACTGCGAGGGGATCAGGGTGTGGGCAGCAGGTTGGGCAGGCCGGACGCGGCGGCCGAGAGGGCGTAGCTCACCGCCCCGTGCAACACGGACCGGTCGCCGAGCACCGCCCGGCGTACTTCGGTGGTGGCCGGCGCGGCGGCGGTGACGTATTCCTGGACCCGGGCGACGGCCGCGTCGTCGAGCTGGGCGGCGGCCCCGCTGAGCAGCACCCGGCCCGGGTCGATGACGCAGGCGCACGAGACGATCAGGCGGGACCAGGCGTGCAGCACCTCGTCCAGGTACGCGGCGGCGGCCGGGTCGGTGCCGGCCAGCTCGACCAGGGCACGGACGGGTGACTCGGGACGCCGGCCCGGGCGCAGCGCGACCACCCGCTCGGCGATCGCGCTTTCCGACCAGCGGGCCTCGAACGGGCCGATCCCGTCGTGCCCCCGGTCGGCCGGGTCCAGCGGCAGGAAGCCGACCTCGCCGGCGGCCCCGCCGGCACCGCGCCGGACCTGCCCGTCGAGCACCAGCCCGGCACCGATCCCGTCGGCCACATGCAGCAGCAGCAGGTCGGCGACGTCGCTGCCGGCACCGGCGGCGTGCTCGCCGGCCGCCATCAGGTTGACGTCGTTGTCGACGACCACCGGCACGCCGAGCCGCCGCTGCACCGACTCCCCTATCGGCAGCCCCTCGACCACGCCCACCGACGGGGCGAGCCGGACGGCACCGCCGGAGCTGACGCCGGGCGCCGCGATGGCCACGCCGCGCAGGGCGGGCAGGGCGTCACCGGTAAGTTCCGGGATGAACCGGCAGATGGTGTCGACGATGTCGCCGGTGAGCCGGACGCCGCGGTGGGCCACCACGTTGCCGTCGCTGTCGGCGATCTCGCAACTGATCCGGGACGGCTCCAGGGAGACCGCCGCGACCAGCTCGGCGCGCGGGTTGAACTCCAGCATGGCCCGGGGCCGGCCGGCGCGGGAGGCGCCCGGCCCCCGCTCGATCAGGTAGCCCTCGGCGATCAGCTCGCGGACCAGCGGGGTGAGCGTGGCGGGGCTGAGGCCGGTGAGTTCGGTCAGCTCGGCGCGCGAGAGCAACCGGACCTGACGGGCGGTGGAGATCACGGACAACCGCTTGATCTCCTTCGACCGCTCCCGGCTCACCGGGCTCGTTGGGGGTGTCACCACGTCAGTCACACTTCCTTCCTACGGCGAATAAAGTAATGAGTCAAGTAACGAATGCGTCTCGGCGTATCCGAAAGCTGCGCTGAGCTGCGTAGACGGCCTCCGCGAGCGGGATGGACGGGAGAGCGCCCCCGGCGGATGGCCGCCGGGGGCGGGCCAGAGCGGGCCGGCTTAGTTTCTTTCGCAAACGAAGAAAACCTTCTCCAAGGTATTGACGGTCCGTACCGCCGATCTTTAGCGTCACCCGGCGAAGGCCTTCCAGTGTGTACGGACCAGCCGTGCCGCTGTGCACCCCGGTGATCCGACGCCGTCGGCGTCCAGCACCGTCCGCTCCCCACCAGCCATCCGACCACCCTGCCCGGCGCCGACGCGGTTGTGCGTCCGCCGCCGGTCGACGCTGGTCGGATCCGTGGTCCGGAAGGATCTGCATGCGAGCAAAGGGATTCCTGCTACCCGCCGCCCTGGCCCTGGCCCTGACGGCGACCCCCACCACCGCGTTCGCCGCGCCCGCCGACGCCGCCCCGAAGCGGCCCACCGGCGCGGTCGACCTGGACGTGCTCTTCGTCAGCGCCCACCCCGACGACGAGGCGGGCAGCCTGGCCACCCTCGGCCAGTGGAAGGAGCAGTATGGCGCCCGGGCCGGCGTCGTCACCATCACCCGCGGCGAGGGCGGCGGCAACGCCGTCGGCCTGGAGGAGGGGCCGCCGCTGGGCATCATCCGGGAGCGCGAGGAGCGCTCCGCGATCGGCAAGGCCGGCGTGGCGAACCTGTACAACCTGGACCGGGTCGACTTCTGGTACACCGCGTCCGCTCCGCTGTCGGAGCAGATCTGGGGGCACGACGAGACCCTCGGCCAGATCGTCCGGGTGATCCGACAGACCCGGCCCGAGATCATCATGACGATGAACCCGTCGCCGACCCCGGGCAACCACGGCAACCACCAGCAGGCGGCCCGGTTCGCCGCCGAGGCGTTCCAGGCCGCGGCCGACCCGAATGCCTTCCCCGACCAGCTGCGCAAGGAGGGGCTGAAGCCGTTCCGGGCAGCGAAGTTCCTGCGTACCGGCGGCACCGGCAGCTCCTCGGCCGGCCCGCAGTGCGCGGCCAGCTTCACCCCGACCGTGCCGACCGACCAGGTCTTCGGCGTATGGGAGGGCACCCCGAGCAGTAGCGGGAAGAGCTGGGCGGAGATCGAGGTCGACGCCCGCCGGGAGTACGTCACCCAGGGCTGGGCCGGCACCGCCGCCGCCCCGACCGACCCCGCCGCACGGCGCTGCGACTTCTACACCCTGGTAGACAGCCGGGTGCCCTACGACCCGTCGGACACCTCACCCGCGGCGATCCTGCGCGGGCCGGTGCTGCCGCCGGTCAAGGGTGGCCTGCCCAAGGGCACCGAGCTGTACCTGACCACCGACCGGTTCGACGTCGCCCCCGGCGAGAGCGTCGAGGTCACCGCACACGTACGCGGCGGCGACCGGAAGCTGGACGTGCCCCGGGTCGCGCTGCGCGCCCCGGACGGCTGGCAGGTCTCCGCCGGCAAGGGCCTCGGCACCGTGGTCCCGGCGGGCCAAGAGCGGACGGCGACCTTCACGGTCACCGTGCCGAAGGGCGCCGACACCGGCGCGCAGAAGCTGCTCACCGCCACCCTGACCACCAAGGGCCAGGGCACCGGGACCACCGACGAGGCGCTCCGGGTGGTCGCCGATGTCAGGGGCACCCTGGAGCCGCTGCCCGAGGTGGGCCTGTTCCGCGAGTGGGCCGCCGAGGGCGGCTACGGCCAGCTCGACACGCTGATCAAGCCGGTGCTCACCATCGGCTCGGGTCAGGGCCGCGAGGTCCGGGTGGACCTGCGAAACGTCGGTGAGACCGCACAGCGCGGCACGGTCACCCTCGACCTGCCCGCCGGGTTCACCGCCGACGCGACCACCAAGAGTTACGCCGACCTGGCGGCCGGCGCCACCGGCGCGGTCACCTTCACCGTGACCAACACCGACGCCTCGCTGCCCACCGCCAACGAAGGCGGCGAGAACGGCGACTACGGCGTCACCATCACCACCACCAGCACCGTCGGCAGCACGGTGGAGACCGGTGCGCTGGAGATCGTGCCGGCCAGCGAGGTGCCGCACGCCGGCGGCGACCACGCGGTCGACGGGGTGGCCAGCGCGGGCGAGTACCCCGGCCCGGAGCTGGACCTCTCCCGGATTTGGGAGGGTGAGGCCAGCACACCGCAGGACGCCTCGGCGAAGGGCCGGATCGCGTACACCGAGGACGCGCTCAAGGTGATCGTCACGGTCACTGACGACGTGCTCGGCAGGAAGGTGGTACCGCAGGACTGCAAGCGGCAGCGGCGCACCGACAGCGTGGAGATCATCGTCGACCCGAAGGGAAACTCCTCGGACACCTCCACGGTGTTCAAGGCGGGCATCTTCCCGGTCACCGACGACCCGGCCAACGGCAACCCGCCGTGCTGGCAGCGCGACGCCGACAACCGGCAGGGGCCGGGCGCCGAGACCGCTCCGGGGATGACCGTGGTCAGCCGGGTCAGCTCGCCCTACACCGGCTACACCATCGAGACGAGCATCCCCTTCGCAGTGCTGCCGGACGCGGTGGACCCGGCCCGGATGGGCTTCAACGTGCTGGTCTACGACTCGGACACCCAGGACCTGTCGTCCCAGTCCCGGCTCGGCTGGTCGACCTTCACCGGCGTCCGGGCCGACCCGTACCGGTACGGGCTGGTGACCCTGCCCGGCTACACCCCGGCGGACCGGGCGCCGAGCGCCCCGGTCTTCCCGGACACCTCCGCGCGTAGCGTTCACAGCCCGCAGACGATCGCCCAGTCTGCCGTGGACGGGGTGGCCCCGGCCGCCGTGGCCCGGCTGCCCGAGCGGGCGCTCACCCTGACCGGGCAGCGCCCGGTAGCCGGTGGCGTCGAGGTGACCGTCAAGGCGGACCGGAAGGGTACGGCGTACCTCTACAGCTGGGACGGTGACCGGGCGCTGGGCAGCCGCACCGTGGAGCTGCGGCCCGGCCGAGCGGTGAAGGTGCTGGTCCCGGTGTCCGACGGAACGGCCACCTCGGTTCTGGCCGCTTTCGAGGCGAATGGCGCGGCGCTGGCGAAGCAGGCCCCGATCCACCGCTGACTCCGCTCCGGACAGTGATCTTGGATAGTTGTCGTTCCACCGGCGGGCTCAACCAGTGGTTGCAACACTCTTCTGTGATTTTCGTTGGGGTGGTTGTGGCTCAAGGTTGAGCCCGCTGGAGCGGGAACAGATCGGGTTGGGTCGGGCTGCGGGGTGAGTCGTTGCGGTCGATCACGCGCAGGTTGGGACGGGCGTCGTCGACCGTTTCGCGACTGGCCAGGACCTCCAGAGTGCGCGGCTGAACCGCCAAGGCACGGGAGGGGCGACCCGACGCACTCAGCGTGGTATCTGAGAACTCCAATTCGGCCCGCAACCTTGTAGCATGCGGCGGACGACGGCCGGCAGCTGGAGCGCGGCTCTGGTACGACTCGGCGGGCGGCACCCGCCGGGTCGGGCGGCCGCGGCGCCGGTCAGGCCGGGGCCGGCGTGAGAGAGGAACCTGCTCGGCGTGTTCCAGGAACCGGACCAGACTCGGATGATCGGCGGAAACTCAATTGGCGGGGCCTCAGGCGCCAGGGGCGGGGCGTCAGGCGCCGGGCCGCCGGAGGTGTGGGACGCGGAGCTAGCCAAGGCGATGCGGCACGTTGCCGTGCTGCGCACCGGGTTCTACGTTGTCGTGCTGCTGATCGCGCTCGGTGGCCAGGTGTCCGGGGCGATGGAAGGGCTCGGCATGCCGTGGTACGTCGCCCTTCCCGCGGTTGGGGCGTTGGAGCTGGGCGGCGTCGTGGTGCTGGCGAACGCCGACGTACGCCGTCGACTAGGCGAAGGGGCGATGCTGTCCCGGGTGTTGTCGGCCGGCATCGCCACCGCCGCTGTCGCCTTCAACTGGCTGGCTCACAGTAACCACCTCGAAGGCGGTTTCTACGCGGGCATGTCGCTACTCGGTTATCTCGTGTGGCTGATGAGCAGCGAGAATCAGCGGCGGGACCGGCTGCGCGCCAGGCAGCAGCTGCCACCCACGACGCCGGGGTACGAACCGGTCGGGCACTGGTTGCGACACCCGTGGCTGACCCGCCGCGCCCGCTCGTTGGCCAAGGCCGATCCCGGCCTCGGGCTGTACGGTTCGCTCGACGCGGCCCGCGCGCAGATTCGCGCCGAGCGGCGGCAGGCGGCGCTCAGAAAGGTGTTGCGCCGCAAGATCAGCCGAGCACTGGACGCCACCACCGCGGACATCGCCCTGGCGGTGTACGACCTCGACGAGATCGCCCAGCGGCTGGCCGAGCAGGCGGACTACGAAGGGCTCACCGCGCTGATCGCCGCCGATCTGGCACCTGCGCGCGTGCTGGCCGGGAACCTGCCGGCTGGCGGCCGCCGCCGCCGGTGGCGTCGGGCCGGCCACCCCGACCCCGCCGCACTAGCCTCGGCCGCGCGGCTGCTCGCCCACGCCCCCGAGCCGCTCATGGACGCGGCCCCCGTAGCCCCCGCGGCGGACGTGGCCGCCGGCGGCTCAGCACGGCCAGAGTCGGCCGGGGACGCCGTTCAGCAGGCGGGAGGAGACGGTGACGAGCGCCCGGGATCGGAGCGGTCCCTGGCGGTGACGCCGGACCGTACCGACCGGCAGTCGGAGCGGTCCGAAGACACGGGTCAGCTCACCTCGACCACGGATCAGCCCGACCCGCCCCCCGCTTCCGACTGGGCGGCGCTGCACGCGGAACTCGCCCCGCTCCTACCGGCAGCCCCATCGCGCCGAACGCCGCGCAACACAGCAGGCCGGTCGGCCACCAGCCGGGCGGAATCGCCGTCGACCACGGACGCGCCAGGCTCCGTCGCGGAGCCGGCCGACACCGCGCCGCGGGCAACGACCCGCCGCGCGGCACCGATGCCGCGAACCGCGACGGGACAGGCAGGTGCCGCCCGAGTCGCCGACCTGGCGGGCGAGGCGGCGCCGACCACGCAAGTCACGCGAGAGCTACCCCTGGTGGCCGGGCGGGACCTGCCGGATCTGGTAAACACCGCGGCGAGCCGCACCACACCACCCGTCGCGGCCCCCGACGCGGTGGAGAAGGCCACCGAGCAACGATCAGCGTCGCGACCGCGACCGCGTCGGCGGGACGACGGGGACCCGCGACCGAGCTCGGAGACCGTTCGGCGTCGGTCGAACGCCCAGTCGGCCGAGGCCGGTCGGCCCTGACGGAAAGATCCTCAACGGCCTGATCAACGAATACTCCCAGGCCGCAGTGACCATCACCTTCAGCGACCGCTTCCCAGCCGCTGAAACCTACTAACCAAGATCGCCGGAAACACCGTTCACGAGGCAGTCCCCCGATCCCGCTTGTATCCAATCGCATTTCGTTGGCTGTCGGCTTGACGACACCACGCTGGACGCCGGTGCCCGCCAGGCGCACTTTTCTCGGTACACGATGCGTACACAAGGGCACGCTCACTGCGGTCGAGGAGCATCGAAATGTCCAACATCGAGGTGAAATCTTACCGCTATCTGCGAACGGCGATGGTCGCTTTGCTGCTGGGCCTAGGAGCAGCGGTCCTGTACCACAGCCTGCAAGCGGGTGCTTTCCTCGCATCCGTTAGTGCCTACTACTACACCCCTGCCCAGGCGATCTTCGTCGGTGCCCTCATCGCCCTCGGAGCCTGCATGATCGCTCTGAAAGGGACGAACGAGGTCGAAGACGTATTCCTCAACCTCGGCGGCATGTTTGCGGCCGTGGTCGCGATCGTTCCCACGTCGCGCGGCGCGGACTATAGGACGGCGGTTCGTGCCTGCGAGCAGGCGGACAGTCCGGCGCTCGAAAAGCTGGACTGCCCCACTGTCCGGACGTTGGCCGAGGCCACCAATGCGAACGTCGAGAACAGCACGGTTGCTCTGCTGTTCGTGGGCGCGCTGGCTCTCCTCGCCGCCGTACTCTTCTACTCGTTGAAAGACCGGAGGACGCCTGGGGAAAAGTTTCCTCGGTGGGCATTCGCGGCGACGTTGGTGGTGTACGGGGGCTGCGCCGGTGCCTTCGCGGTGTCCAGGGCATGGTTTGTTGATAACGCCCACTACATCGCCGCCGTCGGTCTGCTCGCGTGCATCATCGTCGTGGCGGTGGCCAACGCACTTCGACGCGACCAGGGGCGGCTGGAGACTCTCAACGCCGTTCCCGGCGCGCTAGCCCGCTCCAGGGATTTCTACGCATGGTTCGCGCGGATCCTGCTAGGGGCCGCCGGTGCAGGCATCTTGCTGTGGCTTGTCGACTGGATCAGCCTGTTCCTGCTCGAGATCGTCGTCGCCGCGTTCTTTGCCGTGTTCTGGATGGTGCAGACCATCGAACGGTGGCGCGACGAGCCCCGGCCCGATGGCGGTGATCCTGGAGAGCTGTCACCCATTAAAGCGCAACGGTCCAGCCCAGGCAGCGGACGTCCTGACCACGACCAAACTGACCGGACAGTTGGACGGGCTTAGCCTCGCCAACTCGCGCCGACGCCGGTTCCGTCCGCCCGGCAGATTTGATCGCTGTTGATGTCTGCAGTTCTGGTCCTGGCATCGAGGCGGCGCAGCGCGTCTGCCTGGATCGGCCAGCCAGAGTTTCCCACGAGGAACCACACCTCGGTCATCCGTACGACCGCTGGTTCCTGTTGTTGGCGCGTCATACTGTCTCCGCGCTTATTTCGAAAGACGAGAACGACATCGACATCCAAAGCGATCGAACAACGAGCCGCAAGCCATCCTCGTCCTCAAGCCCGCCGAAGACGCCGCCACCTACGATGAGAATGGCTCAAATGTACGCCGCAAATGCAGCGAAGCCCGTTACCGGCTATTCCGGCAATGGGCTTCCTACCTGCACATTCCTGTCCGTCGCGCAACTGCCGCCCGTGCCCGATGCCGAGGACTTCATGATCAGGCCGCGGTCCAGCGGCACCATCTGACTACAGCCCTTGTTGGCGTCGGTTGTGCCCGGCTTGTACCCGATGATCTCGCCCGTCCATCGCTCGCCGGTCCAGGACCCTTCCTTTCTCCTACCCACCCGTCGGTCGGCACGAACAACCGGGGGAAGGAGGTGGCGGATCCGTCACCGTGGGCGCGGTCTTGGCTCGTCGACCGCCCACTCGACTTCACCCTCCCGCGGTGCAAGCTCCCCACGACGGGTGAGGTAGCGGCATGCAAAGTCGCTCAACAACCAACCGCCTAACCAAGCGACCGCGGCAACGAAGATGAGGTCAAGAAACGCGATCGACGTAAGGCGACCAGCCCCCCAGGCGAGCGCGGCGATTACGCCAGCTGGCCAAGTGATCCATCGGATTGGGACACCTTCGTCCGACCTCATCAAACACCTCCGAATCGGGCGACCTCGACAGAGGCCTCTGAGCGTGGACCAACACGATTAATCGGAATGGGTTATACCGGAGGCCTGTCTCGTGGCATGTCGCTCGTCGACTTATGGACTGAGAGTTTTCCAGGAGGCTACCCCTCGCGCCTGACTTGGTAAACCGTGATCGGACCTCACCTCGGCCTTTCGTTAAGGACTGTTCAGGTCCTTGACCGAAAATCAGGAAGGGTCACCACGATGGGCGGACATCCGGGCCCTGCACTTGCAACCGTTATGCTCCAAATGTTCCGTCGCCGCTGACCTGACCCACGCGCGGACAAAACGTCAGCCCGTCCTCCACCTGCTGATCACGAGTATGAGCGACTTGGACCGATGCCCAGCTCAGCCACGTAGCCAAGGTGTTGGTAGCCCACAGGCAGGCCTGCATGATGAGGCTCCTGCCGGCCAGCGAACCGGGCCAACCGTCTCGATAGCCCCGTCCCGAACGCTCGCAGGACCTGCTCCGGCCGCATCCCGCCAGCTCAGACGTCCACAGAAGCCTATGTCGCACTCTCGCTCACCGCGCGGCCATGCCAGGTTGCCGAGGCGAACGCGGAGCACAAGGAGCTCCTGAACATCTACCAGCGGCGGGACGAACAGGCCGCCGTGCGCCTGACCGTCCAGCACCTGCAGGCCACCCTTGCGGCGATCGAGGAAGCTCACGCGGGACTGAGCCGAACGGCACAGCGCGCTCGGCGGATCCCCGATCGGCCGACTGTAAGCAGGCGCATCTAGAGCCGCCCGCCGGTGAACACCAGGATCTCGCGGACCCGCTTCTTTGCGAGCTCGCAGTAGTCGACGGCGGCCTGCCTTGCGGCGCGTGCGTCGCGCCGCTCGAACGCTTCCATCAGGCGCCCTTGAACCTTCACGAACTTCTGTGACGTTTCGGGCGTCGACCCGAATGAGCGGGTCATCACGCTCTTGATGCTGAGCCGACCGAACGTCGACGTGAGCAGCGGATTGCGGGCGAGGGACACGAGGTGCTCGTGAAACGCGTAGTTGGCGTCGAGATAGCCGTGAAAGTCCACGAACCGCTCGCCGACGAGCAACGCGGCCATCGTGTCGAAACGGCGACGCAGCTCGGCCACCTCGTCATCGGTCACCCGATGCATCGATAGCGTGATGACGCCGAGTTCGATCGCGAGCCGGGCGTCGAAGGTCTCGTCGGAGGTGCGCACGTCGAGCGGCGCGATCACGTAGCCGCGGTCCGGGTCACGGCGTGCCAGCCCATCCGACGACAGCCGGGTCAGCGCGTAGAACGCAGCTGCCTGGTCGACGTCGAGTTGCGTCGCCAGTTCCTCGAGCGGCAACGCGTGGTCGGCGGGGTACACCCGGCTCAGCACGAGCTCGCGCGCGCGTCCGTAGACCTCATCGTCGCGAGCGAACTCGAACCGGCCGAACCCGCCGCGGAAGTACGTCAGCGGCTGCCCCTGGCCGGCGGTCGCGGACACCACCCGCCCCAGAAAGATCGTGTGGGTACCGCCGGCGACCGACTCGACGACCTCGCACTCGATGTGCGCGAGGGCGTCGCTGAGCAGCGGCAGCCCGAGCGCCCCAATGTGGAGGGCGACACCGCGAAACTTGTCACTGCTCGCGATGGCGAACTGCTTGGCGAGCTCGCCCTGGTCCTCGCCGAGCACGTTGACGACGTACCGCCTGGACATCGACACCGCCTGTGCGGTTGGGACGGCGTTGTTGATGCAGGCGAGCATCATCGGCGGGTCGAGCGACAGCGACGTCACGGAACTCGCGGTCATGCCGTGACGCTTGCCGTCCGCCTCGGTCGTGACGACGGTGACCCCGCTGGCGAGGTGACCGACGACGTGCCGGAAGTTGGCCGCATCCACCGACGGGTCCGTGCTGGTGCTGGCGGGCTTCATTCCCCTACCTCCGTCGTCGCTGCCGGGACTGGCTGCGGACGGTGTCACGTCCTTCTTCCCGGTGCTGCTCATTGAACAAAGCGGGCGGATGGCGGGCACTCACGCAAGCCGTGAGATCGCGGGTGCCGGGGTGCCGGGGGCCGTAAGAAGGCTGCTGCTCCGCGTCGTACCCGGCGAGGTATCCGGTGGGACTGACGGATTCCGCCATCGCGGCGGGTGAATTTCACGTTGGGGGACACTCCGCTTTCCCCGGTCCCGAGGCTTGACTTCTAGGGTGATCAACGCAGCCGTCGTGGGCCTCGGATGGTGGGGCCAGAAGATCGTCGCCGACCTGGCCAACAGCGAGCACGTTCGAGTCGTACTGGGCGTGGACGTCGCCAAATCCGCCCGTGAGCGCGGAGCCGAGCACGGCATCCGCGTGGCGACCTCGCTGGACGAGGCCCTCGCGGACGAGGCCGTCGATGCGGTGATCCTTTGCACGCCGCACCGCTTGCACGCGGAACAGATTGTGGCCGCGGCCAGGGCTGACAAGCACGTGTTCTGCGAGAAGCCGCTGACCACCAACGGCCGCGAGGCCCGTGCCGCCATCGCGGCGGTGCAGGCGGCGGGCGTGCAGCTCGGCATCGGCCACGAGCGCCGCTTCGAGCCGGCCGTCCAGCAGCTGCGCGAGATGTGCCGCAGCGGCGAGGTAGGTACCCCGCTGGTGTTCGAGGGCAACTTCAGCCAGAACAAGTTCCTGGACCTGCCGGGCGACAACTGGCGGCTGTCCACCGTCGACGCGCCGGTCGGCCCGCTGTCGGCCACCGGCATCCACATGGTCGACCTGGCGATCGCGGTGTTCGGTCGACCGGTGGAGGTGTGGGCCCGCCTCGGCATCCACGCGACGACGTTCGAAAACGGTGACACTCTCACGATCACCATGGGCTTCGAGAACGGCCGAACTGCGATGATCACGGCCATCCTCACCACGCCGTTCGTCGGCCGGGTGACGGTGCTCGGGTCCAAGGCGTGGGTGGAGATCCGTGATCGCAACCACCCCGAGCTCCCGCGCGGCTGGGATGTCACCACCGTGCACCGGGGAGCGGAGCCGAAGACGGTGTTCTTTCCGCCGCACCCGAGCGTCCGCGAGAACATCGAAGCATTCGCCCGTGCCGCCGCCGGCGAAAAGCCGTACCCGGTGTTGTACGAGGAGATGCTGTACAACGTCGACGCGTTCGAGGCGATCACCCGCTCGGCGCACAGCGGGCTCGTTGAACGGGTGGGTGGTTCGTCGTGACGACCCCAGGCGCATCGTGGTTCGACAGCAGCCGGCTTCCCTAGCGGTCCGCGCCTAACCACTCCAGCGACGAAACGTCTCGCGCGATCACCACCGAGTCGACACGACGACCGAATGCACGATTGGCCCGGACACTCCGGCAGCGAGGTTCCCGCACCAACTCCTGTCGCGTGGCTGACGCTGGGCATGTTGCCCACCGAATGGATCCCTCGGTGGGCCGCGTTCTGGCTCGCAGGGGGATACGACGGGTCAGCCCTCGTCGAGCTCGCCGGACTTCACGGCGACGACCCGCACGAGGTCCGGGCCCTGCTCCCGGCAGTCAGGTAGCGGCGGCAGAGCAGCTACGACTGCGACGAGCGCACGGTGCGAAACCGGCTGCACAAGACCGCGCTGCTCGGCCACTCCTTTCAGCGGCGGCGAACCCTGCCTGAGGTCGCCGTCCGGCTGGTACGGCTGCTCCTACGTCCCCTCGCCCAGCCCGAACGCGAGGCGACGGCTTATCCGCACCGACGGTCAGGAGAGAAAGCCCGCCACCACGTCCGCAAAAGGCTTCGGGTGCTCGTATGCCGTGGCGTGCCCGCCCGGGAGCCACGCCACCGTCACCGCTGGAATCGTCGCGGCGAACCATTGGGTCGCTTGCCGGAACGGCGGCGCGTCGTCCTTGCCGCACGCCACGAGCACGGGCGCCGCAACCGACCCCACCAAGGCGGTGGTGTCCGCGATCGCCAACGCCTCACAGGTGCGGGCGTACCCCTCCGGGTCGCTGGCCAGCAGGATCCGGCGCACGCGCTCGACCGCATCGGTCGCGTCCCGGCGGAACGCCTCGGAGAACCACAGCGCCTCCATCGGCTCGACGACGGCCTCGATGCCCTCACGCCGCACCGTGGCCGCCCGGTTTCGCCACATCGCTCGCATGGCGTCGGGGTAGACCGCGACGGTGTCGGCGACGACGAGTCGCTTCACAAGGTCGGGCCGTCGAGCGGCGAGCACCTGGGCGACCAGGCCGCCGAGCGACACCCCTACGAGATGGATCTGGCTATGCCTGGCGATGTCAGCCTCGATCGCATCGGCGAAGTCATCAATTGTCGCGCCCTGCGGCGGCAGCGGGGCGGACCCGTGACCCAGCAGGTCGGGCACAACGACGTCGCCCACGTCGTCGGGCAGTGCTTCGACCACTGGGTTCCAGAACCGGTGGTCGACACCCAGCGGATGCAGTAGGACCAGCGGGGCCTTCATGCGCGCTCCCGGGCCGGAAGTCGTGGCGCCCGGTCGGGCGGGGGTGTCCGGGCGGTGTTCATCGTCATTGCCAGAGTGGTGTAATAGCCGGCTGTGCCGACCACCTCGACGACCCGCGCCTCGCCCAGTGCCTCGACAGCGGAGGCGTACGTCGCGTCGGAGACCTGGCGCGTGGTGTGCAGTTCGTCGAGCAGGTCGTACACATAACCGACCTCCGGCCGGCCACCCGCCGGCCGCACGCCTCGCGCGACGGCGTCGACGACGTCCTCGGGGAGGCCGGCCTGCAACGCCAGCGGCTGGTGGTAGCCGAACTCGAACTCCTGGTCCCAAGCCCGCGCGACGTAGAGGATCACCAGCTCCACCAGGTCGTCGTCGAGTGCGCTGTCGAACCGCAGGTACTCGCCGACCAGTTGGAGCCGGGTCATCAGTTCGGGGCTGCGCAGCAGTGGCACGAACGGCCCGAAGATCGCGCCGCGCGGACCGGCGGCGATCCGTGCGGCGGCCGCGCGCTGCTCGTGGGTGAGCTCGGCGTCGGATGGCAGTGGCAGGCGGTCGCTCACGCCGCGGAACCCAGGGCCGAGTTGACGTCGGGCATGACCTTCTGCGCCATCAACTCCATCGAGCGGCGGGCCAGCCTCGGGTCGACCCAGTCCAGTCCGGCGTACACGAGTTCGCCGAACTCGCCGATCTCCTGGCGGAAGGCGAGGATCTGCTCGGTAACCGACTCCGGCGTGCCCGCGATGACCAGCTTGTCGAGAACGTAGTCGAGCGTGATCTCCTCGTCCGGCTGGTCCCGGTGCGTCTTGAACAGCTCGAGGCGGCCGAGTTTCCGCATCTTCTTCAGCATCTGCGAGTAGTAGAACCGGTACGGGCTGTCCTCGTTGTCGCGGCCGTAGGCCTGCGCCACGCTAGGGTCGTCGGCGACGAACACCGTACGAGCCACGCGCCAGTCGGCCGGGTCTGCCACCTCGCCGGCGGCTTGCTTGCCCTGAACATAGTTGGGCCAATGCGTGGCCACCCATTGCGGGAGCAGGAAGTTGGACGACAGCGGGTGGAAGTCCCGTTGGCCCATCGCGATGACGCCTTTGGAGAACGGCGCCACGACGGTGCCGACGATCTCGGGCCGGGGCTGCTGGAGCGGCTTCGGCATGATGCCGACGCCGAAGTCGAGGTCGATGGTGGTCTCGGTGGTGACCTTGAACCGGTTGTCGGGCAGATCGATTGAGTACGGCGGGTCCAGCTCCCAGATCTTCGTGATCACGTCGATCGCCTCGGCGAAGATCCGGTTGCGGTCCTCGTGCAGGATGCCGAGAGCCTCCGCGTCGGACGTCAGCGCGCCCGGGCTGATGCCGAGGATGAACCGGCCGTTGCTGAGGTGATCGAACATCGCTGAGTTCGCCGCTACCAGCACCGGGTGCTGCTGTGACAGGTTCGTGGTGCCGGTCGCCAGCCGAATGTGCTGCGTGTCGGAGATCAGCGTTGCCAGGAACAGCAGACTGTTGGTGATGTTCTCGTGCTGGTCGGTGAGGTGCTCTCCGATGAACGCGTCGTGGAAGCCCAGCGAGTCCGCCAGGATGACCGCCTCGCGGTCCTCCCGGAGGGTTTCGGCCCACGTCCGGCCGAGTGGGTGCAGCGGCATCGAGAAGTAACCCAGTCTCACGGCGTGCTCTCGCTTCCTGTGCGTCGGCCCGCGGTCTGTTCCGCGTATCGGCAGTCTCGTTCGCGATCCGTGTCTGGGCAGTGGCGCGGCCTGTGAATCCGCAGGCGGTGAATGACGCAAGTCGTCAGTGCCGGTGCGGTGGCCAGCGCTCCACCACCGCTGTCCTGCGGCTGTCGATGACGTGCAGGCGGCCGGCTTCGGTGATCAGCCCGCGCGCCGAGGGAGCCGGCAGGCGGCGTCGGTTCAGCGGCCGCCCGAAACGTCGAGCACGGTGCCGGTGATGTACGACGCCGATGTTGAGAGCAGCCACACGACGGCCTCTGCGACCTCGACGGCCGTGCCCGGCCGTCCCATCGGCTGCGTGGGGCCGAGCCGCGGCACGCGCCCCGGATCCCCACCACTCGCGTGAATCTCGGTGTCGATGATGCCGGGGCGCACGGCGTTCACCCGCACCCCGTGGCGGGCCACCTCCAGCGCGAGTCCCCGGGTCATCGTGTCGACGGCGGCCTTGCTGGCGGCGTAGTCGACGTACTCCAGGGGCGAGCCGAGCTGCGCGGCGCGCGACGACAGGTTGACGATCGCGCCACCCTTGCCGCCGGTCTGGGTGGACATACGGCGGACCGCGGCACGGCAGCACGCGGCCGCGCCAAAGACGTTGACGGAGAAGACCCGGCGCCAGCGAGCCATGTCGATTTCGACCATCGATCGTTGCTGTTCGAGGACTCCGGCGTTGTTGACCAGTGCGGCCAGCGGACCCAGCGCGTCGGCGACGGTGAACAGTCGCTCGACGTCGGCCTCGTCCGCGACGTCGCAGCGCACGGTGCGCACCTCGACGCCCCGCTCGCCCAGCTGTTCGGCCAGCTCGGCCGCCTCGGCGTCGCGCGACCGGTAGCCCAGCACCAGGTCGTGGCCGCGGTCGGCGAGGAGTTCGGCGGTGGCGGCCCCGATGCCACGCGTTCCGCCCGTGACGACGGCAACCGGGCGGCTCACCGCGCCCCCCGCGGCTGGGGTACGGCGTGGGCGAGCGCCGCGATGTCGTCGCCGCCGTGGCCTGCCGCGGAGGCGGTCGCGAGCAGCTCGAGCGTGACGGCGGTGAGGGGCGCGGCGTCGCCGGCCGCGGCGAGGATGAATCGGGCGTCCTTGATCCCGCTGTCGACTGCGAAGGAGAGCGGGTAGTCGCCTGCCGCCATCAGGGTGCCCTTGGCCGCGACGAACGGCGACTCCATCGGGCCGCCGTGGATCGCGTCCAGGAACGCTGTCGGGGCGAGGCCGAGCGCGCCTGCCACCGCCATCGACTCGGCGATGGCCGCCGTCACGTTCAGCACGAACGCGTTGGCCGCGAGCTTGAGCCGCGAGGCCGTGCCGGCCTCGCCGAGCCAGACGGTCCGGGAGCCGATGGCGTCGAGCACTGGGGTGAGCACGGCCCGCGTGTCGGCGGGCCCGGACGCCAGCACGACGAGGGTTCCCTGCTCGGCGGGATGTTTGGTGCCGAGGACTGGCGCGTCGACGTACCGCAACCCGAGTTCGGCCGCCACGTCGGCCAGGCGCGCGGCGCCGTCGACGCCGACGGTGCTGGTCTGCAGCAGCACCGCGCCCTGCGCGAACGCTCCGTCCGCGTCGCGGAGCACCTCCTCGACGGTGTCGGCGTCCCACAGCATCGTCAGCACGACGTCGGCGTCGCGGACAGCGTCGGCGACCGTCGGGGCCACGCGGGCGCCGGCCTTGGCCAGCGGGGCCGCCCGCTCGGGCGTGCGGTTCCAGACGTTGAGCGGCAGCCCGGCCGCGGCGAGGTTGCGCGCCATCCTGGCGCCCATCACCCCGGTGCCGAGCACGGAGACGCGGGGACCGTTGACCTGACCGGAACTCGTGTATACCTTCACGCCATGATGTATACCAAGCGAATGGCGCCGTGACCACGGCCCACATCCGGCCGACGGTGGCGCTCCCCTCTGGACCATTGGCGACCGGGCTACGCATCGGCGGCCGGGTTGTCGAGGGGCGGGGCCCTCGGCTCGATGTCGTCAATCCCGCGACGGGCGGCGTGCTCGCGGTCGCCGACAGTGCCGACCAGGCCGACGTCGAGGAGGCCGTCCGGGTCGCGCAAGCGGCCTTCGACTCCGGCGTGTGGAGTCGGATGCCAATCCACGAGCGGTCGCGGATCCTGCACCGGTTCGCTGACGGGATCGCGGCGCGGATGAGCGACCTCTACCAGCTGGAGACCGCCAACAACGGCCGGCCACTGACCGAGACGAAGGCGCAGATCACCCGGCTGCCGGAGTGGTACCGCTACAACGCCTCGCTGCTGCTCGCGGACCGCGACGCGGTGGTCCCGATGCCCGGGCCCTACCACTCGTACACCAGCCGGCTGCCCCTCGGCGTGGTCACGATCCTGGCGTCGTTCAACCACCCGATGATGATCGCGTCGAAGGCTCTCGCGCCCGCGCTGGCGACCGGCAACTCGGTGGTGCTGAAGCCGTCCGAGCAGACCCCCCTGACCGCGATGTTGCTGGCCGACATCGCCCACGAGGCCGGCATTCCCGACGGCGTACTCAACGTCGTCAACGGCCTCGGCCCGGTCGTGGGCGCCGCTCTCACCGAGCACCCGTTGGTGAAGAAGGTGGTGTTCACCGGCGGCACCGAGCCTGGCCGGTCGATCGCGCTCGCGGCGGCGAGGCGCTTCGCCAAGACCACACTCGAGCTCGGCGGCAAGTCGCCGGTCATCATCTTCGGTGACACCCCCGTCGACGTGGCCGCGCGCGGCGCCGCGTTCGGCGGCTTCATCGGGGCCGGCCAGACCTGCATCGCGGGTAGCCGGTTGCTGGTGCACCGCAGCATCCACGACGGGTTCCTCGACGCGCTGACCGCGGTCGCCGAGGGAATTCGCATCGGCAACCCCAGCGACGAGTCCACACAGCTCGGCCCGGTGATCTCCGCCCGAGCCAGGGACCGGATCCTCGGCCGCATCGCCGAGGGCGTGCGGTCCGGCGCCCGCGTCGTCACGGGTGGCGCCGCCGCGACCGTGCCCGGGCTGGAGGACGGCTTCTTCGTGCAGCCGACCGTGCTGGCCAATGTCACCAACGACATGACCGTGGCCCGCGAGGAGATCTTCGGCCCCGTCGTCGTGGTGATCCCCTTCGACGAGGAGGACGAGGCCGTCGCGATCGCCAACGACTCGCCGTACGCCCTCGGCTCCGCGATATGGACCCGTGACATCGCCCGCGCCCACCGCGTGGCGTCCCGGCTCGAGGCCGGGATGGTCTGGATCAACGACCACCACCGCCTGGACCCGTCCTCCCCGTGGGGTGGTCTCAAGGAGAGCGGAATCGGCCGCGAGGGCGGCTGGGAGTCGTTCCACGACTTCACGCAGGTGCGTGCGGTGACCGTCCGGACGGCGCCCGACGACGTTGACTGGTACGGCGGCAAAGCGACCGGAAGGCTGAACTGATGAGCGACCTGACCATCCAACCGGTCGAGAACGGCGTGATCCTGGCCGAGCTGTCCCGGCCCCCGGAAAACCTGTTCAGCATCGAGCTGTGCGGACAGCTGGCGGCGGTGCTCGACGACCCGCCGGAGGGCGCGCACGTGCTGCGCCTGCGGGCAACCGGTGACGTGTTCTGCCTTGGCCGCGACCGTGGCGGCTCGACCCCGGCCGAGGTGCGGGCGGAGGCCGAGGCGCTCGCCGGGCTCACCCGCTCGGCTCAGCGGACGAGGCTGGTGACCGTCGCCGAGGTGCAGGGCGACGCGGCCGGGTTCGGTGTCGGCCTGGTGGCGGCCTTCGACGTATCGGTGGCGGTGCGGGACGCGGCCTTCCGGTTCCCCGAAGTCGGCATCGGCCTCGCGCCGGCCCTGGTCCTCGCCTGGCTGCCTCGCGTGGTCGGCCGCCGGAAGGCGTTCTGGCTCACCGCGACGGGAGAGCCACTGGCCGCCGAACAGGCGGCGGAGCTCGGCCTGCTCAACGAGGTGGTCGACACGCGTGACGCCCTGACCAAGCGGGTCGACGACATGGTTGCGCAGCTGCGCGCCCGCAGCCCGCGGGTGCACGGCGACATCAAGGACATGCTCCGGGTGTTCGGCGATGTTGGCGACGAGCGCGCTCTCGACGTGAGCATCGACCGGCTCGTGGTCGGGTCGCTACGCCGTGGCGAGGGCTGACGTGGCGGCATGACGGGTTCAACCGGCGTACGGCAGACTGCTCGGGTGTCCACCGAGTCGGCCGCCGCGCGAGTGGCGGGTAGCCTGCGCGAGCGTGTGTCCAGCGGGCAGCTCCTGCCGGGGACCGCGCTGTCGCAGGCAGGCCTGGCCGAGGAGTACGGCGTCAGCCGTATCCCGGTCCGCGACGCCCTCCAGCAGCTCGCCAGCGAAGGGCTCGTCGAGCTACGCGGCGCGACCGCGGTGGTGACCCCGCTGTCCATCGACGATCTGCAGGAACTCTACGAGCTGCGTGAGGCGGTCGAACCCGTCGCCACCCGGCTCGCCGTCCCGCGGGTGGGCCGGGCCGGCATTACGCGGATGACCCATCTGCTCGCGGTGATGGATGACCCGGCCATCGGGCCGGGCACCTGGGTGGAGACCAACGCGGCTTTCCACGCGGAGGTCTACACGCTGGCCGGACGGCCGCGCATGATCGCGATGGTCGAGCAGCTGCGGCGGCTCGCCGACCGCTACATCTATTTCCATCTCGACGTGGTCGGCCAGGCCGGGCACCTGCAGGAGGAGCACCGGCAGATCCTCGACGCGGTGAAGGCGCAGGAAGCGCGGGCTGCCGCCGAGCTCACCCGCGCCCACCTCGCGTCGTCACACGCCGTCGTGCTCGACTACCTGCTCACCCAGGAGCGGGACGGGGCTTAGCGCGCCACCATCCCCGCGGACAGGTCGATGTCGGCCGCGCAGAGGCCGGGCATGTGCAGCATCGCGACGACGGCCGCGGCCACCTCGTCCTCGGTGAGCATCCGGTGCAGCGCTGCCCGCGACACGAACGCCTCCTCGGCCTCCTCGTACGTCGTCCCAGTGCGCTCGGCCTCCAGGTTGAAGTTGCGGGTCATCCGCGGCCCCTGGACCGGACCCGGCGACAGGCAGTTCACCGAGACGCCCGCCGGGCCCACTTCGTACGCGAGCGTCGCGGTCAGCCCGATCACCGCCATTTTGGAGGCGGTGTACGGCGTGCGGCGGATCAGCGGGCGCTTGCCGCTCACCGACGCGAGGTTGATCACGTCGCCGACGCCCCGCTCGACCATCGCCGGGAGGAACGCCCGGCACATCAGGTAGATGCCGCGGACGTTGATCGCGAAGACGTCGTCCCACTCGTCGGGCTTGATGTCGACCAGCGGCGCGACGGGGCCAGGGACGCCGGCGTTGTTGACCAGGATCCCCACCGTCTCGTCGGCCACCTCCTCGGCGAGCGCGGCAACGCTCGCCGGGTCGGACACGTCGGCCGCCGTGACCCGGACGCTGCCGGACATCGCCTTGGCCTCGGCCGCCACGGCATCGAGCCGCTCCCGGTTGCGCCCGACCGCGACCACGCGGGCGCCGCGGGCCGCGAGAGCGAGCGTGATCGCACGGCCAAGCCCGCTGCCGGCACCGGTCACGACGGCGGTACGGCCCGCCACCCGGTCGCCCGGGAAGGCGGGCCCGTCGACGGTGGTCACGCTGGACCATCGAGCAGGGCGACCGCGCGGGTCGGGCCGCCGTGGGCGCCGAGCACCTTGAGCGGGAAGCCGACGAACGTGAACCGCTTGCCGATCAGCTGGTGGAGATTGGTGAGGTTCTCGTAGTGGGTGATGTGGTGGCGGCGGCACATCATGTGGCACGGGTAGGACTTGCTGGTCGGGTTGTCGGGTGTCGGGCTGTCCACGCCGAACGTCTTCACCCCGTGCTCGACGATCCATTCGCTGCCGGTCTCTCCGAGGCCGGGGAATTCGGTGAGGTACTGCGGCTGCCCGGCGTACCGGCCGTGCGTCCCGGTATGCAGCAGCAGGATGTCGCCGCGCTCGACGGTCACGTCGACGGCGTCCTGCGCCGCGTCGAGATGCTCGGCGGTGATGTCCTGGCCGGCGCCGACGTGCGAGACGTCGAGGCAGACCGCCGGCCCGTAGAACAGGTCGAGCGACATCTGGTCGATTGTCTGGGCCGACGGGTCGGGGTCGAGGTGGGAGAACGAGTCGACGTGGGTCGGGCCGTTGTCGTTGAAGATGATGCCCTTGGTCTGGAACGAGAAGCCGCCCACGAAGCGCAGCGCCGTCTCTTCGTGCAACGCGTGGTCGAACACCACGGTCTTGAGGTGGCCGGGATAGACCTGCATGCCCTGGTAGATGTCCTGTGACAGGTCGACGAGCTGCACGTCGACACTCCCTTCCGTCGGGCCGGCCCCGCTGACCGGGGTGGCTGGGTGTCGGAACTCTAGGGCGGCCGCGCGCGGCACGGACGCTTCAATCGGAGTAGGTTTACGGTCATGAACGCACCGATCGGTGAAGCGGTCCGGCGTCCCGGTTCGGCACGCATGACACCGCCCCGGCCCGGGGCCACCGCGTCGCCGTTCGACATCGCGGACCGGATCGCCGAGGTGGTGGGCGGCCCGGTCATCCTGGAGGACCCGTCGTTCCGAGTGCTCGGCTACTCCGCTTTCGTCGGCCCGATGGACCGTGGCCGCGCCGAGGCGATCCTCGGCCGCAGGATCCCGGGTGTGTGGCTCGAGCATCTGACCCGGACCGGAAGCCTCGACCGGCTCCGCGGCACCGCGGACGTCGTCGACCTGTCCGACGGCCCGTGGAAGGCGCACCGCCGGCTGATCACGGCGTTCCGGGCCGGAGACCGCCTGCTGGGGTTCGCCTGGGTCGCGGAGGGCGAGCGGCCGCTCGGCGATGGGGCGGCCCGCGCCTTCCGCCGCGCCGTCGACGAGGAGACGCCCGCCCTGCTGCGGCACCTTGAGCGGCTCGACGCCGAGGAGGCGCACCGGTCGCGGCTCGCCTCCGCGCTGCTCGACGGACTGCCCGGAGCACCTGCCGCCGCCGACCGGCTCGGCTTCGACCGGGACGGCCGCTTCGTGGTCCTGTCCGTCGCCGGTCCGGCACAGGCGCGGGCACGGACGCAGGACGGGGAGGCCGGAAGGACGCGCCTGCTGGAGCACCTGCGTCTCTGTCTTGACTCGTTCCACCGCCGCTGGGTGGTGACCCCCCGCGGCGACGGCGGGCTCGCCCTGGTGGCCCTGCGGGCCGAAGAGTCCGAGAAGATGGCCGCGCGGCTCGGCCAGGAGGTGTTGAGGCTCGCTGGCGACGGCCCGCTGCGCACCATGCGGGTCGCGGCGAGCTCGGTCGGCGCCGGCCTCGCCGTCCTGCCGAGGCTGCGTGCCGAGGCGACCGCCGCGACAGTCGTGGCAGGCGACGACGGGTCGTTCGTCGCGTACGCGGACGTCGATGCCGAGGTGCTCGTCGCGGACGTGGTTGCCGCGCTGCCGGCGGGTGTCCGGCTGTCGGGGATCGATCGGCTGCGCGCGGCCGACCGCGGCACCGGGCCAGAAGGCGGCGAGCTGGAGCGCACTCTGCGCGCGTTCCTCGCAGCGTGCGGCAGCGCCTCGGCGACGGCCCGCGAGCTCGGCGTGCACGTCACCACCGTCCGGCACCGGCTCGACCGGATAGCCGCGATTTCGGGGCTCCGGCTCGACCGCCCCGAAGTCCGCATCGCCTGCGACCTCGTGCTGCGCCGCCCCTGAGCCTGGGACACCTGTCGCCCAGCAGTCCGGCGGCCCGGCACTGACGTTTGCTGACACCCCTGTTCACACCGGCTCGCCCTAGGGTGGCCGGATGACGACAGCCCAGACGGACGTGACGACGGTCGGCGTGGTCGGCCTCGGGATCATGGGGTCGGCGATGTCCGGCCACCTGCTGACCGCCGGCTTCGACGTGACCGGCACCGACCTGGCCCGGCCCGCGGTCGACGAACTGGTCGCCCGCGGCGGCCGCCCGGCCCGCGACCTCGCCGCCCTCGCGCGCGAGTCGGCGGTCGTGGTCACCTCGCTTCCGTCCGCCGCGGCGGCGCTGGAGGTGTGCCGGGGCCTCGCCGCCGCAGAGCCGGCCGACCTCGTCGTCGTCGAGACGTCGACGCTGTCGCTGGCCGTGAAGCAGGAGTGCCGCGAGTTGCTCGCCGCGGTCGGCGTACCGCTGCTCGACTGCCCGCTCAGCGGTACCGGCGCGCAGGCCCGCGACCGCGACCTGGTGGTGCTCGGCAGCGGCGACGAGGCGGCGTTCGAGAAAGCCCGTCCGGTGATGGCAGCGTTCGCGCGGTCAGTACGGTTCGTCGGGCCCTTCGGCCACGGCATCACGATGAAGCTGGTCGCCAACCTGCTGGTGTCGATCCACAACGCGTCGACGGCGGAGGCGTTCGCGCTCGGCGTGGCCGCGGGCCTCGACCCGGCCGTCCTCTACGAGACAGTCCGCGAGGGGGCGGGCGGGTCGGTCATCTTCGACAAGCGCGGGTCGCTCATGGTCGAGCGTGCCTACCGGCCGGCGACCGCGCGGGTGTCGATGTTCGTCAAGGACGTTTCATTGGTGCAGGAGCTGGCCGCGTCGGTCGGCGTCGCCACGCCGGTGCTCGACGCGACACTGCCGCTGTACACGAAGGCGGTGGACGCCGGGTGGGCCGATGCCGACGCGGCCGCGCTGCTGGAGGTCGTCGAGGCGGAGGTGCGGGGTTGAGCGGGATGACCTTGGCGCAGGCGGAGGCGGTTGCCGCCGGGACGCTGCGACACGCCCGCGCGGCCGGGGCGGCGCCGCTCGCGGTGGCGGTGCTCGACCCGGGCGGCCACGTGGTCGTGGTGAAGCGCGAGGACGGCGCGGGCATCCTGCGCGTCGAGATCGCGACCGCCAAGGCCTTCGGCGCGCTCGGTATGGGCATGTCGTCGCGGGAGATCGCCCAGCGGGCGGAGCGGCAGCCGACGTTCTTCGCCTCGCTCGCCGCCGTGACCGGCGGTCGGCTGGCGCCCGCGGCGGGAGGTGTTCTGGTACGGGACGCCGACGGCTCCCTGCTGGGAGCCGTCGGCGCGAGTGGCGACGTCTCGGACGTGGACGAGGCGTGCGTGCTGGCCGGGATCGCGGCCGCCGGTTTGGTCTGACGGCGCGCGCCCCGGTCGGCGGATCAGTCGGTGAGCTTCAGCAACCGCGCTGCCGTCCGACCGCGGATGGCCTCCCGGTCGTCGTCGCTGAGCCCGCGGGTCCCGTCGATCTGGCCGAGCGGGTCGTAGTGGCCCATGTCGAACGGATAGTCGGTGCCGATGACGACGTGATCGGCGCCCATCTGCTCGACCAGGAACTCCAGGTGCGGCGCGTCGAACACCAGGCAGTCGACGTAGATCTGCTTGAGGTAGGTGCTCGGCGGTCGTGAGATGTGGTGCCGGCCTTCGGGCCGCAACTCGTAGGCGTGGTCCATTCGGGAGGAGTAGAACGGCAGGTAGCCGCCGCCGTGCACGGCGACCAGCTTGAGGTTGGGGTGTTCCTCGAGGACCCCGCCATGGATGATTCGGGTCAGCGCGAGCGTGGTGTCGAGCGGGTTGCCGATGACGTTGGTCAGGTAGTACTTCCGGAACCGTTCGCCGCCCGTGAACCCGTTGGGGTGCAGCATCACGACGACGTCGAGCTCCTCCGCCTTGGCGAAGAACGGCCGGAACCGGCGGTCGTCGAGATCCATTCCCATGACGTTGGTGTTGATCTCGACGCCCCGGAAGTCGAACTCCGTGACGCACCGCTCGAGTTCCTCGACCGCCGATCGCACGTCCTGCATCGGTACGGTGGCCAACCCGACGAACCGATCGGGGTGGTCGCCGACGATCTTGGCGAGGTTCTCGTTCTGCATCCGGGCGAGCTCACGGGCAAGCTCCGGGTCGGCCCAGTAGAAGTAGCCGGCCGGGGCCACCGAGATGGCCTGGACGTCGATGCCCATCCGGTCCATGTCGGCGATCCGTGTCTGCGGGTCGGTTGCCTGCGGCATGATCTCGCGGACGTGCTCGAGCTGGTAGGCGTTGGTCTCGTCGCCGCCGTAGTAGCTGAACGGCTCCATCTCCGGCGCCATCAGCCCCTCCACGAGCGGCTGGCAGTCGGGGAGGATGACGTGGGCGTGGATGTCGACGGTTCGGTGGGATCCGCTGGGCATGGATGACCTTCTGTTCGTTGGGACGTGGGGCGAAAGCGGACTCAGCCGACGGGCGTGGGCGCCCAAGGCAGCTGCGCGCCGGCGTACTTCGCGGCCCGGACGTCGCCGGAGCGGGCGTGACCCTCGAAGAGCTCCACGCGTGCGGCGCGGCCGCACAGCTCGCCGAGCCGGGCGCTGGCGGCCGGATCGGTGACCTCCTGGTACGTCACCGTGCGCAGGTACTTCCCGACCCACAGCCCGCCGGTGTAGCGGGCGGCACCGCGGGTGGGCAGCACGTGGTTGGTGCCGATCACCTTGTCGCCATATGACACGCAGGTGCCCTCGCCGAGGAAGAGCGCGCCGTAGTGCCGCATCTTGTCCAGCGCCTCGCGCGGGTTGCGGGTGAGGATTTGCACGTGCTCGCTGGCGTAGGTGTCGGCGAGCGCGTACGCCGCGTCGAGGTTTTCGACGACGTGCACCTCCCCGTGGTCGCGCCACGCGGGGCCGGCCATGTCGTTGGTCGACATGCCCGGAAGGATCTCGTCGACGTGGACCATGACCGCTCGGGCGAGTGCCTCTGAGGTGGTGATGAGCACCGCCGGGGAGTCCGGCCCGTGCTCGGCCTGGCTGAGCAGGTCGACGGCCACCACGAACGGATCGGCGGCATCGTCGGCCACGACGAGGATCTCGGTCGGTCCGGCGAACAGGTCGATGCCGACCTCACCGAACAGCTGCCGCTTCGCCTCGGCGACGTACGCGTTGCCCGGTCCGGCGATCAGGTCGACCTTGCCGATCGACTCGGTGCCGATGGCCATCGCGGCGACCGCTTGGACACCGCCGAGCAGGAAGATCTCGTCCGCGCCGGCCATGTGTAGGGCGGCCACGGTCGCCGCTGGGATCTTTCCGCGCAGCGGCGGGGTGCAGGCAGTGACCCGCTCGACCCCGGCGACCTTCGCTGTCACGACGGTCATGTGCGCCGAGGCGGTCAGCGGGTAGCGGCCCCCGGGCACGTAGGCACCGGCCGCGACGATCGGCAGGTGCTTCTGGCCCAGGAACACGCCCGGCTGGGTCTCCACCTCCAAGTCCTGCAGGGTGTCGCGCTGGCGTTGGGCGAAGTCGCGGACGTTGGCCTGCACGGTTCGGATGTCGTCGACGACCTCGGACGTCAGTGACGCGACGAGCTCCTCGATCTGCTCCGGCCCGAGCCTGAACGACTCGGGCGACCAGTTGTCGAACTTCTCGGAGTAGCGGCGTACGGCCTCGTCGCCGTTCACGCGAACGTCCTTGATCACCTCGCGGACGACGGCGGAGACGTCATCGTTGCCGTGGGCGGCGGGCACGCCGCCGGTGGGGGACTTCAGGTGGGTGCTCATGGTGCTCCTGTCCTGGGCGGGTGCGGTCAGGCCACGGGCTCGGCAGTGGGGCTCATTTCCTTCATGGCCTCGAGACGCGCGAGCACCTCGGCCTGGAGGGTGGCCACCGTGGGGTCGGTCTGCCGGCGCGGGCGGGGCAGATCGATGGTGATGTCCTCGTAGATCCGGCCGCCGGGCTGGAGCACGATGATCCGGTCGGACAGCTCGACGGCCTCGACGACGTCGTGGGTCACGAAGACCACGGTCTTCTTCGACTGGGCCCAGATGTCCTGTAGCTGCGCGCGAAGCCCTCGGGCGGTGATCGCGTCGAGATGGCTGAACGGTTCGTCCATCAGCAGCAGGTCGGGCTCGACCGCGAAGGCACGGGCGATGCCGACGCGCTGCTGCATGCCGCCGGACAGCTGACCGGGATAGAAGTTGGCGTTCTTCGCCAGGCCCACCATCTCGAGGTACCGCTTGGCCCTGGCCACGGTGGCCTCGCTCCGGTCATCCTGGACGTACATCATGTTCCGCATGACGCTGCGCCAGGGAAGCAGCCGCGGGTCCTGGAAGACGTAGCCCATACGGGCCGGGCCGCCATCGTCACTGGTCAGGCTGATCTCGCCGGAGGTGTGCTCCTCCACGCCCGAGATGATGTTGAGCAGCGTGCTCTTGCCGCAGCCCGAGGGCCCGACGATCGACACGAATGTCTGGCCGCTCACCTCGAAGGAGATGTCGTCAAGGACCCGGCTCGCCCGGGGAGTGCCCAGGTTGAAGGTCTTGGCGAGGTTCTTGACGGTCAGGACTGCCACGAGAGCTCCCTAGGGCTGGGGGTGTGCAGGATGAGGGCGGACGGGATCATCAGCCATCCCGCCAGCGGAAGGCGCGCTTGATCGCGCGGTCGAGCACGAGCCGGTCGAGCAGCACGATGAAGCCGACGAACAGCACGACCCAGGCGGCGAACCCGCCGAACCGGTTGGCGTCGTACCAGAAGCGGGCCCGGTAACCGACACCCCCGCCGCCGCCGAACCATTCGGCGAGCAGGACGCCGTTCCAGCCGATGATGATCGCGAAGCGCACGCCGGCCGCGATGTACCCGGTGACGGCTGGGAGGACGAGGTCGCGGATGCGGCGGGTGACCGGCACGTTGTACGTCGACGACATATCGCGCAGGTCGCGGGAGACGCCCCGCACGCCCTGGGCGACGTTGACGACCACGAACGGCACCGAGGTCAGAAACGTCGTGATGATCGGGCTCATGTCGCCGAAGCCGAACCACATCACCGTGAGAAACGACCAGATGATCGCCGGGATCGACAGGCCGACCAGGACCGGGCTCTCGAAGAACGCCCGGGACAGCGAGGAGAGGCCCATCAGCACACCGATCGCGATGCCCACGACGGTCGCGAGCAGCAACCCGACGCCGAAGCGGTAGAGCGTCGAGCCGAAGTTGCCGAAGACCTCGCCGCGGGAGAACTCCTCGCCGAGTCGCTGCACCACCTCGACCGGGCCCGGGACGCGGCCGAAGAGCAGCGACATCAGGACCCAGAACAGGAAGAAGGACAGCAGCGCGGCGACCCGGGCGGCCCCGTCGGAGGTGAGCCGCTTGCGCCAGGCCGGCGTGCTCTGCTCGATCTCGCTGGTCGAGCGGCGCCGGTTGGCGGTGGCCTGGAACGTGGTGCTCATAAGGCGGAACTCCTTTCCTCCGGACGCCATGCGAGGAGCCGTGCCTCGGCCTTGAACAGGACCAGGCGCTCAATGAGGAGCATGAACACGATGAACAGGGACGTCCACGCGAGCACGGCAGCGATGTCGTAGAGCTGGTACTCGGTGCGGATCTGGAAGCCGACACCGTTGCGGCCTCCGAACACCTCGGTCAGCGCCTCGACCTTCCAGGCCACTGCGAAGCACATCCGGATCGCGGCGAACACGAACGGCACGATCGTCGGGAGCAGCACCTCCCGGCGGATCTGGTGCGGGGCCCGCCCGAAGGCCTCGCTCATGGTGACCAGGGACTTGTCGACGCCCCGGATGCCCTCGGCGACGTTGAGCGCGACGTAGGGCGCGGACACGAGCGCGACCGCGAGGATCGGCCCGAAGTTCGACAGGCCGAACACGATCAGCGACATGACCGCGTAGACGATCGCGGGGATCGTGCCAGCGATGGTCACGCCACCGTGGAAGAACGCCCGCCAGTAGTTGTACCGGCCCATCAGATAGCCGACCGGCGCCCCGATGGCGGCGGCGACCCCGAAACCGGCGAAGGTCTTCAGCACGCTCGCCGAGAAGTCGGTGACGAAGTTGCCGTTCTCGACGATCTCGACCGCCGCTTGGAAGACCTCGTGCGGGCGGGGCAGCAGCCGGGATCCGTACCACCAAGAGCCGAACTCCCATAGCAGGAACATCGCGATCCAGCCCAGGACGAGCAGGCCGGTGCGCCGCCAGCGCCGCAGCCGGTCGATCCTGCGGGCGCTCGCCTCGCGGTCGTCGGGGTCCGCGGGGGGCGCGGCCGAAGCCGCGCCCACCAGCTGATCCGTCATCATCTCTCCTTCACTCGGCCCTACCGGGCCCACTCACCCGGCCACACCGGGCCTGCTGGATGCGTCGGGACTCGAGGTTCAGGACTTCGGGATGATGGTGAAGTCGGGGGCCGGCGTGTTCTTGTCGACGAAGCCGGTCTCCTTCATCAATTCGAACAGCTTGGTCTCGCTGTCGACCCACGCCTGGTCGAGGTAGGTCGTGTCGACGAACCAGTCGTACTTGTTGGCCAGCCAGTCCTGGATGAACGCCTTCTCCTCGGGCGTCTCGGCGGCGAAGTCCTCGGGGTAGGCCTTGACGATCGCGTCGCGGTTCTTGGCCCACTCCTGCACGCCGCGGTCCCAGATCTTGACCAGGAAGGCCGCCTCGTCGGGGTTCTTCTCGACCCAGGCCTTACGAGCGACGAAGACATTGTTCTGCGGGTGGGTGACGTTCTGCGGGTCGGAAGAGAACTTCTCGGCGTAGATCTGCGAGACCGACTTGGAGTCGTAGAGCGGCTTGATCGCGCCGCTGGACAGCTGCGGAATCGAGAAGTCGGGCAGCAGCAGACCGGCGTCGGCGTCACCACGCTCGATGAGGCCGGCGGCGTTCTGCGGGTCGGTCACGACGAGCTCGAAGTCGCCGCCCCCGGCGCGCAGGTCGAGGTTGCAGAACTTGCGGGCGTAGACGCCCCACATGATCGTGATCGAGACGGCGCTGTGCGTCACGATCTTCTTGCCCTTGAGGTCGCAGATGGTCTGGGCGTTGCTCTTTGCCGACACGGCCAGGATGCTTCTGTCGGAATTGAACTTGCCGAAGATTGTTGTCTTCTCGCCGGTCTGCTTTTCCAGGTCGGGTACCTCGTACGACGCGGCTGAGACGACGTCCGCGTGACCGCCGGCGTACACCCCGTACTCGTCCCAAGAGGACGAGGTGAGGACCTGGATCCCCGCCTCCTCCTCCATCTGCTGCTTGATGCCTTGGCTCTCCATCCACTTCCAGACCGGGTCGGGAGCCATCACCATGTTGACGACGCCGCCGGCGTCCTTTGCCTCGCCGCCCTTGGCGGCGCCTGGGCGCGATCCACAGCCGGAGACCAGCAGGGCAATGACACCGGCGGCGGCCACCAGGCGCGAGCGGTGGGGACGGAAGATGCGTGCAGTGCTCATATCGTGCCTCTCAGAGTCGTTCGACCGGTCCGAGGGTGCGATCAGGGGCGACGCGCTACGACGGGCCCGGTGGTGGTTGGGGGTGGGGGTGAAGTGGTGGGGGGTGAAGTGGTGGGGATGGAGTGGTGGGGATGTGGCGCCTGAGACTGCCGTGACTAATCTTGCAAGTCAAGCATTTCTCGGAAACTTATGCATGCTCCTGTTCTCGACCATGCGCTCGACGGCCGCCGGGTTCACGCCTGCGTGGCCGATATTTCCGGACTCAGACGGAGTGCTAGGAAGTTGACAGCCAACGAGATGATCGTCTATCTTCGTCGTGCATAGATTATGCATTTCTGCCCGCATCGAGGGCCGACGCCTGGACACGAGAAGGAAGTGAGACGGGTTGTGAGCGTGAATCCGGGCACGACGGGCGATGGTCCGGGACGACGGCGCCGCGCGCGCCCTGCGACGAACAGCTCGACCGTGGCGCAGGCCGCCGGCGTTTCCCAGTCGACGGTCTCGCGCGCCCTGCGGGGCGACCCCCGGGTGCGGGAGGACACCCGCCGCCTCATCGAGGAAACCGCCGAGCGGCTGGGTTACCGCCCATCTTGGGTGGCTCCCCCGACGCCACAGCGCACACGCACCATCGGCGTTGTCGTCTCCGACCTGACCAACCCGTTCTTCCCGACGCTGCTCACGCCGGTGCACGACGAGCTGCAGATCATGGGCTACCGGGTCGTGCTGTTTGCCGAGCGCACCGACATCCCGACCGGGCAGGAGGCCCTGGTCAACCTGCTCAACCGGTCGATCGACGGCGTCCTGGTCACGACGGCCACCCTCGACTCGCGGCTCGGCCAGGCCCTCGCCGGGCGGGACCTGCCGGTCGTGCTTCTCAACCGGTACGTCGACGGGATGGACGTCGACCGCGTCATTGCGGACAACTACCAGGGCGGACGCGCCGCCGCTCGCCATCTGCTGGACTTCGGCCACCGCACCATCGGCGTCATCCGTGGCCCCGCTAACACCTCGACGAGCAGGGACAGGCACGCCGGCATCGTCGACGCCGGGGTCGCACTCGACGAGCGTCTCGTCCGCGAAGGACCGTACTCGCACCAGTGCGGCTACCAGAACGCCCGAGAGCTGCTCCGGCTGGCCACTCCCCCGACCGCGCTGATCTGCGGCAACGACGTGATCGCGTTCGGCGCCATCGACGCCGCGAAGTCGCTTGGCCTGGACGTGCCGGGCGACGTTTCGGTGCTCGGCTTCGACGACGTTCCGATGGCAGCCTGGGAGGTGTTCCAGCTGACCACGGTCCGCCAGCCCCTGTCGGAGATGGCACGGACGGCCGCCCGACTGCTCGTGGAGCGCATCGAGCACGGCGGCGACATCGGCGCCGGGCGCGAGCGTCTGTTCGCCACCAGCCTCGTGCAGCGGTCGACCACCCAGCGGGTGGCCCGCTGACACCCGGTGCCCACAGGGCCCGGCCGTCGCTGGTGACATGGCATGTCCTCCTCGAGAGGGGGCGGTAGGTTCGGCACCGCCCCACGCGCCACAGCCTCGCCGCGTCACGCGACGCGCCACCATGTGGGGCCACCCATTTCTGAGGCGACAGTGTGGTGAGCGACACATCGGCACGGATCCGCGGCCGGCGGCACCGTGGCCTCATGACCTCCGCCTCGCTCCACCAGGTGACTACGCCCACACCAGCCCCACGACCGCGTCCAGACGCCGACGTGCGCCTGCCGACGTGGGCACGCGAGGCCTCCGACGGCGTGGATCTGGTGGCCCTGGCGGACCGGGTCGTCGAGGCGGACCTCGCGGCGGCGTTCGACACGTTGCGCGACAACGACGAGTTCGTGTCCCGGCTACGGGCCAGCGTGGTCGAGAACCTCCGCCACCTCCGCCAGGTCATCGCCGGGCGGATCCACCTCACTGAGGTGACGCTCGCCGAGCCGTTCGCCCTGGCCCGCCTGCAGGCCCGGCTCAGGTTGCCGCAGACGGCACTGCAGCGGTCCTACCGTGTGGGCTTCCTGACCATGTGGCACGAGTGGAGCGACCGGCTGGTCGAGCGGGCCGACCGCAACGACGTCCCGCGCGCAGAGAGTCTCGAGGCACTACGCGGCATGACTGCGCTGCTGCTCGGCTACCAGCACCAGGTGGCATCGCAGGTCGCGGACAGCTTCGCCCGGGCCGACGAGGCGCTGAGCCGCTCGCGCGAGCACGTACGCAACGGCCTCGTCCAGCATCTGCTACGCGAGGACTCCACGCCACTCCCACCGTCGGACCTGGTTCTGCTCGACTATCCCCTCGACGCCAGCCACATCACCGTGTTGCTGCCGGCGATGCCCGAAGGCGCTGCGCGCCAGATCCTCAACGCGCTGCGCGAGGCGTGCCACACCCGCGACACCCTCGTCCATCCGGTCGACCTCACCAACACGGTGGTGTGGCTGGCACACCCCCGGCCACCGGGATGGCGCGCCGCGAGGATCGCCAACCTGACCGACTGCCTCCGCGGCCTCGGCGTCGAAGCGTCGGTCAGCGACCCGCACGTCGGCGTACAGGGCGTGCGGGCCGGCTGGCTCCAGGTGCGGGACGTGCAACGGGTGCGCGCGGCGTGGGGTGCGGCGGGCAGCCCCAGGGTGCTGGGCCACCCCGACGTTAGCCTCGAGATCCTGTTGATGGCCGACTCGGTCAAGGCCCGTGCGTTCGTCCACGCCGAACTCGGACAGCTAGGTGCCGACGACGACCTGGCCGCGCGGCTGCGCGAGACCGTCGAGGCCTCCCAACGGTGGGGCAGTCATGTGACCACCGCCGCGCACCTCCACCTGCATGAGCACACCGTGCGCAACCGGCTGCAGAAGGCCGCAGAGCTGCTGGGCCGCCCGCTGACGGAGCGACGGACCGAGCTCCAGGTCGCGCTGAGGCTCGCGCGGCTGCTGACCGAGAACAACAGTCGGGCCGACAGCCCGATACTGCCGCCGCCGGTCAGTCCCGGCACGCCGGGATGACGCCCGGCGTGAGTACACCGCTCGGTCGGACCTCCCATCCTGAGGGTCCCCGCATGAGGAGCGAGCAGATGAACGGCGACGTGGCGCGTGTGAACCACTGGATGGGGCAAGAATTCGCGGGTGCGAGCACCCGTACCGCCTCGGTCACCAACCCAGCGACCGGAGCGGTGACCGCCGCGGTGGCACTGGCGTCCACGCACGACGTGGCCCGCGTGGTCGACGCCGCCGTCGCGGCGTTCCCGGCGTGGCGCGACACGTCGTTAGCCCGCCGCACCCAGACACTGTTCGGTTTCCGCGAGCTGCTGAACACACGCAAGACGGAGCTTGCCGAGCTGATCACCGACGAGCACGGCAAGGTGATGGCGGACGCCGTCGCAGAGGTCAGCCGCGGCCAGGAGGTCGTCGAAGTCGCCTGCGGGATCGCCCAGCTGCTGCACGGCGCCGTGAGTGAGAACGCCGCCACCGGTGTCGACGTGTCGACCGTGCGCCAGCCGTTGGGACCGGTCGCCGTGATCAACCCGTTCAACTTCCCGGCCATGGTGCCCCTGTGGTTCGTGCCGGTGGCCATCGCGGCGGGCAACACCGTCGTGCTCAAGCCCAGTGAAAAGACCCCGTCGGCCTCAATCTGGCTGGCGCGGCTGTGGGAGGAGGCAGGCCTGCCGGCCGGTGTGTTCAACGTCGTGCAGGGTGACGCCGAAGCGGTCGACGCGCTGCTCAGACATCCCGCGATCGAGGCGGTGTCGTTCGTGGGGTCGACGCACGTCGCGCGGCACGTCTACGAGACCGCAGCCGTGTCGGGCAAACGCGTGCAGGCCCTCGGCGGCGCCAAGAACCACATGGTCGTGCTCCCCGACGCCGACCTCGACGCCGCTGCGGACGCCGCCGTCAGCGCGGGCTACGGCTCAGCCGGCGAGCGGTGCATGGCAATCAGCGTTGTCGTCGCGGTGGGACCGGTAGCGGACGACCTGGTGACCCGAATCGCCGACCGGACACGTGCCCTGTCGGTCGGGTCCGGGCGCCGCGACGTCGACATGGGGCCGCTCGTGACGCGCGAGCACCGCGATCGGGTTGCCTCGTACGTCGAGGCGGCGGAGGCGGAGGGCGGCAAGCTCGTCGTCGACGGCCGCGACTGGGACGTGGATGGCGAGGCGTCAGGCTTCTGGCTGGGGCCGACGCTGGTCGACCATGTCACCCCCGAGATGTCGGTCTACCGCGACGAGGTGTTCGGCCCGGTTCTCGCAGTCGTACGAACGGAATCCTTCGACGAGGCGCTTCGCCTGATCAACGCCAACCCCTATGGCAACGGCACCGCCCTGTTCACCTCCAGCGGCCCGGCCGCCCGGCGGTTCCAAAACGAGGTGCAGGTCGGCATGGTCGGGATCAACGTGCCGGTGCCGGTGCCGGTGGCGCACCACTCCTTCGGCGGCTGGAAGAACTCACTGTTCGGCGACACGCACGCCCACGGTGCCGAGGGGGTGCGGTTCTTCACCCGCGCCAAGGTCATCACGTCGCGGTGGGGCGCGCCGAGCGGCGGAGTGCAGCTCGGCTTCCCGCAAAACACCTGAAGTGGCGACCACTGCGGCGCCCCCCGCTCCGACGCTCCTTCTTGCCTGCCTGCTCGGCGGTTCGGCCGGCTGGGCGATGACGGCCGCGGGCGCCGCAGCGAGCACCATGGCGGCCGCCTACGGCGCCGACCTTCTCTGGGTCGGCCTGCTCACCGCCGCGCTGGCCGCGCCCTATGCCGCCCTCCAGTTCCCCGGCGGGATCCTGGTCGACCGCCTCGGCGTGCGAACGGCGGCGGCCGCCGGGCTGTCCCTCGTCGTCGCCGCGCACCTGCTGGCCCTGCTGGCTCCCCTGCCCTGGCTGGCGGTGGCGGCCAGGATCGCCTCCGGGACGGGATTCGCCGTCTGCTTCGTCTCCGGAGCCGAGCTGGCGCGCAGCAGCGGCCGCGGATCGTGGGGCATGGGGATCTTCGGTGGCGTGGCGCTCGCCGCGTCGGGAGCGGCCGTGCTCGTGGTGCCGTTCGCCGAGCTCGTGCTGGACTGGCGGGCTCCCTGGGTCACGACAGCTGCTGTGACGGCCCTCGCGCTGGTACTGGCGGCGCGGCAACCGCCGGACGGAGCCCGCCGAGCGACGCCCACGCATGGCGTCCACACCGCCGGATCACCACCGTCGACGCTGTTGCGCGACGGTGAGCTGTTCCGCCTCGCCGCCGTCCACGCCGTCACGCTCGGCGTGGGCCTCGTACTCTCGTCATGGGCCACCACGTTGCTCGTCGACATCTGGTCGTTCGAGTCCACGGCGGCCGCCGTGATCGGATCGGGCGTGCTCGGCCTCTCCGTGGTGAGCCGGCCCCTCGGCGGCCACATCGCGGCGATGTGGCCCACCCACAGCCGGACGATCTGTGTCCTCGCACTGATCGCGTGCTCGGCCGCCACCGTGGCGCTGTCCCGACCGACCGCGCCGGTGGTCGCGGTCCTGGCCGTGGTGGTGCTCGGGCTGTTCAGCGGACTGCCGTTCGCGAGCGTGGTCGGCGCCGCCCAAGCGCGCTACCCGCAGCGACCGGCGGCTGCCGTCGGGATGATGAACACGGCCGCGTTCGGTCTCGTCGTCACGGCGACCCCGGCCATGGGGTGGGCAGCCGACCACGGGCACGCCTCCTTAACACTGGTCGTCGTCGCCATGCTGTGGCTGGTGCCGTTGCTCGTGCTCCCGCGCGGTGCTCAGCCACGTGCCGTGCCGCCGTCCTGACCACGGGTCCCGAGCGCGTCGGCCACCTCGTCGGCACTCAGCGCGATCTGGAGTTCGGCGAGGGACCGCACGTGCGCGGTGGACACCCCCAGCAGCTGCTCGGCCTTGCGGATGCGCAGGCCGACCGTGTTGGGGTGCACGAACAGCGCTGCGGCAGTGGCAGCGGTGTTGAGGTCGTGGGCGATGTAGGCGCGCAGCGTCTGCTCGAGAGCAGTCCCGCGCGTAGCGTCGTGGGCGCGGATCGGGGCGAGCGTCTCGGCGGCGAAGCGACGTAGCTCCGAGACGTCCTCGAGCTGCAGCAGCAGCCCGTGCACGCCCAGCGACTCGAAGCTCGCGACCGTGTCGGCCTGCCCACGGAGCTGGGCGATCGTCGCCGCACCGCGGGCACGTCGGTAGGCCGCGGGGTAGTCGGCGAGCGTCGTGCAGAGCGGCGAGACTGCCACCCCGGTGTCCGCCCCGACGCCGATACGGCGCAGCTGCCGTTGGAGCTGACCGGCGCGGTCCAAGGCGTCGGCCTGGTCCTTCGCCGGCAACAGCAACACGACGTCGTCCGCGATCGCGCTGACCAACGCACGGGGCTGAGCGGTGGCCACCAGCGACCTCGCGACCGACAGGACGCGGGCGGACCCGGCACGCTGCGTGCCGCCGTGGACCACGATCACGGCATGCGGGTTCGTCAGGTCGAGACCGAGCCGGCCCGCCCGCTCGGCGGCCGTCACCAACCCCGCTGGATTCCCGGTGAGCAGGTCCGTGACCACCTCGCCGGACAGGCGCCACTCGACCTCGAGTGCCGTGCGGGCCCGCAGCACCTCGAGGGCGCAGACCGTGGCGGCGTGCTCGAGCGCGCGGACGTCGATGGCGGGCAGCGGCAGCACGGACCGGGGGACCCAGATCCGAGCGACCGTGTCCAGGCCGAGCATCACCGGCGTCGAGTGCGCCTCCGTGTCTTGCGTGACGAGAGGGTTCTCGTCGCGCTTCACCGCGGCCAGCTCGGCCCCAGACGGTTCCTCGGTCACCACGACCGATGTACCCAGCACCTCGGTCAGCGCCGCCGCGACCCCCGCAACGCCACCGCCCCGGAGCGCGACCTGGGTGAACTGCTCATGCACCGCCTCCCCGCGACGCAGCAACTCGTGCTGCTCGGCGAGAGCGGTGTTGGCCGCGAGCAGCTCGGCGATGGTCGCGGCCTCGCGATCGCGTAGCCTGGTCGTCTCGATCGCGACGCCAGCCTGGTCGGCGAGCAGAGAGAGCAGATCCCGCTCGTCGGCGCCGTACTCGTGGGGAACCCGCTTGTAGCAGTTGAGCGTCCCGACGGGCACGCCGGACGACACAACGGGGACCGAGATCAACGAGCGGTAGCCCTGCTGGCGCGCCACCCCACCCCACGGGAGGAAGGTCGCGTCGGCCAGGGTATCAACCACCTGCACCGACCTACCGGTGAGGAACGCCTTACTGGAGGGAGCCTGCAGCTCGTCGTCCGGGTCCAGCATCACCGGATGGTCGGCGTTGACCTGCTGGATGTAGCTCGACGAGAGGCCGTAAGTGCCGGTGATGGCCAGCGAATTGCCCTCCTCGTCGACGATCAAGACGGCGCAGAAGTCGTAGCCAAGCAGGCGAGCCGCCGTCTCGGACACGAGGTCGAGCACCTCTGGCGGCGAAACCGGTCGATTGATCACGGTGGCGATGGTCGCGATCGCCTCGAGCCAGGGGCGCAGGTGCAGGGCACCGCTCGTCTGCATGGCGCGACTGTGCCACGACACCCGACTCCGCGCCATACCTGTGTGGCGACACATGTCCGAACGGGGCCAGCGGAGGCCACAGTAGGCGCCATGAACGATCACCACCTGTCCGAGGCCGAGCCGCCCGGGAGGTCCCGCGAGGCCGACGTGCACATCATCCGCGGCGACGACCTCTCCGACGAGACACCCCAGACGTCCGGCCTGAAGCGCTTCGAGGCCGTCTCCGCCCGCCGCCTCGGGTCCCAGGACCTGTGGATGGGGCTCTCGGTGCTCCCCCCGGGCAGCAAGACCGGTGTCCACCACCACGGCCAGTCCGAGACCGCGCTCTACGTGCTCAGCGGGGTGGGTCGCTGGTGGGTCGGCGACACCCTCGACGACATGCGGGAGGCGCACCCAGGCGACTTCGTCTACATCAAGCCCCACGTCGTGCACTGGGAGGAGAACGCCAGCGGCGCCGAGCCGGTGCGGATGATCGTCGCGCGCACCACCCAGGACGCCATCGTCGTCAACCTCGAGCACCACCCGTACGGACCCGCACTCGACAACAGCGAGAGGTACGACCATGACTGAGGCGCGCCGCGCGGTCGTCGTCGGCGGCTCGTTCGCCGGACTCACCGCGGCCCTGCTGCTGCGGGAGCAGGGCTTTGAGGTCGACGTCTTCGAGCGAACCCCGACGTACCTCGACGGCCGAGGCGGCGGCATCGTCCTCCAGCCCGACACCGTCCGCTGGATCGTCGAACGACCCCACAGCTTCGGCGTCGACGACATCAGCATCGGCTCGTCGGTGACGCGTTACCTGGGCGTAGGAAACAAGATCGTGCATGAGGAGCCCGCCGCCTGGCGATTCAGCTCCTGGACAACGATGTACCGCGTGCTGCTGGACGACTTCGGCACCGACCACTACCACATCGGCGAGTACGCCGTCGGAGTCAGTCAGGACGACGACGGCGTGGACATCCGCTTCACCAGCGGCCGGACCGAGAGGGCCGAGCTCGTGGTGTTCGCCGACGGAATCTCGTCGATCGGGCGCCGGCGGCTTCAGCCGCAGTTCCAGCCGCGCTACTCGGGCTACATCGGCTGGCGTGGAACCGTGCCCGAGCGCGCGGTGTCGGTCGAGACGGCCGACCTCATCCACAACGCGACGAGCTACGCCGTCATCGACGCCTCGCACCTCTGCATGTACCCGATCCCCGACAGCAACGGCAGCCTCGCCCGAGGGGACCGGCAGCTCAACTACGTCTGGTACCGCAACGTGCCCGAGGGTCCGGAACTGGACGAGATGGTCACCGACCAGCGCGGCTTCACCGCGCCCGTCTCGGTGCACCCGGGCCAGGTGCAGCAGCGGTACGTCGACCGGATGCGTTCCGACGCCTTGGAGCTGCTGCCGCCCGCGGCAGCCGAGCTGGTGACCCGGAGCGCGCAGCCGTACATCCAGATCGTTCTCGACATCGCGGTGCGCAAGATGGCCTTCGGACGCGTGGCCTTAATCGGCGACGCTGCGTTCGCCGCGCGACCCCACGCAGCGGCCGGCACCGCCAAGGCGGCCGCCGACGCCTGGGCGCTCGCGGATGCGCTCTCTGCTGAGCCCGACATTCCGCGCGCGCTGGCCGCCTGGGAGCCGGCCCGGCTGGCGTTGGGCAACAACCTTCTCAGTCGAGTTGCCGAGATGGGTGCACGGTCGCAGTTCACGAACACCTGGGATCCGGCTGACCCAGCGCTGCATTTCGGCCTCTACGGCCCCGATCAGTAGGACGCCTCAGGTGGGGCTGTGGGACGCAGGCAACGGGAAGACCCCTCGACTGCGGCCTACCTGACCGCCTGGGGGCTGGGCGGACGAAGAGACGGTGGGCGACGTAGCCTTCTTGTCCTCACGGGCCCAAGGCGACCGCACAAGCGAATTCCTCACCATACGCACCGCGCTGATCCGCGTCGGTGCGGCGCATCACTCGGTTCGGGGCGCTTGTGCCGCTGCCGCGGGGTTCACTGCCTCTGGGGATATGCGGGCGGCGGCGCGGCGGGATCGGAGTAGTTGGATGCCGATCGGCAGTACGGAGACCACGACGATGCCGATCAGGATGGCCTCGATGTTCGCCTTGACGAACGCGACCTGGCCGAGGAAGTAGCCCAGGACGGTGACGCCGACGCCCCAGAGGGTCCCGCCGAGGACGTTGTAGATGAGGAACGTCCCGTAGCGCATCCGGCTGACCCCGGCGATGATCGGGGTGAACGTCCGCACGATGGGCACGAATCGGGCCAAGATCACGGATCGGGCACCGTAGCGGGCAAAGAAGTCGTTGGCCCGGTGCACGTTTTCCTGTTTGAACAGGCGAGAGTTGGGTCGGCGGAACAGGCTCGGACCGACGCGCTTACCGAACAGGTACCCGACCTGATCTCCGGCGATCGCAGCGACGGCCACCAGCAGGCAGAGCAGCCAGAGCGGTTGGTGCAGGTAGTGGCCGTCGGCGACGAGCAGCCCGGCGGTGAACAGCAGTGAGTCACCGGGCAGGAAAAACCCGATCAGCAGCCCGGACTCGGCGAAGACGATGGCGAGGATGCCGATCAGCCCGAAGGTGGAGATCAGCCACTCCGGGTTGAGAAAGCTGGGACCCACGGCCGCCAAGGCGAGGGACGTTGACACGAGGAGACCTCCGAGAGGGGCGTGACGGGTGGAGCGGGCGGGGCAGACGGGCCGGAGCGGCTAGTGGTGGCTGGCAGCCGCGCCGGAACGGTGTTGATGGGCACGCCGGTCGAGGACGCGTACGGCAAGCGCGATGATCAGGACGGCTCCCGCTCCGATGACCGCGCCGGCGAGGATGTCCGTCGGGTAATGCACACCTGACCAGACGCGGGCGAGTCCGATGACAGTGGCCAGCACCGACAGCAGGAGTCCCCAGCGCCAGGACAGGAACACCCCGACAGCGAAGGCCACCGCGAATGCCGCCGTGGCGTGGTCGCTGGGCAGGGATCCGCCTGGGTCGTGCGGAATCAGCTGGTGCACAGGGTGCGTCTGGAACGGGCGGACCTCGGTGCTGGCGAGGGCGACCACCTGACCGACGACGAACGCCAGGGCCAGCGACGCCCCGACGCGCACGAATATCGACCAACTACGCGACCTCGGGGCGAGCAGCAGCGCGACCGCCGCCAGAGCGCCGAGAAGGTAGATCAGCCAGACGGCGCACCATTCCAGCACGTCGTCGAGCGGATCGTGGTGTCCGGCGGCTGCGTTGATGAGGTGAAACAGGTGGTAGTTCATCGGGCGTCCGATCCCGTGGCCGACCCGGCTCCCTCGACCGGCTGAGCTGACCCTCTCCGCTCGCGACTGAGAGGACCCTGAAGAGCGAGGCGCAAATCTCTCGCGGGTCAGTCGCTCGATTCGCCGTCGCTGGTCAGCGGCAGTAGGACCTGGATCGTCATTGGCGGGCCGGGCAGCACCCGCACTGTCCCGCCGTGCGCCGCGACGATCTCCCGGGTGATCGGCAGGCCGAGACCACTCCCGCCGTCGGCGCGGGCTCTGCTTTCGTCGAGCCGGACGAACCGTTCGAAGATGCGTTCCCGCTGGGCCTCTGGAACGCCCGGCCCGTCGTCGGTGACCTCCAAACATCCCCACCCGTCCTCGACCCGGACCCGTAGGAGCACCTCGTGGCGCGCATGATGGGCGGCGTTGTCGGCGAGGTTGCGCAGCGCCCGCCCGAGGTCGTGAGGGTCGCCGGTCACCCGGACCGGGGTGAGCTGGGTTCGGACGGTCAGGTCAGGTCGGCGGGCGGAGAGGTGGTCCCGCTCGGTGTAGGCCAGGTCGTCGAGGTCGACGTCCTCGCGGCGCAGGGCGAGGCCGTGTTCGTCGATGCGGGCGAGTACCAGCAGGTCGGCGATCAGCCGGCCCAGTCGCTGCGACTCGTGTCGCATCAGTCGGACCAGGTCGTCGTTCGCGCCGGGTAGGGGTGTCATCGTGAGGCGGTCGAGGCCGGCCTGCAAGGTTGCCAGCGGGCTGCGTAGTTCGTGGCTGGCGTCGGCGACGAACCGCCGTTGGCTGGTCGCCGCCATCTGTAATCGGTCGAGCATGCTGTTCATCGTCTGCGCGAGTGCCGCCACCTCGTCGTGTGCTTGCGGCACCGGCACCCGGGCGTGCAGGTCGCGGGCGGTGATGCCCGCGACCCGGCGGCGGATCGCCTCCACCGGGCGCAGTGACCGGCCGACGAACAGGAACACGGCCGCGCCGATCAGCAGCAGCATCGGCGGCAAACCGGTGACCAGGATCGCGGCGATCACCTCGGTGCTCTCGTGTACTGGTCGCAACGACTGGGCCACCAGCACTGTGCGGGTGCCCGAGTTGGTGCCGACACCGATCGCGACCACTCGGTAGGGGTCTTCGACAGCAAAGGGCAGCGTCCGCTGTTCCCGTAGCGTTTGACCGGCAGCGGGGCGCAGTGAGGACAGCGGCTCCGCGCCGCCGAGCGTCGGCGATGCCGCCTGCACCTCACCCGACGGCGCCAGTACCTGCACCAGGCTCTGCTCCCCCGGGCTGAGCTTCAGCGTCCGAGCGATGGTGTCGGAGTCGCCGTCAGCTACCGCGGCGGCCACCTCAGCGGCGCGTTGCCGGGCAGCCGCATCCACGGTGTGGACCAGGTTGGCCCGGGCCAGGTAGATGAAGGCGGCTGCGCCGATTCCGAAGGCCACCGCCACCACCATGGTGGCGGCCAGCGCCGAGCGCAGCCGCACGCCCAAGCGGCGGCGTGCCCACCGGGCCGGGGCCCGCAACGAGGTGCGCATGGCGGCCATATCCGCAGCCTAGGGTCCTCAGGGCTGAGAAGGCGCTGAGAGACGGCGGGGTGGTGCGATTCCCCGCCGTCTCTCGCGATCATTCGCTGCGCGGGATTTCGGGATCGGCGTCACGGGCTCCGCGCACCGCGACCAGCGCCACGCCGGCGACGAAAACTAAGCCGGCGCAGAGTGCGGCGCCGACGTCATGCGGCGGTCGGGCCGGCCAGATCCACGGCGTGGTCACCGCCGGCCCGTGCCACTGCGTGTACAGCGCGTAGAGGGCGACCATCAGGTAGGCGGTAGGGCCGGCCCATGCCTGCGCGCCGCCGAACAGGGCAGCGCACAACAGGCCAATGCCCGTCAGCCCGGCGACGTTGCGCAGCACCTCCAGGGCGCCGCCGGCCAGGTGGCCACCGGCTCCGGCGGCGGCCAGCGCACCGACAGCGGCGACGGTCAGTGCCACCGCGGTGGCCAACCGGAGGAACGGTAGCCACCGTCCGGTGACGCGTTCCGGCTCGCCGAGGAGACTGGTGGCGGTGACAGCGATGGCCACGGCGCAACCGGTCTCGAAGATCAGCGGCAGCTGGAGCGCCCCGTATGCCTCCCACTGCCACCGCAGCGCGACCCTCAGGCCGACAGCGCAGGCCGCCACCGCTGCCAGGGCCGCCGGGACGCGGCGGTTGACCAGGTACAGGCGAGCCAACCGCAACCTCGCCCGCCCCGCACCGCCCGGCGCCACCGCCGACAAGAGATTACGCGTTTCGTCCCCGGTCACGGCAGCTGCGCCAGGGTGAGCTGGCCCGCTCGCAGCGCCGCCACGTGCTCCAGGAGCCAGGCGCGCCGGGCAGTAATCGGCAGCGCGGCTAACCGCTGCGCCGCAGCGGCGGTCGGGCTTCCGGGCGGCGCCACGCTGGACGTGCCCAGGATGGCCTCCGTGACCGCCTGCTGCGCCGGATTCGCGTCGCGGCCGCCGCCCACGACGCTGTTCACGATGCTGTGCCCGGCGGCCGCGCGTAGCTCGACAGCAAATTCGTCGGTGGTCATCTGGTGGGGCAGGAGCAGGTGAAACACCGGCGGCGTGCCGCTCGTAGGAGGGCCAGCCCGACTGATGCTGACGCGATTGTCGGGCCCCTGTTCATATATCGCGGCGGATTGGCTGATCCGCACGGGTGCGCCGGGCAGGCCGACCACCTCGGTAAGTATCGGTTCGAGGGCTTCCGTCACGGCGGGCAGGTAGCCGGTGTAGGCGGGGTGCAGGCAGACCGGGATCGGGGTGTGGCTGCAGACCGGCGTGTAGCGCACCGGACGGTCGTTGCCCGCATTGTGCAGCAGCGGAATGGCGATCATGCCGTGGGCGTCGAGCCGGCCGGTGCCGGCCAGCATAACCGCGGTTCCGGCTGCCAACAGCCCGGCCGCGGTGATGGCCGCCGCGCACCGGCGTAGGCACCGCCCGCCAGCGCCGGCCGGCAGGCCGAGGGCGCCCAGCAGTGCCGCGGTCAGGCCGGCAAGGAACAGCACCTGGGCGATGGGAAGGTCGGGCAGGTAGCGGTAGAAGGTCGCCACACCCGGGTCGGGCCCGATCTCCCAGGGGCCGGCGACCAACGGCGAGATCTGCCAGTACGAGTGGTCGCCGTGAATGAATTGCAGGCTGATCTGCAGCGCGAGGAACACGCCGATCGCGACCAGCGGGGCGGTGAACCGGCTGGGGCGAAGCACCCCGGCTACGAACCCGAGCGCGGAGAACGCTGGCATGCTCACGGCGCCCACCACGGCCGGCCACCACAACGGCCCGCCCCAGGCACCCTGCCACGCGGTCACCCCGTACAGGACACCCACGCATCCCAGGTAGGCGACGATCGCCCACCAGGTGGTCGCGGCCCAGGTCGCGAGCTGGCGAGCCCATCGCGGCCGGGCCGTACCGATCACCAGGTCGGCCATGCGATGACGACGCTCCCGCCAACCCAGCCAGGCGGCGGCGCCAACCACCGTCGGCGCGAAAACCGCCAGGGTGGTCGTCTGCATGGCCATGGCCCGGACGTTCCACAACGGCGGGGACGCCATGCTCGGGCGGTAGGTGATGAACCAGAACAGCATGGCGACCAGCGGCAGCATCCACAGCATCACGCTGCGGCGCGTCTCCAGCCGCAGCAGCCCTCCCGTCACCGTGAGCGCCAGGCGCGTACGACGAGCTGTTTCGCCCGGCGCAGGCATTACTGAAGCGGCGGTCACGCGCGTGCCTGCGCTAGCACCGCGCTGTATCCGCGCTCCAGGGGAGCATCGCCGGCCGCGGCGGTTCCCTCGGCGCGCGCGGTCAACTCCTCCGGCGTCCCCTGGAAAACGATCTTTCCCCGGTCCATCAGGGCGACCTCGCTGCAGGCGGCACCGACATCCTCGACGAGGTGCGTGCTGACCATGACGGTGGCCCGCTGCCCCAGGTCGCGCAGCAGAGCACGGAACGCCACCCGCTGCTCGGGATCCAACCCGGCGGTCGGCTCGTCCAGCAGGAGCAGTTCGGGATCGTTGACGATGGCCTGCGCGATTCCCACCCGGGGCAGCATTCCGCCGGAGAGCGTGCGTAGCTTCGCCGTCGCCTTGTCGCCCAGGCCCACACGCTCAATCGCGGCCGCTACAGCGTGATGCACTCGCGCTGGCGGCATCTCTTTGAGCAGTGCGAAATACTCGACGAACTCCACGACGGTGAACCGCGGGTAGTAGCCGAGGGTCTGCGGCACGTAGCCGAGCCGGCGCCGGATCTGCCGGCGCTGCCCGTACTGGTCGGGATCTCGGCCGAGCAGCCGTAAGCGACCCGAGGACGGTGGGATCACCGTGGCCATCATCCGCAACAGCGATGTCTTTCCCGCCCCGTTCGGTCCCAACAAACCGAACACTCCGGGGCCGGTCTGCATCGTCACCCCGGCGACGGCCTCGGTGCGGCCGAAGCGTCGGGTGAGATCGCTGATCTCGACGTTCATGACGTTCCTCTCGGTGTCCGGGTCGCATAGAGGACGATCGCCGCGCAGCAGGCGGCGAACGCCAGGTAGGCAGGCCAGAGGGCGGATTCGGTGACCGCGGCGGTGAGGCGACCGGCGGCCACCTGCCCGGACAGAACGGTGATCGTCCAGCCGAGCAGGCCCGCGGCCACGCCCACGTTCGCCGACCGGGCGACGGTCGCGGCGGCCAGGGCCAGCGCGCACACCGCGGTCATCGGGACCAGCCAGCCGAGCGTGACCGCAGTGGCGGATCCCGAGGCGCCCGAGGCGGCCAGCCCGAGCGCCGCGTTTACACCGAACACCGCCATTGCCCGGACCAGCAGCACCATGCGATCGCTGACCGCCATGCTGCACGACAGCTCCCACGTGGGGTCGATCCCCGGGCCGTAGGCGAACGCGATGCCCACGGCGGCGACCGCGGGCGCGAGGAGGGCCACGTACGGCGTTCCGGTGCTCAGCGTGGCGAGCAGTCCGGCGAGCAGCACCACCGCAGTAGCGCTGACCCACCCGAGCAGCAGCGACGGCGTCGTCACTAACGCCCGGGCCAGGCCCGGCGAGCGGAGCAGGTGGCCCGCCAGCCGCTCCACCGCCCCGGGATGGCGACGCCATACCTGGGCGGCCACCCCGATCCAGACCCGACCAAGATCGACGTCTTCTGGCCCGGGGCCGCGTTCCTGGGGCTCTTGGGCCTGGCGCGTCGCATCACCGCTGGTCACCGCGCACCTCCATCGCGCGCCGGCTCGTGGCGCCGCAGGGCAGCGCGCATCAGCCGGCGGATCTGGTACGCGCGGCTCTTCACCGTCCCCGCGGGAACACCCATCAACTCAGCCACCTCAGCCACGGACTTGTCCTCGACGTACATCAATCGCCAGGTCTCGCGCTGCAGGCTGCCCTCCGGCCCCAGCACCTTCACGGCGTCGGCAAGCTCGGCCCTGGACAGCGCCGCGTCAGCCGGGTCTGCGCCGTGCTGGCCAACGGATTCGGCCAGGGCGGAGAGCAGCAGTTCTGGTTGCCCTCGTCGGCGCAGCCACAGCGCGGCCTGGCGGCGGGCTATCCCCCACAGCCAGCCGCCGGCACCCTCACGTCGGTACGCCGCGGCGCCTCGCCAGGCGGCCAGAAAGGTCTCCTGCAGGACGTCCTCCACGTCGGGGGGCGGCAGCACCGTGCGCAGCCGAACAGCCAGCCACGGGGCGTGCCGCGAGAACAGTTCCCGCAGCGCGCTCTCGTCACCGCCAGCCACGGCAGCGATCAAATCCTCGTTGTCCATCGCCACTACTGTTGCGCTCCAGAGCGGATCGGTTCACTGATCACACACGCATTTTGTGAACTTGGCCCCCCGACGCTGTCACCCGCCGTCGGCGGCCAGCCGGTAGCCCATGCCCCGTTCCGTCTGGATGGCCCTCCGGCCGAACGGCTGGTCAATCTTGCGGCGCAAGTAGCCGACGTACACCTCGACGATGTTGGGATCGCCGTCGAAGTTGGCGTCCCAGACGTTCTCGATGATCTGCCGCTTGGACACCACGTCGCCGCAGTGGCGCATGAGGAACTCCAGCAGCGCGAACTCCCGGGCGGTCACCCGGATCGGTTGCCCGGCGCGGGTCACCTGCCGCCGGGCCGGGTCCACTGCCAGGTCGCCGGCGGTCAGGATCACCGGTCGGGCGGGAGCGCCGCGGCGGATCAGGGCCCGCAGGCGGGCCACCAGCACCACGAACGAGAACGGCTTGATCAGGTAGTCGTCGGCGCCGAGATCGAACGCGTCGGCCTGGTCGTACTCGCCGTCCTTGGCGGTCAACATCAGCACCGGCGTCCACACATCCCGCGAGCGCAGCTGGCGGCACACCTCATAGCCGTTGAGACCGGGCAGCATGATGTCGAGCACCACCACGTCGTACGGGTTCTCGGTGGCCGCCCACAGCCCATCGGTCCCGTTGTGCTGCACATCGACAGCGAATCCCTCGTCGGTCAGGCCGGTGCGGATCACCTCCGCCAGGGCGGTCTCGTCCTCGACGACCAGCACGCGCACGCCGTTCGTTCCTTCCCGCCCGTAGTCCCCGGCGGGCCCGGCCGGGTCCGCGTCACCTCCGATCATCGCGTGCAAAGGGGCGGGGGCAGGCCTGCTACCCCGATGGTGAGGTGCCGTCACCGGAGCGGGGCCCCGGTGTCCTGGTCCGACACGTCCCGCTTCGTGACGTTCAGGTACGCGACCAGTCCCCGGATCGTCGCGAGGAACAGGGCGCTGGTGAAGTCCGTGCCCAGCCCGAGGCCGCCGTCGTTGGGTGCCTGGGACAGGTAGCCACGGCCATGCTGCCCACGACGATCGGCACACCGGCCCACCAGCCTCGGGCACCGCCCGTGACACGCCGACCGGAGGTGCCAGCCGCCACCGCGCACATCAGGACCACAAACGCGGCCGTGGCCCACAGCGACACCACGATGCCCGCGATCAGCAGCGACACGCCACCCAGCTGGATCGCGGCACGGACGGCGGCGACCATGACCTGCCGACCGTGGCCCAGTTTTCCGAGGGTCACGACGACCGCAGCCACGAGGGTCAGGACGACCAGCGCAACACCGAGCTTCGGGCCGACCACGAGCATCGTCGAGGACATGCCATCAGTTGCCCGCCACGCCCACCAGGGGCGTAGGCGCTGCCGGTCCCGACGGTTGTGACAGACATGCCGGCGCTGTCGAATGATCACCCCCTGTCCGGCGGGAGCGTCGAACAGCCGGGCAATAGCTGACGAAGTTTGCCCCGGAAATCGGCGGTGGCCATCCGGCGTACCGCCTCGGTGATCAGCTCCGGTGCGGTGGCCAGATTCAGCCGGACGTGGCCGCCGCCGGTGCCGAAGGCCAAACCGGAGTTGGGCGCCACCGAGTAACGCCATGGCCCACGGTGAGGCGAGCCAGATCCCGGGCGATTTCGACCCGTCCAATGCCGCCCGCGTGCTCGCCGCGCGCGCCGCCGACCCCACCGCCACCGTGGCGGAGACATCGACCGGCGAGCTGGCGTCACCGACCGGGACGGCGCGACGACACCTCAACGGAACGCCGGTCGGATAGCAGCCCTCGCCTGCCTCGGACAACGACCGCATCAGCCTGCGCCTGAGCTGTCAGTCGTCGTCTTCCTCGTCCCGCGCCTGCGAGTACCCGGCGAGCAGGTCCTGAAGGCGGGTGGCGGTGTCGGCGCTGATCCGGCCCCCGTCGGCCGCGTCGGCGACCCGCTCGCTCAGTTCCCGAATCCGTTTGGCGCGGTCCTTGGGCTTGCCCCGGTCCAGATCGGCGAGCTTGTCCCGCAGCTCCTCGGCCGTCTTTGGGTCGATCTCGCTCCGGCTCTCCGCGTTGTCGATCACCGCCGTCAGCTGGGCGGTCAGCTGCCGCAGGGTGACCGGGGTGGGCCCGCCGGTCGTTGGCGGAGCGCTACCCGGATCGGACGAATCACCCGGTGCATCCGACGCCGGCTGCTCGACGGGTGTGACGGCGACCGGTGGCGCGGCGGGCGGATTGTCCGGTTCGCCGCCGAGGGTAAGCATTCCAACCACCCCGACGGCGAGGGCGAGGCCGGCCGCGACGAGCACCGCGAGCAGCCGATTCGACCGGCGCGACTGGCCTGCCGGCGATGCGGCGCGCACCGGTCGCGCCGTGGGCAGCGACCGGTCGATCAGCGTGGGCGGGTGCGCGGGCGCGACGGCCGCCCGGCTGGCCGGCAGGGTGGGCAGGACCGCGGTGGGCGGATCGGCCGGCTGGCCGGCGCCGAACCGGGTGGCGAGCTGTGCCGCCGTAGGCCGGCGGGCCGGGTCGGCCGCCAGGCAGGCGAGGCTGAGCTCTGCGAAGTCGGTGGGCAGGCCGGGGATGCGCAGCGGCGGTACCGGGGTGCGCCCGGCGTGCACCTCCATCGCGTCCTCCCAGGTCTGCACGGGCAGCGGGGCCCGGCCGGCCAGGGAGCGGTAGAGCACGGCACCGAGGGCGTAGACGTCGCTGGCCGGGTTGGGCGGGCCGGCGGCCAGCCGCTCCGGGGCGAAGTAGGCCGGGGTGCCCATCAGCAGTTCGCCTGTCTGTCCGGCGAGCGGGTGGTGCGGGCCGGCGAGCGCGGCGATGCCGAAGTCGAGCACCTTGGCGCCGGTGTCGGTGAGCATGACGTTGCCCGGCTTGATGTCGCGGTGCACCACCCCGATCCGGTGTGCGGCGGCGAGCGCCGCGGCGACCTGGCCGGCCATCCGGACCGCCTCCGGCCAGGCGAGCGGGCCGCCGGTGAGCCGATCGGCGAGGTTGCGCCCGTCGACCAGCTCCATCACCAGGTACGGCACCACCGTGCCGCCGGCCAGGGTCGCCTCGCCGTAGTCGTACACCTGGGTGACGTGCGGGTGGGTCAGCCGGGCGGCCGCGCGGGCCTCGCGCTGGATGGTGGCCCGCAGCTGCGGGTCGACGGCGAACTCACCGGCGAGCGCCTTCACGGCGACGGGCCGGCCGAGCACCTCGTCGTCGGCGCGCCACACCTCGGACATCCCGCCGAGGCCGATGCGCTCGCGCAGGACGTACCGATCGTGCAACCGGAGGGTGGGCGTGAACGGCGACATGGCCGTCCAGTGTGCCCGCCCGGCGGCACCAGCCATCAACCGCCCTGCCGCCGCCGGGCTGAGCGCGCCGAGGAGACAGCGCTGGGGTACGGCGGCAGCGCTGAAAGGAGCCGCCCGCATCGGCATCGGCTGCGCCTGGCGCGGACACCACCTCACCGCCATCCGCGACCACCACCGCATCACCGTCTACACCGCGGGCGGCCACCCCATCGGCCATGCCACCACCAACGACACCCGCTACGTCCGCCTCACCCCAACCCCATGACACACGTCCCGGGACACACGTTTGACACACCTTCCGGGACATGACACTCCTGCCACGCTTGACTGTGGGCCACGGCTGCACGGCCCGGGCGTGCCGGGGTCGCGCTCTGGGTATCAGGAAGGCGTGGACATGGACCTGGAGCAGTGGCACGTGTTGGCGGAGCGGCACCGGCAGTGTGATGACGACCCCCGCCGGTGTCGAGACTGCCAGGCCTACTGGCCGTGCTCCTACCGGCTTCGAGCCGATCGCCAGTTGCTCACGACGGTTGGCGAGGGTACCGCGGCGGCTCAGAGCCCGTCCATGATCGTCTAGCGCTGCAGGCCGAGGCAGGATCATGTAACAGCGGTGCGCTAGCAACTATTGCCGACGCGACCGTCGCAGCGTCGGTCGGCAAAGGCCTAAGGATCGCGGTGGCCTGCCCGACCTCGCACCTGGCCGAGGCCGACAGGCGTTGAACGCCCGTGGCCGGGCCTGCCGCTGCCTGACAGCAAGTAAGAAACGGCGCCCCGCGGGCTACCTGGCCAGCAGGACGACCACCATCGCCAAGCACCCGAGCAGTAGGGTCCCTGCGCCGAACACCGCATAGGGCCACCACTCGCCCGAGCGTTGCGGCTGTTGGGGAAGTGGCTGGGTTGGCAGGTTCCAGACGGCGGGCGCGGCGACGCCGTTGTGGCTGCCCGGCCAGCGCGGCGGTGGGGTACGAGGTGTCGAATTAGCCATGGGATATCTCCCGACGGGCTTCATGGTGCGCTGTTCGGTCCAGGTACCGGGCGAGATTGCGGGGGTGGTGCGGTTCCGCCCGTTCGTCAGGCCGCGCACCCGACCTTTCCATCATTTACAGGCGTCGCGGGAATCTGGGGTGTTACATCTACACTCGTCCAGCGCTGCCCCCTTCGCCACCTTCGCCGCACTCACCGTGCGCGACCTTGGCCCGGGTACGGCCAGGAGCGGCAGGGCGTAGCGGTGGGCACAAGTGATGATCGGTTGCTCCGTTCCGCCGGGGTTGGGGACTTATCAGTCGCACACCACGCCGTCCTTGTTCCGGTCCGTGTACCAGGCGTACTCGGGGTCGAGGCCGCGGTAGTACGGGCCGTAGCCAGCGTTGTTGGCCTCTTTGCAGGTGCCGAATCGCGGGTCGGTCGTGGGCGCGGGTGGAGGCTTCGGCCGGGAGCTGGTGGGCGCCGGCCGTGGCGTGGTGTTGTGGGTGGCGGTCGGATTCGGCCGGGCTGATGACGGGCTCGGCCGCGCCCCGGACGTGGTGGGGGTAGATCGTGTCGGTGTGGGCAGTTGCTGGAGGACGTTCGAGTCGGTGGTGGCGGTCGCGCCGCCGTCGGGGGGTGCAGCGGCGGAGGGGCCGGCCTGGGTGGGGCTGTTTCCGGCGGAGGGGCGGCTCGGTTCGTCGTCGTTGGCGGCGACGATGAAACCCCCCCAGCAGCAGAGACCGAGGAGGACGGAGGCGGCGATCACCCATGGGACCGCCTTCTTCCTGGCTGCTGACGGGGGCTGGTAGATGGGTAGCTGCACGGTGTCACCGTGCGGCGCCTGGTGGGGGTCGGGTGTCATCAGTGGCGGCTTCCCTGTCGGTTGGGTAGAAGACGAATCTGGTAGGCCACGGTCCGGGCCTGACGGGCAGCAGTATTTCTTAGCTTCCCGTGTCGTCGAGGCCCGTGATGAGGAGCACGGGTGTGGCGCCCGTGGCGGGCGGCTCGGTGAGAGCGACCCGCAGCGTCACCTGGTTGGGTGCCGGCGTCGCCGCGCCGCGCTGTGCGTCATGTGCGTCCAAACTGCTGCGCCTGGGGCGGGCCGGGTCCGTGGATGCGGGCGAAGAGCGTGGGCGGCACCTGCACCCCGGCCTGGCCGGGTCAGGGAAGCGGTGGCAGGTCCGCGAGGGCGGTTGGCCGAGGTGGTCTCTGAACGGTGATGCGCCCGATGGCGACCCGCCAGGAGGCCGCCGCACGATCGGCGGCGTAAGCGACTGCCCGGCCTGCGGCTATGGGAGCGGTGGTGATGTCATCGGCCATGACACTCAGGGTCACCTCGCAGGTGTCTGTTTCGATCATGCAGCGAACGGTCGGCGCGATGACGCCTTCCCACCGGTGCTGAAGCTGCGTCAGCTGATCGCGCAGATCGTCAATGAATGCCGGCAGCGAGGCGTCCTCGGGTGCGGTGATCAAAAGGATGAGACTGACCTGAAAGACCTGCACAGAGGATTTCCCCCTTCCCGCAATGAGAGCGGGTCCGGTCGGCGACCGCGGCTGCAGGCCCGAGCAGGTCCGACACGCCCTCCTCCAGGTCGGGCTCTGCGCCGCCCCGGGCGGACCCAGTGGCCACGCCCGTACAGCTTCGCGGGTGAAGCGCTGACGGCGGTGGTGATGACCTACTCGTGAAGGTGCTGCAGGTACCAGTCGAATATCGGAACGGTCATGGGTACTTCCTCGATGAGGATGCCGCGGGTCGTGGCACACCGGCGGTGGTGAACGTCGATTCCTCGATGCCCCGACCGTACATAGAGTACATGTGAAACACTTCGCCATCAACCTGGAGGAACGCGCTAATCCCGGGCATTTCGGTGCCGCGCATGTCTTCCGTCCAAGGGCCGCCGGCCCACGGCGGACCTTTCTCCTCGGCCAGCTCATCCTGGGTGCCGAAGGTCACCGTCTTCCCGCTGTGCCACGCCGGTCACCTCGACGCCGAATGGATCTACCTCATCGACCCGGGCGCCGCCGCCATCGCCCTGCACACCGGCGGCGACACCCGTGTTGACTCCTATCGGCTCGCCGGCTGCCTGACCCCGCCCAGCGTGGACCGCGGTCCACAGCTGCTCCGCCATACCCGCGGCTCGCGGTTGACCAGCGCGCGAGCCTACCGACTCCATCCGCAATCGCGCACGAAGAGCTACTTTCGTCCGTCTCGGACGAAAGTTCGGTTGAGTCGAAGGAAAGCTATAGACACGCCTACATGTCTTTTGTAGCGTCGGCCAGGTCGATGGTGTTTCGTCGCGGTTAACCGCGACGTTGGCAGCCCTGGCTGCCGGGCGACATCTGACCGCACCTGTCCCCCCTACCCCTGTCCTCCGCCCGTTCCCGACCACGCAGCCGCAGGCCGTCGGCAACCTGCTCGACGCCGCGGTGGCGGCGTGCGTCGCGACGGGCGACTCAGCCATGCCCGCACAGGTCCATCAAGGAGTTGTTGGCTTCCTCGACCTGCCCCGACCAGTCCCGAGCAAGGAGAGGCAGATGAAGAGACGACTCGCGCTCGCAGTAGCGGGTCTGACGACCATCGCGCTCGTCGCTACCCCCACCGTCGCGACGGCCGCGCCGACCAGCCCGCCGCCCGAGAGCGACTTCCAGAAGGTGACCCTCAACGACAACCCGGGCGAGCCGATGGACCTCGCGGTGCTGCCCGACCGCCGGGTGCTGCACGTGACCCGCGCCGGTGAGGTCCGGCTGCACGACCCGGACACCGGCCGCAACACGATCGCCGCGACCCTGGACGTCTACCGGCACGACGAGGAGGGCCTGCAGAACGTCGCGATCGACCCGAACTTCGGCAAGGCCGGCAACAACTGGGTCTACCTGTACTACTCCCAGCCCATGAACACCCCGGTCGACGACCCGTCGACGCCGAACGTCAACGAGGGCGACGCACCGGCCTGGGGCACCGCCGCGGACTTCGCGAAGTTCAAGGGCGCCCTCCGGCTATCCCGGTTCCGGCTGGTCAAGGACAAGCTGGACCTCACCACCGAGCAGCAGATCCTCGACGTACCGGTCGACCGGGGCATCTGCTGCCACGTCGGCGGCGACATCGGCTTCGACGCCGAAGGCAATCTGTACCTGTCCACCGGCGACGACACCAACCCCTTCGAGTCCGGTGGCTACGCGCCGCTGGACGAGCGCCTGGGCCGAAACCCGGCATACGACGCGCAGCGCACCTCGGCCAACACCAACGACCTGCGCGGCAAGATCCTGCGCGTCAAGGTCGGCGCCAACGGCGGGTACAGCATCCCGGACGGGAACCTGTTCCCGCAGGGCACGGCCGGCACCCGTCCGGAGATCTACCTGATGGGCCTGCGCAACCCGTTCCGGATCGAGCTGAACCGCGAGACCGGCGACCTGTACGTCGCCGACTACTCGCCGGACGCGCGCCAGGCGGACCCGCTGCGCGGGCCGGCCGGGCACGGCAAGTGGCTCGCCGCCCGCGAGGCCGGCAACTACGGGTGGCCCTACTGCGCCACCGCGGCGCTGCCGTACACCGACTACGACTTCGCGACGGGCGTGTCCGGGGCGCCGTTCAACTGCTCCGCGCCGGTCAACGAGTCGCCGCACAACACCGGCCTGCGGGAACTGCCGCCGGTGGCGCAGCCCCAGGTGTGGTACACCTACGGCCAGTCGGCGCAGTTCCCCGAGCTGGGCACCGGCGGCATCGGCCCGATGGCCGGGCCGGCGTACCAGTTCAGCCCGCCAGGGACGCAGGGACGCGCGCCGGTGGCGTGGCCGGCCTACTACGACGGCGTCCCGCTCCTGGCCGAGTGGACCCGCGACTACGTGAAGGGCCTGCGGCTGGACGCCGGCGGCGACCTGACCGGAATCGAGCCGGTGCTGCCGTCGTTCACGTTCGACAACCCGATGGACCTGGAGTTCGGTCCGGACGGGGCGCTGTACGTGCTGGAGTACGGCGACGGCTACTTCAGTGAGAACCAGGACGCGCAGCTGGCCCGGATCGACTACACGGGCTGGACGGGCAACCACACTCCGGCGCCGCAGGTCTCGGCCACGCCCACCGCCGGGCTCGCGCCGCTGACCGTCACGTTCTCCAGCGACGGCACCACGGACTACGACGGCGACCGGCTGAAGTATGCGTGGGACTTCGACAACGACGGCAAGGTCGACTCGCGCGCGGCGAACCCGACGTTCACGTACCGGGACAACGGGCTCTACAACGCCACCCTGCGGGTGACCGACCCGGGTGGGCTCTCGGCCGCCGCGTCGGTGCGGGTGGTGGTCGGTAACGCCCCGCCGGTGGTGGAGCTCGTCAAGCCGGTCGCGGGCCAGCCCTTCGCCTTCGGCGACACCGTGCAGTTCGAGGTACGGGTGACCGACGACCAGCCGGTGGACTGCTCCCGGGTCAGCGTCACGTACATCCTCGGCCACGACACCCACGGGCACCCGCAGACCACCGCGAACGGCTGCACCGGCTCGATCCAGACGACGGTGCCGTCCGGTCACGATCCGGCGACCGACCACCTGACCGGGGTGTTCGTCGCGTCCTACACCGACCCCGGCGGTGACGGCCTGCCGTCCCTGACCGGCACCGATGAGGTCGTCCTCGTCCCCAGCGCATAACGTTCGAGAAGGAGAGACCATGTGTTACGGACATGACGGGATGGCCGCGCTGCGGCGCTCCGTCGACCGGCGCAGCCTGCTGCGCGGCACGCTGGCCGCCGTCGGCGTCGGGCTCGCCTCGTCCGGCCTCGGCGCGACGGCCGCGTCGGCCACCGGCCACCGGACCGGACGGCACCACGTACCCCCGGGTCTGATCAGCATCCAGCTGTGGACCGTGCGCGACGCCCTGTGGGGTGCGCCCGGCTACGACGCCACCCTCACCCACCTGGCCCGGATCGGATATCCGCGCGTGGAGCTGGCGCTCGGCTACTTCGGTCGGACCGCCGCCCAGCTCCGCCAGTTCCTGGACGGCATCGGCATCAGGGCCAGCTCCAGCCACGACGGGATCAGCGGTACTGCCGCGGAGCTGGAGCAGAAGGTCCAGAACGCGGTCACCCTGGGCCAGCAGTTCATGGTGGTGCCTTACCTGTACTCCGAAAGCACGGACGACTGGAAACGCTGGGCGGAGCAGATGAACGTCGAGGCCGCCGCGGCGCGGGCAGTCGGCCTCCGCTACGGCTACCACAACCACGCCCACGAGTTCACCATCGACCTCGGCGGCGGCAAGCGGCCGTGGGACGTGCTGACCGCCGAACTCGACCCGAAACTCGTGCACCTGGAGGTCGACCTCTACTGGGCGGTCACCGGCGGCATCAACTCCGGCGACGGCGTCGCGGACCCCGAGGGCTTCACCCTCGACGTCATCCGCTCCGCGCCGCAGCGCGTCCTGCAGTACCACGTCAAGGACCGGGACGAGACCACCGGCGACATGGCCGACCTCGGGACCGGGACCGTCGACTTCGCCCGGATCTTCCGCGAGCACTCGGTCCTGGAATACATCGTCGAGAACGACACGCCCGACGTGACACCGCAGCAGACGGCCGAGATCGGCTACCGCTACCTGCGCAAGCTGCGGTTCTGAGGAACCGCCGACGGGAGTGCTGACGGGCACCAGGGCCGGCGGCCGGAAATCTCGGCTCTGGTGCCCGACCAGCATTTATTGTCGATATAAAACTGACCGCGATAACCACTCCCTCTTCGCGAGGAGAGTGGTTATCGGCATGCCATGAAACGGCAGCAAGAAATGCGCCAACGCCGAATGCGGGCGCCGTCAGAATATTGACCTGCCAAAATTGATCTCGTAGGGTTCAGAGCACGTGGAAAGCGCTTTCTTACCACCGACCCTCGCCAAGGAGCGCGTGTATGAGACGCCAACGCACGCTACTGTTCGCCCTGCTCGCGGCCGTCACACTTCTGTTGCCGAGCACCGCAGCGACCGCCGCCGAATCCGCGACCGCCGCCAATTTCCGGGTGCTGGTCTTCTCCAAGGTCACGAACTTCTACCACGACTCCATCCCGGCCGGCGTCGCCGCCATCCGGCAGCTCGGAGACCAACAGGGATTCGCCGTCGAGGCGACCACCGACGCGGGCGCGTTCACCGACGCCAACCTCGCCGGCTTCGACGCTCTCGTGTTCAACAACACCAACTCCACCCCGACGTCCGGCGACCTCCTCGACGCCGACCAGCGGGCCGCGCTGCAGAGGTTCATCCGTAACGGCGGTGGCTGGGTCGGCCTGCACGCCGCGTCGGCGAGCGAGCGGAACTGGACCTGGTACGAGGGACTGGTCGGGACCATCTTCGACCAGCACCCGGACTTCTCCGCCACGGGCGGCACCTTCCCGGGCCGGATCAAGGTCCTCGACCACGCCCACCCGTCCACGAAGGACCTGCCGGAGCTCTGGGAGCGCAGCGAGGAGTGGTACAACTGGCGGACCAACCCCACCGGCAAGGTCCACACGCTCGCCCAGATCAAGGTGCGCGACGGCATTCCCGGGCTCGACGAGGGCACCGACCATGCCTACTCGTGGTGCCAGAACTACGACGGCGGGCGCTCCTGGTTCACCGCCGGCGGGCACAGCTCCTCGTCGTTCCAGGAGCCGGCCTTCCTCGCGCATCTGCTGGGCGGCATCAAGTGGGCCGCCGGCGCCGCCCCCGGTGACTGCGGTGCCACCAGGACCACCAACTTCGAGCGGATCCCCCTGGTCAACCAGGACCTCTCCGACCCGTTCGAACTGGCAGTGGCGCCCGACCGCCGGGTCTTCTACATCGAGCGCACCGGCGCACTGAAGGTCGTCAACCAGGACACCCTCGCGGTCACCACCCTGCTGGACTTCGCCTACACGCCGGCGCAGACCAGTCAGTCCGACGGCCTGCTCGGCATGACTCTGGACCGACACTTCGCCAACAACAACTGGCTCTATCTGCTCTGGTCCGACCGGGTGGAGAAGCAGCTGAACCTGTCCCGCTTCACCGTCGACGGCGACAGCGTCAGTCTCGCCTCGGAGAAGCGCCTGCTCACGATCCCGACCTGGCGCGGTGAGGCTCGCGCCAACTCGCACATGGGCGGCTCGGTGACGATGGACCAGCAGGGCAACCTGTACGCCGCGATCGGTGACAACACCGACCCCTTCGAGTCCAGCGGCTTCACCCCAATCGACGAGCGGACCGGCCGTCGCGCGTACGACGCCCAGGGCACCGCCGGCAACACCAACGACCTGCGCGGCAAGATCCTGCGGATCAAGCCCCTGCCCAACGGCAAGTACGCCATTCCCGACGGTAACCTGTTCGCCCCGGGCACGGCCCGCACCAAGCCCGAGATCTATGCGATGGGTATGCGGAACCCGTTCCGCATCACCGTCGACTCCAAGACGAACGCGCTGCTCATCGCCGACTACGGCCCCGACGCCCGGTCCGCCAACCCGGCCCGCGGGCCGGAGGGCACGGTCGAGTTCAACCGGATCACCAGCGCCGGCAACTACGGCTGGCCCTACTGCATCGGCAACAACATCCCGTTCAACGACTACGACTTCGCCACCGCCACCTCGGGGCCGAAGTTCGACTGCGCCGCGCCGGTCAACGACTCCCCCAACAACACCGGCCTGACCAACCTCCCGGCAACCCGGCCGGCCCTGGTCTCGTACGCCTACTCGGCCTCCCCACAGTTCCCGGAGCTGGGCACGGGCGGCGGCGGCCCCATGAGCGGGCCCGTCTACGACTACGACCCGTCCAACAAGCGGATGACCAAGTTCCCCCAGTACTACGAGGGCAAGTGGATCGTCTACGAGCTGACCCGCAGGTGGTTCAAGACGCTGTCGATCCACGACACCGCCCAGACCTTCAGCGATCCCCGCTTCGGCCCCACCAACGCCGGTGACCTGCAGTCCATCAACGGGATCCTCGGCAACATGTCGTGGATCCAGCCGTTCGAGGCGGAGTTCGGGCCGGACGGCTCCCTCTACGTCATCGACTTCGGCGAGGGCAGCGGCAGCGGTCGGGGCGGCAGCAACGAGGGCGCCGGCATCTACCGCATCGACTACGTCGCCAACAGCCGGCCGCCGGTGGCCAAGCTGGCCGTCGACAAGGACAGCGGCCCGGCGCCACTGACCGTCGCCTTCTCCAGCACCGGCTCCAGCGGGCCGGACGGCACCGCGATCCAGTACGCCTGGGACTTCGACGGCAACGGCAGCGTCGACTCCACCGCCGCCAACCCCAGCCACACCTACGGCACACCGGGGCGCTTCACCGCCCGGCTCACCGTCACCGCCACCAACGGGCAGACCGCCGTCGCCGTACAGGAGATCACGGCCGGCAACACGCGCCCGACGGTGACCCTCAGCGTCCCCGACGGGGCCTTCTTCGATTTCGGTGACCGCATCCCGTACACGGTGACAGTCACCGACCCGGAGGAGAGCACCATCGATTGCTCCAAGGTGGTCGTGCAGACCCAGCTCGGCCATGACTCACACGCCCACCCGCTGGACAACTACGTCGGGTGCGCCGGGGTGGCAGTGACCGAGAGCAACGGCGGCGACGGGCACGGCCCGGGACAGAACCTCTACACGCTGCTCTCCGCCCAGTACACCGACGGCGGGGCGAACGGGGCACCGAAACTGGTCGGCTCGACCCGGGCCGAGCTGCAGACCAAGAGCAAGGAGGCCGAGCACTTCGACGGCCAGAGCGGCATCCAGGTCCTCGACCGCGCGACAGCGAGCGCCGGCAAGCGCATCGGCGACATCGACAACGGCGAGTGGATCAACTTCGGCCCGGTCAACCTCCGCAACATCGACTCGGTCACCTTCGGAGTCGCCTCGGGCAGCAGCGGCGGCGACATCGAGATCAGGGCCGACTCCCCCACCGGCCAGCTCCTCGGCCGGGCCACCATCGGCGGCACCGGCGGCTGGGACAACGTCGTCTCGCCCACCGTCGAGCTGACCGATCCGGGCCGCACGACCACCCTCTACCTCGTCTTCCTCAACCCGAACCAAACGGGTGGCACCCCCGACCTGATGGCGCTGGACTGGCTGCGCTTCAACGGCGCCGGGGTACGCGAACAGACCGACGCCACCGTTTCGGCCTCGGCCACTCCCACCACCGGCACCGCGCCGCTGGCGGTCGCCTTCGCCGGGACAGCCTCGCCAGCGGCTGGGCGCACCATCACGGATCACGCGTGGGACTTCGGCGACAACTCAGCCGTCGTGCACGGGGCGTCAGCCAGTCACACGTACGCCCGCCGAGGCACGTACACGGCACGACTGACCGTCACCGACAGCGTCGGGGCGACGACGTCCTCGATCGTGGTCGTGACGGTGAGCTGAGCGTCACGGGTGGCGGGGCGGAACGCCGCCCCGCCACCACCGACCCGGCGCGGCCCCGACAGCCTCCAGCAACCGCCATCCGTGGCGCTGCACTCGGTGGCCTGACCACCTGCCCCTCCGACTTCCGGGAGACAAACGATGAACTCCAGCTCCGCCCGCCCGTCCCACCATCGACCGCGAGCCCGTCACCTCGCCGTGTTGCTCGCAGCGACACTCCTGCCGCTCACCGCGGCTCCGGCGTCGGCCGCCGAACCCGACACGTCCGCCGCGGAACAGGTCGCCGCCGACCTCTGCCCGTGGGGCTACACCACCTCGTCCACGGTCTTCTTCGGCCGCGCCGGCGCCGACTCAGGCGTACCCAACCGCGACCTCGGCAGCGGGTGCACCATCCTGGACGCCGTCTGGGCGAAGGCCCCGTTCGCCGACCACGGCAGCTTCGTGAGCACTGTCAGCGGCCTGACCAAAACGCTCCGGCAGGACGACGTCATCACACCCGAGGAGAGCGCGAGCATCGTACGAGCGGCGGCCGGCTCCGAGATCGGCACACCGCAGCCGGCATCGGGGACCCGCGCGCTGCCCGACGACCGCATCGGCCTCGTCCTCTACACGGTCCGGGCCACCATGTCGAGCGCACCCGAAGCCACCCTCGGCTCGCTCGCCGCCTGCGGCTACCGCAACGCGGAACCCTCGGGCGCGGTCAACAACTTCTACGGCAAGACGGCCACCGCGCTCGCGCCCCTGGTGGCCGACGCCGGACTGTCCGTTCCCTCTATCGGGATCGGCCTCGGCGACCTCCAGAACAACCTCGACGGCGTCATCGCCAACGCCAAGGCATTCGGCGCGAAGTACGTCCGCATCTCCGGATCGGGCTCCTGGACCCTCGCCGACTACTCCAGGGTGGCCGTGACCCTCAACACCGTCGGCGCCACGCTCAAGCAGGCCGGCATCACCGTCGCGTATCACAACCACGGCTTCGAGTTCACCGCCCAGAACGGCGTACGCGGCTACGACGTGCTGGTCCGGGAGACCGACCCGAACCTGGTGGCGATGGAGCTCGACCTCTACTGGGCGGCCAGCGTCGGCGTCGACCCGGTGGAGCTGATCAAGCAGTACCCGGGCCGGTTCTCGCTGTTCCACGTCAAGGACATGGCCGCCGACGGCTCCTTCGCCGACGTGGGCGAGGGCACCATCGACTTCGCCCGCATCTTCGCCTACAGCCAGATGAGCGGCGTCGGCCTCTACCTGACCGAGAACGACAGCCCCCGCCCGGACGGCGTCTCGTCCGCGTGCGACAGCTACGCAAACCTCCGCGCCCTGCGCTACTGACAACTCCCACAGATTCGCCCGCTCCGGCCGACCCGGCGCGTCGGCCGGAGCGGGCGATCTTCTGCCTAGCGCCGCCGTCGGCTTCCTCAAGACAACTCGGTGCGCCTACCCGTCACGACCCGTCTACCGCAGGCATGGGGGTTCGTGTCGGTGGGGGGAGGTTGACCACGAATCCATGATCGTCGTTCGTGGCGAACTACAACTCACGCTCACGTAACCGCAACAGTTTGTTGCCGGCACCTCGGTCACGTCTCGTGTTCGAGGCCCGAGTTGAGCTGTAACTACATGATCAAAATGGCCGCTGAACTGCAGCTGTGCTGACTGTTAAATTGACGTGGATCCTGGGTGCCGATCTCGGGTGATCGTGGCACGGCTGGCCCGCGTAGCGGGCCAGCCGTGTTCAGTTCGGCGCTCGGTCCGGTGGCTACTGAAAGGCGAGCCCGGGCCAGCATCGATACCATCGCCGCCGAGGCCGGCGCCTCCACCCGTACGCTCCACAACCATTTCCCGGGCGGAAAGGCGGAACTGTTCCGCTCGGTCATGCAGTGGAGTGCGGGGCAGGTCAGGGACGAGCAACTCGCCCGGCTGCGGAAGTACCTGGATCCACAGCGCCTACCGCGGCCCGAGGATCTCGAGCGGGACCTGCTGGCCCTGGCGCGCGCCTGGGTCGCCCTGATGACGGAATTCCGGGACCACTTCTCGCTGGTCCGGCATATCCACGGAGAGGCCGGACACGTCCCGGCCGAGGTCCTGGACGCCTGGCAGGAGGCCGGACCCCGCGCGGTCGGCCGCGAGTTCACCGTGGTCATGGCCGCGCTCGCCGACCACGGCCTGCTCGATGTGCACGACGATCCGGCCCAGGCCATTTCCCACTTCATGGCCCTGACCTCGACGGATATCGTGCACCGGTCCTACTGGGGCGTCATCCCGCTGCCACGGGAGGAGACCGATCGGATCACGGCGGTGGGCGTTCAGGCCTTCCTGCGGGCGTACGGCGCCGCGCGCTGACGCACCGCTGGTACCGCATCCCCACGGTTCGGGTCCGGGCCTTGGCGTGCATCGCCATCGTCGTGGCGATGTTCAAGTCCTGAAACTTCCGGGATCTGCCGATAGATTCATGACTATTAACGCCATGGACGGCGCACCCTCACCCTCAGCCGCCGTGACCGTGCACTCGATGGACCGCCTCGCCCGCAACCTTCCTCGATGTAGTTGCCCTCCGACGTGTAGCTGATCATGGAGGTGTGGCGCTCCGCCGGCCGTGCCCTCCTGCGGCGACATGATCATCCACCCGAATCCGGCGAGAATTGCGATCGGCACACCCACCATGGCGGCGCAGCCGGCTGACCGGACACGGACGGGGCACCTCCCCTGCGGCAAAACCGGTGCCTTCCCGGCACCGCGGCGCGGTACCGTCGCCCACGTGCAACCGCGTGCCCTGAAAAACCTGGTGCAGCTACCGCCGTCGCGGCGCCTGGACGCGATCGCGGAGGGACTCGAACTTCTCGTCGAGCACGTCGCCGCGCTGACCGACGACCTGCTGTACCTCGCGCAGGCCGGACGGCGTCGCGGCGTGCCGATGCTGCAGACCCAGTCGCAGGAAGAAGCCGCCAAGGTGCTGATCCTGCTCGACCTGGTCCGGCTCGGCTGGGGCGATCACGAAAGGGTCATGGCTCAAATCCGCTGCTTCTACAGCCACCTCTCCCGGTGCATCTACGCCGAGGTGTCGCAGATGAGTCCAGCGGACTTCGCCGAGGTACGGCGGCTGGTGCGGGGGATGCGGCCGTCCCACTACCTCGACGGCCCTGGCGACGTGGACTGGATCTACCGGAACGAGCTGCTGGACGCCCGAGAGAGCGGCTTGTACGTCGACTACGTCCAGCACGAGGACGACGCCGAATGGGTCACGCCCGCCCGCTACGCCGGCCTCGCGTTCGGACCGAACAGGGCCGTGCAGCACCTCGTCGCCGCGCTGCACCGTCTCGGCGCGACCAGCCGCCCCGGGCTGGACATCATCGCCAAGGAGTGGACCGGACAGGCCATCGACGACGATACCCACTGGACTAGCGTCGCCGCCCTCAACAAGCGCGTGGTGACGCAGCTGACCGAGGCCAGCCTCGTCCTGCCCGACGCCACGACCGACGACGCCCGGCTGGTCATCGACCGGTGGACCTTCCCACTGCACAGCCTCGACCTCGCTGAGGTCCGGGTGCCGCTCAAGGAGCTGCAGGCCCGCCGCGACGAGCACCTCGCCTCCTTGGCATGGTGGTGACGCCGAGGGCGAGGGTCGACTGTCAGGTCGAAAGGCGGTAGGCCAAGGCGGTGTGCCGGCGGCCGGCACCGACGGTGCCCACGGCCGCCGCAAGGCGCGGCGGGAACGACCATTACGACGAGCTTCCTGGCGCGGGTGACGGCGGTGTAGAGCAGGTTCCGCCGCAGCGAACCTCCAGATCCCAGGCCACGGCGGTATCCCGCCCGTGGTCCGCAACACGACCTTGCGGCCGGCAGCGGCGCTTATTCGCGTGCCCGGGCCGGGGGCGTCCGGAACCGTCCGGGCTGATGGTCGCCGTGCATGTCACGAGACTCCTCATCACGTGTTTCCGCGGCTGGCGGGCACTCGACCTTCGGCCGAACAGCCATGTGCTGCTGGCCGGGGTTCCCCGGTCGGGCCGCAGCGACATCATTGCCGCGCTGAGTCGTGTGCTCGATCCGGAGGCAAGCCGCGGGCCCGCGCTGACCGACTTGTGGCAGGGCATGCTGTCGGTACCCACAGTGACAGGCACCTCCAGCCCCGCGTCCGTCGCCGACCCGGGTCAGGTCGCCGGCACCGGCGTCCAACGGGCACACACGGCGGAGATCGAGGTGACTCTGACCGGGCTCGATCCCGACGTGCAGCAGCTCTTCGATGGATTCCTCGAACCCGTGGACGCCGAAGGGCAAGCTATCCAGGATGGGGACGCAGACAGCGCCGCCCCGCTGTGCGTCAGGTTGACCTACCGGCTGACCTACGACGCCGACGCCGATACGCTGGACACCGTCATCTACTACCCGGCGCGCAGCAATCCTGCCACGGGCCAGTTCGCCCGCGCTGCGGCCGCCACCCGCCGGGCGCTTCCGGTCATCACGCTCAGCGCAGGCAGGCCGCTGCAGCTGCGTGCCGGCGGGAACCTCCGCAAGCTCATCGACGAACGCGATCCGGAAGCTGCGGCGCTCGCGTTCGAAACGCTGCGCAATGCGGTCAACACGGCCGCGTCCACCCTGTCGGCCCAGCGGGCCATCTCCGCCACAGTCGACGCCGTGCTAGGCGCGGGCGGAACCAATGCTCGCCTCGGCGACACCCCGGTGACCTCGGCTCAAGTCGGCTTCCACGCCGAAGACGGATCCCTGTCAGCGCTGCTGCGGACCTTGCAACCATCGCTGGACCTCGACACGGCAGGACCTCTACCGCTGACCAGCCACGGCAGTACGGCCACCGCAGTGCTGTCCACCGCCGAAGCGCTGCTGCTGGCCACCGTCCCCGGCGCCATCGTGCTCGCCGACGACTTCGGCGACCAGCTCGACGCCGCCGCGGCCGAACACCTCGCCTCGGTCCTGCACGCAGGGGCCGGTCAGCTGTGGCTGTCGACCAGGCGGCCGGAGGCGGCACGTGCCTTCGAACCAGCAGAACTGGTACGCCTGGTCCGTCACGGCGGCGTACGCGCCCACTACCAGCTACCCAAGACCGTCGACCGCAAGAAGCTGCCGGCGATGCGCCAGCTGCACTCCCAGCTCCTGGCCGCCCTCACCGCGACCACCGTCGCGATCGTCGAAGGCCCCCACGATGTCACGGTCTACAGCGCGTCGACCGCAGGGCGGCAACTACCACCCCGCCGCTGTCCGCGTCTGGGGTCAGGCTGGTCGCCGCGGGCACGGGCGGCGACGGCGGCATCAGCAAGATCCCGATGATCGCCGAACTCGCCCGCCAGCTCGGATTCCGCGTCATCGCGCTCATCGATCGCGACAAGGGCGGCGCGGCAGTCGAGGCCGAAGTCCAGGCCGCCTGCGACGTGGTCATCCGCCTACCACCGAACCACGCGATCGAACGCGCCATGCTTGCCGGTATTCCCGCCTGGAAGATCCGCGCCGCGAGCGCCACGCTGACCGAGTACGGCATCCCGGATCCCGCGGCCGGTCGCACCGACGACGCGATGCTCACCGAGCTATACAAGGTGCTGCACAAGCAAGGCCTGCACGAGCAGATGCTCAGCCCGCTGCACGTCGAAACCGGCGGCCCGCCGCCGATGATTGTGGCCGCGCTCGCCTGCCTGGCATCCGTGGCCAGGCCCGGGTACCCCGGCCCTCGGGTAGTGGACGTGCCGCCGATGGCCCCGCCGGCAGCGTCATGACCTACACACCCAACGGGCCCCAAGCTGACGTTATCGCCAGCCCCGATAACGGGAGCGGGAGGTGCTGGCAACCGTCGCTGACGCCATCGTCACCGCCGCCCTCGGCAGAGCCCTCCGTGTCGCGGTCGCCTGTTCCCCGTCGTACCTGACCTTCGCCGGACAGCTAACCCGCGCCCTGCTCGCCCGCGGGCGGGCCTGCCGCTGCCTGGCATCCACCTCGAACAGCCCTCCGACGGACGCTCCCGACGCGACTGTGCGCACCCGTGACAGCTCGACGGTCGTCGAGATCGTCGACAGGACTCATGCCAGCAACGACGACACAGTGTGTCAGATCAACATCCGCGTCACCGAGGACAACCAAACTCCCCGGTCCGGGACGTCCCCATGCAGGACAGCGGGAAGCCACCACGAGTGTGACGAGGGCCCCGATCTCGTTGTCGACTACAGCGACCCCGAGGGGCCAACGATCCGCCACTCTGTCGGACACCTGGCCATCTCGATCGGGACTCCTGCCGGGGTGACAGGCAGTGACAGACGCCGCACGTCAACGCCGGCAGCCTTCAGGTGCACACGACCCCGCGACGACCCTCGACGCGCTGGCGCCCCTGATCAGGGCAACCATGGCTCTGGTCACGCGCTCACTGGCCGGCCTCGAGCCTGAGGTCACAGTGTCGCAGTACCGGGTCCCGGATTTGCTCGAGTCGCGAGGACCGCAGCGGATGGCCGAGGTCGCCGCGTCGTTGAACGTTCGGCCCTCCTCCGCCTCCCGGCAATGCAGCCGCCTCGAACGCCGCCACGTCGTCAGCAGACGCAGCGGCGCCACCGATCGGCGGGAGGTTTATCTGCACCTCACTGCGGCCGGAGGCCGCCTACTGGCCGAGATCACCGACCGACAGCGAGCCGCCCTCGCCGACCCGGCCTCCGCGCTTTCCTCAGTCTCAGTGGACGTCCTCATCGCCGCGCTGCACTCGCTCTCGGCCGCTGCGGACCTGTCATCGAACACGGCACTATCGTCAGGAGATTCGTGCTTGGCAAGCCACATGAGTGAGTTGGGGCCGAATGCGTGTTTGACGGGAGCGGGGTTCCCCTCTCGAAACTAACGGCGTTGCATGCAGGCAGATTCGGTGAGGAACCCGAGGACGCCCATGACGTCAAGCACCCTGCGCACCTGCGGGCTCGGGTTGGTCACCGCGAAGCTTCGGAGGCTTGTACATGAGGGCCCCGGCCAAGAAGGCGACCACCATGGAGTCGTTCGGCAGCCGGCGTACGGCGCGCAAGACCTGAGCACCAACGGCAGTGCCGGGTACGGAGGGTAGGTCCCCCGTACCCGGCACGCCCTCCGCTTACAGCTCGCGAACCCTGACGTCGCGGATCTCGATCAGGTCGTTGGTGCCGTGGTTCTGCAACCCGATGAACCCGCTGAGGAACTGCCGCAGGTCCGTGGGCGGGTCGCCCTGGCGGGACGACGCCTTGCCCGGGGTGTTGTCAAACTCGTTGATCACCACACCGTTCCGGATGATCGTGTAGTGCTGGCCGACCACCCGGATCTCGTAGTCGTTCCACTGGCCCTTCGGGGTCGCCCCCGCCTGGTCCAGCCCGTTCGGGTCGAAGTTGTAGATCGAACCGGTCTTCTGCGGTTCACCGGTGGGTCCGTCGTAGATCTGGATCTCGTGACCGCAGTAGATGGCGACCCACGCCTCCGAGCTCCGGGCCGAGCCGAACGTGCCGCAGCTGCCCTCCGGCCGCTCGGCCAGCGGCGTCCTCGGGTCCGGGAACCGGACGAAGGCGCCGCTGTTGGCGTAGACGCTGCCGGCGGAGACGTCCCGGAACTGCATCCGCAGGGAGAAGTCGGCGAACTCGTCCTTGGCGTACCAGAGCATGCCCAGCCCGCCGGAGCTGCGGATCGACCCGTCCGGCCGGAGCGCGAACGATCCGCCCGGTGCTTGTCGCCAGTCGGCGAGGGAACCCGCCGTTCCGTCGAAGATGGGCTGGTAGCCGGCGACCTTGCCGATCTCCGACTGCGCCGCCGCCCGGTTCAGCGTCGTCGCCTCACGGTTGTCGACGACGCCGTCCGCCCGCAGGTCGTTGACCACGTCGCTGACGTGGCTGACGAACTGGCCGTGGTTGGACCACATCCGCTCGTCGTCGATCAGGTCGTTGATGGTGCAGCCGCCGCCGGCCTGGTGGTTGGCCACGCCGGTGTCGGTGTCGAGCATCCGCACCGTCTGCCGGCCGTCAGGCGCGGCGCACCCGACGACGACCTGGACCGTGCCGGTGGCGACCTCGCCGTTGGCGTAGGTGACCTTCACCGTCGCCTGGTAGGTGCCGTAGTCCGCGTACCTGTGGGTGGGCTTCGCCTCGTGTGACGGCGCGCTGCCGTCACCGAAGTTCCACTCCCACTTCAGGCCACCGGTCCGGGCATTGGAGAAGGCGATCGTCTTCGGGTTGCTCTGCGCCACCGCCCGCGCCGTGGCGTCGTTCGGGTTCGGCGTCGCCGGGCCGCCCTGGTAGGCGATCCGGATCAGCTTCTGGTTGGGGTGCAGGCTGAAGAACCCGCCGGCGTAGTCGAGCATGTACAGCGCACCGTCGGGTCCGAACTTGGCGTCCATCCAGGACTGGAGCTGGGTGGTGCCGCTGCCCGAACGGATGATGCTGCGCAGGTCCTCGGCGAAGGCCGGCGGCCCGTGGCTGTCGACCTTGCTCGGGTCGACGGTGACCGCGATCCGGTTGTTGGCGTTGGACTGGTCACCGATGAACCACTTGTTGTCCCAGTATGCCGGCCACGCCACGCCGCTGGCGGTGTCGACGTTCTCCCGCTGGTAGGTCGGGCCATCCATGATGGCCTGCCCGCCGCCCTTGAGGTACGGCTGGGTGAAGGTCTCCTGACCCGCCTGGTACGTCGGCAGTCCGCTCCCGTCGGTGCGCTTCGGGTAGACCGGCCCACCGCCCTGCGGCGAGTACCAGATCATGTTGTCCCGCGCAGGCGGGATGTTGACCAGACCGGTGTTGCGAGGGGACTCGTTCTTCAGGTTGTCGCAGTCGTACCAGCCGGTCAGCACTGTGGCGTCGACGTTGCTGCGGTCCCGATAGGGCTGCCGGTTGCCCATGCAGTACGGCCAGCCCTGGTTGCCAGCGGAGGTGATGATGGTCGCCGTCTCGTACTTGGCCGGGCCGAGGTTCGGGTCCGGGCCACCGGCGTCCGGGCCGACCCACGCCGCGGTGAGCCAGTCGTTGACCGGGTCCCAGGCGATCCGCGCGATGTTGCGGACGCCCATCACGTAGATCTCCGGGCGGGTCTTGCCGCCGCCCTGCTCCTTGCCGGTGAACAGGTTGCCGGCCGGCACGGTGTACGTACCGTCGGGCTCCGGGTGGATGCGGAGGATCTTGCCGTTCAGGTCGTTGGTGTTGCCGGAGGTACGCCGGGCGTCCTGGAACGACACGCCCTTGTACTCCTGCGTCCAGTTGTTGCCGGCGTAGCCGTTGGAGCCGCCGGAGGAGTTGCTGTCCCCGCTACCGATGTAGAGGTTGCCGGACTCGTCGAAGGTCATCCCGCCGCCCGCGTGGCAACAGCTGTGAATCTGCGTGTCCCAGTGCAGCAGGTCCTTGCGGGTGCCCTGGTCGAGGGACTGCTTCGCCGCGTCGTAGGTGAACCGGGAGACGGTCCGCTGGCCGATCCGCCGGTCCCGGTCGATCGACTCGTGCGGCATCCAGTAGGCGTACACCCAGCCGTTCTCGGCGAACTTCGGGTCCAGGGTGATGCCGACCAGGCCCTCCTCGTTCTTGACCAGCTCGCTGCCGCTGCCCCGGTTGCCCATCACGGCGAGGGTGGTCAGCAGTTTGACCTGCTTGGTCTTCGGGTCCCACTGGTGGATCGTGCCGCAGCCGAGGCCGACCTTCGGGTCGTCCCAGTTGACGACCGGCCCGGACGCGCAGGCCGCCTTGCCGATGTAGAACACCTTGCCGTCCGGCGCGACGGTCAGGCCGTGCGGCTCGCCGATCTGGTCGAGCTGCCCGGGCTGGTTGGTGGTGGTGAGCCGCTCGATGCGGTAGTTCGACGCGATGGTCGCCTGGCAGTCACCGCGCACCATGCCGGTGGTCCACTGGATGGCGCCGACCAGGTGGCTCTGGAACTTCGTGTCGCTCGTCCAGCTGGCCTCGGTGCGACCCATCCCGGTGTAGAAGGACCGGCCGCCGTCGTAGTCCTGACACCAGGAGATCGGGTGGAACGCGCCGTTGCCGCTCAGCCCCGGGTTGTAGGTCCCCTCCTCGACCTGGGCTAGGGTGTGCACCCGGCCGGTCGGGCTCGGGTCCCAGTTGATCCACTGGTCGGAGCGGGTCAAGGTCAGCGGCTGCCCCTTGTTCGCCGGGTGCTGACGGTCGGTGAAGTCCACCACGGCCTGCTGCACCGTGGTGTCCGGGGCCGGTCCGGCGTCCGGGCCGATCAGCCACAGCTCGGCGAGCTGGATCAACGGCTCGCCGCCGTTGGCCGTGATGTTCAGCCGGTAGTGCTGGTACGCCGTGGTGTTGGTGAAGCTGTATTGCTTGGTCTGGAACCGCTGGGGGAAGGACTCCCCGCTGCGCGTGTCCAGGTCCGTCCAGGTGGTGCCGTCCTGGGAGCCCTGCAGGGTCCAGTTCTTCGGGTCCCGGCCGGGGAAGTCGTTGGCCGAGGTCAGCGCGTAGCGGCTCACCACGACCGGCTTCGCCAGCTTTGCCGCGAGCCAGCCGGTCGGGTTGAAGGTGAGCCACTTGGTGCCGGTCGACCCGTCGATCGCCTTCGCGGCGGTCTCGTTCGGCGCGTTCTCGGCGCTCGCGGTGGCGGAGACGGGCTTCTCGGCGTTCGGCAGGCTGGCGGCCGGCCGCGTGCCGATCAGGCCGGTGAACCAGGCCGAGCTGGGCTGCGCGCGGGCGGCGTCGTGCACACCGACGAACCCGCCGCCACCCTTGACGTACGCCTGGAACGCGGCCTCCTGGGCGTCGTTGAGCGTCACCCCGTTGGCGGAGAGGAACACCACGCCCCGGTACCGGGACAGGTTGCCGAAGGTGAAGATACCGGGGTCACTGGAGTCGTCGACGGAGAATCCGTGGTCCGCGCCGAGGCTCCGGATTGCGGTGACGGCCCGGTTGACCGGGTCGTCCTGCTGGGCCACCGGACCGTGGAACACCAGCACCTTGACCGCCGCGGCGGCCTCGGCGGCCGCGGCCTTGACCGGGGTCGGGCTCGCGGCCTGGGCGGGCAGACCCAGCACGCCGAGGGCCAGCGCGGCGCTCGACGCGAGGGCACCGGCGCGGCGCATGGCCCGCCGTCGGGCAGGCGGTGGTGGGGTGGTCGTCGAGTCGGACCGTAGCCGTCGTCCGACCCAGCGGGATAACCGGAAATGGCGTCCTTGAGCCATCTCGACTCCTCTTCAGGTTGGGATGTGGCGGACATGCGCTGCCGAGCGGTCGTGCCGGGATCGACCGGACACCGGTGCGTGGGACCACCGGCGACGCCCGGACGGGTTGGGGGTGGGTGCGGGGACGTTGCGGCGGACTGGTGGATGGCTGGGGAGCCCGCCGTGGGCGCGGGGTCCCGCCGGTGGCTGCTGGTCCGCCGACAGACCAGCAGCCACCGGCCCGGTCACCGGCGCGGTGGCGCCGGTGCTCAGTTGTGCTGGTGTTCGCCGGTGTCGGTGGCGGCACCGGTGCCGGCGGCGGTCGCCGGGTGGGAGTGGTCGTGGCCCGGGGGCATCGCCCCGGACTCGTCCAGGACGTGCAGCATCGTCGACATGCCGCCGTCGGAGTGGAACTGCATGTGGCAGTGCAGCATCCAGTGCCCCGGCCCGACGGAGTCGCCCGCCGCCACCTGGAACCCGAACGAGTCGCCCGGCCCGAGCGGCTTGTTGTCGATGACCGGGACGCTGTCGGCGAACGGTTCCCCGTTGCTCACCAGGCCGGTCCGGGTGTCCGCCCAGGAATGCCCGTGCAGGTGGAAGGTGTGCATGTCGTTGCCGATCCCGACGACGATGAACTCCACCTTCTCCCCCTTGCGGGCGACCAGGCAGGTCGGGCCGGGCTGCGGGTTCTGTGCGTCGCAGGTGTCGGTGGCCGCGCCGCGGCGCAGGTTGATGCTCTGCCGGTCACCGAAGACCACGGTGTAGGTGCGGTCGGGCTTCGGGTCGCCGGGTCGGCGTACCACCAGCCCGCCGAAGAGTCCCGCGCCGAGGCCCTGGGTGCCGTGCGGGCCGCCCACCACGTGATCGTGGTACCACCAGTAGCCGGCCGTGCCCGGCGAGCCGGTCTTCCTGTTCCGCTGCTGAGCGAACCAGGTGTACGTGCGTGACTCGCCGGGCGGGACGAACGAGCCGCTCTGCACGGTGCCGTCGGAGAGCTGGGTGTACTTGACCCCGTGCACGTGCAGCGACACACCCAGCGGGTGCGCCGGGTCGGTGCGCAGCTGCTCCAGCGTCGCGGCGGGTACCAGGTTGTGCAGGGTGATGGCGAGGCACTCCCCCTCCATCATCTCCATGGTCGGCCCCGGGTAGGAGGCGGTCTGCGGGCTGGTGCCGTAGCCGAGCCGGATCTGGGTGCCGTCCCTGGGTAACTCCACCGCGTAGAGCTGCATGCTGCGGTCCGGCTTGACGCAGCCCTCCGGCCGTTCCGCCGAGAGCACGCCGGTGCCGGCGATCGCCAGGCCGCCCGCGCCGACCAGGGTCAGCAGCACGGTCGCCGCCACCACCAGCAGCCGGCGGGTGCTCGACCGCGGGCGGCGGGGGTCGGCCGAGTGGCCCTCCTCAGCCGCCGCTGCGCCCTCGGGCGGCGGAGCGTCCTCGGGCGGCGGAGCGTCCTCGGTGAGCCGCCAGGCCGTCACCGCTCACCCCGCAGGTCGACCATCCGCTGGTAGCTGCGCTCGGCGGCGCCCAGCGAGCCGGGCGGATTGGGCTGCGCGTTCGGCCCGGTGTCCTGCTCCCACAGGTAGGTGAACCGTCCGCCCCCGTCGAGCTCTGTGAAGAACTCCGCGAACGGGATCACCCCGGCGCCGAACTCCACGTCCAGGTACGAGTTGCCCTGCTGAGGGTCGGGCAGTGGGACGCCGTCCTTGACGTGGAACAGCGGGTAGCGGTGCGGGTGGGCGTTGACGTAGTCGACCGGGCGGAAGCCCGGGTACTTCCGCGCCCCGCCGTACGCCCACAGGATGTCCATCTCCAGGAACACGTACCGCGGGTCGGTGAGCTCCAGGAACAGGTCGTAGAGCCGCACGTCGGGCCGGTCGGTCGCGAAGCTGAACTCGATGGTGTGGTTGTGCTGGTAGAGCTTGATCCCGCGGGCCGCGGCGGCGGCGCCCCACGCGTTGAACTCCGCCGCGGCCGCCTGGTAGCCGGCGATGGTGCGGTTGCCGGTCGGCGCGGACGCGGTGCCGATCGCCGACATGCCGAGCGTCTCGGCGGCGTCCAGCTCCCACTCCAGGTTGGTGCGGAAGTCACCCAGCCCACGGTGGCTGCCCGCCGCCTTCAGCCCGTTGTCGTCGAGCAGCTGCCGGATCTGCTCCGGAGTGATCGGGCCGACGTTGCCCTGGGTGTAGCCGGCGAACTCCACCTCCCGGTAGCCGATGCGGGACAGCTCCTCGAAGACCGCCGCGAAGCCGAGCTGGGTGATCTTGTCGCGGACGCTGTAGAGCTGGATGCCCAGATGCCCCTGCGGGATCAGGCGGCCGCTCGATTCGCCCGCCGCGACGGCCGGCAGCGCGCCGGCGAGGCTCGCCGCGCCGACCGCGACGGTGGATCCGGCGAGGCCGCGGAGCAGCGCCCGGCGGTCGATCCTGTTCTTCGCCATGGTGGTGTGGTCCTTTCGCTCGGTCAGCAGCAGCTGGTGGAGGCGGACGGCGTCCCGTCCGGGCAGCACGGGCTCAGTGGCGCGATCCGGACGTTGCGGAAGCTGACGACATCGGCGGTGCCGTGGTTCTGCAGGCCGATGTAGCCGCGGGCGCTCTGCCGTCCGGCCCCGCCCGGGTCATCCGCGCGGGGCGGGCTGAACGCGGCTTCCGGGGTGTTGACGTACTCGTTGATCAGCTCGCCGTTGCGGTAGACCGAGTAGTGCTGCCCCACCACCCGGATCTCGTAGTCGTTCCAGGTGCCCTTCGGGGTGACCCGCGCGCCGGCCAGGTCGACCCGGTCGAACCCGTACACCGACCCGCTCTTGTACTGGTCGCCGTCGGGCCGGTCGTAGATCTGCAGTTCGTGGCCGTACTTGATGGCCACCCACTCGGGCCGGGACTCGGCCGGGTGCCCGTGCACGTCCGGGAAGCGGACGAAGACTCCGCTGTTGGCGCGACCGTCGCCGGGCGCGTCGTCGCGCCACTGCAGCTTCAGCGAGAAGTCCCCGTACGTCGCCGTGGGCAGCCAGAGCATGCCGAGGCCGGCGACCGGGCGACTGGTGATCGACCCGTCAGCGTCGCGGGTGAAGCCGCCCGCCCCGACGTGCTCCCACCGGTTGAACGACGCCGCCGAGGTGTCCAGCAGCGGCTGGTAGCCGCTCTTGTCGTCCGACTTGCCGACGCCCGAGCGGGCGGCGGCGCTGGCCAGGCGGCCGTGCTCCTTGTGGTCGATCACGCCCAGGTGGTGCAGGTGCTCGGCGACATCTGTGACGTGCTTGACGAACTGGCCGTGGTTCGGCCAGGCCCGCTCGTCCTGGATGGCGTTGTTGATCGTGCAGGCGTCCGCGACCACCCGGTTGGGTACGCCGCTGTCCACCGTGCCGAGCCAGACCGTCGGACGGGTGTCTGGCACCGGGCAGGCGGCAGGACCGCTGGCGACCACGGTGAAGGTGATCGAGGCGGCGCCCGAGGTGTTGCCGGCCTTGTCGGTGGCCCGATAGCTGAGCGTGCGCGCGCCCGGCTGGTCGACGGTGACCGGCGCCGAGTACCGGGCGTACGTGCCACCGTCGAGGGCGTACTCGATCCGGTCGACGCCCGAGCCCGCGTCCGCGGCGGTGAGGGTGATGGTGGCGCTGCCGAGGTAGGCGCCGGTGTCGTCCTGCTGGCCGGAGAGCGTGGCGGTGGCGGTGGGCGGGGTGGTGTCCGGGGCCGGCGGGTCGACCACGGTGAACGACACCGACTGCGCGGCCGAGGTGTTGCCGGCCTTGTCGGTGGCCCGGTAACTGACCGTGTGCTGGCCGACCTGGTTGACGGTGACCGGCGCCGGGTAGCCGGCGTACGGCTGCCCGTCGAGGGAGTACTCGATCCGGTCCACGCCGCTGCCCGCGTCGGTGGCCGAGATGGTGACCGTGGCGGACCCGACGTACGCCCCGGCAGTGTTCCGCTCGCCGGTCACCGCGGCGGTCGCGGTGGGCGGCGTAGTGTCCTGGGCCGGCGGCTCCACCACCGTGAACGACACCGACTGCGCGGCCGAGGTGTTCCCTGCCTTGTCCGTCGCCCGGTAGCTCACCGTGTGCTGGCCCGGCTGATTCACGCTCACCGGCGCCGAGTAGGCGGCGTACGCGCCGCCGTCGAGGGCGTACTCGATCCGGTCGACGCCCGACTCGGTGTCGGTGGCCGACAAGGTCACCGTCGCCGACCCCACGTACGCGCCGGCGTCGTTCCGCTGGCCGGTCACGCCGGCCGAGGCGGTGGGCGGGGTGGTGTCCGGCGCGGGCGGCCGCACCACGGTGAACGACACCGACTGCGCGGCCGAGGTGTTGCCCGCCTTGTCGGTGGCCCGGTAACTCAGCGTGTGCTGACCCGGCTGGCTCACCGTGACCGGCGCCGAGTAGCCGGCGTACGGCCCGCCGTCCAGGGAGTACTCGACCCGGTCGACGCCCGACTCGGTGTCGGTGGCCGACAGGGTCACCGTCGCCGAGCCCACGTACGCCCCGTTGTCGTCGCGCTCACCGGTGAGCGCGGCCGAAGCGGTGGGTGGGGTGGTGTCCGGTTTCGGGGGTTCGACCACGGTGAACGACACCGACTGCGCGGCCGAGGTGTTCCCCGCCTTGTCGGTGGCCCGGTAACTCACCGTGTGCTGACCCGGCTGGCTCACCGTGACCGGCGCCGAGTAGCCGGCGTACGGCCCGCCGTCCAGGGAGTACTCGACCCGGTCGACACCGGACTCGGTGTCGACAGCGGTGAGGGTGACGGTGGCGGTGCCGACGTACGCGCCGGCGCCGTCGCGCTGGCCGGTGACCGCGGCGGTCACGGTCGGCGGGGTGGTGTCCGGGGCCGGCGGCTCCACCACCGTGAACGACACCGACTGCGGCGTCGAGGTGTTGCCCGCCTGGTCGGTGGCCCGGTAGGTCAGCGTGTGCGAGCCCGGCTGGTTCACGGTGACCGGCGCCGAGTAGGTGCCGTAGGTCCCGCCGTCCAGGGAGTACTCGACCCGGCTCACTCCCGATCCGCTGTCGGTCGCCGACAGCGTCACCGTCGCCGCGCCCAGGTAGGCGCCGTTGCCGTCGCGCTCACCGGTGACCGCGGCCGCCACGGTCGGCGGGGTGGTGTCCGAGTTGCCACCGGTGACGACCAGGAGCCCGGTCATTCCGCCGTGGCCGGGGATCGCGCAGAAGTAGCGGTAGGTGCCCGGGGAGAGGACCACGTCGACGGTCCACCGGCCGCCGTTGGCGTCCGTCGGATCGGCCAGGATGTTCACGTCGACGTCGCTGTTGTACGCCGGGTTGCCGGTGTCGAACGTCAGGGTGTGCTGCATGCCGGTGGTGTTGCCGGTCGCGGCGCTGTTCTCGAAGACGAGCGTCGTCGGCCCGGCGACCGCTGTGGTCGGGGCGGAGCGGTACGCCAGGAAGTTGTCACCGGCGGTCCAGGTGAGCACCTGGGCCTGCAACTGGCGCGGCGGCGACGGCGCGACGGCGGTGGTCGACGGTTGCGGGTCGACCGGGCGCGCGCTCGCCGGCACCGCCACCAGCCCGGCGGTCACCCACACCAGGGCGGCCGTGGCGACGGCCGCGATCGATTTCCGCAACCGGCCGGCCGGGAGCCGGCCGGGAGGTGGGTATCCGTTCATCAATGCCTCTCTCCCAGGTTCGAGGCGTGCGCCGGCAGGGCAGACGTCCCCCGCGGTGCCAGATCACCTCTTGTCGAGATATGTCGCCCGAGCGACGAATCGCGTGGCCCCCTCCTGGCCGCACGGGATCCCCGGCCGGGGCGGATGCCACGGCCGTCCGGTGTGGATGGACTCCGTCCTGGTCCGCGGGCGAGCCGGATCGCACGCGTCGTCGGACGGCGTTCAGCGTGGAGCTGATGGGGTGAGGGTTGCGCCTCGGAGCTGAGGAGGCGTCATCGAGTAGGGACGGACATCGGTCAAACCCACCGCATCTGCGGGCCACGGGTCATACCGCTGACCCGGGGTGCCATCCCTGGTTGGGTCGGTGGCCGCCGGACGTGTTGCGCCGCCTGGGGCCATCGATCGAGACTCACCGCGCCGTCGGTTAATCTCGATGAAACATATTGATGGTTACGGACACTACTAAGTTGGTCTCGAGGTGTCCAGAGCTTTCGTCGCCCCCGGCTCTACTTTTCTCTAAAGCGACGAAAGTCGCCAGCGTTGCCGACCACAAATGCGTTACACCAGGTCAGACATCCATATCGAACGATGAATTGGTGGGGAGGGTCAGGTGCGCCCGCACGTGGGTTGCGCTATGTGGACACACAAGTCCTGGCAGGGGCGCTTCCTGGCGCACCCGCTGCCGGCCCACGAGCGGCTACACGCCTACGCCGGCCGCGTGCACCGCGGTCAAGGGGAACACCACCTTCTACGCCACCCGGGCATGGGAGACGGTGGCGTCGTGGGCGCGGCAGACCGACCCCGACTTCCGGTTCGTGCTCAAGCCGCCGAAGGTCGTCACCCACGAACGCCGACTCACCGGCGCCGAGGAGGAGCACCGGGTCTTCCTGGACGCGATCGAACCCCTCTGCCCAGGAGCCCACGCCCTCTGGATCCAGCTTCCGGGCTCATTCCGCCCCGCCGACGTACCCGCGCTGGCTCGATTCCTGCGCGGGCTGCCGACCGACCACCGGTACGCCGTGGAGGTCCGCCACCCCGTGTTCTTCGACGACCCCCGGGCAGTCCGGACGCTCGAGGAAGCGCTCGACCCGGTCGGCGCGAAGTGGATCCCCTTCGACACCACCGCGTTCTTCCGCACCCCGCCGACCAGCGACGCGGAACGGGAGGCATAGACCAGGAAGCCGCGTACACCGCTGCGCACCCGCGCGCTGACCGACCGGCCCATCGTCCGGTACCTCGGCCGGGACGACCCCGCGCGGACGGTCGAGGGCTGGCAACCGTGGCTCGACGTGGTGACTGGCTGGCTGCGCGAGGGCCGCTCGCCGACCATGTTCCTGCACACCCCGGACAACGCCGACGCGCCCGACCTCGCCCGCAGGGTCCACGACGTGGAGCAGGGTCAGGCCGGCGCCGCGATGCACCACGTATCCGCCCGCGGGCAGGCACACCGGATCGTGCGCGTAGCCACGGTAGATCTGCTGCCAGACGCCGTCGCGCGGGTCGCACCGGAACAGGCGTAGATCACCTCGGTCATTGGCCCATACGTCGGGGACACGTTGCCCGGCTGTAGCAGCGGTCATGATCAGCTCCTGCCGGTGGCCGCACCACCGGAGCGCGGACACGAACGAGAACGGTTGCAAAGGCACCCGGAACACCTCTGCCTCCGGCCCCGACGTGATCAGCAGATCGTCTGCTTGCAGGCGACGAAACACCGCAACAGCATGACCACCGTGGGAGGGCGCGACAAGCTCTACTGCCCTCGTCTTACTTCGTGCCGGTAACAGGGCTCACGGACGTCCTCACATGCCGCCGACCGAGCGTGCGTAGCGTCCGGGTCAAGGTCTCCCGGCTCCCGGTGCGGGCGCCGGGAACGCCACCATCCTCCCGCTAGGTTGCGACGGCTCCGGTCCACCCCACGCCTGGCCGACGACGAACAACCGCGGGTCCCGCCCGCGGCTGAGCACGCAGGCGAAGGCTCCGCGATCAAAGCCGACGGTGGCCAGCACCTCGCCGCCCTCGTGTACCCGAACACAGCGCTGGTTGCCGACGTCGGCGTACCAGACGGCGCCCTCGGCGTCCATGCAGATCCCGTCGGGGTGGTCATCGGGCGTCTCTGCCCACACGTGTCGATTGCTGAGGACCCCGTCGCTGCCGATGTCGTAGGCGGTGAGTCGGCTCGCGTACGACTCGGCAACGACCAGGGCCGCGCCGTCCGGGCTGATCGCCGTGCCGTTGGGGAACGCGAGGTCGTCGGCTACCTGCTCGACGTCGCCCTCGGGGGTGACAAGCACGACCAGGCCCGGTGCGAACTCGCCCCCCGGGAAAGTCGAAACCGATGCTGTTGACATAGGCGTTTCCCCGGTCGTCGACCACGATGTCGTTCCACGGCTTGTCCGAAACCGCGGACAAGTCGGCATGCTCGACCAGCGACCCGTCCGGCTCACGGCGCAGCAACCGACGCTGGGCCGAGTCCACGACGAGCAGCCGACCGTCCGGCAGGAAGTCGATGCACATCGGAAACGACGCGACGGTTGCCACCACTTCGTGGCTGCCGTCGATGTCAAGCGAGATCACCTGGTTGGCGCCCCAGTCGGAGAACCAGACTCGCCCGTCGTGCCAGCGCGGTGACTCGCCGAAAACGAAGCCCTTCCATCAGGACTTCAGCTTCGCTCATCACGTTCTCCCTCTGCTCGGCGCTGGAGTAGAAACGATTCGGCACCGGAACTCATCGCCCATCCTGGACCCGCCACCACCCCGGGCCCCCGGACACCTACCCCGCCGTCGCCGGCAGCTTCCTTGTCGGTCAGTCGCTCGTCTCTGTGTGCTACCAAGAAGCCGTAGCCTGCTGGCCTTGGACGTACTGCGGCTGGACTATTTCCTGGAAGGGCTAGGGGTACGCGGATGAGAGCGATCGTGTACGACAGGTACGGGCCCCCGGATGTGTTGCGGATCGAGAACGTCCCCAAGCCGTCTCCCACTGCCCGGCAGGTGCTCGTCAAGATTGCGGCGACCTCGGTCAACCTGAGCGATTGGGAGACCCTGCAAGGCTCACCACTGTATTCGCGCATCGGTGGGCTGCGCTCACCGGCGCGCCGGACACTCGGCTCGGACATCGCCGGATGGGTCGAGGCGGTGGGCCCGGCCGTCACCCGGTTGCGACCCGGTGACGAGGTGTACGGCGACAACCTCATGCTCAAGGGCGGTTTCGCCGAGTACGCGATCACTCCCGAGTCGGTTCTGGCCCGCAAGCCCGCCGCCCTTACCTTCGCCGAGGCCTCGGCGATCCCGCAGGCGGGCGTAATCGCGTGGCAGGGGACCAAAGGCGCCGCAGCCGGGAAACGGGTCCTGATCAACGGTGCCGGCGGAGGATCGGGCTCATTCGCGATTCAGCTCGCCAAGCGACTCGGCGCCCAGGTGACCGGCGTCGACAACGCCGGCAAGCTCGACTTCATGCGGTCGGTCGGCGCGGACAAGGTGATCGACTACCGCAGCCAGGACTTCACCCGCAGCGGCCCGTACGACCTCATCCTCGATCTGGTCGCGCACCGGTCGGTGTTCGCCTACCGCCGGGCACTGGCCCCCGGCGGCCGTTACCGGTGCGTCGGCGGATCGGTCTCGGCGCTGCTGCGCATACTGACGATCGGCGCGGCGGCCGGCCGACTCACACACCGCCGGCTGGGCGTGCTCGCCGTCAAGGAAGGCCCGACCCACTTCGAACCGGTGGCCGACCTCTGCGCCACGGGCAACCTCGCCATCCACATCGACCGAGCCTTCACCCTCGACGAGGTGCCCGAGGCGTTGGCCCACGTCGGAGAGGGACGCGCCCTCGGAAAGGTCATCGTGACCGTCAACTGACCAGCGACTGCGCACATCTGCCGCCGACCGCGCCCCACGCAGCGTCACAGCCCGTTGAGCAGGTCAACGTCCGGGCGTGCCGATGGGCGCGCCGGGAGTGACAGCACGGTACGACGGCGTGGGGCTGAACGTGTGCGCACGGCCGAGCCACAGGGTTCGAAGGACGCCGGCTCACGACATCGGTCGACCGCTTGATCTTCGGACGCCCCGTTCGGCGTGCGGGGGGGGGTCAGCTGATTAGTTGGCGGATCACCAGGATCGCGATGAACACGACGATGAACGCCAAGTCGATCGAGACCGTGCCCAACCGCAACGGGGGCAGGAACCGCCGAACTGGAGCGAGGATCGGCTCGGTGACCGCTCGCGCTCCGGCGGACAGCCGCGACCGGATCGACCCGGGCGCCGAGGGACCGGCGAGCGCCACGCTCCAGTCGAGCACCACGCGGGCAACCAGCAGCAGCTGCATCAGCAGCAAAATCAGGCTCACGATGCCGAGCACAGGACCCATGAGATACCTCCAGAACCAGTTTGATCCAGCTCAACTGTGCGTCCCCTTGTTGTGAATCCGCTGAGCGACAAGCTGTTACTCATGGCTGAACGCGCCGTACGGCGGGGCTGCGCGCCAATGCCCGGCTTGTGCAGCGCGCCTTGACGGACCCGCGTCAGGGCGGACTGTTTCGAGCGGTCATCGTCGTGACCAGGCATCACCCTTCGGGATCGCACAATGAGGTTGGGGAGAGTGGCCGCTGAAGTGACGCGTCATTGATGATCTCCGGCAACCGCCGGGCCACCCCCGCGAGGAGGTCCGCGACCTGGACGCGAGGATCGTCGCGGGAGTCGACCATCACCAGCCCAGCCAGGGGTGATACCCCGTCCGGCAATGCTCCCGCCTTGTCGGCGTCTGCCGCCGACGGTCCGCCGTGGTTGGCCAGCACCTGCTGGAGGCGGGTCAACCGGTCGGCCGTAAGGGCGCTCTGCTCGTCGTGGATCACCAGCACCTGCCGCTGTCCGCCGCTCCATGACACGACCGTTTCCGCCAGTGCTGGCAGCATCGGTTCCAGCGGTGGAGGAATCGACCGGTCGTCGTTGTCGAGCCTGGTCAACACAGCCCACACGCGGGTCGGACTGAGTTTGTTGAGGACAGCATCTGCGTGTGCGCCGAGCTCGTGTCGTAGCAGCGCATCGCGGGCCTGGAAGAACCGCTCCACGGTCTGGCGAACCGGCTGCCGCCGTTTGATCCGGACGAGGTCGACGAAGGCTGCTAGGAAGGCATCCCAGTCGCTTCCGGCCGAGCGTCTGGCTCGGTAAAGGGCGAGAGCGGTCGGACGCTGGTCGTAGGTCAGGCGGGTACAAGCCGCGTACGACGGCTCGGTCAGCAGAAGATCAACGATCCGGGTGACGAGAAAAAACTCCTTGTTGATCAGGTGGACGTGCGCGCGACCCTTCAGCGCCGCCAGGAACCACTCCAGCGCTCCCCCCGCACTCGAGCGGCGAAGGAACTGCCCGGATTTGAGCTCGTGCGGTGAGAACTGGAACCCGGACCGCAGCGCTGTGATCAGCCCGATGGCCTCGCCCACGCCCAGGTCGACACTCGCGTGTGTGATCACCGGGGTGGTCGAATGCAGCAGATTGGTGCCCGAGAATCCGGACTCGTCGCAGGCGATCTCCACAACGGCGCCGACCACCGCATTCGTCGGCGGTAGCCCGCCCTGAAGCGGCGATCTCACACCCGATCCCTAGCCATGCCGACCATGGTCGCCCGTGCGCCCTCATCGAACAACCCGATTGCGTCCGGCAGGCCCGTGACGGAGGGCATGCTCTTGTTGGTGCTGAGGCACTTGGACGGCGGACTGCAGGTCACCGTTCATCAGCACCATGTAAACCATCATCGGCGCCATGGTCTCTGGGAGCCTGAATCCGACTGGGCTGAGTTGCGACGCGTAGCGGTGGTTGCCGGCGAAATGGCGTCGATCTTGTTCACCCTGGGCGCGGCGCAGGGAGCGGCGATGGCGGGATCAACAGGGGGCCACTCGATGGCCAGCCTGTCCACGGCCTCACCGCGACACGACAGCGATAACGTCGATCTCAATCAGCATCCCGTCCAGCGCCAGGGCGGGCACCGGGATCAGAGTCCATGCCGGCTTCCGGTCACCCCATACCCGATCGAACTCCTGTCTCACCACCCCAAACTTCTCCTCGTCGTGGTCAACGACGAGGAGGTTGAACTTCGCCACGTCCGACATCGTGGCGCCGGCGGCTGCAAGCACAGTTGCCGTATTCGCCAGCGCTTGCCTGAGCTGCGTCCCGAAGTCCTCCACCAGAACGCCGTCCTCGGTCTCGCCGCCTTGTCCTGCCGGAAGGATCATCCGCCAGCCGGCCGGGAATACCGCAAGATGCGAGTAGGCGTTCGGCCGAGGATCGTAGAGACCCCTTGGGTTGATGAACTTCAGTTCGTTAACTTCTCCCGCGTGGACGTTATGGGCCACGTCGATCTTCCCCTCTGCGCCTGCTGTGAGGACGTGTGCCCTCAAGGACCTGGGGTGGTCACGAAAAGTGCTTGTCTCGCTACCCGCTGTCATCACAAGTCTAGTGCTCCAGCCATAGCTGGTGGAGTCGGAGTCTGCGCAACCTGCTATTCGACCGCGCATCCGGCGCTGGGAGCCGGATGCGATCCGATCGCGACAGTGGGCTGGGTTGTCGGTGGTGCAGCGCGCCCCACGTGCAAGGTATGGGACTGCACCCGGTTCGGTTGACTCCTGACCTGTGAGGACGTGCTCCTCGCTGGGAGGATGTCTGCCATGCCGAAAGCGCTCCCCCTGGAGTTCCGCCGCGACGTGGTCGCGGTCGCCCGTAAGGGCGAGGCGCCGATCGCGCAGATCGCGAAGGATTTCGGGATCTCCGAGGCGTGTCTGCACCGCTGGCTCAAGCTCGCCGACGTCGAGGACGGCGTCCGTCCCGGGACCATCAGCAGCGAGTCCGCCGAGCTGCGGGAGCTGCGGGAGCTACGCAGACGGAACAAGGTCCTCGAGCAGGAGAAAGAGATCCTGCGTCGAGCTGCGGCGTACTTCGCCAAGGAGATCTCCCCAAAATGATGTACCCGCTGGTCGCAGACCTGGCCGCGGACGGGATCGTCGTCGCGGTGACCTGCCGGGTGCTGGGCTTCAGCAAGCAGGCCTACTACGCGTGGCGCACGGCTCCGGTCTCGCAGCGAGTCTGGGACGATGCGCATCTGATCAACGCCGCCCTGGACATCCACGCCGATGATCCGGCGTTCGGGTATCGGTTCATCGCCGACGAACTGCCCGCCCACGGCATCACCGCCAGCGCGAACCGGGTGGCCAGGCGGTGCTCACAACAGCGGATCTGGTCGGTGTTCGCCAAACGCAGGGGCCTGACCAGGCGGGCCGGACCGCCCGTGCACGACGACCTGGTGCAATGCCGGTTCACCGCCGACGCACCCAACCGGGTGTGGCTGACCGACATCACCGAACACTCCACCGCCGAGGGCAAGCTGTACCTGTGCGCGATCAAAGACGTGTACTCCGGCCGGATCGTCGGCTACTCCATCGACACCCGGATGAAAGCATCCCTGGCCGTCACCGCGCTGCGCAACGCGGTCCGGCTCCGCGATCCCGCCAAGACGGTGGTGCACTCCGACCGGGGCAGCCAGTTCCGGTCCCGAAAGTTCGTGAAAGCGTTGCACCGCAACGGATTGGTCGGCTAGATGGGGCGGGTCGGCGCCTGCGGAGACAACGCCGCGATGGAGTCCTTCTTCGCCCTGCTGCAGCGCAACGTCCTCGACCGGCAACGCTGGCGCACCCGTCAAGAACTACGCCTGGCGATCGTGACCTGGATCGAACGCACCTACAACCGCCGCCGACGGCAACGACGCCTCGGACGACTCACGCCCATCGAGTTTGAGCCAATCAACAGGCCCGTACACGCGGCCTGAACCACTCAACCCCGCGAGTCAACCGAACCCGGGGCAGTCCCCAGTGTCTGGCGGTGCGGATGCCTTCGATCTGTGTCGTAAACCATTGGTACGTTGTGTTTGTGTGGCTCCGTTACAACTATCACGTCTACCCGACGGCTGCTCAGCAGCATTCGCTGGCTCGGGCGTTCGGGTGCGCGCGGGTGGTGTTCAACGACGGACTGCGCGCGAGGCAGGAAGCCCGCGACGCCGGGCGGCGGTATGTCACCGACGGGGAACTGTCCAGGCAGGTCATCACCGCGGCCAAAGCCACACCCGAACGGGCGTGGCTGGCCGAGGTGTCGTCGGTGGTGCTGCAGCAGGCCCTCGCGGACCTAAACACCGCGTACCGCAACTTCTTCGCCTCGGTCACCGGCAAACGTGAAGGTCGGAAGGTGGCCCCACCCCGGTTCCGGTCGCGTAAGGACAACCGGCAGGCCATCCGGTTCACCAGGAACAGCCGGTTCAAGGTCTGCGCCAATGGTCGGCTGCGGTTGCCGACGGTCGGCGACGTTGAGGTGCGCTGGTCGCGGGATCTGTCGCCGAGCCCACCTCGGTCACGGTGATCCGGGACGCCGCGGGCCGGTACTTCGCCTCGTTCGTCGTGCAGGCCACCGACGAACCACTGCCGCCCGCGGACTCCGAGGTCGGCATCGACCTCGGGTTGACCCACTTCGCCGTCCTTTCCGACGGCACGAAGGTGGCCGCGCCGAAGTTCCTGCGCCGCGCGGCCCGCACGCTCAAGCGGTTGCAGCAGGACCTGTCCCGCAAGCAGCGAGGCAGTCAGAACCGCAAGAAAGCCGTCGTGACAGTCGCGAGGGCACACGCCCGGGTGGCCGACACCCGGCGGGACTGGCAGCACAAACTGTCCACGGCGATCATCCGCGACAACCAAGCGGTGTTCGTCGAGGACCTGTGCGTGACCGGTCTCGGCCGAACCAGACTCGCGAAGTCCGTGCACGATGCCGGCTGGGCATCGTTCACGGGAATGTTGGAGTACAAGGCCGTACGGTACGGGCGGACCTTCGCCCGGGTGGACCGGTTCTTTCCATCCACCCGGATGTGCTCCGACTGCGGCCGGATCAACAACAAGATGACGCTCAACGTCCGAGCGTGGACCTGCCCGTGCGGCAGCACCCACGACCGGGACGTCAACGCGGCCATCAACATCCTCGCGGCGGGACGCGCCGAGAGCCTAAACGCCTGTGGAGCGCAGGTAAGACCGGCACCGCGCCGCGAAGCAGGAATCCACCCGCACGCAGCGTGGAGGGAAACTCCGCCCATTAGGGCGGAGAGATCGTCAAGACCTTGGCCTCACCCGCCCACAAACTCTGAGCTGACCAGTAGCCTGTCGCACCGGTCCGAGTGCGGTGGACGGGTGAGCCTCGGTGCCGCCGCCGGCCTGTCTTGAGCGGATGGTGCGGCTGCGGTCAGGGCTGGGCGCGTACGGCGGTCCGGAAGCTCAAGGTGCGCTCGGTGCCCGGCGCCCTCACCGTCTGCTGCCCCGAGCCCCCCGCCTGGCCGACGCCGGTCCGGTCAGAACAGCGTCGACGGCCCGACCGGCGTCGGCTCGGGCACCGCGGCTCGACCTCGGGCAGGCGCGCCCGGACCTCGGGCAGGGCGCGGTGGTGCGCGAGGTGAAGGTCGGGCGGTTCAGCTGGGGGCCGCCGTCGCTGTCGGTCAGCCCTGCCGGGGACACGGTGGCGTGGGTGCGGTGGATAGGCGATGACCAGCGGCTGTGCCTTGAGGGCGTGGAACCGGGGCGGTCGACCCAGTTCCGCACGCGGGCGTACCGGTACGCGTGGCTCGACTCGCAGACCCTGGTCTACATCCACGGTGCCCGCCCCCGCCTGCTCGATATTGCCTCCGGTGACACCCGGCGGTTCGGGCAGGGGCTCTCCAGAGCCGGGCACCGGCTCTCCAGAGCCGGGAACCGGCGCATCAACCGGGCGCTGCACATGATGGCCATCGTCCAGCTACGCCGTGACACCGAAGGGCGCCGCTACTACCGGCGCAGACTGGCCGCGGGCAAGACCCCGATGGAAGCCCTACGGGCGTTGAAGCGGCGCCTGTCCGACATTGTCTACCGGCAGATGGTGGCCGACGCGAAGCTGGTCAGGACGAGTCCGGGAGGACACGCGGGGGTGACTCTGCAATCCAGCGCGGCCGACCTGAACCCCGAGATCGACACTTCCGACATCGGTCGGAACTGGTGACGCGACCACCCACAACGCCTTCCGGCATCCCGAGCATGGCGCGCACGGCGCTGGCGCCAAGGCCAAGCCCCTGCGGCCTAGGTCGATGGCGGTGGCGCCGAGAGTCCGCAGTCTGGCCGCCTCGGCCTTCAGGTCGTCACCCGGGTATGGGCGGACGTCGAGATGGACGCGGTTCCACACGGTCTTCACGTCGGGTGTGCGGATGAACTGCAGATATGGGCCGACGCCCTTGGCGGAGTGGTCGATTGCGGTCACCGGCGCGCCGCTGCCGCCGTGGTGACCAGTCGCCCCCGGTCGGCGCCGCGAGTCGTACTTCGTCTCCCGGCAGGATCGCGGCACCCCCGCCGCCTCGCCACGCTCACTATCCGAGATCAACTGGAACAGGGTGGTAGGGCGCCGCCGTTCGAGCGGGCGAGCGGCGGGACAGTAGGTGTCCGGTCAGTGCGGCAGCGAGGCCGGCCAGCCCGGCCGCCGCGAAGCCGGCCGCCGGTACGGAGAGGTCGATCGCCACGCCGACGAGCGGGGATCCGAGCGCGAAGCCAGCGCTCTGCGCTGACGATTGCAGGCCTGTCGCCTCACCCCGCACGCCGGCCGGCGCCAGCCGGCTCACCGCGTCGGCCACCGTGGCAAGGGTCGGCGCGGTGAGTAGCCCGCTGCCGACGACGGCCACGCACAACCAGGGCCAGTCGTGGGCGAGCCCGGCGGGAATCGTCACAAGCCCGAGCAAGCCGAGCAGCAGCCACGTGGGCAGCGGCCGGGTCAGCGCGCCGTAGATCAGTCCGCCGACGACGGACGACGCGCCGAACACCACTACGACCACGGCAGCCCAGGACACCTGACCTGCTTCTTGCAGCGTGGCGACGATGGCGAGGTCGACGCCGCTGAGCAGCGTCGTGGTGCCGAACGCCATCGTCAGCGCGGCGATCATTCCGGCGCCCAGCCACTGCCTGCGCGGGGGCCGTCCGGCCGCGCTGGCATCCGCCTCGGCATCGGCACGCACCGGGGGGTTGAGCAAGGCGATTCCGGCTCCGCCGGCCACGATCGCGGCACCGACCCCCCACGCCACCACATCGGGGGACATCGTCGCCGCACACAGGATCACCACCGCCGGGCCCACGATGTACGACAGCTCGCCCTGCACTGATTCCAGCGCAAACGCGGCCCGGCGCTGCTCCGTTGTCGTCATCGCGGCGATCGCCTGCCTGCTCACCGCCTGGGCCGGCACCATCAGCAGACCCGCCACGAAGCTGGCGACCAGCAGGAACCCATACGGCAGGATCGGTACGCTCAGCCAGAACACGACTTGCACTACGACGGTTACCAGCAGCACGGTGCGCGGGCCCCGCGAGTCGATCATGCGGCCGAGCAGCGGCCCGCCCAGCGCCACTCCGGCGGTCAGGGCCGCGGCGACCCCGCCCGCTGCGGCGTAGCTCAGCTCCAGGCCCAGCACGACATACATCGTCAGCGCCATCACGTCAGCCGTGATCGCGGCCCGGGCGAGCAGCGAAACGCCCAGCAGCGATGCCATCCCTGGCACGGCGAGCACCTGTCGGTATCCGGTCACCAGCGTGACGTTAAGTCATCCCTCACATCATAAGAAGTGGGTAATTTATTGGAGCTGGCATAATGAATGCTTATGGCCAGGGATCTTGAGACCGCGTTGCTGCGGTCGTTCGTCACCGCCGTGCGGGCGGGCAGCATCAGCCGCGCCGCGACCGCGCTCGGGCATACACAGCCCGCGCTCAGCCAGCAGTTGCGCAAGCTCGAGAGCGTTGTCGGCCGTCCGCTGCTTTACCGGTCGCCGTCTGGCGTCTCGCCGACCCGGGCGGGTGAGGAGCTCCTGCCGTACGCCGAACGCATTCTCTCGCTCTCCGCACAGGCACTCACCGAAACCGGACGCGCGCTTACCGGCCACTGCGTCGTCGGGTTGCTCGAAGACCTCGCCGCGTCCCAGCTTCCGCAGGCCCTCGCCGACCTCGCCCGGCTGCACCCCGGCGCGACGCTGGAGGTGCTCAGTATTTCCAGCGCCGCGATGCGGGAGGCCTACGACGCGGGCCGCGTCCAACTCGTGCTCGACGCGGTGCCGGACGTTCCCGGGCCGCCGCGCTGGACGGTACGCCGCCCGCTGGTCTGGGCGATCGGCCAGGGTGTGGACGTGGCTGCCGATCCGCTGCCGGTGGTGCTGTTCTCGAACCCGTGCTCCTGGCGTACGTCAGTGCTGGAAACGCTGGAACGTGCCGATCGGCGCTGGCGGGTGGCGTTCGAAAGCAACAGCCTGATCGGTGTGCTCGCCGCGGTACGGGCCGGGCTCGGCGTCGCGGCGCTCATGCCCGCGAACCTCGAACCGGTCATGGCCTGCCACGACGCGGACGCCCTGCCCACCCTGCCGGACGTCGAGCTCGGTCTCGCACGGCACCCACGGACCGAAGGTAATCCGCTGATCGATGCCGTGGAGACCGCGCTACGTCGCATGGTCTGAGCACGAGCATGTCGTGCCCACCTTCGAACGCACGCACATCGGCTACTTGTTTCATTGACCTGCGACCGTGGCCTGGCCAGGCAGACCTCGCTGGGTGGCTCTCGAAGCACCGGGGTCGGGCACGGACAATACCGTTCGTGCCCGACCCCGGGTGCGTCAGCTCAGCCCGCGCCTGTGCCTACCGGCGCGGCCGGCCGTTGCCGTCCAGCCACGGGTCCTCCGGCCGCGGCCGGTCGAACGTGGGGCGTGCCTCCGTCCAGTGGCCGCGGGTGAAGTCGGGCACCTTGACCGACTTGAAACCCTTGCCCTTCAGCGACTCGTGGCTGAGCGGGATTACCGAGCACCACGCCGCCGAGTCGTAGACGTCGATGTCCGGGGTCATGCCCAGGCGCATCAACTGGACCATCCGGAAGATGGAGATGAAGTCGCCGCCGCCGTGCCCACCGTACTGGCTGGCCAGGTTCTGCAGGGCCGGCCAGATCCAGTGGTCGTGCTGGTTCATGATCGTGCTGAAGGCACTGCCGGTCCGCCACGCGTGGTTCGTGTGACCGAGCGACTCCAGGTAGATCCGGGCGTTGTCCAGTTCCAGGGAACCCCGGGTCCCGGTGAGCGTGGTCTCCCGGCTGTACGGGTGGGGCGAGTTCACGTCGTGCTCGACCCGGATGAACCGGTCGTTGACGGTCTTGATGAAGACCTGCTTGCGGTCCCCGGAGATGTAGGGATCGTCGTCCCAGGACGGGTGGTCCGCGCCGACCCGCGGGTCCTCCTCGCGGAACAGGGCCAGCGCCTTGGGCCGCGAGGCGACCGCGACGAGTTCGTCGAAGCGGTCGCCGCGGTTGATGTCCAGGCAGGCCGAGACCGGCCCGAGCCCGTGCATCGGGTAGTGGGCGGCGTTCATCCGGGTTTGCCAGCGCCGCCGCCAGTGCTCCGGGTAGTAGGCACCCCCGAAGGTGTACGGCCAGCGCAGGTCGTGGACGTATCCACCGGAGGCGTGCTGCAACTCGCCGAAAAGCCCCGCCTTGGCCATGTTGAACATCTGCATCTCGGGGCGGAAGTAGTTCACGTTCTCCAGCAGCATGCAGTGCTTGCCGGTGCGCTCGGAGGTACGGACCAGGTCCCAGATGTCGTCCAGGTGCGGCGCGATCGGCAGCTCGATGGCAACGTGCTTGCCGTGCTCCATGGCCGCCTTGGCCATCGGGTGGTGCCACTCCCACGGCGTGGCGATATAGATCAGGTCGATATCGTCACGGCGGACGAGCCGCTCGAAGTCCTCCTCGCCGTTGGAGTAGCCGACCGGCTCCTTGTCCTGGAAGCCCTGGGCCATGACTCGGCTGATGGTCTCCGCGACGTGGTCGGGCCGAATGTCGCAGACCGCGGTGATCGTGGAGACGGCGGCCCACCGCATGGCCTGGTCTCCGCCGCGGTTGCCAAGGCCGATGATGCCGACGCGCACCTCGTCGAAGCCCTCAAAGGGCACGTTGGCCATGGACTTCTCTTTGCCCTTGATCCGGGCAGGTTCGGCCGCGGGCGCCGCACTGGCCGCCGCGCCCGGCAGTAGGGCACCGCCCAGTCCGGCCGCGGCGCCCAGCGCGCCCACGCCCTTCAGGACGTTGCGACGCGACGGGTGGGATCTGGCTGCCTCGGTGGACTCGCTCGGGATGGCTTCGTTGGGACTCACGTGGATCAGCTCCTCTGCGGGAATGTGACGTGTCACGCGAAATTTCAAGCAGTATCGATCACTCCACTTGCGAGCGCAATGGTCGATCAGAGATCTTCTGCTTGAAGGTGATCGTTTGACGCACGATCCTGGCACGATTGCTTAACCATGCTGGCCGACGCGAGGGATCAGTCAGCACCGGACCACCTGGCCCGGCTACCTCCGGCACCCTGGCCCGGGTGCCCAGCGGTCAGCCGTCGAGGATGACCGACCGGGACAGATTGCGCGGCTGGTCCGCGTCGAGCCCTGCTGCCCCGGCCCGCAGCAGGCACAACTGTTGGACGCGGACCAGATCGGCGAGCGGGTCCACCTCGGACCACTCGAAGTGTCCGCCGGTGGCCCGGACCTGGTCCGCCAGGCCGACGGGAACCTCTCCGAGCGCCCAGACAACTCGGCCGGGCCCGGTGATGCTGAGCGGACCGTGCCGGTACTCCATGGCGGGGTAGGACTCGGTCCACAGTTGAGTCGTCTCGCGTAGCTTCAGGGCCGCCTCGTGCGCGAGCCCGACCGTCCAGCCGCGTCCGAGGAAGGTGATCTGGTCGGCCGTCGCGGCCGGGCTCGTCGCGTCGACGCCACGGTCGAGAACCTGCCGTGCCTGTTCGGCGACCGGACGTAGGTCGTGACCGAGGGCCGCCCGCAACAGCGCGAGCGTGGTCGTCGCGAAGCGAGTCTGTACGACCGAACTCTCGTCGACGTCGCTGAGCACGACCGGACGGGCCATGCTCACCGCCGGGGATGTCGCGTCGGCGGTGATGACGGTGGTCGGCGCGCTGTCCCGGCGCTGCTTGAGGACGTCGAGCACCTCGGTGGTGGTGCCCGAGCGGGTAATGCAGAGCACCCGGTCGTAGCCACGGCCGAGTTGGTGTTCACTGGCCGGCCACGCGTCGGTGATGCCCTCGCCGGCGCTCTCGCGCAGGGCCGCGTAGGCCTGGGCGACGAATAGCGATGTTCCACATCCGAGCACCGCGACTCGCTCGCCGGGCTGCGGAAGGTCCATCGCCACGGAGGGCAGCACGTCCAAGACACGGAGCCAGTCATCCGGCTGGGTCTTGATCTCGGCCGCCAGGAAGGTTCCTTCACTCATCGGGTGCCTCGTCCTCGTGGTTCATGCGAGCGGGTTTGGAGAGCCTCCAGAATGGAGCGATCTGATCAAGTCTGTCAAGAAAGTCACGGAATCAGTCAGGAACACGCATCGGTGCCCGGGAGGGACCGTCCACGACCAGAGCAGCAGTTACAGCGGAAGGCCTTGACGTTGCTCGGGACGGCAACGCAGAATTCCCCCAGCGGCGGCTTGATCGTGGAAGATTCCGACCAGAACCAGTCACGAACGATCACAGCCAGCCAGGATTCCGATCACGACTTTGGCGATGTCCTTGCGCCGGTGGAGGCGGATATGAAGAGATTCGTGCGTTCGTGGGCAGCCGTAGCGGTTGCCGGCCTGGCGCTGACAGGTTGCGGGTTCGGCGGCGACGACGGGCAGAGTGAGGGCGGCAGCACGCTGTCGTTCCTTGTGCCCAGCTACAGCGACGGCACCAAGGCGCTCTGGGAGGGCATCATCGCCGACTTTGAGGCGGCTCACCCGGACATCAACGTGGAGCTCGAGATCCAGTCCTGGGACAACATCAACGATGTTGTCCGTACCAAGGTCCAGTCGAACGCCGCACCGGACATCCTCAACATCGACGCCTTCTCCGGTTTCGCGGCGGACGACCTGTTGTACTCCGCCGACGAAGTGGTCTCGGCGAACACCAGGGCGGACTTCCAGCAGTCCTTTGCGGACAACGCCTCGATCGACGGCACCATGTACGGCCTGCCACTGATCGCCTCGGCCCGCACCATGCTCTACAACACCGAACTGTTCGAGCGGGCCGGCGTCACGGCACCGCCGAAGACGTGGGACCAGCTGCTCGACGCGGCGAAGAAGGTGGCCAGTCTCGGCGACGGCGTCTACGGCTACGGTATGCCGCTGGGCAGCGAGGAGGCCCAGGCGGAGACTTCAATCTGGACCTTCGGCAACGGCGGATCGTGGACCAACGGGTCGACCATCGCGGTCAACACCCCCGCGAACCTCGAAGCCGTCACGTTCATGAAACGGATGATCGACGAAAAGGCCACCCAGCCCGACCCCGGGGCGTCCGACCGGACCCCCATGCTGGACGTGTTCATCCAGGGCAAGATTGGCATGGTGGTGGCGCTCCCGCCAACCGTCAGGCAGATCGCGGAGAAGAACCCGAGCCTCAAGTACGCGAGCGCGCCGATTCCCACCAAGGACGGTCAGCCGATGACCCTCGGGGTCGCCGACCACCTGATGGCGTTCAAGAACGAGGGTGACAAGCAGGAAGCGCTCAAGACCTTCCTGGACTACGTGTTCAGCGCACCGGTCTACACGAAGTTCGTCGACACCGAGGGATTCCTGCCCACCACCAAGTCCGGTGCAGCGGCGCAGGCGGGCAAGACGGAGATCGCGAGCTTCCTCGAGGTCCTGCCGAACGCCAGGTTCTACCCCAGCACGAACCCGCAATGGGCGGCGACCCAGGGCGCGATGCAGAGCCTGATGGGACAGATTGGGCAGGGCAAGGATCCCAGGGCGGTGCTGGATGAAATTCAGGCCAAGGCCAACGGCTAGCCTGCGCGGTTAACAAATGATGACCAACCAACTGGTGGAAGTGCCGGCACCCGCGGTCTCGGCGCGTCGTCAGGCACGCCGGGACCTGGTGGCGGCACTTCCATGGCTGTTGCCGACGCTGACGCTGATTGTCACTATCGTCCTGTTCCCGGCCGGCTATCTGGTCTGGACCTCGACCCGGGACGTGTCGCCAGTCGGGGTGGACCGCGGCTCGGCCGGGTTCGACAATTATGTGACGCTGTTCGACTCCCCCGCGTTGGGCAGGGTGCTGCTCAACACCGCGATATGGGTGGTCGGCGTCGTCGTGGTGACGCTGCTCGTCTCGATGGCGCTCGCGCAATTCCTTGACAAGGCCTTCCCTGGACGCCGACTGGTTCGACTCGCGGTCATCGTCCCGTGGGCGGCCAGTGTCGTGATGACGTCTACCGTCTTTTACTACGGACTCGATCCCTTTTACGGCGTCATGAACCAGTTCCTGGTCGACCTCGGGATTTTGGATACCGGGTTCGGCTTCACCCGACAGCCGGTGCCGGCCTTCCTGGTGGCCATGGGAGTGGCGGTGTTCGTCTCGCTGCCGTTCACCACGTACACGATCCTCGCCGGGCTGCAGATGGTGCCGCGCGAGGTGGTGGAAGCCGCCTCAGTGGACGGCGCCGGCTCCGTGCGGACCTACTGGAGCGTGATCTTCCCGGTCCTGCGGCCAGCGATCGCCGTCGCCGTGCTGATCAACATCATCAACGTCTTCAACTCGCTGCCCATCCTCCGCACGCTGACCGGCAGCATTCCCGGGTACGACGCAGACACCACCACTACGTTGATCTTCAAATACATCCAGCAGGACCGCCAGGTCGAGACGGCGAGCGCACTGAGTGTCGTGAACTTCGTCATCGTCCTCGCGGTCATCGGTATCTACCTCCGGGTTGTCCGGCCGATGAGGGACGAGTGAGCCTTGGCGACGACGGCAACGAGATCTCAGGGCGATGAGCGCGCCAAGAAATCGGTGCGCGCCAGCGGAGACAACGGTCGCACCCGGAGCCGTGGCGGGCAACGCCACGGCCGCCGCCGATGGTTGATGACATTGGCCGGCGCGGTGGTGGCGTTGTTCTTCCTGGCACCCTACCTGGTGATGTTGATCGGCTCGTTCAAGCGGCACTCGGAGATCCTGCGCATTCCGGCCACATACCTGCCGACCGAATGGGTGCCGTCGAACTACGCGTCGATGTGGTCCACGCCGGAGACACCGCTCGCCTACAACCTCGTCTCCACCGTCATCATCTCTGCCTGCGGGACACTGCTGGTCCTGGTGGTGGCCATGCCCGCCGCCTATTACACGGCCAAGCACCGCTTTCCCGGACGACTGGCGTTCCTGCTCCTGGTGCTGGTGACCCAGATGCTCCAGCCGACCGTACTCGCGGCGGGACTGTTCCGGCAGTTCCTCGCGATCGGCATCGACGACACCTGGCTCGCTATGATCCTCGTCAACGGCGCGTTCAACCTCAGCTTCGCGGTGTGGATCATGCACAGCTTCTTCGCCGGGGTTCCCAAGGAGATAGACGAGGCGGCAATGATCGACGGTGCCAGCAAACTGCAGACGCTGCGGCGGGTAACCCTGCCGGTGGTCTGGCCGGGCATCGTCACCGCGATCATCTTCACGTTCGTCGCGTGCTGGAACGAGTTCGCCGCCAGCCTCGTCATCTTGACCACGGCGGAGAACCAGCCGCTGACCGTCGCCATCACAAAATTCGTCGGTCAGTACGATTCGGCGTGGCAATACGTCTTTGGAGTCTCTATCGTCGGCATCGTGCCCGTGATCATTCTCTTCGCGTTGGTTGAAAAGCGCCTGGTGGCAGGTCTCACGGCGGGGGCCATCAAGTGAGCACGGCCGAGGCTGCCACCGACCGGGCGGACGGCCGCGACCGCGCCCAGCGCCTGCAGGCGCTGCTCGACATCCTGGGCGCGCGCGGCAGGCTGTCCGTCGCCGAGGCGGCCAGCGCCCTGCAGGTCTCCGAGGCGACGGTCCGCCGGGACTTCACCACCCTGGCGGAGCAACAATTGGCGGCTCGGACGCACGGCGGTGTCGTGGCCACGTCCGTCTCGTACGACCTGCCGGTCCGCTACCGGGGCCGGGGCGACAACGGCGCCAAGGAGCGCATCGCCGCGATCGCCTGCGAGCTCGTCGAACTGGGCGACGTGGTCGCGTTCAACGGTGGCACCACCACGTCCGCGACGGCCCGACGCCTCGCCGCGCGGGTCGACCTCGCCCAGGCCGTTCAGCGGCCGGCCGTGACGGTAGTGACGAACGCACTCAACATCGCCACCGAGATGGTGCTGCGACGCCACGTCCGTACCGTCATCCTCGGCGGTGTGGCACTGCCCCAGTCGTACGAGCTGACCGGGCCGTTGGCGACGATGGTCCTGAACGAGCTGTGGCTCGACGTGCTGATCCTCGGGGTCGACGCGTTCTCCCCCGACGGCGGCACGTCCTGTCACGACGAGGGCGAGGCCGGCATCGACGCGACGATGGTCCGGCGGTCCCGTCGGGTCGTCGTCGTGGCCGGCTCGGAAAAGCTGGGCCGGCACTCCTTTGCCCGGATCTGCGACGTCAACGCGGTGGACATCCTGGTGACCGACGACGGCGCGGACGCGAAGGTCGTCGCCGACCTACGTGCCGCCGGGGTCAACGTGCTGCTGGCCTGAGGCCGGCCCGGCGGGCCGGAGTTGGCGAGGTCGATGCGCCAGTCAATGTGGCTATCGTTGGCCAGGTATGCCCATTAGGGTCGGCGGCATGACGCCAGCCCTTGCCGCCAGCGCCTTCGACTCGCTGCGCCTCGACGCCGTGCCCGACCAGGAGGCGCTGCGCCGGGCCTACGAACTCCCCAGCGACGCGGCCGTGCGCAAGCAGATGACCGAACTCACCGAGCAGACCCGGCGGTTGATCGGCTGCTCGTCGCTGGTCCTGGTCGCCAGCGTGGACGCCGAGGGCAACTGTGACGTCTCCCCGCGCGGCGGCCCCGCCGGGTTCGTCGCCGTCCTGGACGCACGGACCGTGGCGATACCGGACGCGACTGGCAACAAGCGTCTGGACACCCTGCAGAACGTCATCGCGACCGGACGGGCCGGGCTGCTGTTCATCATCCCGGGGCGCACCACGACGCTCAGACTGAACGGCCGGGCCTGCGTCTCCACTCGCCCCGATCTGCTGTCGCAGCTGACCGCCGTGGGCAAGCCGCCGGCCAGTGCGCTGGTGGTGGGAATCGACGAGGTCTACCCGCACTGCCCCAAGTCGCTCCTGCGCACCGGGGTCTGGGAGCCGGAGAAGTGGCTGCCAGCGGACGCCCAGCCGACCTCGGCCGAGGTGACGCTGGCCCAGCTGCGGATACCGGAGCTGACGATCGCTGACATCGAGCAGGCGGAGGCGGACTCGCTGAAGTACCGGTACGAGTGACGGGCCGCACAGCGATTGTGCCGAGCACCGCCCTTGTCGATCGGACCTTGACGACGGTCGGACGCTGCGGGGGCGGGTGGCGCTGGTCGCGATGAGGCCGTCGCGGGGATGCGGCGCGTGCACCCCGGGCAGGCCCCCGAGTGCCGCCGCCGGCGGCGGGAGTGTCGGCGCTCACAGCCGGCGGCACCACCCCGCAGGCCTGGCCCGATCACCAGCGCTGGTCGAAGGCGCTTTAGGAGTACGGGCGGACCTCGGGAGCCTTCTAACCGCGCTCGTCCGGAGGCTGCTCTTTCGTCAGGTGGAGCAGCCAACCCTCACCGGTCCGGATGAGCGCGTATCGCCGACGGCCGGCGCGGCCGTTCAACGTGAACAGCATTCGACGCTCGGTGCGGTCGTGCTCCTCCCAGGTGCCGATGTCGGCGATCGACTTGTCGGCGTCCTCATAGGTGAGGTGATCGAGGTGGTGATCGGGCACGGCGATCGCGAGCCGGTTGTCGTCGGGACTGTCCGGCAGGCCGCGAGGCACCGCCCAGGAGCGCAGCACACCGTCCTCCTCGAGCCGCAGGTCAAAGTGCGGTCGTGGTTTGCGGTGGTGGTGCAGGACGAATGCAGGTGCCACTCTCACCATTGTCCGCACACACCGGCCTCACCGCCTGCCGATGGATGCGCTACTGCTCAACCTGTTCAACGCAGACTCGCCCGGCACCCGCAGACCTCAGTCTTCCTCCGGCCTCGTCCCGGATCTTGTCGCCGCTGACTACGACGGAGAGTTGCGTCGGCTCGGCACGACGCCTGGTGATGTGGTCCACGTCTATCGCCGTGCAGCCGCCGATGGCAGCCAGAAGCAGCTCCACCGGCGTGAAGCTGGTTCCCGGTGACATCGCACGGACGAGGACGCACTGACCACGTCGGCAGGGCTGATCCGGCTACAGGAGGTCGATGAGCTGCGGCGGAACCTCGCACGTCAGCCCCACCGAGTTCATCCGATCGGTGAGCGGCTCGCCATCCGCGGTCGGCACCACGAAGCGCGGCCGGCGTCCGGTGGCGAGATCGGCGGCATACCGCTCGCGGGCCTCGACGAGGGTCTCCCAGTCGGCCAGCCACGCGTTGACCGGATGATCGCCCGCCAACAGGTCGCGGTCCAGGTCACGCACCCGCGCCACCATGGCGGTCACTGCGGCGTTCTGCTCCCGGATCGAGCGCGCCCGCGCGTCGGCAGGTGCGTCGGGAGGTACAGCCTTTGCCGCCACGGTGGCGCGCATCGTGGCGCACGCGCTCTCGGCCACCTCGCTGACCGGTGGATTGTCGATCAGCTCGGGCCGGTCGTGGTTCGCGTACGTCCAGAGGCCGGCGCAAAACACGACGACGCCTCCGACCGCGATCACGACGACCAGGGCGGCGCCGAGGACCCACCACCCCGCGCTCCCCCGCCCCGACGGCGCGGGGCGGGCACCGGGGTACGGCGGGAGTGTGGGCGGACGGCTCACGCCTGCATCGTGTCGACCCCGGTCAAGGACCGCCAGCAGGCCGTCGAACCGATCACGATGCTCAGCTGGGCGCGAGCCTCGCGGAACTCGACCCTGCGAGCCAAGCTGGCCGGAGCACCCGTGTCGGCGAGTACCGGCGCGGGCACGGGTGAGCGAGCGGTGCCACCGACGGCGAGCAGATCCGTGTCACTCCTCAGCGCTTGTCGGGTGGGAAGACACCCGTTTCCTTCACGCCCATCGCACAACCCATTTCGGGCCTGCCGGTTCCATCGATCACTCGTCCTCGTCATCGCCTTCTGCCGGACACGCTCGCGTCAACCCATGGGGCCGCGACTGGCGGTGCTGACGACCGCCATCATGATCAGGATGCGCTGCCGCCGTCGACTCATCAGTGCGAAGCAGGCGGTGAGCGCCACCAGCTCCACCTCGGCCCACTCACCGGTTACGTCGACGCGGATCGGCCCGCCGAGCCGGCCGGGGAGGCGCACCGCGAGTCGGTGCCTGTCGCGGACCAGCTCGCCACCGCAGCGGCCGGGCGCCCAGCGCGTCGCCCCGCCAGGTCCCGGCACGTGCGACTGGCGCGGGTCGAGCCGTACCGCGGCGCCGTGCTCGGCCTGGGCGGTGACCCCGATGCGTCGGCGGTCGGTCGGCTCGACCGTCCAGAGGCCCGCGCCGGTGCGGATCTCGCCGCACCGCCACGTCCAGCCGGTATGCAGCGAGGCGCGCGGTCCGGCATCGGAGTCGAGGACGAAGGCGCCGTCCTGCTTGCGTATGGTCAGCGCGGTCATCGGTTCAGCCCTTCCGGGCGCGGCCGGGGCAGGCCGAGGATGAGGACGACGCCGACGCTCAGGTGTAGCAGCGCGAGCGTCGTCTTCGCTCCCCCGCCGACGCCGCTCGGCGGCCCGACCAGCAGTGACAGCAGCAGGACCGCGACCGCGATCGAGGTCCACCAGGCGCGCGCCCGGTTGGTGAGGCGTTCCAGCAGCGCGAGCAGCGCCCAGGCGGCCAGTGCAGCGACCGCGGCGGCCACCACGACCGCGGCCACCGTGATCTGCCGGGTCGCGTTTGCGGTGCCGGCTGCCAGGTCGACGCCGGCCGCCGAGTGCAGGATCGCGAACTCCGCCGTCGCTACCAGGGTCGCGCCGGCCGCCACTGCGGTTCGGCGCAGGAGAAGGTTGTTCGTCATGCCCTGAGTCTGTGGACCGGCCCGGGTCGGGCACGTCGGTCCGGACGCCGCAGCGGGTACATCCGTCGGCGGCGCCGCGTACTACCAAAGGAGGTGGTCCGGCGCTCCGCGAGCCCAGTAGCCTGCGCTGGTGGATGCGGCGACGTGTGACGTGGACCCGCCGCGGACGTGGCGTTCGGTCCCGGTGGGCGTGGCGACCGTGACGATGGGCGTGCTCATCGCGACCGTGCTGTGGTCCGCCACCCGCTCCGAGTCGACCGCCCTGGTCCGCGCCGATGTCGCGCTGGCGGTGGCCGCCCTGGCCCTCGTCCCGGTGGTCGTCCGCCGCCCGGAGGTCGCTGGCGTGCTGGCGGGCCTGCTGGTGGCGCTGTCGCCGGTGGCCACTCCGGTGGCGAGCTTCGCGGTGCTGTTCACCGCCCGCAACCGGCCGTTCCGGCAGGCCGCGGTGGTGGCGGCGGTCGGCGTGGTAGGCGAGGCGGTGCAGGCGGTGTGGCGGCCGATGCCCAGCCTGCCGTACGCGTGGCGGCTGGTGCTGATGACGGCCGCGTACGCGGCCCTGCTGGGCTGGGGCACCTGGGCGCAGGCCCGGTACGCCCTGCTGGCGGCACTGCGGGACCGGACCTGGCGGGCGGAGCAGGAGCAGGAACGGCGGGTCGTCGAGGCCCGGGCGGCCGAGCGCACCCGGATTGCGCGGGAGATGCACGACGTGCTGGCCCATCGGCTGTCGCTGCTGGCAGCGGCCGCCGGCGCGATGGAGTACCGGCCGGACGCGCCACCCGAGCGGCTCAGCGCCGCCGCCGGGGTGATCCGCGCCAGCGCACACCACGCCCTCGACGAACTGCGCGAGGTCATCACGCTGCTGCGCACCGACGACGCCGAGGCGCCGGCGGACGCACCGCCCGGGCAGACCCTCGCTGACCTGCCGCGCCTGGTCGAGGAGGCTCGGGCCGCCGGGCAGCACATCGAGGTCGACGACCCGCTCGGCCCGCCGGTCGAGGTCCCCCCGACGGTCGGCCGCACCGCCTACCGGATCGCGCAGGAGGCGCTGACCAACGCCCGCAAGCACGCCGCCGGGCAGCCGGTCCGACTCGCCGTCGGCGGGGCGCCCGGCTCCGGCCTGAGCATCGCGGTGAGCAACCCGACCACACCCGACGGCGGTGCCGCCGGGCACGACGGCGCGGGCCTGATCGGTCTCGCCGAGCGGGCCGCCCTCACCGGCGGCCGCGTCGCCCACCACATCGACGCCTCGGGTCGGTTCCACCTCACCGCGTGGCTGCCGTGGCCGACGTGACGGGCCCGGTCCGGGTCGTCATCGTCGACGACGATCCCCTCGTGCGGGGAATGCTGACGATGATGCTCGACGGCGCCGACGGGATCGTCGTTGTGGGCGAGGCCGCCGACGGCGGTGCGGCGATCACCGCGGTGGACCGGCACATGCCCGACGTGGTGCTGATGGACATCCGGATGCCCGGCGTCAACGGCATCACCGCCACCGAGCGCCTGCGCCGCCGCCCCCGGCCACCGGAGATCATCGTGCTCACCACGTTCGACACCGACGAGCACGTGGTGCGGGCCCTGCGGGCCGGTGCCAGCGGGTTCCTGCTCAAGGACACCCCGCCGGAGCGGATCAGCCAGGCCGTCCGCGCCGTCGCCGCCGGCAACCCGATGCTGTCGCCGGGCGTCACGCGCCGCCTCATGCAGCGGGTCGCGTCCGGCGCCGAGTCCTACGAGCAGGCGCGTACCCGGCTGGCCCTGCTCACGCCCCGGGAACGCGACGTCGTCCTGGCCATCGCGCAGGGACGCTCCAACGCCGAGATCGCCACCGAGCTGCTGATGAGCGTGACCACCGTGAAGGCCCACGTCTCGCACATCCTGACCAAGCTGGACCTCGACAACCGCACCCAGATCGCCCTGCTCGCCCACGACGGCCGGCTCGCCTGACCAGGTCCCGGGCGCTCGGCCTTGGTGGACGGCCGCGCGAACCGCGACGGGACGAGCGCTCGGTTCACCGTCAGCGGCCGTATGTCTCCAGCAGCCGCAGCCACACCTCGCTGACGGTCGGATACGCCGGAACCGCGTGCCACAGCCGGTCCAGCGGGACCTCGCCGACGATGGCGATCGTCGCGGCGTGGATCAGTTCCGCGACGTCCGGGCCGGCGAGGGTGAGGCCGACGATCACCTTCCGGTCCTCGTCGACGACCATGCGGGCGTGTCCCCTGTAGCCGTCGGCGTGCAGGGAGGAGCCGGCAACGGCGCCCAGGTCGTAGTCCACGACCCGGATCCGTAGTTCGGCCGCCTCGGCCGCAGCCGCGGTCAGCCCCACCGACGCGATCTCCGGGTCGGTGAAGACCACCTGTGGCACCGCACGTTCATCGGCCGTCGTCGCGTGCCGGCCCCACCGGCCGTCCTCGACCGTCGCACCCTTCGCCCGGGCCACGATCACGTCGCCCACCGCGCGCGCCTGATACTTGCCCTGATGGGTCAACAGCACCCGCCGGTTCACATCACCCGCGGCGTACAGCCACTCCCCGCCGCCGACGACGCGCAAAGTGTCGTCGACAGCCAGCCAGGCACCCGGCGCCAGCCCGATGCCGTCGAGGCCGATGTCCTGGGTGTTCGGCGTACGACCGACCGCCACGAGAACCTCGTCGGCCTCGACCCGCTCGCCGTCGGCGGTCTCGATGTGGACGGTTCCGCTGTCGTCGCGGTTGACGGAAACGGCCTCCGCGTCGACGCGTACCGACACACCGGCCGCGCGCAACGACTCCGTGACGAGTTCACCGGCGAACGGCTCTGCCGACGGCAGCACACCGTCACGGGCCAGCACCGTCACCGAAGACCCCAGAGCGGCGAACGCGGTCGCCATCTCGGACGCCACCACACCACCACCGATGACGGCGAGCCGGCCTGGAACCGACGTGGCCGCGGCGGCCTCCCGGCTGGTCCAGGGCGCCACCTTCCGCAGACCCGGAATATCCGGCAGCAACGCACTGCTCCCCGTCGCGACGACCACCGCATGCCGCGCGGTCAACGTCGTGACACCGTCGACGCCGGTCACCTCGACGACCCGGGCGGAACGGATCCGCCCCTGGCCGCGGTGCAGAGCGATCCCCGCCGACTCGAGCCAGGACACGTGCCCGTCGTCCTTCCAATGAGACGCGAAGGAGTCCCTGCGTCCGAGCACCGCCGCGGCGTCCAGGTTTCCCGTCACCGCCTCCCGCGCACCCGGCAGTTGGCGAGCCGCCCGTAGCGCGGACGCGCTGCGCAGCAAAGCCTTGGTCGGCATACAGGCCCAGTACGAGCACTCCCCGCCGACCAACTCCCGCTCGATGATGGCGGCGGTCAGGCCGCCCTGCACGACCCGGTCGGCGACGTTCTCCCCGACCGGACCCGCACCGATCACGACGACGTCGTACTCGATGGTGGTCATGTCAGTTGCCCTTCGCGCTGCGGCCGAGCCGGAAGGCGGCGATGAGGAAGAAGATGGCGCCGGGAATGGCGTAGCCAGCCGCGTTGGTCAGTGACGGGTTGTCGGCGGAAGCAGCCGCGATGAAGGACCCACCAGCCAGAACCGAGATGCCGCCACTGATGATCATCGGCCACTGGCCACCCATCTTGCGCCGAGTGACACCGACGATGAGCTGGACCAGCCCGGCCACGATCGCCCAGGCGCCCCACACCCGCAGCACCGCGGGGATACCGGACGCACAGGCGACACCCACGCCGACGGCGGTGATCAGGCTGACCGCGATGTTCACGTACAGCAGGGCTGGCGAGCCGGTGGTCCGCGACGAACGAAGGTCGTAGATTGCGGCGCCCACGTCGAACAGCGGGTAGAGCACGAAGAGCACCACCGTGAGCGGGCCGATCTCCGTGGCGGTCGCGATCGTCACGAGTGCCCACACGATGGCGAACGCGAAGCGGGTGAAGTACAGCCGCCGCAGTGCGGAGGCGGTCTGGGAGATGCCGGGCGAAGCAGCAATGGTGGTCACGGTGACCCTTTCAGGGGGGCTTTGGGAGACCGAACGTTCTGTCACGCTCCAGCATGGCGATCTCGGCTGCAACTGTCAATACCGAACGTTCTATCCGCTAAGCTGGTCGGTATGACGCGCGGCGAACCCGGCACCCGGCCCTCTGAGGCGCGACTCCGGCTCCTCACCACGGCAACCAGGGTCTTCTACGCGGAGGGCATCCACTCCGTCGGCGTTGACCGGATCACCGCCGAGGCACAAGTGACCCGGGCCACCTTCTACCGGCACTTCCCCAGCAAGGACGACCTCATCCTCGCCTACCTGCGGGAAGTCCATCAGATGGAGCGCAGCGCGGTCGACGCGGCCATCGCCACCAACCCATCACCAGTCGATGCTCTCCTGGCCGTTGCTGGCTCCATCGCCGAGAACATCCAGTCCCCCAGGTTCCGCGGATGCGCCTTCCTGAACGCCGCGGCGGAGTATCCCGACACCGACCATCCCGTGCACCAGGAGATCATCGCCCACCGGCAATGGTTCCTGGACACGCTCGCCAGGCTGATGGCGCAGGTCCACGAGGAAACGGCGGATCCCGCCGCGCGCCACTTCGTCATGCTTCGCGACGGCGCCATGGCAGCCGGATGCCTTTTCGACCCCGCGCTGGTGTCCGAGACCTTCCTCCGCGGGATCGAAGGACTCCTGCGGATCAACACCGAGCGCCAGTCGACCGAATCCGCTCGCTAGTACTACGACAGCGGTCTTGGATCTCGCCTGGGCTGTGGGCGACCAGGCCGTTGCTGCCCGGCGAGGCGGGTGATCGCGGCGATCGATCGGTCTACATCTGCTTCGGTCGTGGTGGCGTTCGACACCGAGATCCGCATCAGCCGCCGTCCTCGCCACGTTGTCCCGCCTACCCAGCAGGTGCCATCAGCCTGGACCGCAGCCACCACCCGGTCGGTGCTCGCGTCGTCGCCGAAGCCGACCAGCACCTGGTTGAGGACCACCTCGTTCGCCACCTCGAACCCAGCCATCGTCAGGCCGGCGGCGAACCGGCGAGCCAGTTCGCAGCAACGGTCGACCAGTGCGGCGACCCCGTCGCTGCCCAGCTCCCGCAGTCCGGCCCAGACGGCGAACCCCCGGGCCCGGCGTGAGGACTCGGCGGTAAAACCCGCTCCTGCCGGCGCCCCGCCGGAACCGACCAGGTACGCGGCGCTGTAGGACATCGCCGCTGCATGTACGTCGGGCCGGGCGCAGAACGCGAACGCCGAGTCGTACGGAAGATTGAGCCACTTGTGACCGTCGCAGGCCCACGAGTCCGCCAGTTCCAGCCCGTCCACCAGATGCCGGGTGGCGGGGCTGGCCGCCGCCCACAGCCCGAATGCCCCATCCACGTGCGCCCATCCACCGTGCAGCTGAATCAGTTCGCAGGCCTCCCGGAGCTGGTCGCAGGCGCCGGTGTTCACGTTTCCGGCCTGCAGGCAGACGATGGTGGGGCCGGGCGTGCCGGCCCGTAGCGCCTCCCGTAGCGACCCGAGGTCGATGGCGCCGTTCGGCCCGGCGGACACCGGGTGCACCACGTCGGTCCCGAGGCCGAGCAGACGCAGCGACCGGTCGATGGTCCCGTGCCGCTCCTGCCCAGCGATCACACGGATCGGTGGCGCCCCGAGCAGCCCGCGCCGTTCCACGTCCCAGCCCGCGTCCGCCAGCACCTGGTGCCGGGCGGCGGCGAGCCCGGCGGTGTTGGCCGCCTGGGCACCGGTGACGAACCCGACCGACGCCGACGCCGGGATCCCCAGCAATTCCTTCAACCAGGCACCGGCGGCAGCTTCGGCCGCGATGGCGGCCGGCGACGTGACCGCGTTGGTCGCGAGCTGGTCCCAACCAGCGGCGACGATGTCGGCCGCGGTCGCCGCCGGCAACGCGCCGCCGACCACGAACCCGAAGTACCGTGGGCCGGCGCTGGCCACCAGCCCCGGCTCGGCCGCAGCGACCAGATCCGCAAGCACCTGCTCCGGCGGGCGCGACGCGGAGGGCAATGGGCCGGAGAAGGCCTCGGCCAGCGCCGCCTGGTCGATGGGAACTCCGACCGGGCGGTCCGACAGCGACGTTCGGTAGTCCGCTACATGCTCGGCCGCCGAGCGGAACAGGTGCCCGAAGTCTGCCACCGACGCAGCCTATCGTCGAGCCATCGAGCTTCCGCCGCTCAGCGTTGCCGCAGACCGAGAAGGGCAACTATCTGTTGCACCGCTCGCCGTACTCCAGAGTCGGCACGGCCGCGTGCGGTCACGCCTCGGAGTCGCGATCGCCGGATGCCTCCCGCCCGATCGGCGAGGTGGAAACCTCCAGCGGCCGTCCCCGACTCCGCAGTGCGTCGAGTAGCGCGACCAGGGCCAGCACTCCGGCCACCACGCTCAGCCCGGCCATCGGCGCCCAGCGGGCCAACGCCGGCGTGAACAGCAGCAGGGCCACCAAGCCGATCACCCCGGATCGGGAGATCCGGCCGAAGATCTCGTACTCCAGCCGCATACGGGCGACGAGGAAGAGCACCGGCCCGCCTACCACGAACAGAAGCCAACTGGGTCGCGGCAGCCCGAACGGATGATCGATCACCAGCTCGTAACCGACCGCGGTGACGAGCACGCTGAGCACGATCAGCAAATGCGTCCGTTCCGACGCCGTGCCCAGCCGGGCGGGCATACCCGCCCGATCCAACGCCTCGGTCAGCAGCAGACCGGCGCGGTGGAAGTAGATCCGCCAGAGCAGCGCGCTGGTGACGAACGCGACTCCGAAGGCGGCTGCCCGCTCCGCGGAGTAGTCCGTGCCGCCGAAAACCATGCCGATGACCAAAATCGACTCACCGAGTGCGATGAGAAACATCTGCTGGTGACGGTCGGCAAGGTGCGTCCCCGCGATCCGCCAGCGGCCCACCGCTGAGGCCCCGAGCCACGGCAGCGGCCAGCCCAGGGCCCAGGCGAGGTAGTCGACAGCGAGGGCGGCAGCCCAGAGCGGCAGGCGAAGTCGGTCCGGACCCAACGCGCCGGCCAGCCACAGCGGCGCGCTTGCCGCAGCCCACGCGGCAAGCCGGAACGGCACCAGCCGTCGCGGATGGCCACGCAGCGCGGCGGCGACCACCAGCGGCCGCACCACCATCACCATCAGGTATGCGACCGCGAACGGCAGCGCCCGCTCCTCCATACCGCGTGGCAGCGTCACCGCCATGACCAGGCCGGCGAACATCGTGCCGACCACGACAGCCTGGATGATCGACTGCTCTGGTTCGTAGCGACTGGTGATCCAGGTGGTGTGCGACCAGATCAGCCAGAGCGCCAGGAAGAGCAGCAGGGTACGACCGAACCCTTCGACGAGCGCCCAGCCAGTGTCATCGCTCAGGTCGGCGAATCGTTGCGAGACCCGGGTGAGGGCCACGACGAAGGCCAGATCGAAGAAGAGTTCCAGGAACGTGGCGCGGCCCGAACTCGTGGGAGGGCGCAGCAGTTCGGCACCGCGTCGCGCCGCCATCGTCCGCCTCCGTCCGCCCCTTGTCGCACCAACGAATCGGCTGCCAGAGGGGTTGCGTGCGCCTACCCCCACCGGCACCTTGCCGTGGTCGCCTACGCCGCAGTCGGGGACAGCGTCGACAGGTCGGGCACCACCGCCGACTCGACGGGCCCTAACATCGCCTGCATGGCAACGCGGCTCGTGCAAATCAACATGAAGGCTCGGGACGACTCCGCACTGGGCGGTTTCTGGGCGGCGGTGCTCGGCTGGGAAGTCTCCAGCGAGGGACCTGGCGTGACCAACCTCGAACCCGAGGGCTTCGTCTACCCCGACCCCGTCGCTGTCTGCCTCGATCTCGTCGTCTCCGCGGAACCCAAGACGGTGAAGAACCGCGTGCACGTCGACCTCGCCACCACCTCGGCTGCCCATCAGGCGGAGGTGGTGGCGCGCCTGGAGGATCTCGGCGCAACACCTGCCGACGTGGGCCAGGGCGACGTCCCATGGACGGTCATGGTCGACCCAGAGGGCAACGAGTTCTGCGTGCTGGACCCCCGACCGCTCTACCGAGACACCGGGCCGATCGCCGCGGTAGTGGTCGATTGCGCGGATCCGCGCGCCATGGCCCGCTTCTGGGGCGAGGCCACGGACTGGGCCGTGCACGAGGTGACCGACAACACGGCCGTACTGCGCTCCGCCAAGGGCGTCGGCCCCTATCTGGAGTTCATCCGCACACCCGACGTGAAGACCGTGTGGAACCGCGTCCATCTCGACGTTCGCCCATACCCAGGTGACGACGTGGAGGCCGAGGCGGCCAGACTGCGAACTCTCGGCGCGACCGCCATCGACCTAGGTCAGGACGATGTCCCGTGGATCGTCCTGGCAGACCCGGAAGGCAACGAGTTCTGCCTCCTCACCCCAGGCTGACCCGACCACTCGTCAGCCGCTCACCACGGCCACCAGCCCCGACTGTGCGACGCGCCCTAGACGGTGCCGGCAGCCGTGGTCTTTCCCAGGATGCTGGCGATTGCGTCGTAGTCGACGTCTTGCCCTTCCTTGATGTCGACAGTTTTGCGCTCGCCGTTGCCCATGGCCCGGAGGAATCCCTTGACCTCAGGGATGTCCGTTGCGTTGAAGACCATGAACGAGACCTTGGACTTGGCTACCGCGATGACGGCCGCGTAGTGGCCATCCTTGATGTAGTGCGGCTTGCCGTACTGGAGCCGTTCCTCGACACCTGGAATGGTCTGGTCGATCATCGCACGCAGTTTTTCACATACGTCGATCTGCCACGGCTGCGTCTTGTTGATGTACTGGGTGACATCGTCGTCCACGGTCTTCTCCTTCGTCACTGTTCGCTGGAAAGCACGGGTCTCTGAACGTGTCGTAGCCGAGGGTCGAGTGCCGCCTCGCTCCTACCCCTCACCGCCCGGGGTTCCGGCCTCCTGCTCCCACCCGACGAGCTTGTCCGCGGTGGGGGCGTAGGTCAGTACGACCACGCCCGAGTCGAACGCCTGCGCGCCGGCCAGCCGGAGGACCGCCGGCTTACCTGACTCCTCGAAGAGGCGCACGCCACCGCCCATCACGACGGGGTAGGTGACCAGGCGCAGTTCGTCGACGAGTTCGTTGCGCAGCAGCCACCTGACGAGTGCGACGCTACCGTAGATCAGGATGTCGCCGTTCGCCTCGGCCTTCAGCTTGGTGATCGTCTCGGCGACGTTCTCGCTGATGACGGTGGTGTTGTTCCACTCGCCTCGGTCCAGCGTCGTCGAGACGACGTACTTGGGCATGCTGTTCATCTTGTCGGCGAAGCCCGCCTCGTCGGTCATGTTCGGCCAGGACGCGGCGAACCCCTCATAGGTGACCCGGCCGAGCAGCAGCGCGTCGGCGGCCTGAAGCTGCGCCAGCCCGGTCCGCATGGAGTCCTCGCTGACGAATTGGAAGGTGAACCGCTGCGGGTCGTCGACGACCCCGTCGGCGGTGGTGAAGATGGACAGAACGACGCGTCCCATGATGTCTCCCACGTGGTCTCGGTGAACTCAGGTAGAGCCTGCTGCACCAGCGGCGGGACGGGCATCGGTGGCGATCACGCATTCCACCACTCAGTGGACTACGCACTACTGACCCGGTGTCGGGCAGGATGGCGCCCATGGCCGTCACGCATCCCGCCGGAGCGTCGAAGCGCGAGATCGAGGTGCTCGTCATGCTCGGCGCGCGGCTGTCCAACGCCGACATCGCCGGCAGGCTGCACATCTCCGTGCGGACCGTGGAGAATCACGTCTCCTCACTGCTGCGCAAGTACGGCGTCGCCGACCGGAGGGCGCTCGGCGAGCTCGCCGTACAGGTGCAGGCGGGGGCGCCGGTGCCTGGGCGGCTGACCGGCCTGCCATCGGCACTCACCACATTCGTGGGTAGGAGCGCGGAGCGCGAACACCTGATGGAGACGCTGCGCGGCGCCCGACTCGTGACCGTGGTGGGACCAGGCGGGATGGGGAAGACCCGGCTGGCGGGCCAGATCGCCGGGGCGGCAGGGCCCTCCTTTCCCGGCGGCGGCGCGTTCGTCGACCTCGTCCCGGCCCGTGGCGGGTACGTCGCACAGGCCGTGGCCACGGCGCTCGGCGTCAGCGAGCGCCCCCAGCAGTCGCTGGAGGACGCTGTGGTGGAGCGGCTCGGAGAGAGTCGGTCGCTGCTGGTTCTGGACAACTGCGAGCATGTGATCGACGTGGTGGCACCGTTCGCGGAGCGGGTGCTGGCCGCCTGCCCGCGTACCCACATCCTCGCCACCAGCAGGGAACGCCTCGGCGTACGGGGCGAGCGTGCCGTACCGCTGGGCCCGCTGCCGCTGGAGTCCGACGCGGAGCGACTCTTCATCGACCGCGCTACCGCCGCGGACCCCGGGTTCGGGGCGGACCCCGTGGTGGTCGCCAAGCTGTGCGCGCGACTGGACGGTATGCCGCTGGCGATCGAGTTGGCCGCGGCCCGCAGTGCCACCCTGGGCGAGAACGGGTTGTTGGCCGCGCTCGACGACCAGCTACGGCTGGTGGCCGGCGGTAGGGGTGTGGACTCGCGGCACCGCTCGCTGCGCGCGGTCATCGGCTGGAGCCACGACCTGCTCGATGGCGAGGAACAGGCACTGTTCCGGCGGCTCGCCGTCTTCGCCGGGGCGTTCGACCTCGCCGCCGTCGCCGGGGTGAGCCCTGCCGGGAGCAGCCGCGGTGCGGTTGCCGACGTGCTTGGCCGGCTGGCGGACAAGAGCCTGGTCAGCGTGCACCGCCGGGGCGGAACGGCCCGGTGGCGACTGCTGCAGACGGTGCGCGCGTTCGCCATCGAACAGCTGGACGTGTCAGGCGAGCGGCCGAAGATCCAGGACCGGCACCTGCGCTGGGCGGCGGACGTCGCCACCGAGCTGGAGACGAGGCTGGACGGCAACGAGTGGTACGAAGAGTTCGACGGCGTCGCCGACGATCTGAGGGCCGCCCTCGCCGTCGCCCCCGAAGGCCCGGGCGAGCTGCCGCACCGGCTGGCCCGGGCACTGGCACACCTCGCCTACTCGCGGCGGTTCCTGATGGAATCGCTCGGCCATTACCGGACCGCCGCCGAGCAGGCCCCCGCCCCCGGCGAGGCCGCGGCGGACCTCTACGCCGCCTCCGCCGTTACCCATGCCATTGGCGACGGCCAGCGGTCCTTCGACCTGTTGCTCGCCTCCGCGCAGCGGGGGCGAGCGGCCGGGGATCGCAGGGCCACGGCCATCGCGCTGTCGCAGGCGGTCACCGCCGCCAGGAGACTCTCATCAACCGCGGTGCCGCACGTGCGCCTGCGTGGCCTCCTTGACGAAGCGGCGTCCGCCGCCGGCGGGTCGAGCGACACCGTGGTGGTGGCCCGCCTCGCCGAGGCGGCGGCCTGGGCCGCGACCTCCGACAGGTACGAGGCCGACCCGGCGCTCGCCGAGATCGCCGTGAAAGCCGCCCGTGCCACCGGCGACCCGGTGCTGATCAGCGCGGCTCTGGACGTGGTGGCCACCGCGGACCTCGTGGCGGGGCGACCCGCGGAGGTGCGCCGCGTCACGGACGAACGGTTGTCCCTGCTGCGCGCGATGTCCCGGCACGACCCGCACGCCGGCCCCGAGATCGTCGACACGTACCGGATGGCCCACCTGGCTGCCCTCGGCGTCGGCGACCTGCCGGCCGCTCTGTCGATCGGCGGGCGGACCATGGACGACGACCTCGCCGGCAACTCCTACCAATCCGCCGCCCTCCTGATCACGCCGCTGGTGCTCAGCGGACGCTTCGACGAGGCGCTGCGGATGGCGGGCACCGCGTGGGACGGCTGGCTGCGGGCCGGCCGCCCGCTCATCCGCTCGATGATGCCGCCGATGGCCGCCGTCGCCCTCGTCCACGGCCTGCGCGGCAATGGTGAGGGGCATGCGCTGTGGCGTTCCCGCGCAATCGAGGTCATCGGGGAGCTACCCCCGCACTCCACGTTCGTGACGATGGTGGACGCGCGGCTCGCCTTACACGCCGGGCGGGTCGAGGACGCCGCCGCACTGGTCCGCCAGACGTACAACAGCATCCGCAGCTGGTCTCCGCCCTACTCGCAGGCCGTGGGCGCCGAGCTGGCCGTCGTCGCCAAACTCCCCGACGCCCCGGATCTGCTGTCGGCCGCCGAACGGCACGAGAGCGCGTGGGCCGCCGCCTGCACCGCCCGGGCACGAGGCCGCCTGTACGGCGACACCGCAGCCCTCACCGCCGCCGTGGCGGGGTGGGAGCACATCGGTGCCCGGTTCGAACGGGCGTCCACGCTCCTGCTGCTGCCGGACCGTGCCGCCGAAGGCCGCCGGGACCTCGACGCTCTCGGCGTCGAGGTCCCGGCTCAACGAGTTTGATAAGCGCCGGGCCCGTCCCGCTGCGACCGTCGCGTTCTCCTACCACGTCGGACAGTGAATAGCCGGGTGCGCTGAACGTGCCACTGCGCTCAGAGCCCGCCGCGAAATTGGTTGGTCCGTTTCGGGACGGATGCGCTGTCTGGAGCGGTGTCGGTGACAGATCCACAGTGCACGGTGTGGTTCCAGTCGCCGCGGAAGGGGTCTCTGAGGGGACGCCCGTCTGCCTCGATTCAGCATCTGACCCACCACGGTCAGCTCACTCAGGCTGCGGCGCGGTCGGTGAGTGGGCGGCGACGCCGTGCGGTGTCGGTCAGTGAACGCGGGGGCAGAGGTGCGTTGGGGTTGTACAGGTTGGTTCCGGGCGGCACGATCTCGTCGATTCGGTCGAGGGTCGCATCGTCCAGGGTGAGTGCGGCGCCCTTGAGGAGATCCTCCAGCTGGGGCATGGTCCGCGGTCCGATGATCGCCGAGGTGATGGCCGGATGGGCCACGGTGAACGCAATGGCGAGCTGTGGGAGGGTGCAGCCGATGGTTTCCGCGAGTTCGACGAGCTGCTCGACGACGTCGAGCTTCGCGGCGTTTTCTGCGATCGTGGGATCGAATCGTTCCGGCCGGATTGTGGGACGGCCGGTTGACAGGTCGATGGGCTGGTTCTTGCGGTACTTGCCGGTGAGGAACCCGAAGGCCAGTGGGCTCCAGACCAGCACACCCATTCCGTAGCGCTGGCAGACGGGCAGGACCGAGGCCTCGATCCCGCGGGCCAGGATCGAATACGGCGGCTGCTCGGTGCGGAAGCGTCCGAGGCCACGACGCTCGGAGACGTGATGCGCCTCGACGATCTCCTCAGCCGGGAACGTCGAGCAGCCGAAGGCGCGGATCTTCCCCTGGTGTACGAGGTCGCTGAGCACCGAGAGCGTCTCCTCGATGTCGGTCGAGTCGTCGGGGCGGTGGACCTGGTAGAGGTCGATCCAGTCGGTGTTCAGGCGCCTGAGGCTGTCCTCAACCGCCTTGAGGATCCAACGGCGCGAGTTGCCACTTCGGTTGCGGCCCTCGCCCATCTGGAAGTGCACCTTGGTGGCGAGTACGACGTCATCACGGCGCCCCCGCAGCGCCTTCCCCACGATTTCCTCGGACTCTCCCTGTCCATACATGTCAGCGGTATCGACGAAGTTGATCCCCTCGTCCAGAGCCGTGTGAATAATACGGACACAATCGTCGTGGTCGGAGTTGCAGCCATCCTGGAACATCATGGTCCCGAGGCAGTAGGCACTGACTTCGATACCGGTTCCGCCGAGGGTGCGATAGCGCATGGTGATGCTTCCCTTACTGGTTCAGCCGTGATTACACAGAGCGACAAAAGCGTCGATCGCACGGGGAACCCTAGGATCTAGAGTCGGCTCTAGGTCAAGCCGCTACCCTGAGCGGCATGGCTGAGGTCACCACGAGTCTGAGCATCGGGCAGGTCGCCGAACGCACCGGATTGAGCGTGCACGCGCTGCGCTTCTACGAGCACGAGGGCCTCTTCATCAACCCTGTGCGGCGCGGACCTGGCGGGCGCCGCGTCTACAGCCAGGATGACGTGGACTGGCTCACCGTCTGCATCATCTTGCGCGCCTCCGGCATGCCCCTGCCCGCGCTACGCCGATACGCCGACCTCGTGCGGCAAGGAGCCGGAAACGAGGAGGAACGACTCACGCTCATGCGTGAGCACCAAGCCCACGTCACCACTCAGATCGGCAAACTCGCCGAATGCCTGGACCTGATCAGATTCAAGGTCGGAGTGTATGAGGACCTCCTCGACCCAGGCAGCGCCGCCGACCACCAATGCCACGCTCCAACCCCTTCGGCACCGGCGCACCCGACCGAGATCCGCATCGGCTACGCGCGGGTGTCGGGCTCGTGAACACGGCGCCGTGCTGGCTGACGCCACCAGCGCCGACGTCATCCTTCTGATCGCGCCCAACTACGTCACCAGCTACGTTCCGGACGCCTCGCCCGACCCGCTACCTGCTGACGCCTCTGGCGGCTGCTCGGCGCTCCTGTAGGAACGGAAACTTCGGCCGCAGCTGGTTGAGCAGATTGACAGGCACCGTCATGGACATGTCCACGATGCGCCATCGCCGAGGAACCCACTAGCCGATTGGCTGACCCAAGATAAACGGCGAGCTGGTGGTGTGGGGAAGGCGAGCGGACTAACTTCGCCCCATTGCAGCGACGAGTCACCGCTGGCGTGCGGCTCCCGGGTATCGCTCGGCGCATGCGTAGACATCGTCTACGCCGAGATGGTAGACAACGTCTACCTACTGGTCTTGGCGTGGGCTGAAGGGAAGCACTGGTGCGCGGTTCGAAGGTCGTCGGCGCAGGTCACTACCAGCCTGCGAAAGTGCTGTCCAACCATGACCTCGCCACGATGGTGGAGACGAGCGACGAGTGGATCCGCAGTCGGGTCGGCATCCGGGAACGGCGGATCGCCGGGCCCGCCGAGCCGCTCGACCTGATGGCGGCCGAGGCGGCGGCCGCGGCCCTGCGTGATGCCGGCGTGGCCGTCGAGGCGGTCGATTTGGTGGTGGTGGCGACCTGCACGGCGGTCGACCGCAGTCCCAACGTCGCCGCCCGGGTCGCGCGTCGGCTCGGCATGCCGTCACCTGCGACGATCGACGTCAACGTCGCCTGTTCCGGGTTCACCCACGCGTTGGCCACGGCTGACGGCGCCGTTCGGCTCGGCTCGGCGACGAACGCGGTGGTGATCGGCGTGGAGCGGCTGAGTGACTTCACCGACTGGACCGACCGGACGACGTGCGTGCTGGTCGGTGACGGAGCCGGCGCGGTGGTGCTGACCGCCGCCGAGCAGCCCGAGATCAGCCCGGTGGTGTGGGGCTCCTACCCAGACATGGGCGAGGCCGTGGTGATCGAGCGTGATCGCAAGTTCACCCAGGCTGGACCGACCGTCTACCGGTGGGCCACCACCACGCTGCCCGACATCGCCCGCCGGATCTGCGCCGCCGCCGGCATGACGCCGGACGATCTCGGCGGCATCGTCCTGCACCAGGCCAATCTGCGCATCATCGAGCCGGTCGCACAGCGGATCGGGGCGACGAAGGCCGTCGTTGCCCGTGACGTCATCGAATCGGGCAACACCTCGGCGGCAAGCATCCCGATCGCGCTGTCGAAACTGCTCCAACGCGGAGAGTTGCAGCCCGGTGCACCGGTGCTGCTTCTGGGCTTTGGCGGAGGACTGTCGTACGCCGGGCAGATCATCCGCTGCCCATGACCATGACTATGAACCACGGGGGAACGGGGAGCGGATGAGCACGTACGAGAGCATCGCCGCGTTCCTCAAGCACGAGGGCGAGCTGCTCGGCACTACCGAGTGGCAGGCCATCGACCAGAGCAGGATCAACGCGTTCGCGGACGTCACCGGCGACCATCAGTGGATTCACGTCGACGAGCGGCGCGCCCTCGTGGAGAGCCCCTTCGGGAAGACCGTCGCGCACGGCGCGCTCACGCTCTCGCTATGCTCCGCCTTCCTGTCCGAGCTGATCCACGTCGACGGCGTTCGCCTGGTGGTCAACGGTGGTCTGAACAAGGTCCGTTTCCGCACGCCAGTGCTGGTCGGTTCGCGCGTCCGCGGTGTGGCCACGCTTACGCAGGCCCGACCCCTGTCCAACGGCGCCCGCGTGGTCGTACAAGTGAAGGTGGAGATCGAGGGCGAGACCAAGCCTGCGTGCATCGCGGACCAGGTGTTGGTGTTCTATGAGTGAGGGCTGCCGGAACTTCCGCCAGCGATCCGGCCTCGTATCAGATCCTGCACTCCCTCCTGAGGGGGCGTGGGTGTTGAAAGGCAGCGCGAGCAGGTTTGCCGGTGCTGCCCGTACCACCCGCGTTCAACATGCGGCGGGTGGTACGCACCTATCACATCCGTCGATTCCGCTTGTCGGTTAGGGACGTCAACCGCTTCCGACAATTCCTGTCTACGCCGGCTCCGGCGGCATGGTGGCCCTGACGTACGCGGTCGGTGTGGCGGCGCTCGCTGTTGACACCGGGAGCCGCGTGCTGACAATGGGCTCCACCATCGGATCAGCCGCTTCGGCGGTTACCCCACTGGCGCGGGCTCTGGACCGAGCCCCGGCCACCGAGGTGCTGACCCTTTCCATGCGGTTGAGGCGAGGCGACCTTGCCCTTCGCGCGTCGGGCAGCCCGATTTGCGTGAGCGGCAGGCTGGTCGGTCTCGGCCGTGGTTGAGGTGTCGGCATCCGCCGCGTGGGCGTCTTGGACGGGCTCAGGCTCCGGCATCGGTATCTCCCTGGATTCGTGGGGCGCCCTGCGGACCATCGACAGCCGACGGACGCGGACCACTCGACGCTGGTGCGGGCGCCTTGACGGTATCGCAACGCCAAGCCCGTCCGATCGACCGGTCCGTAGCCCGCGTGAGGGTGGCGCCCGTCTGTGGCAGCCGATACGCGACCGAGAGTTGACCGGAAGGGCCATCCCAACCGCCGAACTGACCTTCAGCTGCCGAGCGCGCGGCCCGCCGCGCTTGACGGCTTCCCAGGTTGTCTTTGAAGAGCTGCGCGTAGCTCTCCATCGCCACCGAGAAAGCAGGCATGCCAGAGAACCCGCATGGCGACTCTCGGGTGGACGTCGAGGTCGGCCGGCACCCTGGCACAGGTACGCCGCGCGCCGTCAGCGACTCGGCGGTGCAGCACAGGAGGGTTTATATGGCTCCGTGGAAATGTGTGTAGCCCATTCCTGTCGGGTCAGGTTGCGGTCGGCGGCGACGCAGATCTGGGCCTTGGCAGCATGGAGATTAAACGACCAGCTGATGATTCGGCCGTCCTCGGCGCCGGAAATGAGGCTTCCGGTCGGGGTGAATGCGAGCCCGCGGATTCTTGCGGTATGGCCGGTGAGGGTGACGACGTGCTGGCGGGTGCTGGTGTCCCAGACGATGATGGTGTGGTCGTCGCCGGCGGAGGCGAGACGGCGGCCGTCTCGGCTGATGGCGAGGACCTGGACGGGCGCGGTATGGCCACTCAGTACGGCTGTTTCCCGACCGGTCGCGGCGTCCCACAGTTTGATGGTGCGGCTGTCACCCGCGGTGGCCAGCCAGCTGCCGTCGGGGCTGACCACGATATCCTGCACCGTGCTCTGCTGGGCGTTGACCCGGTTGAGCAGCTTTCCAGTAGTGATATCCCACGTGTTGATATAGCCGCCCACGCTCGCCCCCAGGAGTCGACGCCCGTCCGGGGTAAAGGCCAACGACGTGACGATGCGGGCCGGGAACCTGGCAGTTATTTCGGACGGTTTGTTTATGTCCGTGACGTCCCACAAGGCAGGGCCGAGAGTGGCGGCTGCGAGGATACGGCCACCGGGATCGAAGTCAACGTCCGTCGAGGCACCGACTCCTTTGGTCGGGAAGGGCCGGGTCACATGCTTTCGGCCCTGGATGTCCCAGATCGTGACGATGTTATTTCGGGTGACCGCGGCGAGCAGGCGTCCGTCCGGGCTGAAAGCGACGGCCTGCACCTCGTCTGGATGCCCACCCAGTGTGACCAGGAACTTCCCATGTGCGTCCCACAGCCGAACTGTCCTGTCGCTGCCCGCTGAGGCGATGGTGCTTCCGTCCGGACTGACCTTGACGTCCTTCACCTGTGCCGTGAACCCGGTGAATGGGGCGTGGCCGAGGTCGTGGAGCACGATGGTTCCGTTGAACCCGGCTGAGGCGAGCATGGCTGCGTCCTGGCTCATCGCGACGGAGGCCGTCTCGCTGCGGCCCCGGTCCTGGTAGGTCTGCAGGGGCTCGCGGCGTCGCAGGTCCCAGATGGTGATCACGCCGTTTTCGTCGGCCACGGCGAGCTTGTCGTCCACAGGAGCGGAGATCGACCACGCATAGCGGCCCGACAGTGGCAACGGCGGGAGCGGAACCGGCCGGTCGTCGCCAAGGTTCCACAGGTACACCCCTCGATCGTGCGCCAAACCGGCGAGAACATATCCGGAATGCCCGAAGGCGACCGAGAAGATGTGCTCGGTGGGCAGGTGGGCAATCGGTCTGCGTTTTGCCACGTCCCACACGGTCGGGTTCTCTTTCCCGTTGGCGGACACGAGGAGCCTGCCATCGTGGCTGAAGGTCAGGGACGCGACCGGCACGTGGTGCCCGCGGAGCAGCGTGCGGGTCCCGGCCCGCAGGTCGTATAGGGCAATGTCGCCGGGTTTTGGGGTGTCCGCGCTGGCCCCGGAGCCGCCCGCGCCGCTCGCGAAGCCGACGGCGACCTTTGTTCCGTCGGAGCTGAAGGCCGTGCCGGAGGCGAGGTTGTTCTCCTCCAGCCAGGTGATCTGCTGGCGTGTGTGAACGTCCCAGACGATGATGGAACCTTTGGTTCCATCAACCCCGACGGAAACGAGCAGCTTTCCATCGCTGGCGAAGGCCAGGTTCGCGACCCGGCCGGCGTGCCCCGGCAGTGTGGCGATGCGATCACCGCGCGCGGGGTCCCACAGCCCGATCGTGCCGTCCGCAGTGGCGGAGGCGAGTAGGGAATGGTCAGGGTTGAACGCGACGGCGTAGATAGACGGTCCGCCGACGTTGAGTTCGGTGTGGCGAGGCGCGGCTGCCGCGCTCAGCACGCTCCCCCGACTCTCGTTGCTGGAGTGGAGGTGATCCGCTTCGACGGCCAGCAGGCCGGCCAGTTCCGGATCGGTGGCGACCAGAGATCGCGCCTGTAGCGACAGCTCGCTGGAGTGCGCGACCACCTGCTGCCGGCGGGCGTCCTGGCGCTGCCGCACCGCCACCGCGCCGCCCAGTAGGGCGAGTACCAAGAGGACGGAAACGCCTGCGACGAGGCGCTTGAGGAGACGGGCGTGGCGCCGGGCCTTGTCCTGTTCGGCTTCGGCGAGAGCGTTGCTGGCGCGCAGGAAGTCGCGCTCGTGCTGGTTCAACTCGTCGCGACGGTCATCGGCGAACGCACGCGCGGCAACCAACTGGGTGCCCCGGTACAGGGCTCCGGAATCGCGGTGCAATGAAGTCCAGGTGTGGGCGGCGTCGGTGAGCCGCCGGTGGATGAGCAGGCTCGCACGGTCATCGGTGAGCCATCGGTGTAGCCGTGGCCAGGCACTGATCAGCGCCTCATGGGCCACCGATACAGTGCCGTCGCCCAGGACCACCAGCCGGGCTGCGGCCAACTGGTCCAGGACCCTGATCGTGACGGCCTCATCGGCGATACCCTCGAGTTCCGTTCGCGCGACGGGCCGGCGGGTGTCATCGGTGCCATCGCCCAAGGCCGTGAGCCGGAGAAAGATCCGGCGAGCGGCTCGCTGCTCCGCTGCCCCGAACTCGGCATAAACCCGCTCGGCGGTCTGGGCGACCGCCCCCCGTACGCCACCGCTTGCGTGATAGGCCGACAGGGTGAGGGTCGCCCCGCTTCGTCGCTGCCACGTCTCCAGCAACGCATGCGACACCAGAGGCAACGCGCCCGGCTCGTCGGCGGCATCAGCGAGCACCGTGGTCAGCAGATCGGATTCCACTCCCATTCCGACTTGCGCGGCGGGCCGGGTAACAATCTCACGCAGATCAGCGGTGGTCACCGGGCCTACCATCAGGTGCCCTTCGTCGCCCAGTGCGTCGGTCAGCCCCGAATAATTCATGAGGTGAGCGAGGAAGTCGGCGCGCACGCCGAGCATCACAGTGGCACGGCGGTCCGAACCCTGAGTGGCGTCCAGTAGCGCTTCGATGAACTTGCGGCGTTCGTCCTTGTCGGCGCAGAGGGTGAAGATCTCCTCGAACTGGTCCACCACCAACAGTGCCCGGGTTTGCGGATGACCGGCGGCCATGGTGGTACGTAGGGCGATGTCCAGGCCGGCTGAGTCCTCCGTCAGCTCTTCGCGCACCTGCTCGACGTCCTGACCGGACAACTTCGCAACCTCGGCCGACAAGGCCTCGAGCGGGTGCTCGGTCGGCGTCATCAACATGGTCCGCCAACGCTGCGGCGCCCGGCGATCGGCTGCGATGGTGCCCAGCAGACCAGCCCGCAGCAACGAGGACTTCCCGCTACCGGATGCCCCGATGAGGCAGCTCAGTGGCAGCCGCTCGACCCGATTCAGTAGCCGGTCAACCAACTCTGACCGGCCGAAGAACCACTGCGCCTGCTCAGGCTGGAACGACGTCAACCCCTGATAGGGGCAGCGCTCCTCATCGCGAACTGGCGTCGCCGATGCAGCCATTGCATTCGCGATGGCCGACCACCTTGCCCGCCACTCGTCGGCATCGCCACCGCACGCCTCGACATACGCCAACGTCACCTCCAGCGAGGGCAGCCGGTCACCCTTCGCCGCATCCGCCAAGGTGCTCGCCGAGTAGTGCGCGCGCCGAGCCAGAACCCGATAGCTCGGGCTGCCAGCCCGCTCCCGCAACTGGCGCAGCTGCCACGCCAGCCGGTGGACCGGGCCCGCCTTCGGGTCCAGGGGCGTTTCCCGACGGCCCAACACCAACCTCCAAGTCCTGCCTCCAGGCAGACTCCCCCACCGCGCACCCGTGGCGGGCTTCGTACCGTCAGGCGTCCGCTGCCCATCGTTTGGATCGAGGGCAGTATCAGGGACTTCGCGTGCCGGGTGCGGGGCGGGGGTCGCCGTTCAAGGGGTCGGTGGCTGGTCGCTCCATGCGGCCTGCGGGCACGCCTCTGACCAGCGAAGACGCCAAGCTTTGTCCGACGTTGTTTGTCCAGTGCGCGCCACGCTACCGGTCAACGCATGCACGGTCCACGGTGGACGCGGCGAACAACCTCGGTGGCCGCCACCACGAGGGGTTGCCGTGCGGGATCCGTCATAAGCCCCCGGGGAGTCAATGTCTGGCCACTGAAGTAGCTACGGCCCGCTGACCGATGGCGGCCCCGCATCGTGGTGATCGGCCCAGACCTGAGGAGAAGGGAGCGAAACAGCTTTCGGGGCGCGCCGAAGATTGATGTAAATCAAGGAGCTGCGTGACGGAAAAGCGGACGCCAGTAACACACGCGGCATCATGCCTCCGCTCACCTTTCGAGAACAGGGTCTACATGAGTCAAACCGAAAGTACGGTCCGGCTGCGCAGCAGGGTACTCGCATCGCGGGTGGTCCTCGCGCTGGCTGTGGTGCTGGGAGCCTCCCTGGTCACAGCGAGCCCCGCGTCGGCGCATACCGCTTACCCCGGCCTTCACATGCTCTGCAAGGAAGCCACCCCATGCATCAACAGCGGCAATCTGGTGCGCTTCTGGCAGCGGCACCTCTGGGCGGATGAAGGCTACAGCGACATCGACGGGGCGTTTGGATCTAACACTCACAACGCCACGGTCCGTTGGCAGCAGCTCTACAACGCCGCACACCCGGTTGACATCGACGTCGATGGCTGGGTTGGTCCGGAGACCTGGGAAGCGGCAAGCCAGAACTCCGTTTGGGGCTACCACTTCGACAAGTCAGACGGCACTTACTTGTACTACACGTATTACGGACGCAAGGAGGGCCGAACCTTCCTCATCCGGGACAGGATCTCGGACGGAGTCACCTGGTTCAAGATGCCCGGCGACAGATTGTGGACCGACACGAGCCATGGCAGCTGAGGGTTCGGAGGAGAACAAGGGGATGAAGCTTCAATTCGTCGTACCGCGAAAGGCGAAGGGCGCCGGCGCGGCCCATGCATCGATGCATGGCCCGGATAAAATTGCGATGAAAAGGGGTTCCATGAAACGTCTGGCAGCACTGTGCACATTGCTCGCGGCTGTGATCGCGGGCACGCTCGTCTCCGCCAACCCCGCCTACGCTCGCAGCCAACCCGAGTGCGAGTCCTATACGTACGTCTCGAACCAGGCGGGCTACACGGTCGCCGCGCCGATCGGCAAGTACGGCGCCCTGCCGTGCTCGCTGCTCTGGGGCGACGGCGGGCCGGGCACGCTGGCCCTCCAGTGGGCCCTGAACGACTGCTACCTCGCACCCGCGGGCAAGGCCCGGCTTCAAGAGGACGCGTCGTTCGGTCAATTGACCTTCAACGCGCTGAAGTTCGCCCAGAGCAAGGCGGGCATCAGCGCGGACGGCCAGTTCGGGCCGCAGTCACGCGCATCCCTGAAGTTCCCCTCCGAAGCCGGCGGCACCAACACCTGCGCCCGCCTGGGGCGTCCGATCGTGTAGTGGTTGATCGCTGACGATGTGTCGGTGGTGCGTCGCGGCGAGTTGACCGATAAGGCGTGGGCGGTGATCGCGCCGCTGCTTCCCGAGCCGGGTGAGGCGTGGGGGCGGTGGCGGGATCACCGTCAGGTCATCAACGGGATCCTGTGGAAACTGCGAACGGGTGCGCCGTGGCGCGACCTGCCCGAACTGTATGGGCCGTGGAAGACCCGTCACGAACGCCTGCGCCGATGGACGGCGGACGGGACATGTGATCGGATTCTGGCCGCGGCGCAGGTGCATGACGACGGCCAGCGGTGCGGTTCGCCCGGGCAGCACGCCGGCGACCCTACCGCCAGACAAGCGGACGGCCGTCTTCGCTGGTCACCACCCGAGCCAACCCTTGTCACGCCTCATCGATCAGAGCCTGGCATTAGCGCGGTCAGCCCCGATCGGATGATCGAACACTTGTACGATGCCGTGGTGGAGGACGTGGCGGGTCGCTGGTGGAACGGCATCTGGGGGCGCTTGGGTCGCCGGGATGTGTGGCTGACCCGTGAGGTTCGGTGGAAGGTCGTAGCCCGTGCCGGCGACAGCGAGAATGGCCGGGTGCTGCGTTGGGAGTTCGACACCGAGGCGGATGCCCTGGCGATGGTCAAGCGCCTCCTCGCCGCTGACGCGGGCGGCCAGTGGCGCAAGCAGGCCGGCGACAGCCCAGCGTCTCCGCCGCAGCAGGCATAGTCCTGCCGGCGGAGCGCCCCGAAGGACGCCCCGCCGGCCGAGGGGCTGTGTCAGGAGCTGCAGGTGTTGAGCATGCTCTGCAGCGCGGACTTCTCGGATGACTGCAGCTTCAGGCTCCAGTTGTACTTCACGGTGATCCACATCTTGCTGTAGGTGCACCGGTAGGAGGACAGGGGCGGCTGCCAGGTGGAGGGGTCCTGGTCGCCCTTGGACTGGTTGACGTTGTCCGTCACCGCGATCAGTTGCGGGCGGGTGAGGTCGTTGGCGAAGCTCTGCCGGCGGCTGGTGGTCCAGGAGTTGGCGCCGGAGCGCCACGCCTCAGCGAGGGGCACGACGTGGTCGATGTCGACGTCGGAGGCGGCCGTCCAGGTCGCGCCGTCGTAGGGGCTGTACCAGCGGCCGGAGGCGGCCGCGCAGGAGCTGTCGACGACGACGGAGGTGCCGTCGCGCTTGAGGACCTGCTCGCGGGTGTTGCAGCTACCGCTGATCGTGATCCAGTGCGGGAACAGGTCACGGGAGTAGCCGCTGGTCGAGCCCTGCGCCGCTACGGTCAGGGAGTTGAGCTGCGACTGGGCCGTCGCCTTCGACGGGATCCCGGGAGGCGTGGCCGACGCGGGCTGCGCGCTGACGCCGACCAGACCGGCGCCCGCGAGCGCGGCGAGGACGACTGCGGCGGCGTGGCGCGTGATGCGTGGAAAACGGGCAGAGACTGGGGTTACCCGCATGAGGGCCTCCTCGGCACTGGGTGGACGGCAACCGTCTCCGACGATCATGTCCATCGAAGGGCATGTTTGTGAAGAGGCGAGGAAGCAGCCACGAAACTTCGAAGCGGTTCGCTGGCGTGCGGGCACGAGCTGGGCGCACCCGGCGGACCTCGTCCTGCTTCTCGTTCTGCTACCGCCATCGAGCGTTCGGCATCTTCCAGCGCCATCCCTGTGCGCCCCTCAACCATGTGAGAGGAGGTGAGTGAAATTCGAGTTCGATGTCGTGGGTCGGTCCTGCGGTGACTCCAGCCCGCCGGCGTGTCGGCACCACCGACGGGCTGCGTCCGCCGCTCACGCCGATGCTGGCCAAGGCCGTCGACACTGTCCCTGAGGCATCGGACCTGGCCTACGAGCCGAAGTGGGACGGCTGGCGGGCACTGGCCTTCCGCCGGCCCGACACCGTGTACCTGCAGTCCCGAGCCGGCCGGGACATCACCACCTACTTCCCCGACATCACCCGAGCCGTCGCCGAAGCCGTCGAGCCGGGTGCCGTCCTCGACGGCGAGCTGGTGGTGTGGGAAGGCGAGCGAACCAACTTCGCCCACCTGCAGCGACGAGTCACCGCCGGCGCGCAGCTCCCCGACATCGCCCGACGCCACCCCGCGCACTACGTCGTCTTCGACCTGCTCAGCGCCCCACCGGGCCGACCGCTATTGGACCGGCCCCTGCACGAGCGACGTGCCCTGCTCACCCAGTTGCTCGCCGGCGCACCCGCCCAACTCACCCTGTCCCCACAGACCGCCGACCTCGACCAGGCCGCCGAATGGTTGACGACCTGGACCGCCGCGGGCATTGAGGGCGTCGTGATCAAACACCTCGACGGGCGTTACGAACCGGGCCGACGTGGCTGGCATAAAGTCCGGGCCTACCGCACCACCGAAGCCATCATCGGCGGCGTCTCCCCCAGCATCGAAGACCCCGAGACCCTCTTGCTGGGCCGCTGCGATCAGCATGGACGGCTCCGCTACACCGGCCGAACCAGCCCTCTACGACCCGCACAGCGCGCCGAACTGGCCGCCCTGCTCACGCCCGTCGACCCGCAGGGGTCACACCCCTGGCCGCAACCCCTGCCCGCCGCGTGGACCGGACAACTCGACCGGCCCCAACCCCCTCCCGTACGCCCCCGTCACTCCCAGCATCGTCGCGGAAATCGACGTCGACACCGCCTACGAACATCACCGGTGGCGACACCACGTCCGCTACTTGCGTTTACGGGCGGACATGTCGACGTTTGAGGTGCCGTTGTTGATCGAGTGATCTAGAGCTGAACGTCAGCCGTTCGCTGGCCCGTGTTCCTCGCTGCCAGTCGACCTTGCCGGGCCGCCTGACTGGAACTCGCGCGAGCGGCTTGCATCCTGTACCTAGGTACAGGCCTACCGTCTGAGCATGACAGAGATGAGGACCCTGGGTGAGGGGTCGTGGGTGCCGCAGGAGTGCACGCTGCCGACGGTGGAGCAGCCGTTGCGGCTGGCCGAGTTCGATGACCTGTTCGCCTCAGCGGTGGTCGGGACGGAGCGCGTTGACCGGTTGCGGGTGCGGCTGGAGCTGCGGCCCGCGCCGACGGTAGCCGGACGGGCGGCGGACCTGGTTACACGGGAGACCGGGTGTTGCTCGTTCTTCACCTTCACCTTGACCGCAACCGGCGGGCAGCTCGCCTTGGACGTCGCGGTGCCAGAGGGTCACGTCGACGTACTCGACGCTCTCGCCGCACGCGCCGGGCTCCAGGAGGGCGCGTGAAGCCGGGGTTGCGGTCGGGGCAGGTAGCGGAGGCGGCGGGGGTGAACCAGCAGACGTTGCGCTACTACGAGCGGCGAGGTCTGGTGGCCGAGCCGGATCGGACGTTGGGTGGGCATCGGCTCTACCCGCCGGAGACTGTCACGATCCTGCGGGTGATCAAGACCGCGCAGCGGCTCGGGTTCACCCTGGATGAGGTCGCCGATCTACTGGACGTGAGTGTTCACCGGCATGGTCGGCGTCCCGAGGCCGGGTTGCAGGCCCGTGCGCAGGCGAAGCTGATTGAGGTGGAGCAGAAGATCGCCGACCTGTCGGTGATCCGGGACACGCTACGTGAGGCCGTCGCCGCTGGCTGCGACGACCTGGTTGCCTGCGCGGAAAGCTCATGCTGTCCGCTTCCGTTCGTGGAACTAGCCAAGGGAGCTGATCGTGTCGAGGGTTAATCCGCGTCGATTGTTGCCGTCCGGGTTGACCGGGTTGGCCGGCGTCGCGTGCGCGGCATGCTGCGTGCTGCCGCTGCTGCTGGCGGCCGGGCTCCTCGGCGGTGCCGGCTGGGCCACCGCCACCCGGGCGATGCCCGGCGTCGCGGTCGGTTTGGCAGTCGCGGCAGGCGTCGCTTGGTGGTGGGCAACCCGGCGGGTCCGCCGACACCGCACCGGATGTGCTGGTGGGGACTGTGCGTGCGCCGAACCGCCTACACATCGATCGCCGGAGGAGACCTCGGTCGGGTCCTCGTCGTGACACTCGCGCGTTCCCTCGTCTTGTTCGTCCTGGCTGCGGTGGCCGAGATCGGCGGGGCCTGGCTGGGCTGGCAGGGCTGGCGGGAGCATCGCGGGTTGCTGTGGATCGCCGCCGGGATCGTGGCTCTCGGTGCGTACGGATTCGCGGCGTCGTTGCAGCCGGATCCGGACTTCGGTCGTATCCTGGCGCCTACGGCGGGATCTTCGTCGCCGGGTCCCTGGCCTGGGACGTGGCTGCTCATTCGCTACCCGCATCACCCCCGGCCAGGCAGCTGACACCCGGCAACTGATCCCGCTACTGCACCAGGTCCGACCCGGTGATGCCGGCAGACCACGCATGCGACCTGACTCGGTGACCGGCGACATGGCGTACTCCTCCCGAGCGAACCGGAGGGCTCTAGGCATTACCACCGTCATCCCCGAGCCCAACGACCAGATCGCCAACCAGAACCGGCGGGGACGACGCGGCGGCCACCCACCGACGTTCGACACCACCGCCTACAAGCGCCGCAACCAGGTATCGAGCGCGGCTTCAACCGACGCAAACACTGGCGCGGCCTCGCCACCCGGTACGACAAACTCGCCACCCATTTCCAGGCCACTCTCAACCTGGTCGAAACCCTCGACTGGCTACCCGCCATCCCCGACCAACATGATCTACGAGACAGAACTAGCCGGATCTAGGCCGCCGTAGACCAACGCTGGTGTGCCGCGCCTCGCGGAATGATGCCCAGGCGTCCGCTACGGGACCAACGTGCCCGAGCTTGTCGGGGTTGTTCACCGTGCGGATCGTCTGGATCTGTCCGTCGAGTATGTCTAACGTCCAGGTGCTGAGAACCTGGCCGTCCCGGTCGCGGAAGACTGCGCCCGGCTGGCCATTCACCTGCTGCGCCTCCACCACGCCACCGCTGCTGATCACCAGCGGGACAAACATCGCCAGCACCCGGATCACCTTCTCGACGCCAAGGATGATGGGCTTGAATTGTGGGGCCTTACCGCCACTGTCGCCGATCATGTGAATGTCGGCGGCCAGCAGCTCGGTCAGACCGTCGACATCCCCTTCCCGGAAGGCGTCGAAGAACCGTTCGGCGAGTTCCTCGCGTTCCCTCCGGTCGGCATCGAACCGAGTCCGGCCCGCGTCCATGTGACGGCGCGCCCGCACCGCGAGCTGGTGGCACGCCGCCTCCGAACGGCCCACCGCCGATGCGATCTCCGCGAAGCCGAAAGCGAACACCTCCCGCAACACGAAGACCGCGCGCTCGAGCGGGGTGAGCCGCTGCAGCAGGAGCAGGGCCGCCATCGACAGCGAGTCCGCCAGCTCCGCCGACCGCGCCGGATCCTCGTACGGGTCGGTCAGCAGCGGTTCGGGGAGCCATGGCCCGACATACTCCTCCCGCCGGACGCGGGCCGAGCGCAGCACGTCGATCGAGATCCGGGTGACCACGGTCGACAGGAACGCCCTAGCCGACCCGGGCTGGGTGGCGGTGGCCTGGTAGCGCAGCCAGGTCTCCTGGACTACGTCCTCGGCCTCGCTCACACTGGCCAGAATCCGGTAGGCGATCGAAAACAGCAGCGGCCGCAACTCCTGGAACTCTTCGGTCTTCCTCACGCCGCCCCCTCCTTGAATCGCTGCCGCCACAAGGGGCGGCAGAACTCCCAATTGGAGAAGCAGCGCCCCTCGACCATCAATTACCACTGCCTGTTGGCCGGCCAGCAGCAGGGCCCGGCACCTGCGGACCGGCCATGTCGCCAGGCACGTAGAACATCCCGCTGTCCAGAGCCGCCATCACCAGGGCACCGAACCCTCCTCGCTGAAGAACCCGGCAGTCGGTCCGTCCGAGCCGAGCGAAGCCAGCCGCACCACGACTGCGGCGCCCTGCGCGACCGTAAGGAACCCGGTGTGGTTGTTGCTCTCCGTGTCGACGAAGCCGGGGGCGACTGCGTTGACCAGGACGCCGTCCTTTCGCAGCTCATTGGCGTACTGCACGGTCAGCGCGGTCAGCGCGCTCTTGGACGGCGAATACGCAGCCGACGGCAGCAGCGCCGCGAAGGGCCCGTCCGGATCGCTGGTAAGAGCCAGCGACGCGGCGTGACTGCTGACGTTGACGACGCGCGGCGCCGGTGACCGCCGCAGCAGCGGCAGCATGGCGTTGGTCACCGCGATCACCCCGAAGACGTTGGTCTCAAACACCGCTCGGACCATGTCCAGGTCGACGGAACTGGGGACTTGATCGCGGGCGTCTTCGGGTGAAACCTGCCCGGAGCCGGTGATGCCGGCATTGTTGATCAGTACGTCGAGGTAGCCGAAGCGCTCCTCGATCCGCTTCGCGGCCTCCTGGACGGTGGCCTGGTCAGTGACGTCCAAGGTGACCGCGTGCGCGTCGCAATCGGCCGCGCGCATCGCCGCAGCGGCCTCCTCGCCGCGCCGCGGGTCTCTGGCGCCGATCAGGACCGTCATGCCCAGTGCAGCGAGTTGCTCGGCAACCCCACGACCGATCCCCTTGTTCGCCCCGGTGACCAGCGCGACCTTCTGGTGTGTCGTCTCCTCGCTCATGACCTGCTCCTTGTTGTCGAGGCGGTTCATCTCAAAACCCGTCTTCGCAACCTGAGACGAGATAGCCCGACCATCTCTGACATGCGGACAGGACCAACTCTTCACGGTCGAGTTGGTCTGGCGCGCTGGCCCCAGCGCCGCCTGGGATAGCCCTGCCGAGCGACACACCGTAGGGGGCGCCGCCATGGCTGCGGCCCCAGGCAATTCGGACCATTCTGATATCCGACGGCGCCGACCGGAACGGTGAACGTGCCGAGCCAGCGCTCGGGGCATATCCAGCAGACATCACCCGAGCCGTCACCGAAGCCGTCGAGCCGGGTGCCGTCCTCGACGGCGAGCTGGTGGTGTGGGAAGGCGAACGAACCAACTTCGCCCACCTGCAGCGACGAGTCACCGCCGGCGCGCAGCTCCCCGACATCGCCCGACGCCACCCTGCCTTGCGGTTGCGTCCACCCGCGGCCGGCCCAGCCCGCGTCGTCCCCGTCAAGAGCCATTGGTGGTCCGCCGTCGTTCGTCATCGTTGCTACAGGCGCTGCTACACGCCCGCTGGCACTACCCCGCGTCGATCCGGGTCGCTAAGGGCGCGGGCGTTCCTTGTGCCCGGCTTCCAGGAGTTCGATCATCTCGGCGATGCGTCGGGGCCGTTGCTCGGGTTGGCGTTTTGTGGCGTCGATCCACCGTAGGTATGCGCGCCGGTAGAACTGGGCCAACGAGTCGAAGAACGCGCCGGCTTGCGGATGCGCGTCGAGCGCGGCGGCCACGTCTTCGGCGAGGTCGCCGCGTTGGGGCCCTTCGGGCTCGATGGTCACGGAGACGGTGTCGCCGGCTGCCAGGCCGCAGCACCGTAGCCAGGCCGGGCCGAGGGTGAACCCGAAGGCATCGCCCGCTGGTTCCACCACGGCACGCACACCCATGCCGTTGACGGTGCCGCGAATGTGGTGGGCGGGCTTGGCTCCCCAGACGGTGTCCGGGTTGAAGGGGACCGGGATCAGGACACTGCCGCGTGTGGCTGCGGTGACCGTGGCGGTGAACTGTTGATTTTTTGCGGAGCCTTGCATTGAGGCACCTCGTGTCGGGTCCGGCGGCGGCGGGGTGGTGATGGTGCTGTCGGCCTCAGGCGAGCAGCGGTTCGAAGATGTCGCGGCTGAGCGTGACGGCCTGGTTCTGGTCGAGAACAGTGGCGGCCAGGTGGGGATGGGCGGTGATCCACGCCTGAGCGTTGGGCGCGCTCGTGAAGAAGTTGATGGTGGAGCAGCAGGTGTCCACGGAGCGACCAGCGCCTCCGGTGGCTGCGTAGACGACCACCGCTTCGGCCGGCTCGTAGGTGGCGGCACCGTTGGTGATGGTCACGCGGACCGGTTGGTCGGTGTGCGGATCAGCGGAGGTGATCGTTGCGTCGGTACCGAGCATGAACGGCATGCCCAACGCGTCGATGGCGCACATCGCGAACACCTCGACATCGCCGAATGAGACCACGTGCGGCGTTGGCGTTGGGGAGAACGGGTAGGCCGCGACCAGACGCCCGGCGCTGTCGACAGCGACAAGGTCTTCCCGGGCGAGTTCGCGCAGCGCGTTAGCGGTGTCCAGGTCCGGGGCGCCGACAGCAGTGCGGATGTCGGCGTCCGTGGGGACGGTTCCAGTAGTGGAGAAGTGGCGGAGGATCGTCTGGTGCACCTGCCGGAGGCGGTCGGGCAGATGCTCGGCGCGGCGGGGTCGGTCGGTCCGGATAGCGTTGCCCGGCTGCGCGCAGCAATCCACCGGGCTCGGCTCGGCTGCGGCGGTGGCGGGTTCGGCGCGCATCGCCTGGCGCAAGGCAGCACGAATGCGCTCGCCCGTGGGAAGGTCCAGGCGACAGGCCGCCGACCCGTCACCGGTGCTGCCCATCACGTCTAAGCCGTTGACCAGGATCGACGGTGACGGATAGTCCCCCACCACCTCGGTGACAACCTCCGGCGGCAGCCCGACGTCGGCCAGCGCGGCGCGCAGCTCCTGCCGAGCCGGGCCAAGGTTCGGACACTCGGGCACGGAACGAAGCTCAACAGCAAGCTGGCGCTCTGCTGCTGCGGTCATCACAGCCCCTTTCCGTCTGGTGACCGGTGGCATGACGCACACCGCTTGGCCGTTACGGCTCTACCGGTACCAGACTGGACCTTCCAGTGCAGGGGAAGGTCAAGGGCGCGACGGCAGGAGGCCACCAATGCGGATCGGGAACTCGCCGACGCAACCGGCACTACTACCAAAACGCTACGCTTCTATGAAGCCAGCGGCCTGCTCCCACCTGCGGGACCTTGCGGGAACGGCTACCGCGACTACGACGACGGGGCGGTCGCGCGGCTCGACTTCATCCGCCGCGGTCGCGCCGCCGGGTTCACCCTTGCCCAGATCCGCGACATCCTTGCCGTCCGCGACGCCGGCAACGCCCCCTGCGGACATGTACGCGAACTGCTCGCCCAACGGCTCGACGCCATCGACGCCCAGCTGGCCGACCTGCACGCCCTACGCTCCACCGTGGCTCAGCTTCACCGGTCCGCCGCCGACGCCGAACCGGACACCTGCCCACCCGAGCAGGTCTGCCGATACCTGTAGCCGCTCTGGCTCCGAGCTTCTCCGGACGTTGACGCTCGTCGCGGGCCGCCCGCGGCCAGAGTCGATGAGCTGATCTGAATCGGCGGCGGCTTGAAGGCACCGACGGACCTCTACGTCTTCCCGACGGGGTCACCAAGGCGGGGCCGGCGGGCTCCAGGATTGGCGGCTTGCTGATAGTTGCTGCCCACTTGGGCGGGCGGACCGTATCGTCAAGCTCATCCAAGGGCCGATCCGTGGACAGTGGAAGCGGGCGGTAGCTGTGAGGATCGCGACGTTCAACGCCAACAACCTGTTCTCCCGCTGGTCGTTCCAGGCGGAGCTTTCCCGGACCGTGGCCAATCCCCCGCTCGCCGAGATCGCCACCGACGCTACTCCGGACGCAACAGGCGGGCCGAGCAGCGAGCAACCGTCAGTGGTCGAGGTGGTCCTGCCCGACGGCACCCACATGAGCGGAATTCTGCGCACCTTCCGCGGCAGACTCGTGAAGGGCAAGGACCCGAAAGCCCGGGCGTGGATCGCCCGACGCATCGCCGCCCTGAACGCCGACGTGCTGTGCCTGCAGGAAGTCGAAGACCAAGACGCCCTTGACACGTTCCACCGCGACGACCTGCGTCCCCTGGGCATCGACTACCGCTACCGGGTCGTCGTAGAGGGCAACGACCCCCGCCGCATCGACGTTGCCATCTGCTCCCGCCACCCGATCACCCGCATCAGCTCCTGGCGGTTTTGGCCCAACCCCGCCGGGGAACCGGTGTTCGGCCGCGACCTCCTTCAAGCCGAGATCGCCGCCCCGGACGGCAAACCGTTGCACGTGCTCGTCAACCATCTCAAGAGCAACTTCATCACCGACGAACACACCCTCAGCCCCGCCGAGGTCGCAGCCGCTCGAAAAGCCATCGCCGAACGACGCCGCGACCAAGCCACGGCGATCACCAAGATCCTGCGCCGACAGCGGCTGACCCGCCGCGTTGTGGTCACCGGCGACTTCAACGACGCCCCTGAGGCCGAGACCCTCGCCGCCCTGCAACAAGCAAACCTCACCGAACACATCCAACGCGGCACCACGATCGCCGGCCCCAACCGCAACGGGACCCTCATCGACGACAAGTTCGCCGACCTGTCCCCCACCATGTGGACACATCGGCACCGGGCGAAGGGCGTCACCACCTTCGCCCTCTACGACCAGATCTGGACGACCCCCGACCTGACCGTCACCGCCGCGCACGTGATGCGCCGCACCCAGATCAGCGGTGATGGGTCCGACCACGACCCCGCATACATCGACCTTGCCGTGAGCTGAGGCTGAACCGTTTACCAGAGACCCCGCCAGTTATCGGGCACCCACGCGCCGCAACGTCGACACCTGCACCCGTTCGGCCGACTTCGATCTATGCCCCAGCCCGCTTGATTGGAGCTGTCCATTTACGGCAGGGGCCAGCAGACCGTTTTGTCGGATGCAGCTGTGCCGCGGTGGAGCCGCCGCCGGGACCGCCACGGTGATGTTCACGCCAGGGGCGCTGATCTCCGGCCTCAGCGCGGAGTCGCCGGCGCCAGGGCCGCAGCTCGAGAAGTTGGCGATGTAGCCCCTGTCGGCGACCGCGACCGCGGCCGCGCTCAGCGCCGCGACGGCGGTCCTCGGTGAGCCGACTGGGTGAACGCGGTAACCACAGCCGTCCTTGCCCGCCGCGATGACGAAGAGCGCCCCGGTCTGGGCCGACAGGTCATTCACCGCGGCTTCGAGCGGGTCGACATCGGGTGGGTCGATGCTGCCGAGACACCTGTTGATGATCTTGGCGTGCACCTCTGTCGCCGCCCACTGCGTGCCGGCGAGGATCGGCGACCAGGGGCAACCGTCTTCGCCGCAGACCTTGCCCTCGGCCAGCTTCGCGCCGGGCGCCACGCCCTTGAGCAACCCGTCAGAGGCGGCGCCGCTGCCTGCGATCGAATGGCAGAGTGGGGAAGGTGACCAGGAGCCGGTCAACGCTGCAGAGGGGCGAGCGTCTTACGCGATTCTTCGGGGGCATTCAGATATCCCCCGGGGGCGTCGGGGTGACCCGGTTGGAGCTGTTCCTCGACCTGGTGTTCGTGTACGCGTTCCTGAGCGTGACGGACCTCATGGCGGAGAACTTCCGCGTCGAGGGCGTGCTCCAGGGTGTGCTGGTGGTTCTGTTGATCTGGCGTTGCTGGAGCTCATATACCGTGCTCGGCAATGTCGTGCGGGTGGACCGGGGATTCCTGCGGCCGCTCATGTTCGGGGTGGCCGCGACCATCCTGTTGATCGGCATCGCCGCGCCGGTGATCTTCACCGACCGGCCGGGGGGCTTGTTCGGGCCGTTGATCTTCGTCGTCGCCTTCCTGCTGGCCCAGTCCATCGCGCTACTGATCTTGACATACAGCGTCTCGGACAGGCCCCGAAGGCCCGTTCTACGCGCATGGTTGCCCTTCTTCGGTGGTGCGGTCCTGCTCCTGTCCGGTGCGCTGCTGCCTCGCCACCTGCCCTCGGACGTCGACGGTGGTTCCGTCCAACTGGTCCTGTTCTTCGCCGCCACCGCCGTCGACTTCATCGGCGTGCGGGCGCTCGGCACGGGCACCTGGCGGATCGTGTCCGTGCCGCACTGGGCTGAGCGGCACCGGCTGGTCATGCTCATCGCGTTGGGCGAGACGATCATCTCGATCGGCACCAGCCGCGGTCTCATCGGTGACCCACCGATCACCTGGTCCGTCATCGCGGGCTCCGCCCTGAGCCTCGTCGTGGTGGCAGTGCTCTGGTGGCGCTACTTCGACATTGCCGGATTCGCCGCCGAGCAGGCGCTGGAGCAGCAGCCGGCAGCCACCAGGTCACGACTCGGTCGGGACGCGTACAGCGTCCTGCACGTCGTGATGATCGTCGGTCTCGTCCTCATCGCCCTGGGGCTCAAACGCGCGTTGAGTTCAGTCGAGCCCGCCACCGCGGACCGTTGGGACCAGGTCGGCACATTCGTCCTTTATGGAGGTGTCATCGCCTACCTGCTCGGCCTGGTGGCCCTCGAGCGCCGCACCATTCAGTTGCTGGGTCGTAGCCCGTTGCTGGGGATCGTTCTGGTGACCGCCTTGCTTCCGATCGCGGTCCGCCTGACGCCGGTGGGCGCGGTGGGACTGCTCGCCGCCGTCCTCACCAGTATGGTCCTGGCCGACCTCACCGTCTTCCGCCGTCGGCATCACGTGCTGCACCGGCAGGCGGCGCACGCGGCGGGCCGGGCCGCCACCAGCGGAGTCACACCCAAGGAACTCTTCCTCGATCTGGTGGTCGTCTACACGTTCATCCAGGTGACGGTGTTGATGACTCGACAGCCCACGGGGGTCGGGGTAGTCCAGGCCTTGGCTGTGCTCACCTTGCTGTGGGTGGCCTGGTCCCTCTACAGCCAGGTGGGGAACGTCCTTCGCGGCGAGTCCATCCCCGTGCGGTTGAGTGTCCTTCTGGTCGTGGCGCTGACCCTGACGATCGGCATCGCCATCCCGCAGGCGTTCGACGTTGTACCCGACGGCCTGCCCGGACCACTGATCGTCGTGACCTGCTACATCGCACTGCGCGTGCTGCACCTGACGGCGCTCCTGGTCCTTCGTCGAGACCGGATACCACGCGCCCACCTGCTGCGGGCGGGCATCCCGACCGTGTCCGCGCTCGTCCTGCTGGTGTTTGCCGCGCTGGCATCCTCGCGGCCACATCCCCCCGAGGGGCTGAACCAGCTCGTGGCGGGCCTCTGGTTGACGGCCATCGTCGTCGACCTCGCCGGGGGTTACCTCGTCGTGCGGCGGTTCTGGCAGGTGACTTCGGCCAAGCACTGGACCGACCGGTACTCCCTGATCATCCTCATCGCGCTGGGCGAGTCGGTCATCTCGGCAGGAGTGGCCGTCTTCGGCCGCCCGATCTCCTGGTCCGTGATCGTCGCCGTCGCCACCAGCATGGCCCTCCTGGCCACCCTCTGGTGGGCGTACTTCGACACGGACGCCATCGTCGCGGAACGCGTCATGCACGACCGGACCGGCAACCAGCGAGCCGAACTGGCCCGCGACGCCTTCACCTACCTGCACCTGCCCATGATCATCGGACTGATGCTGCTCGCCTTCGGCCTGCGAAAGACCCTCGACGTGGTCAGCGACCCGTCAGGACCGGCGCGCGACCCGCTCGGGCACGCCATCCTTTTCGCCGGAGTGGTCGTCTACCTTCTCGCCAACCAGGCATTCTGGTGGCGCATCCAGCACGAAATCCGCTGGGTCCGGGCCACCGGAATCCTGCTGGTGGCGATCCTCGCGCCAGCGACCAGCCCACTGCCCCCGCTGTTGGCGCTGACCATCCTGACCGCCGCCACCGCGGCCGTCATTATGATCGACTCCCACCGCGCGGCCGAACTACGCCGGCGGCTACACGAGCCGCCACCGTCGACCATCCTGGCCGACGCACGGCCTGTCGACCCCATCAGGTAACCCGAGGCGAAGCACGAACCCCAAACGGGGCAGGACTCGAAGTTCCGGACGTTCTGCGACCAGCGTCGGGTCGGCTACGTGGTGGCCGTGCCCCGCAACCAACAGGTCGGACTGGGTGTCGCCACCGCCCGGATCGACACCCTCGCCGGACAAGCCCCCGACGAGACGTGGAAACGGCTGTCGGCCGGGTCTGGGTCGAAAGGGTCACGGCTGTACGGCTGGGCCATGGCCGGCCTGCCCGACCTCGACCACACCGGCCGCAGCCGGTGGGTCCTGATCCGTCGCAGCATCACCGACCCAGGCGAGCTGGCGTTCTACCTGTGCGCCGGGCCCGCCGGCACCACCAATACCGCCCTGGTCCGCGTCGCCGGCGCCGCTGGGCGATCGAGGAATGCTTCCAGCAGGCCAGAACTGCAACCGGCCTCGACCACTACCAGGTCCGCCGTCACGAGGCCTGGTACCGCCACATCACCCGGACCACCTTGCCGTCACGGCCGCCGCAGTGGGAGAGGACGGCGACATCCCGACGACGGGCTCATCTCCATCACCCTCGCAGAGACCCGCCGTCTGCTGGCACACCTGATCAACCAGCGGCGCTGCCGCAACGTCATCGATCGATGGTCGCGATGGCGCCGACCGGGCATTGTCGTGGTGCGCCGAGCACTCGACGAGGTGGGCCTGGCGACGGTGCGGATCACCGTCCGAGTGGTGGCCAGCCAGGCTGAGGCCGAGCAGCTCGGCTTCGTCGGCTCACCCAGTGTCCTTATCGACGGCCAGGATCCGTTCGCCGAACCCCACCACCGTCCGGCGATGGCATGCCGGCTCTATATCGAGGACACCGGCGTGTCAGGCGTACCACCGATCAGACGCCTACGCCAAGCGCTTAAGGAGGCCGCCGATACCACCGCGCGATGACCTCCCCGCGCTGACCGGCACGGCTGCACGGTGCCGATACTCGACGGGGCTCCGTCTCACGGCAGTGGCGAGCGGAGCCAGCGTTGCAGGTAGGTCACCAGCCCAGTCATGTCGGTGCCGGCGGACCGGTAGCCGATGTGACCATCGGGGCGGATCAGATACAGGCCGCTGGAGCCGGGGGCCAGGCCGAGCTGTCGCAACGCGTGGGCGGCGGTAGCCGCTTCACTCGCGTCGGGTTCGGTCAGCCAGTGCACGTCGAGCCGGTCGGAGTACTGCTGACTTAATGTCACGGTCTCGCCGCTCGACCAGGCGGGTGGCGGCCCGCACAGCAGCAGGTGCCACCTGGGCGTGGCCGTGAGCCGGTGGAGCGTGCCGCCTTCGGGGAGCGGGGCGTTGGGCAGCCGGTCGCCGGGTCGTGGACCGGTGCGCGATGGACGCGGACCGTCCACCGACAGCGGACTGTTCCGGTAGCTGATGCCCAACTGCGAAACCGTCCGGAACGCGGAGGCCCGAACGAACCGGGACGCGAGCACGACCGGGATGAGAGCGGGGGCGATCCGGGTACGAGCGAACCGGACGGCCGGGTTGGTGGACGTCGCGACAGTGAACGCCCGGTCGCTGAAGCGCAGCACCATCCGACCGACTGGCGCCCGTTCCGTCTCGTAGGTATCCAGCAGCGTCGAGGTGGCGCCGCCCCGCAGGGCGTGGGCGAGTTTCCAGCCGAGGTTGGCGGCGTCCTGGATGCCGGTGTTCATTCCCTGCGCGCCGGCGGGGCTGTGGATGTGCGCGGCGTCGCCGGCCAGGAACACCGGCCCGGCCCGGTAGTGGGTGGCGGCGCGGTGGTGAAGCCGGAAGTTGGTCATCCAGACAGGACTACGCAGGCGCACAGTCGCGGCGGTGTAAGTGTCGGCGAGTGCCTGCACCTCGTCGAGGGTGACCGGGGCGTCTGGTGAGACCACCTCGGCGGGCGGTCGCATGACCAGCAGTCGCCAGGTGCTCGGGTGGCCGAGTGGGAAGAAGAACAACATCCCCCGCTCGGACAAGAAGACGTGCGCCGTCCCCGTGTCGAGGCCGTCGGCCTCCAGGTCAGCCAGGACGAACGTCTGCGGATACGCGGCGCCCTCGAATCCGATCCCGGCGAGGTGCCGCACAGCGCTGTGCGCGCCGTCGCAACCCACCACATACCGGGCCGCCACCCGTTCCGCCCGGCCGTCTCCGTGCCGCAGCATCGCCACCGCGCCGTCGGCGGCACGGTCCAGACCCACCAGCTCGACACCCCGTTCGATGTCAAGCCCCACCGCCGCGAGGTGCTCCCCCAGGATGCGCTCGGTCTCCGCCTGCGACAGGAACAACAGATACGGATACGCGGTGCCGGACAAACCCAAGTCAAACAGCGGCACGGAACGCGCCCGCCCCCGTGCATGCAGACACAGCCTCACCGCGCGGTTCCCGACGGCCACCATCTCATCGGCCACCCCGAGACTGGCGAGCACCTCCAGGGTGCGGGGCTGAATCGCCAGGGCACGGGACTCGTGCACCCGGTCGACAGATCGATCTACCACCCGGACCCGCACACCCAGGGCGGCCAACTGCCCGGCCATGGCCAGTCCGGTTGGCCCCGCCCCGACCACCAGAACCTCGACGGCGCTCACCGGACATCGACCCGTCGAGAGCCGATGATCGCGACCGGTGCCTCCAGCGGGCCGGCTGAGGTACCGAACGCGATCACGTACTCAATGCCGACCATCCAGATCCCCTGGCTCGACGCGCGACTGACCGTCACGACCCGACGGTAGCCCCAGCTGCATCATCGACGCGATCTGCCGACGAAACTCATCCGGGGATCGAACGTATGCCCTGGTGCTTGTGCCAGCCTTGCCAAACAGCCGCGCGCCGTTGATCTCGGCAAACGCGGTGAGAACGATCAGCGACAGGAAGCGGCCGAGCGCTGGTGGGCGCCGAGACGGCCCGCGGCCAGCGGCGACCACGCCTTCCGGATTGAGGTGGCCAAGGTGGCTCATGTCGAAGCTGGTTGGGCGTCGGGTTACCTCTGGCCTCGTCCCGGATCTCGTCGCCACTGACTTCGACGGGAAATTGCGTCGGCTCGGCACGATGGGCGTTCAGCCCCCTCTGCCTGATCAACTCGGCACTGACGCTGAACGACCTGCTCGACGTGGAGGCCGACGCCTGGCGCCGCCGGTAGAGCGCCTCAGCCGAGATGGCTGCGACGTGGATCGTCGTCCCCGCCCGGACCGCCGGCACCACGATCGCGTTCGGGAGAGCCTGCAGGCCCCGCCCGCCGGCCGTGGCGCTGCGCACGCCCCGCAGGGGCCGGCGGGTGGTTCCCGCCGGCCCTCCGGCCGAGGTCACCGTCCATAGAGCTCGAATTCGTAGAGCGAGAACCCGTACGAGGTGGCCCGGTTGACCCCGTACACCCGCACGTAGCGGGCGCTTACCGGGGTGAAGGTGGCGTTGTCGACGCCGCCGTTGCCGGTGGTGGTGCTGAACACCGGCTGCCAGGAGGTACCGTCGCCGGAGACCTCGATCCGGTACCCGATGCCGTACGCGGATTCCCAGCGCAGCACCGCCCGGCTGACCGTCCGGGCCGCGCCGAGGTCAACCCGGAGCCACTGGTTGTCCTTGTAGCTGCTGGACCACCGGCTGCCGAGACTGCCGTCGACTGCCTTGTCCGGGGTATTGCTGGTCAGGAACTGGGTGCTCGACGCGGTGGCCGGACGGCCCTGCGCCAGGTTGGTGACGTTGTCGCCGCGTCGCGCCGGAAACGAGACGACCTGCTGGTAGGTGGGACGGTTCTGCCAGGCGATCAGCGGGTGGGTGATGCCGCCGAGCCCGGACTGGGCGATGGAGTCGGCGCACCACTGGTCGCCGGCCCCGCAGGACGTGTCACCCGGGTAGACCGTCATGGCCGGCACCGCGGCGGCGCGGCCGAGCGTCTCGAGCAGCGCCTGCCGGCACGCGCCAAGGTTGCCGTTGCCGCAGTACGCGCGCCCCAGCCCGCCGGCGACGGGGTCGCCGAGCACGGTGCGCAGGTCCTTGTCGACGTAGCCCCACCAGCCGTACTGGAACGACGAACCCTTGTGCGCCTGCCCTTGCAACGCCCAGCTCACGGCGCCGTCACGCCCGCCGTTCTGGCCGCCTGACGGCGCCTCGTTCACCTCGATGGCATCGACCAGGGCGGCATACAGGTCGGGCCCGAGGCCGGATCGGAACTGGGCCGCGGCCAGAAGCGGCCACCAGGCGTCGAAGATCCGGATAGCCTCGGCGTGCTGGTAGACCTTGGAGCCGGGTGACGTCTCCACCCGGCGGGAGCCGGCCTGCTGCCAGGCCCGCAGTTTGCTCACGGCGGCGGCCAGCGCCGGGTCGGTGACCGGGGTGCTGTCGAGCACCCGCAGCAGTTCGCCGAGAACCTGCTGGCCACGCAGGTCGGTCACCGCCGCCTCGGCGGTGATCTTCACAATGTCGGCGCGGCCGAGCTTGCGCTGGGCGATGGCTGCGCGCACCGGACCGTCGAGCAGTTGACCCCGGTGCACCGCGCCGTAGCTAAAGTTGCCGTCGGCCGCGGCGAAGTCCTGCGCCTGCTTGTTGTTCCAGCTGACGTAGTAGTCCTGGTTGACTGACTGCGGGTGAGCCGACGCCGGGGTGTAGGTGGCGTCGTTGGTGTCCGGGTTCCAGCCCACCCACTCGTAGGCCGGCTCGGCCTTCGTCGGCAGGTTCGGGTCGGCGGTGGCGGGCCGGACCGGGTTCGAGCCGGAGTTGAAGTACGCCGCCTCGGTCGAGTTGACGTAGAACCAGTTGAACGCGTACCCGACGTTGGCCGCGGACGCCTGGAACGCCGCCGCGCTGCCCATGGCCGACGGGTCGTTGTACGCCTGGAAGCCGATCGCCGAGTCGGCCTCGTGCCGGTAGGTCGAGCGCAGCCTGGTGAACGCGGTCGGCTGCCCATTCACCAGGCCCCGGTAGGCCACCAGCCCATACTTGGTGCGCAGCGCGCGCAGCGTGTACGAGCCGGCAGGGGTGGAGTCGGCCAGCGTCGGCGACCAGGAGTTGCGCCGCTCCAGCACCTCCATAGCCAGGCACTGGCCCCGGTGGAGGTAGCGGTTGGAGCGTAGCGTCGGGGCACTGCCGTCGGTGGTGCACAGCGGCACCGCGTACGTGTCGGTCAGGTCCTGGGAGGCCGAGGTGGCGCTCCAGGCGTAGTCCTGACCTCGACCGAGCAGCACGTAGAGGTTCAGCCCGGCGAACGCGGCGCCGCGCGCGCTGATCCCCGGCCCTTGGAGTTCCTGGAGCATGAGCAGCTGCGGGGCGAAGTAGCCGGTCTGCGGGCCGAACACGGCGACCGGGTTGCCGGTGGTGGTGTTCCGGCCGGAGACCACCACCGCGTTGGACATGCCGTGTGCGCGCAGGTTGGACAGCCCGCCGAGCAGCCCGTGGGTGGCTGTGCTGGCACCGGCGCGGGCGGCGGCCCCGCCGCTCTGTTCGTAGGCGAGGGGCTCGGCGATCACCGTGCCGGCGTCGGGGAGTACCGCGCTGGTCGCGCCCGGCGGTGTCGTGCCGTAAGGGAAGCTCTGCCCGTCGTGCAGCGTGAGCACGGTTTCCGGGTCGTTCTGCGAGCGGAACGCCTGCCAGACCCGGTCGCCCTCGGTGGTGCCGTACTTGGCCCGGGCGGCCACCCGGACCAGCGCGGACTGGATCTCGCTGCCACCGCCCCCGCCGAAGAGCCCGCCAACCACACCGGCGGTGGCGATCAAATCGGTCATGGTGAAGTGCTTCGGCTTGCCAGCGCCGGTCAGCACGTATTCGCCGGGGTAGTTGTCGTCGGCGATCGACTTGTCAATGTAGGCGTTGATACCGGTGATGTAGTCGACCACGTCGGTGTAGAGCTGCTGGCCCCGGGTGCCCTTGAGGCGCAGCGCGTCCACCTGCGCCTGGAGGTCCGCCTCCGCGTAGGGCGAGTTGGCCCAGATGCTCTGCTCCAGCTCACGGTTGCCCGGCGCGCCGCCGGCGAACGAGGTGAGCGTGCCGCGACCGGCGTGCCGCAGCAGGTCCATCACCCAGAGCCGGTCCTGGGCCCCGGCGTAGCCGGCGCCGAACATGGTGCCGGCGCGGGTGGTGCCGCTGACGTGCGGGACGCCGGTGGCCTTGTCCCGCACGATGGTGACGTCCGCCCGCGGCGAAATGGTGCTTTCGACCTGCGCGGCGGGGACGCCGAACGAGGCGTCGTTGTAGAAGTGGGCGATCTGCTCGTCGGTCAGCCCGGCGTAGTTGTAGACCAGGTTCGCGTACTCGTCGAGCTGGTCGCTGGAGTGTGCCGGGCGCGTGCCGAGCGTCTGGTGGGCCAGGATGGCGACCAGCGTGGCGTTGCCGTTCTGCCCCGGGGGCAGGATGTCGGCGCACTGGCCGAGGCAGTAGTCGTCGGGGGTGAAGGTGGTGGCGGCGAGCGCCGGTGACGGCGGGATGACCGTCAGGACGCTCGTGGTCAGGGCGGCGGCGGTGAGCGCCGCGAGCCGGGCGCGAAGGGCGGGTCTGGGCATGGCGATCCTCCGGGGACGCGGAGTCGGGCCGTTCGGTACGCCCGGCTGCTGGTGCCGACCTCTCGCCTCCGTGCCCGGGCGTTCCGCCTGGAGGTGAGAATGACTCATGTCAATCTGGGGCAATGATCGGCGCAGGACCACCGTCCGGGATAGCCGTCGTTCACCACGAGCCAATGCCGACGTTTCGCCGTCTTCCGCCGCCCGGAACCGGCACGGTGGGGGTGGCGCCGTTGCCACCCCGTGTTGCTCTTCCGCTGGTGCGACCAGTCACCAACTCCGTCCGCCGAGCAGTTCCAGCGGAGCGGTGACGGGTCCATAGCTGCGCAGCGCGTCCTGGAAGCCGCTGGTGTAGCTGGGCGGGCGATGCGAGTCGGACGCGGGCCCGAATGGCTCATCGACAGGACCGGTAGGGCTGGTTTGGGGCGATGGCCACGAGATGCCCCGCTGCTGGGTCCTCGTACGCGCCAGTGATACTGGGTCAGTGCGAGGATCATGGGTTCATGTCGGCCGGCTGTGGACCAACGGTGAACCGTTCCTCGCTATCGACGCCATGCGTCGGAGCGAATGGTGCGGTTACAGCAACGACGACTTCGAACGGGTCGTTGACATGGCGACAGAGGACACCGCCATCGTCGTCGGGGCTGGCAGGGCGGCTCTGGTCGGCGGGGACGGGGTTGTCCGCGACGACAGTTGGGTTGAGGTCTTCCAGTCCGAGGGCGGCACGCTCGCCTTCGTGCAGGCATCTGGGCCCAACTACCCGCGTGTGCTCGCTGCAGCACTGGAGTATCCGGACGCCGAGGACGACGACGGTGATGACCTCGCCGTCGGCAGTGGTGAACTGGCGGTCTTCAGCACAGCAATCGACGGCGCCGGCGAGTACTCGGCCCCGTTGTTGCCGGCACGGCCAGGGCCGGTGCCAATCGTTCACGGTCCACCGCAGCGAGAGCCTGACCCGGGCATGCTGATCCAGACGGGTGACATCACAGCGTATCGGTTCAAGATCCGGTGGTACACCGAACTGGACGACGAAAGCTGCTTTGCGCGCTGGCTCCTTATCCCTGCTGGAGACGATCGCTGAGGGCGCTACAGGCGCGGCCGCTGAACCCGGACATCGCACCAGTGCAACGTTGCCCTGGTGTCGTGTGCCCTTGGTGGTCCGCTCCCGTCGAGTGTGGGCCGCAGCGCTGGTCGTCGTCTCGTTCTGCGCAGTCGCGGTTACAGCAAGCGGTGACGGGTCATGTGGCGGAGGGCCAGGTAGCCCGGCGGCACCGGGAGCCAGAAGGTCGCGAGACGGTAGATCAGGACGCCGGCGACGGCGGTGTCCAGCGGCACTCCGTAGAGCAGCAGGCCGGAGACGAGCGCGGCCTCGGTGGCACCGAGCCCGCCGGGGGTGGGCGCGGCGGAGGCGACGCCCTCGCCGATGACGCAGACCAGGATCACCGGAGGTAGTAGCGCGATGTCGACGGGCTGGCCGGTGGCGAGTAGGGCGAGGTAGAGGCAGAGGCCGTAGGTGAGTGTGAGCGTCACGGACGCGGCGACGAGCCGCCGGAGACGGTGCTGGTGAGTCAAGGTGCGCAGGGCGGCGATGACACGGCCGGCCGCCGCGCGTGCGCGCCGCCGGATGCGGGGTGCGGCGAGGACGGCCGCGAGGACGAGCAGCGCGACGAGGGCGCCCAGCAGCAGCGGCAGCGCCTTGGTCGCGCCGTGGGTGAGGGTGCGGGCGGGCTGCCGCGCGAAGGGCAGCAGGATCGGCAGCAGCACCACGAGCGAGACCACGCCGGCGGTGCGGGAGACGACCACGGCGGTGACCGCCGCCGCGGTGTCGAGTCCTTTCTGGTGCAGGTAGCGCAGGCTGAGCACGGCACCGCCGAGGCTGCCGGGGGCCAGCCGGTTCGCGAACGACGCTGCGACCTGCACCAGAGTGGCCTCGCCGAGCGGTACCCGGTTGGCCGCGGCCAACCGGAGCACGACGGCGCTGAGGAGGTAGGTGAGGGCCGAGCCGAGCAGCGTTGCCACGACGGCCACCGGGTTCGCGTGCACCATCAGGTGGATTGCGGTGCGTAGCTCGCCAAGTTGCGGGAGCAGGAGGTGCACGATCAGCCCGAGGACCACCAGCAGGAGGATGTCCCGCGGCGCTGCCCGGACCACCTTGGCCGGGGGCCGCTCCCGGTCCGGGCAGCGCCGCAGGATCTCCTCGCGGAGGCACTTCAACAGGCCGGGGTGGGCGCGTAGGACGTTGCGGCCGGCGCGGGAGAGCACCGGCGGTTGCAGGAACGGGACGCTGTCCGCGACCGTTTCGGCGCCGAGTCGGTCGACTGCGGCTGCGACCACACTGGCCGGGTCGACCCGGGTGGCGAGGGCGACCAGTAGTTCGACGATGTCCCGGGCCCGCTGGTCGGCCGGGGCGTCGTCGACGCCGAACCCGAGGTCGACCAGGTACGCGCGGTCGCCGTCGACGAGCACGTTGGCGGCCCGCAGGTCGCGGTGCGCAATGCCCGCCCGGTGCAGCAGCGCCACCTGTCCCCATGCGTCCCGCACGGCGGCGATCGGGACCGGCCCGACGACGGCGCCGAGCGGGGCCGCGTCGATGAACTCCTGCACCAGCAGGGCGTTTCCGCCGGGTGCGGTGGCGGTCGTGACGACGGCCGGGACTCGGACGCCGGCGCGTTCGGCCAGCAGGGTCAGGTAGGTTTCGTGTTCGCTCTGCTGCTCGGGACTCAGGTATGGCGGTGCGTCGGCGACGTGCCGGTAGCGCAGGCTCCGGTAGAGCTTGTAGGCCCAGTCCGCATCGCGTTGCTGGCCGCCGGTCACCTTCACGAACAGCCGCTGTCCATCGGTGGTGACCGCCTGCCACGGCTGGGAGCCGCGGGCGTCACCGCCGATCGGTTCCAGCCGCCGCACGTCGAATCCGCGTCGCCGCAGCGTCTCGCGTAGATCGTGGGTGGACTGCTGCGGTCCGACCTCGCCGACGGCGAGCCGGGTCAGGCCTACCGCGAGCCAACCGACGAGGATCCCACCGAGGGCGTCGACCGGCAGATGAGCGCCGACGTGGATCCGCGCTACGGCGACCAGAGCGATCACCGTCCAGGCCAGGCGGCGCCAGCGGGAGTTGCCGGCCTGCGCCACGACGAGGGCCAGGGCGGTGGCGACCGCGACGTGCCCCGAGGGGTAGCCGAGCGCTCCGGTGATCGTGTCCCGGAGGGTCAGTTCGGTCAGCAGCGCCGCCGGTCGTTGCCGGGCGACTGCGGCCTTGACGGCGACGGCGAGCCAGTACGCGAGGTTGCCGGCCAGCAGGAAACGCCACGCGACGCCGGTGCGCCGCAGGATGACGGCCGCCGCGGCGGCGACGAACACCGCCGCATATGAGCCGGCCTGCATGACGACGACCAGCACCGGCGTCAGCCCTGAGGGTAGGTGGTTGATCAGGACGAACAGGTCCCGTTCCCACAGCGCTACGGGTCGGTGCCGCACCAAGACGCTGACGACGACCAGCAGACCGGCCGAGACGGCCAGGCTGACCAGCAGCGCCGGCGACGGGCGATGCCTCCGCGTTACCACCGGTCCTCGGCTGACCCCTCATCCGGCTCGATTCCCGCTGTCGGTCCGAACCCTACGGACCGCCCGCGGGCGGAACGGTTCTTGCCCGAAAATCAACCCGCTAGGGGCGACAATCAGCAGGTGGACAAGGTAATCGCGGTGCTCAGCGGTTACCGCCGGGCGTCGTCCTGGCCCTGGTGCTCGTGTTGCCGGCGCTGGAGTCCGCTCGCGGGAGTGCACTCGCCGGACCTTGCCGCAGCCTGCTCGATTTCGAGCGACTACACACCAGACTCCCGGGGCTTGTGAGCTGACGGCGATCACGGTCGCGCGGAGGATGCTGTGGGCGGCGGTCAGGTCCGCATCTTGGTGGAGCACGTCTTGGAAACCGGTCGACTGTTGGGCGTCTCGAGAACAGTGGTTACTGCATCGGTGTGGGCACTTTGAGTCGGCCGTCGTGGACCTCGGCGATCTGGTCCACTGCGGCGAGGCGGGTGTGGTCGTGGGTGACGAGCACGGTGGCGGTGGCCTGTTGATGGGTGAGTCGGGTGATCAGGTCGATGATGGCGGCACCTCTTTGGTGGTCGAGTGCGCTGGTGGGTTCGTCGACTAGGAGCACGGTGGGGTCGTTCATCAACGCCCGGGCGATGTTGACGCGCTGGCGCTGGCCGCCGGACAGCTGGTGGGGGCGCCGTTCTGCCTGTGCGGCAAGGCCAACGTTGTCGAGCAGTTCCATGGCTCGGCTGCGGGCCTTGGCCGGGGAGCGTCCGTCGAGGTGTGCCATGACTTGGAGTTGTTCGGCTGCGGTGAGCGACGGCAGCAGGTTGGGCTGCTGGAACACGATGCCGATCTTGTTCCGGCGCAGGGTCGTCAGTTCTCGGCGGCTCAGGCCGGTGGTCGTGGTGCCGTCGATGGTGACGGTGCCGGCGTCGGGGCTGATGAGGGTGGCGGCGACGGCGAGCAGGGTGGACTTTCCGGAGCCGGAGGGGCCGACGACGGCGGTCAGGCTGCCCTTGGGCACGTTCAGGGTGACGTGGTCGAGGGCGGTCAGGCGGGTGTCGCCGTCGGGGTAGGTGAGGGTGATGTCGTGCACGTTGAGGCTCATCGGGCGCTCCCCAGGGCGGTCAGCGGGTCGACGGAGGTGATGCGACGGATGGACAGGGCGGCCCCGAGTGCTCCGAGCGCGATCATCACGGCGGCCGGGACGAGGATGGTGGCGGGAGTGAGGATGAAGGGCACGGCGGCGCCGGCGACGAGGGCGCCGAGGCCGGCGGCGAGGCCGGTGCCGAGCAGTGTGCCGCCGGTCAGCAGGACGACGGCTTGGCCGAGCGCGTCCTTGAGCAGGTTGGTGGTGGAGGCGCCCAGGGCTTTGAGTACGGCGAGGTCGGCGCTGCGCTGGATGGTCCAGACGGTGAAGAAGGCGCCGATGACGAGTGCGGAGATCGCGAACAGGAAGCCGCGCATGAGCTGCAGGGAGCCGTTTTCGGAGGTGTAGGAGCCGATCGCGGACAGTGAGTTGGTCTTGGCGACCGTTGTGGTGCCGGTGGCCTTGTCGGCGGCCCGTACGTCGGCGTCGGTGGTGGTGTTCAGGGCGATGACGGTGGCGGTGGGCCCGTTGGGCTTGTCGGTGGGAGGTGCCAGCTTCTGCCACAGGTCCAGGCTGGTCCAGACGACGGGGGTGTGGCTGAAGGAGGCGTCTCCGTGCACGGCGGCGACGGTCACCTGCTGCCCGCCGAGGGTGAAGGTGTCGCCCATGGCTACATCGAGGTTGTCAGCGGCGGTGATGGACAGGACCGCCGCGCGTTCGTTGATCTTGCTGCTTGCTGGGGCAAGCGGCGAGCCGGGCTGGACGCCGAAGGCGGAGACCCCGATGGTCTTGTCGCCGGCGGCGGCCTTGGTGGTAGTGATGCCCAGCGGTTGGGCGTTCTGCACGCCCGGGGTCCGGGCCCACTGCTGCCATTGGTTCTCGGTGACGGTGGAGTTCGAAAACGACAGCTTCTCACCGGTGCCCGTCGCGTTGAAAGCGATCTTGTTGGCCGCCAGGCCGGTGATCGCGGAGATGTTCTGCTGCCCGAGGCCGGCGGTCAGCCCGGACAGCAGCCCGACCATCAGGGTGATCAGCACGATGACGGTTCCCATCAGGGCAAAACGCCCTTTGGCGAACTTCAGATCTCTCCAGGCGACGAACACGGCTTTGGCCTGCCCTTCATGGGGTGGAAGCGGTAGGTCCCTAGCGTCGCCGCGCACCCTCTGAGTCCGCGTCTGGCGCAGGGCAGCTCCTGGTGCGTCGAAAGGCTGCACGCCGGTTCTAACTTTTGATCGAGGCCGTCCCGGGAGATGACTGCCTAGGCTGGAAGAACTGTGAGGATGACTGCTACGGCCTTGACGCCCGCCACCCGCACCCTGACCTGGTGTGTGCACGTGCTGGTCGTCGGCCTGCTCGCCCTGACCGCCGGGCGGGCGGTCGTTGACAGCCGTCCGCACGCCGGGGCGGTCATCGCTGTGGCCGCAGCGTGTGGGCTGGTCTACGCGGCCGGACCTTTCCTGCCCCGCATCAGCCGCTCCCGGCGCGCCGCCGCGGTATGGCTGACCGCCGTGGTCGCCATGTGGCTGATGCTGCTGGTTCTATCGGCCGACGCGGTGTGGGTGGCCTTCCCGCTCTACTTCCTGCAATTGCACCTGCTGTCACGCCGCGGCGGCCTGGCCGCCGTAGTGATCACCGCGGCGGCGGCCATCGCAGGCTTCGGCGCTCACCAGAGTTCCGTCAGCCCGGCGATGGCGATCGGCCCGGCACTCGGCGCCGCCGTGTCGATCGCGGTGGTTTGGGGGTACCAGGCCCTGTACCGCGAGAGCGAACAGCGCCGGAAGCTGATCGACGAGCTCATTGCGGCCCGCACCGACTTGGCCACGGCACAGCACACCGCCGGCGTGCTCGCCGAACGCGAGCGCCTCGCCCGGGAAATCCACGACACCCTCGCTCAAGGCCTATCCAGCATCCAGCTGCTGTTACGCGCCGCTGAACGGGCACTGCCCTCCACACCGCAGAAGGCCACCCGCTACGTCGAGCAGGCCCGCCAGGCCGCCGTTGACAACCTCGCCGAGGCTCGCCGTTTCGTCGCCGCCCTCGCCCCACTTGCCCTCGAAGACACGACCTTGGCTGGCGCCCTGGAACGACTGTGCGCCACCACCAGCGCTCGCCACCGGCTCACCGCACGTTTCCACCTCACCGGCGAGCCCCGGCCGCTGCCAACCGAGCACGAGGCGGCCCTGCTGCGCATCGTCCAGTCCGCCCTCGCGAACACCGTGCGCCACGCCGAGGCAACCACCGCCGACGTCACCCTCAGCTACCTCGGCGACCACGTCGCCGTGGACATCATCGACAACGGGCACGGCTTCGACCCTCACCGGCTTCCCGCGCCCGACGCGCAGACCGGCGGATTCGGGATGCCCGCGATGCGCGCCCGCGTCCTGGCCCTCGGCGGCACCCTTACCGTCGAATCCGCCCCAGGCCACGGCACCGCCCTGGCCGCCCAGTTGCCCCTTGCCTCCCCCGCCGACAACAGCGTCGAGGCAAACTCGTGACCGACAAGCCCATCCGCCTGCTCCTGGCCGACGACCACCCCATAGTCCGGGCCGGGCTGCGCGCCGTACTGGAAACCGAACCCGGCATCACAGTCGTAGCCGAAGCCGCCACCGCCGAGGAAGCCGTCACCCGCGCCGGCCGCGGCGACATCGACGTCGTCCTCATGGACCTGCAATTCGGCAAAGGAATGAACGGCGCTCAGGCCACCGCCGCCATCACCGCCCGCCCCGGCGCACCCCGCGTACTGATCGTCACCACCTACGACACCGACGCCGACACTCTGCCCGCCATCGAAGCCGGCGCCACCGGCTACCTCCTCAAAGACGCTCCACCTGAAGACCTCGCCGCCGCCGTACGCACCGCCGCCACCGGCCGCACCACCCTGGCCCCCGCCGTCGCCGACCGGCTCATGAGTCGGCTACGCGACCCCCGCACCGCCCTGACCCGCCGCGAGACCGAAGTCCTCACCCTGGTCGCCGACGGCCTGTCCAACCAAGCAATCGGCTCCCGTCTTCACCTCACCGAAGGCACAGTCAAGTCCCACCTCGCCCGCATCTACACCAAGCTCGGCGTCGAGTCCCGCACCTCCGCCGTCGCAACCGCAACCCAGCTCGGCCTCATCCGACGCTGACCTAACCGACGCCCCTGCTGGGGAGGCTCAGGCCAGGGCCCCGGAGTAGTCCGCGAATGTCCTCTTTGGTCTGACTTTGGTTTCCGGTGGCTGGTGTGAGGCGAGCACGACACATGTGGATCATGGAGGTGTCTAGACTTCACGATCGGCAGAGGTGTCGTGCCCGCTATGTCATCATCGCCTATGCCGTCGGCGGATCGCGCCGCGGCTGTCCCTGTCGGTGCCCCGCTGGCCGGGGTGGAGGGGCTGCTCGACCGGTTGGGTCAGGTGGTCGACCCTCGTGATCCTCGTGGTGTGCGGTACCGGCTGGCGACGTTGCTGGCGATCGGGGTGTGCGCGATGAGTTCGGTCGGCCACAACTCGCTGACCGCGATCGCGGAGTGGGTGCGGCGCTGCGACCAGCGGGAACTGGGCCAGCTGGGCTGCCCGTTCGACCCGTTCACCGGCCGGTACCGGGTTCCGGACGAGCGGACACTGCGTGATGCCTACGGCAGGGTCGACCCGGTTGATCTGACCGCCGCCGGGTACGGGCATCTGGCCACGCTGGCCCGACCCGGGCCCACCCCGCTCACCCCGGACGGTGTCGGTGAGCGGGAACAGCGTCGCGCTCACCGCTCCGCCGCAGCCAACCCGCCCCGCCGCGCCGCCATCGCGGTGGACGGCAAGTGCCTACGCGGAGCCAAACGCCCCGACGGCAGCCAGGTGTTCATCCTGTCCGCCGTACGCCACAGCGACGCGGTCACCGTCGCCGCCCGCGAGATCGGCGCGAAGACCAACGAAATACCGGAATTCGCGCCCCTGCTGGACCAGATCTCCGACGCAGACCTCACCGACACGGTGATCACCGTGGACGCCCTCCACGCCCAACGCGCCCACGCCGTCTACCTCGTCGAGCAGCGCCACGCCCACTACCTGTTCACCGTCAAGGACAACCAACCCACCCTCGCCGCGCAACTGCGGGCCCTGCCCTGGAAGCAGGTGCCGGTCCTGCACCGCCAGACCAACCGCGGCCACGGCCGCCACGAGATCCGCGAGGTTCAGGTCGTCACCGTGGACGACCTGCTGTTTCCCCACGCCCGGCAGGTCGTACGGATCCGCCGCAGACGCCGCCGGCCAGACACGAAGACGTGGACCATCGAAGTCGTCTACGCGATCACCGACCTGCCCACCCACCAGGCCCGACCCGAGGAGATCGCCGCCTGGGCCCGCGACCACTGGACCATCGAGAACAGCGTGCACTGGATCCGAGACGTCACCTTCGGCGAAGACGCCAGCCAGGTCCGCACCCACAACACCCCCACCGTCATGGCCGCCCTCCGCGACATCGTCCGCGGCACCATCCGCCTCGCAGGCTGGGCGAACACCGCCAGCGCACGCCGCGCCCACACCAACCCCGCCGCCGCCCTCGCCCTCCACGGCATCCCATGACCAACCGGACATTCGCGGACCACTCCGGGGCCCTGCCTCGCCCTCCACGGCATCCCATGACCAACCGGACATTCGCGGACCACTCCGGGGCCCTGGATAGACGCCGTGGTTGTCGGCGTTCATGAAAATGGCTCATTGTCGGGCGATCGGCCTGCCTGCTCAGGGCTTCACAACGCCGATCACGTTTTCCGCCGGGACCGATCCATTCTGTGAGGAGTCGTTCGCCACGCCCCGGTAGTCGCCGAGGAGATAGATCTCGCCGGGCGGCACGGTAATGGGTTGGAACTGTGTCGGTGCGCCGTCTATCTGGATGTAGGGCTCGTGCTGCGCGGTTCCGTTACGGATGAGCCAGCCTTGGGCATCGCAACAGGCGATCGTGTCACCGGGGACGGCCGCCACTCGCAGAATCCGTGGCCGCCCATCGGGATTCCAGCCATAGCTGTCCGGTGGATTGAACATGACGACGTCACCTGTGCGCGGCTGATAATCGCCCGGCTTCACCACGTCGACGCCGACCGTCGACCCTTTCCTGATCGTCGGCTCCATCGTGGGGGAGTTGACCTCGTAGCGCTTGTCTCGGGCGCCATCACCAAGAGATGCGCAGGCGGTCAGGGAGAGAACGAGTCCCATCAGGACGGCGATCTTCCGCACGGCTGTGATCATGTCAGCTTTGTCCCCTACAAATCCATGGCCAGCGGAACTTGAAGTCCGGAGTGCGCGCCCTCCGAGCCGGAACGATGCGAACCTCTGCAGGTTCCGTCCCAGCTCGGAGGGCGCTGACACGGTCAGCTCTCTCGGTCCGGGTTGGTGAGGGCCTCCCACTCCTCGGGGCTGGAGATGGTCTGTCCGGCTGGCAGATAGAACGCCCGCCGCGGCGGATCGGCGACCGTGAAGGGCTTGAATTCTGGATCCGCAATCACTCGATAGACGAATTCCGCGACGGACATGTCGAGCCGGCGCCACGGCTCCAGCGGGTCCTTTCGGACGATCAGCGGCCACCGGTCGGACCCCACCGAGCGGTCAGCAAGCCAGAAGTACTCGCCCTCGGTCTGGTCCGAAGCCCAGCGGATCAGACCCGGACCCCTGTCCGGCTCATACAGGCCGTAGGGCGCGAGGAACTGCTCGATCATGTCGCCCTCGCGGTTGTCCTGCCGATACCTCCGCCATGTCCCGAGCAGTGACGTCGAACCTTGATCGGCGGTCGGCGGCAGAACGTACAGGTATGCCGAGAACGATCCCGGCCCGAAGCGGTGGCAAATCTCCTTGTAATCGGTCGGCAGTGTCACCCCGAGCTCCGATTCGACTTCGGCCCAGTCGACGCCGGGAGGCTCCCGACGCCACCCGGTCGCGTCCACGATCCGGTCTGTCCAATTCATTTTCGTTCCTTTGCCTCAGCAGTTCACGGACCAGGGACATTGGGGATGGTGGTGTTCACCACCTGTGCCCCCTGGGTGGTCCACGCCTGGAGGGTGATGCTAGTCGGGATCGGACCGTCACCTGTGTAGTTGGGCACCGCGTGGAAGTACACGGTGTTCCCCGCTTTGATGGAGGCCGCGATCTGGTTCTCGAAACCTCTCATGACCGGACTGTTGGCGTAGGCGTACATCGGCACCAGGTTTCGGCGATCGTCACCGACGCCACCAAGTTGCCGGGCGAGCAGGTGACCGCGCTGTAGCTTGGGATCCGCCCCCAGGGTCCACCCCTTCGGGGCGTTCTCCCAGAAGCCGGGGGTACTCTGCGGCCACGGCGGGGACGATCCCACGATCTTGGTGTCCGGCACACCCTTCTTGACCAGTTCCCCGTCCTCTTCGTAGTTGAAGCCGGTGGCGTTGAGGCAGGCCGTGACCCCGCTCGCTCGGCCGTAGTGGTCGAGCGGCTTGTAGTAGACCCAGTTCTGCCCAGTGTTCTTGCAGTCCTGCGCGTACCGCGGCGCCGTCGTGTCCCCCGGCCGCCACTCGACCTTCCGGTCCGGGGTGGCGAACAGGCCCAGCTTGTAGTTGGGCTTGTCGCCGATGGCGCTCTCCTGGTTGGTGGAGCCGGCAGGGCTGGCATCGAGGAGGATGTCGGCGAAGAGCCGGAAGACCGTCATGGCAGGGTTTCCCCGGCCCTTCACGACGCTCTTGCCGACGCCCTTGACGGCGTCCTTGATGTCGCCCCAGACCCCACCGAGACTGATGTGGCCGTCAATCTCCACGCTGCTGATCGGGTTGCCACCGCCGAAGGCGTAGCGGTTGGCGTTCCAGGGGTCCGTGCCGAGGTTCATGTCGGCCAAAGCTCCGTTGTAGCTGTCCCGCGACAGGAACCGGTTCAGGTTGGGGCTGTAGTTGCGGAAGCCCATGTCGTAGTCGCCGGACGCCTGGTCCCAGCGCTTCGCGTTGAAGCGGTAGGCGTTGTACGGCTCCTTCGTCGGGTCCGCGGTGTCCGGCTTGTCGATGCCCGTGAACTCGGCCTCGTTGTTCTTGCCGTACGCCGTGTAGCCGTACGTTGCCTTCGTGTCGCCGGCCTCGTCGGTCACCTGCTCGACATCGGTGTGCGGGTTGTAGCCGAAGTAGGCGTCTTCCTCGCTGCCGTCTTCCTTGTGCGTGACCTGGGACAGGCGCTGTCCCCACGGCGAGTACTGGTACGACTTGGCAACCTTGCCGGCCACCTCCTCGTTCAGCACCTCCGAGGAAAGACCGAGGTAGTTGAAGGTGGTGACCTTCTCCTTGGCGCCGCCGACGTCCGTGGTCTTGGTGGTCGTCCGGTCCATCGGGTCGAACGTGTACTTCGTGACGGACGTGGCCGTGCCGTTCTTCGTCCGCTTCTCGACGACGTGGTCGAAGCCGTCGTAGACGCTGCGCTCGATGACGGTTCCGGCGGAGGTGACGGTATCCAGCCGACCGAACGGGTCGTAGTTGTAGGACGACTTGACCCCGTTCGTCTCTGCTGTGAGGAGACGGTTCCGGTCGTAGTTGTAGGCCGTCGTGACGTTCTTGACGGTCTGGCTGATGACGTTGTTGTTGGCGTCGTGGACGTAGGTCTCCGTCCCCGACACATCACCGGTCTTGGTCACCGACCCCAGCCGGTCACGCGGGTCGTAGGCGTTCTCGGTGGTGTTGAGGATGTACGCGGAGTGATTGTCCGCGCGCATCTTCTTGTTGACGTCCTTTGTGCGGTTGCCGTTCGGGTCGTAGGACATGGAGTGCTCGGAGACGACCACCCCGTTGGGCTTCTTCTCGACCTGGTCTTTGACCAGCCCGTCGAGGTAGTACGTGTAGTCGACGGTGTTGCCGTTGCCCTTGGTCTCTCTCAGCGTCTCGCCGCGGTCGGTGTAGGTGAGGGTGGAGACCTTCTTGTCGGTGTCGGTGGGCGACTTACCGTTGGTGACCTTCGAAACCAGGTCTCGCGCGTCGTACTCGAAGGCCGAGTACTCCTTGTCGTGGGTGGTGGTTAGCGGTGCGCCGTTCTCGTTGTAGGTGTACGAGGTGGTGTTCTTGGCCGTACCGGACTTACTTTCGGTGACCTTCTGCACCTGGTTCAGCGCCGTGTACTCGATGGCGTAGTTGTCGACGCGGGCACCCGGGGACGAGTCAGTGACGGTCTCGAGGTTCCCGTTGGGGTCGTACCAGTAGCGGTAGTCCTTCTGCTCGTCGTCCGGCTCACCGCTGTTGTCACGGACCAGCTTGACCGCGTCCGCGACGACCATGCCGGTGGCCTGGTCCGACAGCGACACCTTGTGGCTGTTGCCCTCGGTGAAGCTGTACGAGCCGAGGCTGACCCAGGTGCCGGCGCCCGTGGACTGGTTGACCGTCCGCGGCGTATCGCCGCTGCCGTGGCTCACCGTGTACTTCGCGTCGGTGGCCGCGCCGGTGACCGTCGGGTAGCGGGCGAAGACCTGGTACGTGCCGGCCTGCGGCACGTTCAGCTGCCAGGTGAAGGTGTTCGCGCCAGTCCCTGCGGGTCGGGTGACGTAGTTGGTCCCATGCCTGTCGCCCGCCGTGTTGCCCGCGGTCCAGGTGCCGGCGGCGGTGGTGTTGTTGAAGTCGGAGTTGTCGACCAACACCACCTGCTTACCGAACGGCACCCCGTTGTCGGAGCGGGAGCTCAGCTTGCCGTCGGGGTAGTAGCTCCAGGTCATCATCCGGTTCGCCGTCGAACTCGACGGGTTCTCACCGGCCGGGGTCAGCGTCCGCCTGGTCTGGGCGCCGAGGTCGTTGTACTCGTAGGAAGTGACGATGTCCCACGGGTCGCTGCTGGACTTCGTCCAGCCGTTGTCGAAGTACGTGTACGTGGTGTCGTTACGGACCGCCTCACCCGCCGACGGCGGCGCCGACAAGAGCGCGAGCCGTCCCACCTCGTCGTACTTGTATATGGTGGCGTCCGCCTTCGTGATTCGGGCGTCGTCCATGTCGTAGGCGGTACGGGTCTCCTCGACCCGGTTGAGCTTGTCGTAGACCTTCTCCGTGGCGAAGTCGTTCGGGTCGTCGGTGGTGTCCACGCCCCGCGGGCTGATCACCCTGGTCTGGTTGCCGACCTCGTCGTACTCGTACTTCGTTGTGCGGTAGGTGATGGTGCCTGCGTCGTTCTTGTGCGGAACCTTCACCTGGCTCGGCTTGCCTCGGGGGTCGAGGGTGGCCTCGGTGATATTGCCGAGCTTGTCGGTCGTCGTGACGACGAGGCCGTCCCGGTCGTAGGTCTGGCTCGTCGACTTGCCCGCGGCATCCGTGGTCCTTATGAGCCGGTGCGCCTTGTCGTAGTCGAGCAGGGTGCTGTAGTCGAGGGCGTCCGCGGTGGCGTTCTTCCGCGGATCAACCACCTTCTTGACGTTTCCGACATTGTCGTATTCGTAGGAGATCTTCTGGCCCTCGGCGTTGGTGACGCTGGTGAGCTGGTAGATCTCGTCGTACGCCTTGGTGGTGGTGTAGTCCCCGGCCGTGGCGGTCAGGCTGCCCTTCGGCTCCGTGGCGGTCAGCAGGTGACCGGTCTTGTCGTAGGTGTAGGAGGTCCGCCGCTCCGGGTCACCCGCCTTGTCGACAGGAGCCAGGGTGTACGCGAGCTGGTCGGCCTTGTCGTAGGACGCCTTCATCACGGCACCGGTCGGGGTGTACGACTCGTAGACGTTGTCGTTCTCGTCGTAACTCGGAGCGGGGGCGATGATCCACTCACCGGCGGCCTGGTTCTTGGCCATCCTCTTCTCCAGCGGACGACCGAACGTGTCGTACGTCTGGGTGATGTCGTGTTCCAGTGCATCGGTGACCTTGAGTACGTTTCCGCGCACGTCGTAGACGAACTTCGTGGCCCGAGTCTCCGCGTCCGCGATCGTCTGCGGGTAGCCGTTCGGGTCGAAGTCGCTGTTGACCGAGGTGTTGTCGTTCGCGTCGGTCGTGGTCAGCTGCTGGCCCCAGGCGTCGTACGTGTAGGACGTCTTGTAGTCGTCCGGGTCCGTCGTGGTGTTGCCCATCGGATCGACGACCCAGGACAGGTCGCCGTCGGTCTCGTAGCCGAAGGTCCACTTACGGCCCTGTGGGCTGGTCTTCTCGACCAGGTCGGCGACGTATCCGTTGAGCTGCCGCTGGTAGGTCAGGATGCTGCCCGCCGTACCGTTGGCCACCGCCTCGGCGTCCTTGATCACGGTTGGGTAACCGGTCCTAGCGTCGTACGCCCAGGTGGAAACCGCGCCATTGTCCTCCCGAAGCTGGGTGACGTTGTGGTCGTCATCCCAGGTCAGGGCCATCTTCTGGTTTTTGGCATTGGTGGTCTCGATGGGCCGGCCGTAGCCGTCCATCAGGGAGACGCTGGCCCGGTTCTCCGCGTCGGTGACGGTGGTGCGGATGTTGTTGGTGGCGTCCGGGTCGACGTAGGCGAACTGGGTCAAGTTGAGGTCGTCGAGCCGGTCGGTGTAGTACTTGGTCCGCCAGTGCCACTTCGGGTCGTCGCCGGTTTGCGGGTAGTGGTAGGTCAGGGCGGTGGAGTTGCCGCGTGGGTCGGTGACCTTGACCAACTTGACGTTCTTGTTGCCCTGCGTCATGTCGTAGGCGAACTTGAACGTCTTCGGGGCACCGTTGGTCGACCCGGCGCCGTCGATCAGCTCACCCAGCAGACCCTTGTCGGTGTAGGCGAAGGTGATTTTGCGACCAGAGATGTCGGTGATCTGCGAGACGTGATCGATGATCTTGGGGTTGGTCAGGTTGGCCGCCCCGGACACCCGGTCCCAGGTGGTGTCGTCGATGTAGTCGTACGTCTGGCCCTTGGCGTAATACTCAATCTTTAGGGTCTCGCGGCCCGTCGAGTCGGTGATGTACTTGAGGAACTTGGTCGGCTTGTTGTTGGACTTGCGCTCCTCGTAGGTGAAGCGCATCTCGTTCTGGTTGTTGTCCACCACGCTAGTCAGGAAGCCGTCGCAGTCGTAGTAGAACTGCGTGCGGTCCGGCCGGGTCAACCGCCATGCCTGCGGCTCCTGCGTGTTGGCCTTGCAGTTGAGGCTGGTGACCTTCTCCAGGTAGAGGTGGACGCCCTTGGGGCTCTTCCACTCGTTGGCCGTGGCGTCCCAGGTGAACCAGTGGCTGGTGCCGTCGCCGTCGGTCAGGGTGATCTTGGTGGGGTTCGGGTTGGGGTGGAAGTCCAGCGGAGTTCCGAGGCGCATCATCGACGACGCTTGCAGGGACCAGCCGTAGCCGGCGACGCTGTCGGTGGTGTCTAGCGAGTTGTAGGACACCCGGACGAACGTCGACAGGCCCCGCGACGGGTTGTTGAACGCGTTGTACGACCAGACAGTGTTGCCGGCGTACAGATTGTTCATCAGGGCGCCGCCGGCGCCGGTGTTCTTCCCCGCGTACGAGTAGAACTTTTCCAGACCCAACTGGTCGGAGGTCGGCTCCTCCACCGCGACGTTCTGCGGCAGCGGTTGGATCGCCGGGACGGTCTCCGACAGCTTCTTGCCGGTCAGCTTGTTGCGCAGGTCCCACTGCAGCACGTAGTCGGTGCGCTTGTTCCCCTCCGTCGACGATGGCGGGGTCTTCAGCTGCGCGGTCACGTCGACTGTGCCACCGGCCGGGATGCTCTTGGGCAGCGGCGTCTTCAGCTCGTAGTTGGCGTCGGCGCCGTCCGTGGTGCCGTCGGCCCGCTTCCAGTCGTAGGCCAGTTCCCAGTCGGTGGGGTTCCAGGCCGCCAGGGTCGGGTTCGACAGGGTGACGGGCACCGTGTAGGTGGAGTTCGCGGTGGCCAGCGCGGGGGTGGAGGCCGCGTAGTAGGTCGACTCGGCGGTCTGTTCGAGGTAGGTGACCTCCAGCGTCGGCCGCAGCAGCGGCTCCTCGGCCTCGGAGGAGAGCAGCATCGCCCGCGCGGTCAGGTTCGTTTCGTCCCGCTGGCGCAGCAGGAAGCCCTTGTTGCTGCTGGGCGCGGTGAGCCAGCCCAGCACTGCGGGCGTGACGTTCCAGTTCGCCCACTCCGGGTCGTTGGTGAACCCGTTGAAGCTCGCCTTCCAGCTGGCATCGTAGTCACCACCGCCACCCGTGGTGAGCCACGCGGTGGTGCCGTTGCTGGTGTTCCAGGTCGCCTTGGTTTCGTCGAAGCCCGTGGTCAGCTTGTGGACGTCGACGTACTCGTCCTGGTCCTCGCCCGGGTAGAGGTAGGTGTTGTACATCCTCAGCTGGGCGTCGACCACCTGCGCGTTGGTCGGGACACCGGTCAGGGCGGGAAATTTGATCAGGCCCCGGGTGTCGCCGTAGTAGGCGGAGTTGTTGCCGGGACTGACGTACGGGTCACCGTCGTAGACGTCGACGTTCTCGGTCGAGCGGGTCTTCGACAGCGTGGTGTCGATGACGCCGTCGGTGCCGGTCGCGTTCGTGCCGGCGGTCCGGTAGATCCGGGTGATCTGGCCGGCCTTCGGCAGCATCGCCGGCTGGGTCGGACCGGCGAAGAGCTGCCCGCCCCGGGTCTTGACCGCCACCATGTAGTAGTAGAACTTGCGGTCCATCGGGTCGGTGTTGTCCGCCGCTGTCGGCACCGCAGTGGTGTCTTGATACGTCAGCGTGTTCGACGAGACCGGCGCGATAAGCGTCGTGGCGGACGGCGTGTAGTTCTGGTGCACGCTGCGGTGCACCTGGTACTCGACGATGTCGTCGTTGTCGGCCGTGGTGGGCGTCGGATCACTGTATGCGGGCCAGTTGAGCACGGCGCCGGTCGAGGTGACCGTCGTCGGCGGGTTCACCGCCACACCGGGCCGGCCGTAGGTGACGACGAGCTTCGGTAGGTTGTAGTCGCGCCGGTCGTTGGCGTAGGCGTACTCCGACGCCTCGAAGACCGGGCCGCCCTGGCCGAGGGTCGTCTCGTTCTTCGCTTGCAGCGAGAAGCCGTGATTGGTCTGAGTCTTGTTGACCCACTGCTGCACCACGCTGCGCACCGGGAAGGACAGCCAGGCGCTGGACTTCGCCGCGTCCTTCACCGCGCCCTGCTTGCTGAACCGCACGGCGTCGGCGATCACGACCTCGTTGGCAACGTCGCCGAGCACGACCTTGCCGGTGGTGCCGGCGTCGAAGTGGTGGGTGCCGAGGGTCTTCCAGGCGCCCTTTTCGTCGGGCGTCCGCTGGTCGATCGTGTAGTCGGTCCTCTTCCCGCCCGACGAGTGGACGGTGTATTTGGCGGTGTCGGTCCGGTCGAAGGCGCCGACGTAGTGCACCTCGACCTTGTAGTCACCGGCTTCGGTGAGGGTCGGCGTCCAGGTGTAGGCCTCCCCGGTCACCGCGTCCTTGTTCACGCGATAGTCAGTACCGACCGCCTCCGAGGTCAACGGACTCGTCGACGCCGTCCAGGTGCCCTGCGCCGACGAGCCGGTGTTACCGTCGTCGACGGTCACGAAGTTGCCCGCCGGTCCGGTGTCGACCTTGTTGTACATCGAGTCCCAGGTCGCGGAGTCCTCGTCCCACGTGGCGGTGACCCGACGCGCCTCGATCGGCACGTCGTACTGCCAGGCGGTGTGCGTCTGGGAGTAGTACATCTCCAGACGTGCGTCGTCGATCGTGGTGTTCGCCGGAACCAGGCTGGTGTCGAACTTGACCAGCGAGCGCCACTTGCCCGAGCCCGACGTACCGACGTGCAACGGCCACTTGGTGATGTCCTGCCCGTACGCGTGGGCCGGGTCGGCGGAGTAGATTTGCACGTCCTGCGCGTCCGTCGGCACCGGCTGGACCTTGATGGTCGGGTCGATGACCACCGGGTAGACCCGCGCCGGGTCGGCCAGCCAGCCACCGTCGGCGGCAACCGTGATCGTCGACCGGCCGCCGGACTGGCTCACCCTCTGGGTGACCTTGTCGCTCCACACCTTCCCGACCGGAGACGCCTTGTCGTCCTTGGCGTCGAACATGAACGGCGCCGGCATGACGAACGCCGGCTCGCCGCCCGCGCGCGGGACGAACGCGATCGACCCGTCCGCCCGCTGCTGCGCCGTGAGGGCGGCCGTGTCCAACGTGAACGTGTACGACACCGGTCCGCTCGGGGCCCGGCGCAGGACGATCTTCTCCTTCAGCGCCGTGGAGGTGACGTCGTACACGACATCCGCGCCACCCGCCACACCCGCGTAGGTCACCGTCGAGCCTGACACCGTCGGCGTCACGCCCCTCGCCGCGCCGTCCAGACCCAGCTCGATGCTCCGCCCACCCTGCTCAAAGCGGACCAGCTCATCCGAGCTGTCACCGAACAAGCTGGTGAAGGTGTTCGTCCGATTGCCCTGGACGTAGCCCTTGTCCTTGACCGGACGGACCCGGGTGTCGATGGTCTGCAACGTGCCCTTGGCGTCGCGGTAGTGCAGCGGCACCATCGAGATCTCGGCCTGCGTCCGACCGTCCGAGAGCTGGTAGACCTTGCCGTTGTCGGTCCGCTTGCTGGTCAACTCCTTGACCCGCTTCTGCGGCGGCCACTTCTTCGCCGCTGGGGGCTTCTCGTTCACCGCCAGCCCGGCGCTGACCACCTCCGGCTTCGCCTTACGCGGCCCACCGTCCACCAGACCGCCCGCCGCTCGACCGAGCCGGGACAGCAGGCCCTCGTCCTCGGCGCTGGCCGCCTGGTCGGCGCGTTGGGGATCCTGGTCCGGTAGGACCTCCATCCCTCCGAGCGTCGCCACCATGGCCAGCACCAGACCCCCGATCAGGGGACCCCTCACTGTCTTCTTCACCCGTCACCCTCCGGTCTGCAGGTAGACACGATGGGTAAGGATCCCGAAGGGTCATACATGATCTCCTATATTGAAGCTATACGATCGCACGCGAGTGCTATTCCTGTCGATGTTGAAACCGCCCACGGCCTCAGGGCTTTCGCCAGCGGATATGACAGCAGGAGGATCGCCACGACATCGACTACGGTCGTTACCGGGATCCGTAGGAGTGCCCACGCTCCTCGGTGGGCGCCGGTAGTCAACGACCGGCGCGACTGAGCGGTAGCACGAACGTCAGTGCGGAGCCAGCAGTGACCATGACGACGGAGCGCCCGGGATAACGGGGGACAACCTCACCCTGCCCCGATGACGGCCATATCGCAGCCCAGGCCCGCTCGATTGGGCCCAGTACACCGCTCAGTTCTGGCCTAGCCTGGTGCTGAGATGTCACTCCATGCTGTTGGACGCGAGGTGCAGCTCGGCCACCACGAACGTGGGCAAGAGATGCAGGAACCCGGCCTCACGCCGATCTGGGCAGCAGAGTGATGGGCGTGCCGCTGATCGGTTGGTACGCCGAGGGGGACGGCCCGGCGGCCAGTTCGGCGGCATACTCCCCGACCAGTGCGGGGAGTCGATAGTCGCCTAGCCCGTCCCGGTAGAGCAGATGCGCCTCGACCAAGTCCTCAAGAGCCTTGCGCACTCGCTCGTTAGAGACACCGAGCTGCATGGCGGCCCGGTCGACCACCGCTGGGGCCCCCGGGGACGCGCCTAACAGTTCGAATAGCCGACCGGCCACCTCGTCCTCAGAGCGAACCAACGCGACACCGGTCGCCAGGCTGGCCCGCACCGACAGGTCCTCGTAGGCCAGCAGGTCCAGCCGGCCCCGGCCGTCCCCCAGCTGGCCGGCCAGCGTCGCTACCGAAATCCCCGGCCACCGAGCCAGCCTCGAACCGACGATCCGCAGCGCGAGCACCGACCCCGCGCAGAGCCGGACCAGCTCGGTGGTGCCGTCCGGATCCGCTGCCAGTCGGTCCGGACCGGCGAGGGCGGCCAGCAGGTCACGGGCCCGAGCGGCGTCCAGCGGCGGGAGGGCGACCCGATGCACCCCGTCGAGATTGCCTAGGTGCCGTTGACCGACCACGATCAGGGCCGGACCGGGTCCGGCGGGCAGCAGCGGCCGCACCTGGGCCGGCCGGGTGACGCCGTCCACTACCAGCAGCAGCCGGCGTCCGGCGGCAAGTGAGCGGAACCGTCCGGCCCGCTCGTCGGCGCCGTCCGGCACGTCAGACGGCGCGACACCCAGCGCGCGCAGCACCCGGGCCAGCACCTCGCCCGGCGTCACCGATGCCCGGTACCCGAGGTCAATGAATACCTGCCCGTCGGGGAAGTCGGTGGCCGCCACGTGGGCGGCACGCACGGCGACCGCCGTCTTGCCGCTGCCGGCCGGGCCGGTGACGACCATGACGGCCGGGGTAGCGGTGGTCACCGTCGTCACAACCTCTGCGGTCTCCGCAGTACGGCCGACAAAGGTGACCACGTCCGCCGGGAGTTCACGCGGCGTGGTCCAGCCAATGACACCGTCGAACCTGGACTCGACGGCCGACGTCGGCGCCTTGACGATCGCAGCGCGCGGCGGGGGGTACGAAACTTCGGGCGCCCTGCTGAGTATCGACCGGTGCAGAACGTCCATTTCCTCACCTGGCTCGATGCCGAGCTGCTCGCCGATCGTCGCGTGCGCCTCCCGATAGGCGGCAAGTGCGGCCGGAACGTCTCCGCATCGGTACAGTGCGAGCATCAATTGCCCCCACGCCCGCTCCCGCAGCGGGTGGGCCGCCAGGTGTTCGCGCAGCTCGGACAGCAGGTCGCCGTGCCTCCCTACCGCCAACCGCGCCTCAGCCAGCTCCTCGAAGACTTGGAGCCGTTCCTCATCCAGACTCGCCCAACGATTGTCCAGCGCGGTGCCGCGCGGCAGGCCGTCGCCGGCCGCGCCACGCCACTGCGCTAGTGCTGCGGTGAGCGTCGGAATGGCGCCCATCGGATCCTCGGTGGCCAGCCGGCTGCGACCTTCTTCTGCCAGCCGCTGGAACTCGATGACGTCCAGCTCGTGCGGCGCCAGTTGCAACTCGTACGCGTTCGGGCGCGCGACCAACCGATCACCCAGCACCCGGCGAAGCCCGGCTGCGTGCGAACGGAGATTCGCCACAGCGGACGCCGGTGGGGTGTCGGCCCAGACGACCTCGGCCAGCCGCCTCAACGACACGGACCGATTCGCCGCCAGCGCGAGCCCAGCGAGAACCGCCCGTCGGTTCCCCGCACCCGGGGTGACGGCCCGGCCGTCCACGCTCAGCTCTACGTTGCCCAAAAGCCGAATCCCCAGCTGCATATGCCCCCCGTTGACCTTCGAGCACGCGCCCAGGCTAAACGGGCCCATCACGGCACAACAAGACATCCCGACGGCAACAAAGGTGATGAGCATCAATGTGACGGAGCGGCGCGTCGACGTAACGGAAGTGCCACAGGAAGCGCTTCCGGTTGTCCGTGACGCGGCATGGCAGCCGCTGACGCCAACCGGTCCCCTGATCCCGCCGTCTGCGACCCCGCTGCGCCTAGTCTCGCGACCTGGGCGTTCACCTGGGGTGGCAGGAGTGGCCCACGTTCACCCACGTCACCGAAACCGCCGTTCTCCCAGCCCAGGACCACACCCTGAGCACACGAGCCCCGGTTTGCGATCGGCGGTCGGCCGCAGTGGCCCGCGTTGGCACCGGTTGACCCCGGTTGGCATCCGCTGGAGGCACACACCGCACACATCATCCAAGATGATGAGGGGTCGCCCGCTCCCCCGGCCCGGGCGTCGCCGGCCGGCAGGAGATGGCCGCAACGACGAACAGTGGGCCATCCTGGTCACAGCGCTCGAGGGCGGCCTCCGGCTGCACCCCACCGAGACCGAGCCGGGCCTGTTCTCGCCGACCTCGGCCATCGTCGACACAGGACGGTGACCAGCAATCCTGACCTCTGAACCAAACCTAAACGGCCAGGATCGCACGAACCATCCTCGGCGTCAGGCTGCCAGTGATCTTGCGAGGATCGCAATTGCTTTGTGAGCCGCTGCCGGACATGGGTCTGTCGGCAGTTGTATCGCGTCGGCTTCGCGGTCTTCTTTGTCGCGTAATGGGGGCTAGCCCCCATGTCGGGTTACGGGTTTTCCGGTTAGTGCAGACATCGAAGCTCTTCTTACAATTTGGGCACATTCCCTTTTCCCGTAAGGAGCTCGATGTGAGCGCACGTTCCGCAGTCCAGAGGACGGTGAGGTGGCGGAGGGCCGTGGCGGCCGTGATGGCTGGCGCGGTGCTGGCCGCGGCAGCCGGCGGTGGAGCCGGGTCAGCCGCACCGCCCGCCCCGGATCACCGGTCCACGGCCACGGTGCTCCAGCACGGCCTCGACGATCTGCACCGCCTCGGCGTATCCGGGACGCAGAGCCAGGTTCGCGACGGGAACCGGGTGACCGTGGCCCGCAGCGGCGTAGCCGACCTGGACACCGGCACGCCGATGCCCGTCAACGGGTACTTCCGGATCGGCAGCACCACGAAGACGTTCGTGTCGGTGGTGCTGCTCCAACTCGTCGGCGAGGACCGGATCGGGCTGGACGACCCGATCGAACGCTGGCTGCCCGGTGTCGTCAACGGCAACGGCAACGACGGCCGGCAGGTCACCGTACGCCAGGTACTGCAGCAAACCAGCGGCCTCTACGACCCCGCCGCCGGCCTCGCCGCGCTGCAGTCGGCCGACGAGTTCCTGGCGCACCGCTTCGACCACTACACCGAGTCGCAGCTAGTGGCGGACGCGATGCGGCACCCGCCACTGTTCCCCGCCGGCACGCACTGGAGCTACTCGAACACCAACTACCTCCTGGCCGGGATGCTCATCAAACGGGTCTCCGGACACCTGTGGTACACCGAGGTACGCTCCCGGATCCTGATGCCGCTGCACCTGACCCATACGTTCTACCCCGGCGACCGGCCGACCCTGCCCCAGCCCCACGCCGAGGGGTACCGGCAGTTCGCGCCAGGAGGGCCACTGGTCGACACAACCGTCTTCAACCCGACCGTCACGGCCTCGGCCGGCGGCCTGGTCAGCACCACCACCGACCTCGCCCGCTTCTGGCAGGCGATGGCGCGCGGCCAGCTTTTGCGGCCGAGACAGATGGCCGAGCTGCACCAGACCGTGCTGGCCGACGAGTTCCGGGTAATCCGGCCCGGCATCCGCTACGGGCTGGGCATCATGTGGATACCCAACCGGTGCGGCGGCTCCTGGGCACACGTCGGCTCCATGCCCGGGATGAGCACCCTCGCCGCGGTCGCCCCGGACGGGCACCGCTCGACGGTCGTGTACGTGGCCACCGAGCTCGCCGACCCGGACCGGGCACTGGCGGTCATACAGCGGCAGATGGCACTGCTCGAAGACCTGATCTGCGGCTGACGACCATCGGGGAAAGAACGGGAGTTCGACGTACACCCCGGTCGGCGGCGGCGCGAGTCTTCCTGGCGTCGTCGACCGAGGGTGGACGTGTTGGTTGACGCCCCGCCTGACATCGGCGGCGGCCAGACCCTGGCAAGAATTACCGACCCGCCGTCCGGAGCAAAGATCCGTCGGCAGCTCGGTACGGATGCGGGCCAGACGCCGCCGTAGCCCTGGGATCGATCAACAGGGTCGCGTGGACGGCCCGACCCCTCGTTACCATTCGAGCCCGACGATGTCAGCGCCGCCGTCACGTACCTGGTGTCAGCTGGCCGAGGACATCACTGAACTGGACCAGGTGGTGAGGCCTGTCTTCGACGCCTACGACCGCAAGGCGCTGTGCGAGCAGAACGCGCATCGGAGGCAGCATGTGACGGTTCTGGGTGGTTCGGCCGTGCTCACCGCGCTGGGCGGCGTCCAGGCCTTGCTGCCCGGTCAGCGGTGGCCCGGCTTCCTGCTGGCGGTTGTCGGTGTTCTGCTCTCCACCAGCAGCAAGTGGCCCAGGGAACGGGCGTCGTTGAGTGCCTTCCTCGATGCTCGAATTCGCGCGGAACGGCTTCGTGCCATGTACTTCCAGTACCTGACACGGACCGGTCCGTATACCGGCCAGGATCGTGCGGTGGTGCTGCGACGAGCCGTGCTGGCCGTCAAGGCAGGACGGGAGCCGCAGTGACTGACCGGGATACGGCTGTCCGCGCCGTGTACAAGAGCGTGCGTATCGCCGGTCAGTTGACGTATTACCGCAACCGGGTCGACGAGTACACCCGTGCGAATCAACAGGCCATCATCGTGCGTAACACGCTGCTCGGCTTGGCCCCCATGGCGGGAGCGGTCAGTCAGTTCGCGGACGGAGGCGGCCGGACCGCAGCCGGCCTGGTTGCTGCTTTGCTGGCTTCCCTCGCGGGTTCGGTGACCGCATTCGAGGCGCTCATCGGTTTCGCCCCGACAGCGAAGTTGTACGTCGACGCCGCGGTCAGCCTGGAGGAGGCATGCCTGCGTTGGGACACCGGCAATGACCTCGCCACCGACGTCGAGCGAATCGAGCAGGTCTTCCATGCCGAGGCCGGCCAGTGGGGCAGCTGACTATCCCCTCCGCCTCGACCGTCCCGGCGTCGACAGCAGCATCTGACACCCGAGACGACGGCGCCGTCGAATCTCCGCACGGCCTCTGCGGGCTACGCCGAGCATGCACTGACACAAGATGATCTTTCGCTTGGTCACGGTCCGGCCGTACCTCTGTTTGGGTGAAACGTAGGCATGGGAACGTGGTGGGTGCCGCGATGGTTCTCGGCGCCGCGGCGCTGTGGGGAACGATTGGTCCGGCGCAGACGTTGGCGGCAAGCGGCATCGGCATGGCCGCTCTGGCCGGGTGGCGACATGCGGTAGGCGGCATCTGTCTGGTGGTTCTCGGGTTCTGCCGTTCGAAGATCTCTCCATCGCCGGCACGACGACGGTCGTGGGTCCTGCTGCTGGTGACGGGGGTAGCGAGCGCCGCGTACCAATTCAGCTTCATGTCGTCGGTGTCACACAGCGGAGCCGCAATGGGCACCGTCGTAGCCATCAGCGCCGTCCCCCTGTTCACCGGCATCGCCGGCCGCGTGCTGGACGGTGAGCGGCTGAGCGCGTTGTGGTGCAGCGGCACCGTCGGCGCAGTGGGGGGCTGCGTGGTTCTACTGCGACCCGAGACCGGGCTGGTGGACGTGGTGGGTCTTTGCTGGGGCGGCCTTGCCGGCATCACCTTCGCGGCGTACACCACAGCGATGAAACGACTCTCGGCGCGCACCCCATCGCTGATCATGGCCACCGCCGGCAGCATGGCAGCCGGCGCGCTCGTACTGGCGCCGTGGATCCACATGGACATCGCCATGGTGGTGGACGTCCGCACCGGATTACTCGTCGTGTGGTTGGGTCTCGCCGCGACAGCCGTTCCGTACCTGTTGTACGCACGAGGTTTGCGCACCGTCAAGTCCGGTACGGCCGGTGCCCTTACGCTCGCGGAGCCGTTGACCGCGGCGTTGTTGAGCGTCGCGCTGCTCGGCGAGCGGATCGCCATGGCGCAGGCCGCCGGTTGTCTGATCATCCTCAGCGGGATGCTCGCCATCGTGATCGATGCGCGGAGACGAACGGCCGTGGCCCAACCGACTGGTCGCGGAATGGCCATCGGTGACTCCGTAACGATGGAACTGCCGTTGATGCCTTTCGCGTCCCCGGCGCTTGGCACCACCGCCACTGTGGAGATCCCGGTCATTCGCAGGGCGCCGGCCCGCATCGAGAATCCGCGAGCCGGGCCGGCCGCAACTCCGGTCGAGGTTCCGCTTCCTGGTGCCAGGTTGAGCAGCCGTGATCACCCGTGGTTTCCGGGAATCCACCGCCGCGGTGATGGTGTGTGAGGGGTGCACGACGATGCGGTTCTGGCGGGGCAGGGCGGCCAGGAGCACGGGATCGCCGATGGCGATGCGGCACAGATGCCGGGCGGCGGCCGGTAGGGGTAGTTCCTCGCGGGCTCCCACGACGTGCGCGCCATCGGCGGCCGGGATGACCAGGATCGCGTCGGTCACGACGTCGACGTGCAGCGTGAGGCCCGGTGTCCAGCCCAAGGCCCGCACCAGTGGACGAGCGGTGACCCGGCCGGCGGCATCGGGGCGGCCCAGGTCGAACAGCACGCCATCGCCATTGCGGGCCGCAGGCTCGGGCAATGTCGGCAGCGGCGCCGGCTCCGGCGATGCGACTGGCAGGGGGCAAGTACGAGCGCCTCGACGAGCTGCTCGTCGGGCGGGCGAGGACGCGGACTGCCACCACTCACCTTGCTCCTGCCAGCGCGGAGGCCTGCCTGCGGGAGCAGCAACGCTTGGCTCGTACGCAAAGCGCGGAAAACCGCAGTGGTACCTGCGAGGTGCAGCTGACGACTTCCCAGAGGCGCCCGGCGGCGGTGCCGCGTTGCTAAACCAGCGCGTAACGTAACGACGGTCAGCTATGTTGTCACGCTGCGTCGCCCGGCGCTGTCCGTCAGCCGCTGTCTGTGCAAGCACCTGTCGGCGTACTGGTTCGGATGCAGAGCCAGGTACGGCAGGCCTACACAGCCCGGGAAATTTGGCGCTTCGGCTCCGTCGATGGACTGCCGGTCCAGGGGCCTACATGCGCTCGTTACCAAAGAGTCGGGTCGGCGCGCCGGTCGCGGCAGATCCGGTTGTTCCGTTCACGACCGGAGGGCTGACTTTCAGGAAGCCAGCGCCAAATAGGCCGCTGGTTTACAGCGAGGACGACATCCGACGCCTCGTCGGCGGCCTCGATGACATGCGCAACACCCTGCGGGACGCCCACAGCGAGGACAAAGGCAATGTCTACCGCGAGCTACGGCTCGCCCTCACTACAACCCCGGTGAAAACAAAATCAGCGTCGAAGCTAGGCCCGACGCTGATTACTGTGGGGTAACTGTACGTGTCCGAGGGGCCACACGAACCAATGCCCACCGCTGGTGACGATCGGCCAGACTTTGACGCTCACACAGGTATAGCTGCCCGGCGACCTCTTCGGGTCCGCCGAAGAGGTCACCGAGCATGAAGCCCTGCTCAACGGGTGCCGGCGATGGCCCGGACCAGCACGCCCACACGTGTGCGGGCGATTGGAAACGCATGGCGGCGTGATCAATCTGAGGGCCGACCGGCTCGAGGCGCTGACAGCGCCGGTCAGCCCCGCGTTCCGTGACTTCCATTGACCCGCCGAAATCCGTCAGGCGGGGACCTCGTTTGGTTGCTGGGCCGCCTCGGCGGGCTCCACGTCGGCGATCTTGCCCAGCCGGCTGGGCCACCACATGTGCCGTCCGATGTCGAGGTTCAGCGCGGTGACCAGGACCGCGCGGACGATGATCGTGTCAAGCAGGACGCCGAACGCCACCGCAAAGCCGATCTCGGCGAAGGCGGTCAGCGGGAGGGTGGCCAGCACCGCGAAGGTGCCGGCGAGGACGAGACCCGCGGACGTGATCACGCCACCGGTAGCGGCGAGGCCGATGAGTGCGGCGCGCCGGGTGCCGTACCTCGCGGTTTCCTCGCGTACCCGGGTCATCAGGAAGATGTTGTAGTCGATGCCCAGTGCGACGAGGAACACGAACACGAACAGTGGCAACGACGTGTCGGCGCCGCCGAAGCCGAAAATGTGCCGGAAGACCAGCGCGCTCGCGCCCAGGGCGGCACCGAACGACAGCACTACCGTCGCTACCAGCACCAACGGCGCGACGACGGCTCGCAGCAGCAGCGCCAGGATGACGAGGACCACGACGAGCACGATCGGGATGATGAGGTTGCGGTCGTATCGGGCCGCCCGCTGCAGGTCGAGGTTGATCGCGGTGTTGCCGCCGACCTGAGCGTCCGCGCCGGGCACGGCGTGCACGCGGTCGCGTACCCGGTCGACCGTGTCGTAGGCCGCCGGGCTGTCGGCTGCGGCGTTGAGGGTGCCCACGACATAGGCGAGGCCACCTTTGGCGACGGGTTCGCTGACCGACGCCGGGTCGATGCCCTCAGTCGACGCGAGCGCCGCCTTCACCGCGGGGCCTTGCTCCGCCTTGCTGATTACGACGACCGGGTTGCCCGCACCGGCCGGGAAGTGCCGGGCGAGCACTTCCTCGCCCACGATCGAGTCCGGGTTGCCACGGAACGATTCCTTCTGGGTCAGCCCGGTCGCATCGAGCTGGACGAGGCCGATCGCCATGACGGCCAGTGCCAGGCCGGTGGCGACCCAGGTGATTCGGGGGCGGTTGGCTATCCGCTTGCCAATGTTGGCCCACAACCCGGTGGTGGTGGGCTCCGCGGAGCCGAACCGGGGCCGCACCGGCCAGAAGATCCAGCGGCCGACCGTCACGAGCATGGCCGGGAGCAGGGTCAGCATGACCGCGAGCCCCACCAGGACACCGATCGCGGCGACCGGGCCGAGGCCCTTGGTGGAGTTGGTCTCAGCGAAGAGCAGGCATAGCATGCCGATCACGACGGTGCCGGCGCTCGCGATGATTGCCGGGCCGGCACGGTGCAGCGCGACCGCCATGGCCTCATGCCGGTCTGAGTGGCGCCGCAGCTCCTCGCGGTACCGCGCCACGAGCAGCAGCGCGTAGTCCGTGCCCGCGCCGAACACGAGCACGGTCAGGATGCCCGCACTCTGCGCGTTGACGGTGAGGCCGGCGTTCTTCGCCAGCAGGTAGATGACCGCCTGGGCGGCCGTCAGCGCGACGCCGGCGGAGACGACGGGCAGCAGCCACAGCCCGGGACTGCGGTAGGTGAGCAAGAGGATCACCACGACCACACCGATCGTGGCGAACAGCAGCCTGCCGTCAATGCCAGCGAAGGCCTCGCTGGAGTCCGCCGCGCTGCCAGCGGGCCCCGTGACGTGCACCGACAGCCCGCTGGCGCCGGCCTTCGCGACGTCCTTCATCGAGGTGACAATATCGCCCGCCTTGTCCCACCCCTGAGGGCCGAGATTGAGCGGGACGATGATCTGCGCCGCCTGACCGTCGCTGGAGAAGATCGGGCCGCCGACCTGACCGTCGACTTCGGCCATCTGGCCGAACCTGTGCGCATCGGACACTGTCTGCGCCCGGTCGGTCTCGGTCAGTCCGGAAGACCGCTGGTAGACGACAACGGCCGGGATCGTGTCGGCCGACGCGAACGCCGCCTGCCGGTCGAGCACCTGAGTCGACTCCGCGCTACCCGGCAGCCAGGACTTGGCCTCATTGTCCTCGACGCTGGTGAGCTTGCCGGCAAGCGGCCCAGCCACCGCGACGAGAGCCAGCCAGAACACGATGATGAGGTACTTCGTTTTGCGTCCTGTGATCAAGCTCGCGACCGACCTGGCCATGATCCCCCCGTTTGGACGTCCAATCCCCGATGGACCAGGTAATGTTCCCGTCTACCCAAGCGTCCCGACATCGGCAGTACGCACCGACACCACTGCCCAAAACCCCTAGGGGCCGACATCCTCCGGCCGCTCCCGAACCGAGGTGCCACCTGTCGGATTCGGTGAACGTCTGCTCGCCGCGCACGCAGGGGTGATCCGACGCTCGCTCCAGGCCGCCGGCGGTGCCGACCTGCTCCCCGCGCACGCGGGGGTGATCCTCAGCCGGTGGGCGGATGGTGAGGCGTGCTCCTCTGCTCTCCGCGCACGCGTGGTGATCCCACGCTGTCCCGTGGCATGTGAGGGTTCGTCGTCTGCTCCCCGCGCACGCGGCGGTGATCCGGCTGGCGGCAACGAGGGTGACCCCATGGTGCGAGCGCGATTGTGTTTTCGTGCGGTTCGGCGTCGAGGTCGGGGGCCGCCAGTGCGCCGGTCGTTGGTCGTTGGTCGTTCATAGTCGATGGGTGATCGCCAGTCGCAGACGGAGTGCCTGCGGCGCCGGTTGTAGAAGTCGGTGATCCAGGTGGCGATTTTCAGGCGCGCCTCGGTACGGCTACGGAACTGGCGGCGGTGGACGTACTCGACCTTGATGGTGGAGAAGGTCGCCTCGGCGACGGCGTTGTCGAAGCATCCGACGCGGCCCATCGACTGGCGCGCCTTCCAGCGGGCGCAGGCCCGGGCGAAGTCAGCCGAGGTGTACTCGCGGCCGCTGTCGCTGTGGAAGATCACCCCCGCGTGATGAGCACACTCGGACAAGACCTGCTGGCGCCGTCACGCCAATCGACCGACAATCAGACTGAACCGTCGGACTTGTGGCGGGGCCGCCTGTGTTAGGGAGGCGTCGCGCGTGCCGATCAAGTTCGCTTCCTGGTCACGCACGAAAGATCTGGACCTGCATGTGTTGAGGGGCCAGACGGGGCCGGACCTGAGCGCCAGCCACCTGGCCTTCAGGAGGATGGACGACACTATCGTCTGGGCCCGGCAATACCTGGTTGATCCGACGAACGCCCACGATGTGAGCCTGACGTTCAGGCCGTTGATCCAGGGCGTGCTGACGGGCGACAGCTTTCGCGGCGCCGGAGTCCGGGTCAATAGGATCACCGGCGTCGTCCGGGTCGAAGACCTCCTGCCTCCGCTCCACCTGCGCAACTTCATCGTGGTGGCCGACGTCACCAACAACGCCGACGGCACGCAGTATCACTTGCCCATCCGCTTCCACATTCACGAGTCGGTCGCCCAGGTCTGGCTGACCCCGCCCAGCCTGACCATCCGCCCTGACGGTGCGAACCGTCCGGACGAGACCGACTACAAGTTTTCGGTTCGGGCCCGGTTCGACGACGGGGTGGTGGGCGATCTGACCGAAAGCCACGGTGTCACCTGGGGACCGGATGCCAACGTCCACGCGGGCACCGGGCGGATCTTCCTCACCCTCTTCGATTCCCCTCCGGATACGATCACCCTCACCGCCACCCTGCCGGCCGCTTTGGGCGGCGGCTCGGCGAGCGGAGACGTCCATCTGGTTGAGCCCTGGAACAGCACCAACTTCGCCAGCATCGTGCCGGGAGGGGGCTGGCCGGGCTTTATCAACCCTGCCGTCGTCCCGAACTTCCTGTTCATTGGCGACGGCTTCACCCCCGCTGATTCCGGCACTTTCGAGCAACTTGCCGTCTCTCTCGTTCACCGCTTCAAGACCAGCCACCTAACCACCCCGTTCGACCTGCTCGCGACCTCGATGAATTTCTGGCAGGTCTTCGTACCCTCCAGCGTGCGCGGCATCTCGATTCGCTGCGAGGTGTACACGACGGGCGTGGACGAGAAGCGGCGAGGCTTCATGGTCCCCAACCCGGAGAGACCGCCCGACGCCGGGGAATGGCGCCTGGAGCACCTCATCTACGCGGCCGGTCTGCCGGTCTCGACCGACCTACCCTCCAACACGGCCCGGACCAACGCGGACATCAAGACCGACTGGACCGCCTTGTATCACCCCGATCCCGCTCCGCACGCCACCGACTCACTGATCAACCGCTGGCGCCAGCTGGGCAACCGCAGCCTGGTGGAGGAGAAGGACACAACCCTGGGCATGGCGTACGGGAACCCGCCGCGCGTCAACAGCGAGAGCGACGACGAGTTCATCGCCTTCCACCCCTACCGCCTGGACCGCGACCGGTTGGATCGCTTCCTCACAACCCTGCGCGGCGACCAGGGCCACGACCTGACGGCTCTGTGGGCCGCCAGCCAGGACGGAAACCGGCCCACCAACTACGACTACGTCTTTGTCCTCTCAAGCTGCAAATGGGATCGCGGCATAAACCACGACGGCTATATCGCCATGAATGTCGAGGACTCCGCAGAGCTGCGCGGCCTGTCCATTGTCAGCGGAACGGGTGCCTACCACTGGGACCCGCCCAGCATCCCGAACTCCGTCAGCGGCCTGCGCAGTGGCCGGGCGTTGCATGAGATCGCCCATTCCTATGGGCTGGGCGATGAATATGCCCTCGCGGAGGACGCTTTCACCGGCTCGGCGGCCGACCTGGACAGGTACGGCAACCTTCAGGTGGAGTCGGACGCCCAGACCGGCGGCCAGCTCGACGGCGAACAGATCAAGTGGAACTGGCTTCGGGCCCGCAAGGGGGCCCTGGTGCGCGACCTGGTCACGTCGACCGGCGCGAACCGCTGGAATGTGAAGCTCCAGCCCGGGCAGGGCGCACAGTTCGCCGTTGGCGACAAGGTCGTCCTGCGCAAGCGCGACTACCCCAATCCGCTCAGGAAGAACCCTATCGAGACCGTCTTGAGGGCGCCGGACGGCCGGACCACCGTCCTAGAGATCGACGAGCCGCGCTCGGCCGACGAGGTGACCGTGGTCGGCGCGATCAACCCGGACCTGACGTTCCTCGAGGGCGACGTGCTCTACATGCCGGCGCTCGCGCCCGACTCGGTCCGCTCAGAGACCTATCCGTTTGCGGGACTCGTGGCCAAGAACATCAAGGATTTCATCACCGCCAACCATAGGCCGCTCACCCCCGACCCGTGCGACCCGGCCGAGGCCATGAAAGCGGTGCAGGACCCGATCCTGAACGGGGTCAACCTGCCCATCTGCTTCAGCGAGAAGCCCCGCATCGTCGGCCTGTACCACGGGGGAGGCGCCAAGTCCTGCGGCATCTTCCATCCGGCTGGCACCTGCATGATGCACGGCACGGCGTTAGACAGCCTAGAGTTCTGCGCCGTCTGCCGCTATGTCCTGGTGGAGATCATCGATCCCTTCAAACACTTCCAGATCGACCTCCAGTACGACGACTTCTACCCGCTGCGATGAGCGACAACGCCAGCACCCTCGAGCTGATCGCCCGCCACCTGACCCTGGCGCTCAGGCCGCTTCAGCAGGCGGTCTCCGGCCCCGACGCCTTCAAGCAGTTCATGCTGCGGCTGGGCTGGGGGGTCACGTCCCTGCCGCCCGAATACACCGCCCTGGGCGCGCGGGTCGAAGCGGCCGTGCAGACCCTGGAGGCCCTGGCCGACGAGCCCTCCCCCGAGGAGGTGCTGGCGCTGTTGGGCCAGGTCAAAGATGTGTACGACGCGATCCAGTCCTTCTCGGTCGCGCCGGCCGGGGTCGACGCCGCGACGTTCCTGGCCGAGATCGGCGAGCGACTGTTCGAGTTGCTGTGGACGGAGTACCTGGCTACCAGCCTCCCCGCGGCTTACAACCTGTTCCAGGCCATGGACGTGATCCAGCTTGAGAGCGTCCCCTCGGGCTCGGGCCGCCCGGCCTTCATGCGGGCCCATTTCAGATGGGACCGGATCCCGCAGATCGCCGCCGATCCGCTCTCGCTGATCAAGGGTGTCTACGGCTGGGGCACCTCTAACTTGAACTACATCCGCATCCTCGAGCACTCGGCCGAGTTGCTGGTCGCCTTCCGCCTGCCGGCCGCTCTGCGCAATGCCGAGGAGGAGTTGACCCGCGAGTACAGCGGCATCTTCGACGACCCGCTCCATGGGACGAGCGTCGTGTTGCGGCTTCCCTTCTACTACCTCACAATCGCCGGGACCCGCCGGGAATTTGCCTTCGTCATGCGGGAGCTTCCGGCCGCGGGGGCCAGCCTGCCGGGCCTGGTGATCGAGCCGGACGTGCCCTCCGAGCTGCCGTTGACCCTGCGGCTGGCCCAGGACCTGGACCTGAAGATCCGCGCCGGCAGCGACATCGCCTCCCGCTTTGGCATCCTGGTCCGCCCGGACGGGATCAGCGTCAAGTACCCCTTCATGCCGGGGCAGGAGCTTCCGCGCGCCGGCTTCGGCCTCTCCTTCGATTTCCACCCTCCGAGCAGCGTTCTCCTGCTGGGCTCGGCGGGCGCCACCCGCCTCGAGGTGTCGGGCGCGGAGGCTGGCCTGCAGGCGAACTACCTCTCGGGTCAGCTTGAGCTGATCATGGCAGCAGACGTACGCGGCCTGGCGCTGGTGCTGGCGGCCGGCGAAGGGGACAGCTTCGTACGCGACCTGCTGGGGGACGGCGAGAAGCGGGTGGACATCCCGCTCGGCGTGGAGTGGTCGAGCACCCGCGGCCTCCGCTTCAAGGGCGGGGGCGGATTCGAGGTCGAGCTTCCCTCTCACCTGGAGCTCGGCCCGATCCTGGTCGAAGCCGTGCAGATCCGGCTCTACCTTCCGCCCGACGCCGGGCCGCGCCTGCGGACCCGGCTCGGCGCCAACCTGACCGGCCAGCTCGGGCCGCTGACTGCCACCGTCCAGGGCATCGGCATCCAGTTGGAACTGCTCTTTGAGGACGGTAACGCCGGCCCATTTGACGTGGGGGTCGGCCTCCAATCGCCCGACGGGGTTGGGTTGGCGATCAGCGGCGGCGGGTTCACCGGCGGCGGCTTCCTCCGGTTCGACGTCGAGAAGGGCGAGTACTCCGGGCTGCTCGAGCTGGAATTCCAGGGCACCCTGGCGCTCAAGGCAGTCGGCCTGCTGAACACCATCCTGCCTGGCGGCCAGCCCGGCTTCTCGCTCATTGTCATCATCACGGCCGAGTTCCCACCCGTCCAGCTCGGCTTCGGGTTCACGCTGACGGGAGTGGGCGGGCTGCTGGGGTTCAACCGCTCAGTAATGGTCGAGCGCCTCCGCAGCGGGTTGCGGGACGGCACCCTCGACTCGATCCTGTTCCCCGAGGACGTGGTCGCCAACGCCAACCGCATCCTGTCGGACATGCGGCAGGTCTTCCCCCCCACGCCCGGCCGGTTCGTCCTTGGCCCGATGGCGCGCATCGAGTGGGGCACGCCCACCCTGATCACGATCGACCTGGGGCTGATCGTCGAGCTGCCCAACCCGGTCCGTTTGCTGATCCTCGGCATCGTGCGCATGGTCCTCCCCGACGAGAAGGCCCGCATCCTCCAGCTGCAGGTCAACTTCCTGGGCGTGATCGACTTCGAGGCCGGGACACTCGCCTTCGACGCGTCGATCTTCGATTCACGCCTGCTGACCTTCCCCCTGTCCGGCGACATGGCGGTGCGCCTGAAGTGGTTCGGGGACGCCAACTTCCTGCTCACGGTGGGCGGCTTCCACCCGCTCTATCAGCCCCCGCCCCTCGACCTGCCCCAGATTCGGCGCATCACCCTGCAGCTGCTTGACGCCGACAACCCGCGCCTCACCCTGGAGACGTATTTCGCCCTGACCTCGAACACCGTCCAGTTCGGTGCCCGGCTGGAGTTGTACGCCGCGGCTGGCTCGTTCAGCGTCTACGGCTTCCTGTCGTTCGACGTCCTGTTCCAGTTCAACCCCTTCTACTTCATCGCCGACATCGGCGCCATGCTGGCGCTGCGGGCGGGCTCGTCCACCATCGCCTCCATCTCGCTCGCGTTCACCCTGGAAGGGCCCACCCCTTGGCACGCCCACGGCAAGGCGACCCTGAAGATCTGTTGGTTCCTCTCCATCACGGTGCGCTTCGACCGCACCTGGGGCGAACAGCGCGACACGCGGCTCGACGACATCGCCGTATTGCCGCTGCTGCGGGCCGCCCTGTCCGACCCGGGCAACTGGCAGGCGTCGCTGGCGCCCGACAAGAACCTGATGGTGACCCTCAAGCAAATCGATCCGGGCGGCCCTCCGGTGGTCTCGCCAGCCGGCGTGCTGACGATCTCGCAGAAGGTCGTCCCCCTCAACGTCGAGGTCCAGAAGTTCGGGGCACAGACGCCAGCCGACGCCACCCGCTTCCGCATCCAGGAAGTGACCGTCGGGCCGGCGGGCGACGCGGCGTCGCTGGGGACGGCGGCGGCCAGAGAAGACTTTGCCCCGGCTCAGTTCTTCGAGCGTTCGGATACCCAGAAGCTGACCGGCAAGTCGTTCGAGAAATACGACGCCGGGGTCCGCATCCAGGCCTCTGAGGAACTGAAATCGGACTACGCGGCGCTCCGACTGGTGGAGTACGAGCTGTTCTACAAGGACGACCAGCGCGCCCTGGCGCCGTGGTTCGACCTGTTCCAGGTCGAACCGCTGTCCTTCGAGGCCTGGTCGGTCGGTGGCGCCGTGGCCAGGTCGCCCCTCTCGCATGCCAGGAAGGCCAAGCCCGCCGACGCCCCCGGCGAAGTCAATCTCCGGCAGGAAGAGTTCGCGGTCGTCTTCGCGCGTGACCTGAGCCCGGTGCCCACCGCAGCTTTCCACGCTTCCGAGGCCGCGGCGAATGCCCTGCTGGAGCAGATGCTGCGCCAGCAGCCGGGCCTGGCCAACGAGATCCTGGTCGTCCCCGCCTTCGAGGTGAACCGGTCATGAGCGACCCGATCGCCGCCTACACGTTCCTACCCTGGCTGCGCCAGGGAATCGCCGCACAGATTCGACAGCCCGACACGCTGGGTCCTGGCGGGCCCGCCGAACGCGCCGAGGTGCGCATCTCCCTCAACGTCAACAACCAGGCCGATTTCGCCACCAACGACGTTCTCCTTCTCGGCCCCGGCGACGTGATCGGAATCCACCCACACGCAGTGGTCCGGACAGAGCCGCGCAACTGGGTCACCGATTACGAGCCGAACTACCTGGCCGCCATCGACTTCTACGACGAGGACTTCCCCTGGCGGTACACCCCGGCCAGTGCAGTGCGAGTCGACGCGGCCGGTGGCCCGGTGACCGACAACGGCCAGAGCAAGCTGCGCCCGTGGATCTTCCTGCTCGCCTTGGAGGAGACCGAATTCACCGAAGGTCGGCCGCCAGGCGCGCCGCTGGCGGGCATCACACTAACCGGCGACCCGAACGCGGTGTTCCCTCCGGCGGACCAGGCCTGGGCATGGGCGCACGTCCACGTCTCCCGCGACATCACCAATGCGGGGGCCAACACCCCGCAGCAGACCGTCGTCGCTCTCAAGAGCCTGGTGCACGCCAACCCCGATTCCGCCCTGTCGCGGCTGGTCTGCCCGCGCAAGCTCAAGGAGGATACGGCCTACCACGCCTTCGTGATCCCGGCCTTCGAGATCGGGCGGCTGGCCGGCTTGGCGCTGCCCACCGTCGGGCAGGATGCCCTTGCCCCTTCATGGGGGAACGGGCAGACCGAGTATCCGGTCTACTACCGCTGGTTCTTCCGCACCGCCAGGCGCGGCGACTTCGAGTACCTCGTCAACCTGCTCGAGCCGCGCCGCGTGGACGAGCGGGTGGGCATCCGGGATATGGATATGCAGGCCCCGGGCTTCGGCGTGCCCGGCATGCGAGACGCGCCGGGCGATTCGGCCGTCATGGGGCTTGAAGGCGCGCTGAAGAGCCCGCAGGCCCGAACTCGCCCGGCCGAGTGGCCGCCTGCATCCCACCCCGCTTTCCTGGCTGAGTTGGCCGCCAGGGTGAACCTGCAGGAAGACGCGCTCCAGCCCTCGGCCGATGGCGGAGAGCACCCCGACCCGGTCATCAGCCCGCCGCTGTACGGGCGCTGGCACGCCCTGCAGAGCCACCTGCACGTCGATGACCCCGGCTGGGCCAACGAACTCAACCGGGATCCGCGCCTGCGCGTTCCGGCTGGCCTCGGCACCCAGGTGATCCAGGCCAACCAGGAAGACTACATGCAGACGGCCTGGCAGCAGCTCGGCGACGTGCTGGCCGCCAACCAGAAGATCCGTCAGTTCCAGGTCTCGATAACGGCGGGCGCCAGCGTACTCGAACGCTTCTTGAAGCCCCTTGGTCGGGACCAGAAGCTGGCGGTGACCGCCCAGGTCCACCGCCGGGTTCTGGGAAGCCCGACGACCGTCGCCCATCAGGTGGAAGAGAGCCGCCTGCCGGCCGCCTCCCTCGACCCTGCCTTTCGCCGGATGACGCGGCCGCGCGGCGCGCTGATGCGCAAGGCCTTTCCCCGGCAGCGTGGCAGGCCGGGCGCCATGCTTCCCCGCATGAACACCCCCGGCGGAATCACCGCGGCCCCGCCCAAGCGGGCGCCGGAGAAGGAGATCCTGCTCGAGGGCGTAGCCCGATCCCTGCTGCCGTTCCCGCTGCCCGGCTGGCTTCGCGCGGTGTTGCTGTGGAAACCGCTGCGCGCGGCGATGGTGACGGCGGCTGTGCTGCTGCTCCTGTTCTCTGTCGTCACCCTCGGGCTCGGGCTGCCGGTAACCCTGCTGGGACTCGCAGCGCTCGGCGTGATCGAGTATGTGCGCGGCCGCCTGGAAGCCGCCACGCGCCTCGGCAACCAGAACCGCACGGTCGCGGCCGTGCAGGCGATCCCACCCCGGCCCGGGTTCGTGCTCACCGAGCCGGGCAATCGGTTGCCTCCGGGCATCGGCCGCAGCGGCTCGTCCGACAGCCCCGAAGCCGCTCGCTTCCGCCAGGCGCTGGTCGACGTGAACGCGCGATTCGAGAGCCCGCTGCCGGTCAAGACCATCGGCCCGCCGCTCGACTTCGACCGCGCGGCGGCCGTCGTGGAGCAGGCCCTCAATCCGGTCACGGCGATCCCGCGCCGGGCCTTGAGCCTGATTGCCATCCCGCCGACCTTCACGTATCTCAAGCCGACCGGCACCCTCGTGCCGGTCATGGCTCACCCGGTGCTCAACGAGCCGATGTACCGGCCGCTGCGCGATCTCTCCAGCGAGTTGCTCATCCCGAACCTGCACCTGATCCCCAACAACACCATCACGCTGCTGGAGACCAACCCGCGCTTCATCGAGGCGTACGTCGTTGGCTTGAACCACGAGTTCGCCCGCGAGCTGCTGTGGCGCGAGTATCCGACCGACCTGCGCCCGAGCAGCTTCCTGCTGTTCTGGGAGCCGGCCGAAAGGGCCAGCCGCGACAGGCGGGTGGATCCCGCGACCCGCGCCCGGCAGTTGCGCGACTTCAAGCCACTGCACGAGTGGGGACCATCCACCGACCTGGGAACGCACGAGAACAAGCCGCTGCCCACCGGGAGCGAGCCGGGCGAGTCGCGCCTGGTGCTGGTGATCCGCGGCGACCTGCTGAAGCGCTATCCGAGCGCCATCCTCTACGCCCAGAAGGCGAAGTGGGTCGAAGACCCCGACGATCCCGTCCTGCCCCGGCGGATGATCCGGGTGTTGGACGAGAGCGACCCCGATGCGAACCTCCTGGAGCCGATCTTCAAGGCCGAGGTCCTGCCCGACCTGCGCTTCATCGGGTTCGACCTAACGGCCTCGCAGGCCAAGGGGTCGATCGAGCCGGAAGACGGCGACCCCGGCTGGTTCTTCGTGATCCAGGAGCGGCCCGGCGAGCCGCGCTTCGGGCTCGATATCCACGACACGACGCCGCCCGCCCCGACCCGATGGACGGACCTGTCCTGGAACCACCTGGGTGACCCCGCGCAGATCGGCCTCATCGATCTGACCACCGTCCCGACCACCAACATCACGACCGTCCCCGACGACGCCATCCGGTGGGGCGTCAACGCGGCCGACATGGCGTACATCCTCTACCAGGTGCCGGTGATGGTGGCCGTGCACGCGGAGCGGATGCTGGTATGACTGATCTCGGCGAGCTTCGACAGGGCGCCGCGGCTGCCCGGCAGGCGCTGGCCAGCGCCGGAGAGAACCTGGCCGAACTGCGCCGGCGGCTGCGTGGCGGGCAGAACCGGCTCGAGCACGTCCTGCGTCGGGGCCAAGCCGGTGAGCAGGAGGCGCGAGCCATTCAGGCCGAGCTCGAGCGGTTGCAAGCCGCCCGGGCTGACGGCGAGCGGGCCGCCGCAGCGGCGAAGGAGGAATTCCATCGCCTCTGGCAGTCGATCCCGGAGTCCCCCTGGGACCTGGTCGAGCAGCTCCCCGACGACCTGCCGTTCCTGCTCCTGCCGGTGCGGGTCGAGGCGCGCTTCATGCCGGGCGCGGCGGGCAGGGAACTGTGGGTGCGCATCTTCCCCGACGACATCGCGGTGCACACCCACGAGAAGGGGCTGACCGCCGCGGAGGTGAGCGACGGCCATGCCTTCTGGCGCGAGATGTGGACGGCCTCGCGTGAGACGGACCAACCTACCCGGCAGGCGCTCGAGCAGGGAGCATGGGCGAAGCTGGCCCGTTCGTCGGACAGCCGTCGGGCGGCCTGGATCGCGGATCAGACCCGTCCCGAAACGCTGGACGTGTCCTCGGCCGACGACCTGAGCTTCCCGGCTGTCGACCCGCAGAGCCTCAAGTCGGAGAGCTGGAGCCGGGCGCCGTGCTCAACCGTCATGCCCGACCGATTCGTGGTGATGGGTTACATCGGGGGCGAGCGAGTCTTCCGGCAGGCCGGCGCGCCGGTGCCCGACCCGCTCGTCCTCGGTCCCGACCCGCTCCGGTTGGAGGTCGAATATCGGCAGACGGGCGGCGAGCTCCAGACGGGCGCGGACTTTGCCTGGGTCGGCGATTTCGATCAGGCGGTCGCGAAGGGCATGGGCCTGCGAATCCCGCTTGATGCGACCGCCGCAGAGCGCGGGTTGGACCGCCTGCTCGTGCTCGGCCTACGGCTGTCGTCCGACGCGGTCGCCGGCCAAGACCTGGTGGAGGAGCTGTTCGACAACCACCACTACGCCGCCGACGGAATGAGCCTGCTGCCGCAGGGGACGCCCACCAACAACGCCGACGGGAAAGGTTCCGGCTTTTCGAGCGCGGGCCCCGACCCGGCCGAGAGCTTCGCCCTCGAGGTCGGCCCGCCCGCTTTCGAGCCGACCGGTCAGCCACACGAGAAGACGGACGCCCAGCGGCTGGCCGAGGCGCTCGGCATCGGCTACGCCCCCTTGCAGCGGCTGGACGGCGCCGGGGGGCGCGACCTGCGCGAGGCCCGGCGGTTCAACACCGCCCTCTTCCCGGCCACGCTTGGCTATTACCTAGAGGAGATGCTGGACCTGGACCTGGGCCTCATCGCCCGCGTTCGGGATTTCTTCACCGGCTACGTCACCGGGCGCGGCCCGCTGCCGGCGGTGCGGGTGGGTAGCCAGCCCTATGGGGTGCTCTTGAGCTCCGATTTTTCCGCCTGGCAGTGGTCCGAGCGCGAGTTGGGCGGCCAGCCTGGATTCCTGAACGGGATGCTCGGGGTGATCCGCCGCTTGCAGGAGACCTGGCGGCAGCTAGCCGCGAGCGCTTCCCGAATCGGCGCAACCGCCGACCCGGATCAGGACTTCTTGCGCGCCCTGGGCCTGAACGCGGCCTCGATCGAGTTCTATCGCCGGCATGCGACCGGGAAAGAGACGATCTGGAACTTCTACGCCTTCACCCCTGGCAGGTTCTACGGCCCGGCCCTCATGGAGAACATCCGCCGCCAGGCCCTGGCGCTGCTGCAGGAGCTGGGGCTGCCCCTCGACCCGCCGCCGCGACTGTTCGACCTGGCCTTCTTCGTGGACCACGACCAGATCCTCGACCCGCTGGTGGACGACGTCGCCGCGGACGAGACCGAGAAGCTGTCGGAGACGAAGCTGCTCAAGAAGGCTTATCGCATCCCCGACCCCGCGAACCCGGATGGCTTCACCGAAAGCAGTTACCTGGGCTGGCTTGCCCACAGCGCCTATGACGACCTGAAGCAGCAGCGCCTTCGACACCTGTCCGGCGAAGACCAGCCGGTGCCCCGCCCTCTGCTCTACCGCCTGCTGCGCTCTGCGCTGCTGCTCTCGGTCCACGATGCGGCGACGCGCCTGTACGCCCGGTTCGACGTGCTTCCCCTCACCGCCCGCCGGGAGGTCGAGATCGCGAACGTCACGCAGGACCGGACGGTCACCCGGTGGGAGCTGTTGGACGCCGAGGTCGGCCATGTTCTGCCTGCCCTGTCGCAGGCCAACCTGCCGGTGGGCGCCTGGCTGTTGACCCCCGACGGTCACGGTCGGCCCGAAGCCCTCACCATCGAGGCCGTGCGCGCCGCGCTCGCGGACCTGGTGGACCTGCCGACCGCGCGCCTGGAGCGAATCCTCGTCGAGCACCTGGACCTGTGCTCGTACCGGCTGGACGCCTGGCAGATGGGCTTCTTCGCCCGCCGTCTGGAGTTGCAGCGCTTCGTTTCGGGGAACGAGGGCCCCGGCGACGGCGAAGCCCCGCCCGATTCGCTGCGCCGCACGGGTCTCTATCTGGGCGCCTTCGGCTGGCTGGAGGACCTGCGCCCGGGCCCGTCTCAGCAGAAGGCCGACACCACCGGAATCCCGGTCACCCTTTACGACCCGACGAGCGACGGCGACCTGTTCGAGCAGCCCGACAATGGCGGCTTCATCCACGCGCCGTCGCTCAACCACGCCGTGGCGGCGGCGGTACTGCGCGGCGCCTACCTCACCCATTTCGACCCGGCCCGCCCGGAGACGATGGCGGTCAACCTGTCTTCGGATCGGGTGCGGACCGCGCTGTCCTTCATCGAAGGGGTCCGCAACGGCCAGGAGCTTGGCGCGCTGCTGGGCTACCAGTTTGAGCGCGGCCTGCATGATCGGTATGACGACCCGTCCCTCAACCAGTACCTCCCCCTCTTCCGGGTTCAGTACCCGCTGCTGGCCGACAAGATCACGCCTGACGAGAGCGGCAGCCCCATCGAGACCAAGGAATCTCGCAATGTGCTGGACGGTTACGCCCTGGTCGAAGCCGCCTTCCTACGGGCCACCCCGGTGGCCTATCCATACGGCGTCGAGGGCCTGCCCGCCGACCCAGCCTCGCCACACGCGGTCGCCGTCCAGGCCGAGGTCGCCCGCCTGGCCGACAGCCTCGACGCCATCGCCGACCTCCTCCTGGCAGAAGGCGTCTTCCAGGTGACCGAGGGCAACTTCGAACGGGCCGCGGCCTCGATCAAGACTCTCGCCGAGGGCGGGCTGCCGCCCGAACCCGAGATCGCTCGAACCCCGCGCAGCGGCCTCGCTATCACCCAGCGCGTAGCGCTGCACCTGCCGGGCGAAACGGGACCTGGGTCCTGGCCGGGGGCACCAACCGAGCGGGCGCGGGTCGAACCGGGCCTGAACCGCTGGCTGGGCGAGCACCTCCCCGCGCCCGACCGCATCGTCGTTAAGGCGAGTTGGGAGGGACACCCTCCGCACGAGCAGAGCTTGGCCGACTTGGGGCTCCAGCCCATCGACCTGGTCCTGCTGGCGGGGGATGAGATTTTGAGCCAGGAGACGGAACTGGAGAAGCGCCTGGCCTCCGCCATCCGCGTGGACCAGCACGACGACGACCTGCAGGTCACGTTCGAGTTCATGGCCGAGCCTGCCGATCCGGCAAGCGCCAACCTGTTCCCACTTCTGCCGCTGCTGCGCCGCCTGCGGAATCTGGTCACCACCGCCCGCCCGCTCTCGGCCCTCGATTTCCGCCTGCCCTCCGAAGCGAACACCAACCCGGCGGAGAACCTCAACCCTCAGGGCTACGACCTGGACGAGCTCGATGGCCGCCTGCAGACGGCCATCGGTCGGTTCGACACGGCCTTGGCAGACCTGGCCGCCGCCATCCCCGTGGACGGCAACGGGGACCCGGTGGTGGGCGCCATCGTCGCGGAAACCGTGCGAGGCTTCATCCTGGCTCTGGCACGTTTCGGCCTGCCCGACGCCGTACCGCTCAGCGCGGCGGGCGACTCGGACCGCGCCCGCCAGACACTGGGCGACCAGGGACTGCGCCTGCTGAAGATCGGCCATGCGAGGCTGGTGCTAGCGACTGCGGCGCGGACCTCCGCGGCCGACGCCAGCCGGCCGGCCAGCGAACGCCTCGCCGACTACCGCCAAGCCGCACAGGAGCTCTTCGGGCCGTCGTTCAACCTTGTGCCGCGCTTCTCGCTCAGCGCGCTGAGCGAGGTCCAGGCCGCCGCCGCCTTCCGCGATGCGCCGCCCGACCAAGGCCTGACCCGGTCCCATCACGAGAACCCCCTGCTCGTCGACGAGTGGCTACAAGGGGTGGCCCGGGCCCGCCAAAGCATGGGCGACCTCGAGCAGGTCCTCATCCTCAGCGAGCTGTTCGCAACCCCGGGCGGCATCCTCAAGCCGCTGCAGCTTCCCTTCCGCGCCGCAGACCATTGGGTGGCGGTCGAGTTTCCTCCCGTCCGGCCGGAGCAGATCGGCCAGCCAGGAGTGTTCTACCCGCAAGGCGAGTTCGTGTCGCTCGTGCAGTGCCTGCCGGCGAGCGGCTTCGACCCGGCCGCCCAGCAGAGCGGCCTTCTCGTCGACGAATGGAGCGAGGTGATACCCGGCAAGGTCGAGACCACCGGCATCGCCGTGCATTACAACCAACCCAGCACCGAGCCGCCGCAGGTCCTGCTGCTTGCCGTCACGCCACAGATCACCGGACAGTGGACGTGGGGCAAGCTGGAGGGAATCCTCAACGACACCCTGGAGCGCGTGAGACAGCGGGCCGTCGAGCCGGACCAGCTCGGGAGCACTGCGCTTGGCCACCTGTTGCCGGCGGTGCTCTCGGCCGTCACCACCCGCCGCTTCGCCACCATCTCCACCGATCTGACCCACCAGACGGCGATCCGGGAATAGCCGGGCACATCTGGCGCAGACACGCGAAGGAGGGCCTGTGCCACAGATTCCGATACCGCGCGCCACCAAGGCACTGTTTCTCTCCGAGGTCTTCTTCCCCAGCATCACCACCTGGAACAGGCTGGAGGGCCGGCCGCGCGGCCACGACTTCGACCGCAGCCTGCGAGCGGAGGTGCGCGACCCGCTGTGGATGATCTGCCGTCAGTGGCAGTTCGGCGAGTTCGACGGGGAAGACGCAGGCTCGGCGGTGGAAGCCAAGGTCCAGCTTGCGACCGCCCGGGTGAACCGCTTCGCCGGGCTCGATGGGCCCGCCATCGCCTACGACGAGCGCCTACCGCTGGAGGCCCAGGTCGAGCGCGAGCCCATCCCCCTCGACCTGATGACGCGCGCCCAGCTGGGCCGCTACTGGCTCAAACTCATCGCCGCGCTCGGCGACTTCAAGGCCCTCTATCTAGGGCAATACCCGTTCGACGACCCGCCCGCCGGTAGCGAGGCCGAGGCGCACCTGCGCAGTGACCCGCAGTCCTGGTCGACCCTGCACGCCCTGCAAAGGCGCATGCCAGACGGCGGAAAGCTGTATGAGGCCATCAAGGCCGTCCCCGACGAGCACGCCGCATGGCTGGCAGCCGCCGTGCCGGACCCGGACACGCGCCAGGCGCTGGGCGACGCGGGCCAGAGGTTCGTGGACTGGTTCAGGCGGACCTACAGCCAGTCCGAGACCGGCGACCCGGTCACATGGTCGCCCGGCTATCTGGAGTATCAGTTCGCCTGCTCCGCCCCCGCCGTGGCTGGTGAGGGCCAGACCGTGCTGGTGGCCGAGCAGTACGCCCAGGGGCATCTGGACTGGTATGCCTTCGACGTGGACGCTCAGTCGGTCGGCCTCTCCGACGCGAATGGGGCGGAGATCCCGCCTGCGGTCGTGGAGGTCCAGCCGCCGCTGAGCTTCGTCCCCAGCCCGATCGTCTTCGGGGGAATGCCGGCCGCGCGCTGGTGGGAGTTCGAGGATCGCAGGACCGATTTGGGTGATTTGAAGCCCAGCACCACCGACCTGGCGACGCTGGTGCTGGCGGAGTTTGGACTGGTGTTCGGCAACGACTGGAGCCTCGTGCCCTATGTGCTCCCGATCGGCACGCTCAGCGAGGTGTTTGGGGTAGTCGTCAAAGACGTCTTTGGGGCGAGGACCCTGGTCCGCGCGGCCGGGCAGCCTGACGGCGCGGAGCGGACGCGCTGGGGAATGTTCGACCTGAGCCTGCACCGTGAGGGCCGGGTGTTGGAGCGACTGTTCCTGCCTCCCGCGGTGGGGAAACTGCAGGAGAGCGCGCCGCTCGAAAAAGTCATCCTGGCGCGGGATGAGATGGCCAACATGGTCTGGGGCGTCGAGCAGACCATCCCGGCGCTGGCCGGCGGGGGCGCGAACGGCTTCGAGGCCGCCAAGGCCCTGGAGCGGTATCTGGTCTCGCTTGGGCTGCCCCACGTCGAGCCACCCAGGCTCGACACCGGCGCGCTGATTCAGTACAAACTCGGCCGCGGCGTCCCGGAGAACTGGATTCCCTTCATCCCGGTCCATAACCCCGGCTCGAGTCGGGACGTGCGCCTGCAGCGGGCGGCCATGCCGCGCCTGATCCCGGGCGCGCTGGAGGCGCCTGTGGAGCCGCGCGGCTCGTTCCTTCGCGCCGGGCTGGACGAGACTGCGCGCCGGCCCTACTTCGTCCACGAGGAGGAAGTGCCCAAGGCCGGCGTGGTCCTCACCCGCACCTACCAGCGCACCCGGTGGAGTGATGGTCAGGTCGTCACCTGGCTCGGCCGCCGCAAGCAGGTCGGCCTGGGTCAGGGCTCGAGCGGCCTCGCCTGGGACCGGATCGAGCCGACCACCACAACGTCAACATCAGCAGGAGATCAAACGGCACCGCTGCATTGAGTGTTGGCAGGGTCGAGGCACGTCAGTCTTCTCCACAACATGATCGTCCTCCATGAAGAACTGCAACTGATATGAGGCCTGGTCATTGGGGAGCTGCCGCCGGCCGACAGGCTGATGCTGGACGCGTACGTGGCGCAGACCGCGGACCGGGTCTGGACCCTGCGTGACGCGACGCTGCTGACCGCTTTGGACGCCGGACGCAGCCTCGACCAGCTGCGCCAGTTTCTCGCCGACCGCGCCACCCATGAGCTGCCCAACCCGGTAACCACGCTGCTCGCCGACGTCGAGGCGCGGACCGGGAGGCTGCGTAACCTGGGCGTGGTCCGGTTGATCGAGTGCGCCGACCCTCGCCACCGACCGCGGCGCCCGATTCACCTACGTCTACGACTTCGGCGACGAGTGGACGCACACCGTCACCGTCGACGACATCCGGCCCGGTGGCCCCGACAACGCGTTCACCATCCTCGACGGCGGTGGGGCCTGCCCGCCGGAAGAGGTCGGCGGCGCTGCCTGGTGTCAACACCTGCTCGCCGCTCTGGCCGACCCGGCCAGCCCAGACCGCGACGACGCTGTTGAGACGCTCGGCGCGGGCTTCGATCCCGCCCGTTACCACCGCGCAACGGCCGGATAGGGCAGCCGTGAGCACCAGTCGACACCGCGCGGCACTCGGCGAATTCCTGGACGCGCTGGTAACCCGGCCGCGGAGCCTGGGCGTGGAGGGGATCGTGGTGGCACTCGTCGCGCACGCCCAGCGGCTACCCGCCAGCAGTCGCCGGGAACTCGCCCGGATCGGCGCGGAACTCACCGAGCTACGCACGCTGACAGCCCACCGTCGACACCGTCAGATAGCCGGACGATGTTGCCTGACGGCAAGTTAAGTTTTCCTTATCGGGTTGTCGATCTACGAGGGAAGCTCGGTACCTTGCCCGAATGCGACACATCAAGACCGTCATCGCCGCGCTCATCGTGGGTCCGCTGGCCTGGGTCCTGCTCGCCGCTGGACAAGGCCGGTCCCTGCGGGTGTTCGCGGATGCGCAGGACAGTGGTGATGCGCTCGACCCTAACGCTCTGCTGAAGCCGTTGCTGGTACTGGCGGCTGCTGGCCTTCTCCTCGGGCTCATCGCCACCGTCCGGATCTCCCCGATCGGCTCGGTGCTGACCGGACTTGCGTACACGGTCAGCTACGCAGGCCTGTTGTTCAGCCCGGCACGGCTGCTGGACCTACTCAGTCACAAGCTGAGCGTGGCGGGTTACCAGATTGACTTGCTCACCCCCGTACGGACCGGGACGACGCTGCTGCTGGGCTCGCTGCTCCTGGTCGGGGTCGCCAGTGTCCAGCGGTGGCGGCGCTGGCCGCAGTCGGACGCCGATGAGCCGACGATCGTTGTCCCGGACACGATCATTCCGCCGGTATCGGAACGGGACCGCCCGCTCGGCGCGGACGGGCTCGGCTCGACGAAGCAGGGTGAGGATCCGACGAAGCCGGGTAAGTCCGACGAACCGGCGCCGGCGATGGCCGGCGGTTCACGCTGGACCGATTCGCCGCGCAGCCATTCCACGAACGAGCCCTGGCAGTCAGACGCGACGCGCTGGCAGTCCCCGCCGCGGGGGACGGGCTACCCGAGCTGACCGGGAAGCCCGCGTCAACGGTTCAGGCAAGTCGGCGCAGGGCAACACCGAGCGTGGCGATGCCCTCCCTGCTGACCCTGGTACGTCGCGACCTTCGGACGACGGCCGCGGCGCTCGGCATGCCACCTGCGCGACCGAGGCCCGATACGCAGACGAGCGGCCGAGAAGGAGGATGGAATGCGAGCGGTGCGATTCCGACGGTACGGCGGTCCGGAGGTGCTGGAGGTCCTGGAAGTGCCGCGGCCGTCGGCGGGACCGAGGCAGGTGGTTGTCGAGGTCGTCACCGCGGCGCTCAACCCTGGGGAGATCGGTATCTGGGAGGGCATCTTCGCCAACATCTGGCCGGCGACCTTCCCGGAGGGGCAGGGTAACGACTTTTCGGGGGTGGTCGCCGAGGTGGGACCGAAGGTCGCCGGTTTCGCCGCCGGACAGGCCGTGTATCGTGCCAAACTCGCTGCGCGGGGCTGACCCGAGGCTTCGTTGATCCGGTCAGGCCGCTCGGTGATACTCGTTGATCACGCCGCCGAGGATCCGTCGTCGCCGTATCGGCGCGTTGATCGGGATGACGACGCTGGGATCGTGGTTCGGTGGCCGTTGGGCGAGGCGGCTCTGTTGCATCGAACGTCGGCAAGATCGACGCAGACTTGAGCAGTGAAGTCATCGACCCGACCTGGACCGTGGCTGCCTCCGACGTCCGCGTTCGCCGGGTTCCGGTTCCCACCGGAGGTGATCGTGGTCGCGGTTCGATGGTATCTACGCTTCAACCTGTCGTATCGGGACGTTGAGGAACTGCTGGTCGAACGTGGCGTGGAGGTCGATCACGTCACCGCCTACCGGTGGGTGCAGCGGTTCACCCCACTGCTGGCCGACGTCGCCCGCTTCAGCCGCCACTCGCCAGGTGACCGTGCGCGGTGGAGCGGTAGGTCACTCCGCTCCACCGGGCCGGTCGCTGGTTGCGTGAGGCGCGCTCGATGCGCCAGATCCTCTGCCGGCTGTATTCGAGGGCCTCGGCGGCGGCGCGCACGGTCACGCCGGCCTCGGTGCGAAACTGGCGCAGCAGCCGGCCGAGCTGCCGACGCGGACACCCACCGCGAGCCCGACCCCGACGCTCGTTGCCATCCCGTCGATCAGGGCTCCCATCGGGGGCACAACTCAGGCGGCGTTGCTCGGTGCAGCAGGCCGGGCAGCGGCGCGAGGAGGATGAGTTCCTCCAGGCACATCGGGCACTGCCGCAGGTGGGTTTCAAGTTCCTGCCGTTCGAGCGGGCCGAGGGCGCCGATGAGCAGCGAGGCGACCGAGGTCGTGAACGGGCACGGCGGCTCAGCTGTCATGGTGGGCTCCGCGTTGCCGATCGAGCCAGCCCGGCCAGAGCCGCTGGGCGACCTGTAGCGGCAGGCGGCCACCGAGGTGCATGGCTCGGGCCACGCCGCGGTAGCCGGGCGGGAGGCCGGCAGCGATGACGATGTGTCCGATGAGGACCGGTGTGATGAGGTACGTGGCCCATCGGTGCACCCGCTGCAGCCAGACGAACCAGGGGCCACCGGTGACCAGGACCAACCCGATGCCGCTGCCGATCAGGGCCACGAACAGCCCGACCATCAGCAGGTTCGCGACCCGTTGTCCCGGGTCGAAGTGGCCCTCGTGCCGGGCGAACCGGCCGGTCATGAATGCGCCCGGCCAGCGGGCGAACCACCTCAGATCGCCGTGGTCGTAGCGCAGCGACTCCCGGAGGAAGGCGCGGGTTGCCCGTACCCCGAGCGTCACCGCGCTGGCGGCCAGTGCCGTCAGCGCCCAGCCGGCATCCAAGTGCAGGCTGGTGTCGGCGACCCCGGTCATCCGGGCGGCAACGCTGGGTTGCCCCTCCCGCCCGGCGACCAGCCACCAGCCAGTACCCAGCAGGACCAGCACGGTGAGATAGGTGAGTGCGTGGAACCACCGCGTGGCGCGGGAGTAACGCCGAACAGTGCCTGGAGCCCGGGCCATGGCGTCAGTAGCCGTACGGATCGGCGCCGGAGGATGTGGGCGACCCACCATCGCCGCCGGCGCTGGGCGAGGGCGCCGGCCCGCCGCCACTCCCGACGGTGATCGGCGTGGTGGCCTCGGCCCCGGCCGGGGAGTGGTTGGCGTTGCGCAGCGACACGTGCATCGTGTGCTGGCCCGAGGGCGCGTCGGTGATCCGGGTGGTGTTCGACTCGACGATGAGGTAGTCGGATTCGTTGTCGTCGAACCAGATGTGGACGTGGTGCTGGCCAGACTCGCTCGCGCCGAGCGGCACGCTGCTGTCGACCTTGACGGTGAAGGGGGTGGACACGGTGGCGCCGCTGACGGGCTCGACGACGAGGACCGACAACTCGCCGCTGTCGCCCCCGGTCGCGCCGTTCGGTCCGGTGCAGGCGGCCAGTGTGGCCAGCATCGCCACGCCTATCGCAATCTTGAGTCTCATACCAGTACTACCTGCGTCGACCTGGGGAGGGATTTCTCGCCCAGGAGAGATCCCGCAACGACGTGTCGTGCGTAGTACTGAATGTGGGTGTCAGTGACGAGGCTATGGTCGCTGGGATGGCGGCCGGGGATCCGCAGTCCACGGCGAGCTTCGTGCGCCGCTTCCAGGCCCGGGTATACGGCCTGGCAGTGAGTATCGTCGGGGTCACGGCCACGGCCGAGGACGTCGCCCAGGAGGCGTTCGTGCGGGCGTGGCGGTACGCCGGCGGCTACGATCCCCGCCGCGGCGCCGTGCTGCCGTGGCTGCTGTCCATCACCCGCAACGCGGCAATCGACGCGATACGGCTGCGCCGCGATCGCCCCTACGAGCCGGAGGTGATGGTGGCGCTGCTCACCGCCGCCGAAACCGCCATCACCGCACCGACCGACGAGGTCGCCGACGCCGACCGCATCCGCGTCGCCCTGCGCGAGCTGCCGCCCGAACAGGCCACGGCCGTCGTCCTGGCGATCTTCCACGGACTCACCGCCAAGGAGATCGCCGAGCGGCAGGGCCTACCGCTGGGCACCGTCAAGACCAGGATCAGGCTGGGCCTGTCCCGGCTACGCGATCATTTCGAGGTACGTGATGAGTGAGCTGCCACAGTGCCCCGACGTGCGCGGCGTGCTTCCGGAGCTCGCCTCCGGTGCGGCCGCCGGGGATGATCGGGCCTGGGCCCTGGCCCACGTGGCGCGCTGCCAGGACTGCCGCCGGGAACTTCACCACCTGACCACGACCGCCGATGCCGTCCTGCTGCTCGCGCCCTCCGTCGATCCCCCGCCGCAGTTCGAGAGCAGCGTCCTCGCCCGGCTGGACGCGGCTCCCGCGCCGCCACCGCGCCGGCGTTTCGTGGCCCGGCGGCGGGTCGTGGCGGCCCTGGCGATCGCGGTCTCCGTGCTGGTCGGCGCCGTGGGTGGGGCGCTGTTCGTCCAGTCACGTACCGCAGAGGACCGGCGCCTAGCCGACCAGTACCGGCAGACCCTCGCTGTCGCTAACGGTCGCTACCTCAAGGCAACCACCCTGACCACTGCCGACGCACGACCAGCGGGCACCGTCTTCCTCTACCAGGGGAACCCGTCCTGGGTGCTGGTCACCATCACCGCCGCGCCCGCCGACGGCCCCTATGTAGCCTTCGCCGTCGACCGTGCCGGCGCCATGCACCCGATCGGCACCTGCCAGGTCACCAACCGCACAGGAACTTACGGATACCAGCTCCGGCTGGCGGTCGCCGAGGTCAGCCAGATCCGCCTCCAGTCGGCCGACGCCGTGCTGACCGGGGCGCTGATGCGTTAAGGGATCGTCAAGATCACTTGTCGCAAGACTTCCTGCAAGATCGAGCTTGGGGCCCACAACTCGGTCTACAGGATCGGGACAAAAGGTGTCCTACTGACAGCCGTATCCAGCAACCGATGGCCGCCCTGCCGCCCGTCTGGAACCTCGTGACGGGAAGATCTGCGGCGCCGAGACGGCGCGATGGCTTAATGCAACAGCGCCTGCTCGGCTCGCCCGGGTCGATGGCAGGCGGGATGGCTCCCTCCGCAACCACCCACGGCCCGGCACCCGCCGACGGTCTTCGGCCATCCGGGAGCCGGAGCGCCCCCGCCGGAGGCGCCCTAACCGCAACCCGCACGAGCTGCCAGCTCGCCGACGCCGCCGGCGCGCGATCCCCTACGCCGCGCGGGTTCTGGCCGCGCGGCCCGGCCGGCTGCCGGCCCATCACACCACCGGTCAACGGTCTGTCGTTCTGCGGCGGCCCTCCGGGCTTCTCCACTTCCGCGCCAGCCGCCGGGCGTCAGGCGTGGCGGCCGCAGAGCGACAGCGGCAGCGGCAGGCGCGCGCCCCCTGGCGGCGGCGCGTGGGGCCCGATGCGGGCCGCTTGAAGACGTACAGAAACTTTGAACTTCGCCGGGCAGCCGGCTGTGTCGTACTCCGCTTGATCCCTTACACGGTGACTTCAGTTGATGGGTTACACGGGCCTTGAGCATGCCGGATACGGACCGTGACGCCGACTGTCCACGACGGCTGCTGTGCCAGGCATCCGCTTCTGCCGAGAAGCGTGTACCCGATCTTGGTGCTCTCGACTCGCTGACAACAGCGACGGTGGCCAAGTTGGCTGACGAAGACGCCCACCGGCGAGCGGCCGGGCGTGGGTCACCACTCGAAGGTTTTCCACTCCCGTGTCGGAATGCGGCCTTCGTTGGTGTCCCAGCAGCGATCAGCCCATGCCTTTGCCACCATCACTGGGCGGCTCAGCACAACGTCGCCAGCTCGCTGTGCCCGCAGCACCAACCCGAGTTGTGGCGAGCACGGATCGGCGCACTGCGAGTACCGCATTTCCCTGCTGTGGGCCACGAGGTAGTCAGTGAACTCATCCTCCAGGCGTGAGGGCGTCTGCCCTACCAGTCGCATCCCCTCCAGGGTCACCTGTGGGCCACGCAGCGCATTAACCGCGATGCCCGCCAGGCCGATCGACTCGTCGTAATAGGCGGTAACCGCCGGCCCGGAGAACCTCGCGTCAGTACATCGCTCAAGCCAGAATTCCGCCCACCCTTCACTGCCCGAGGTGCCGTCCGAGACGGCAACGATGAGGGCGCCATGCACCGCGGCCTGAACTTGGTCGTGTGTCATGCCGAACTCCAACGGGCCGACGCGCTCGAAAGGCGTGAACGACCACGGGAGCCGCTGCGCCTCGACCAGAACGCCCCAGACGTCCGTCGCCATGTCCCCCTCCCGGTGGAATTGCCGTGCCCCCGCAGCCAGCGGCGCGAAGATGATAATGGACGGAATCCGCTTCCCGGGTTGCCCCGGACTGCGTCTGAGCTGCTCGCGGTGCACGGATCTGCCGCCGGCCGAGCATGGCCACGTCCGCCGACGGGCCCGACCCGCCGCCACCCGCCGGGAAGTCGGGCGGGGTCGCGGCGGTCAGCGGGTCGCGGCGGCTACCCGTAGCCCCAGGGCGATGAGCACGGTGCCGCTGACCGCTTCCAGCCGACGGCGGATCACCGGTCGGCGGAACCACGCGCCCGCTCGCCCGACCACGGCCGCCAGACCGAGGTACAGGACGATCTCGATAGCTACCTGGAGCAGCGCGAGGAGGGTGGTGGTCGCGAACAACGGCCGGTCGGTCGGCACGAACTGGGGGTAGAACGCGATCATGAACACGGCGGCCTTCGGGTTGGCGAGCATCACCAACGCACCCTCGCCGAAGGACTTCCACCAGCTCCGCTTCGGGTTGGGCAGTAGGTCCTCGGTCGGCTCCTGGACCGACTCCAGCTTCCGGCTCTGCCAGGCGGTCCGCCACGCCTTGATTCCGAGGTAGATCAGGAATCCCGCGCCGATCACCCGGAGGATAATGAAGGCTGCTTGCGAAGCGGCAACCATGGCTGCCAGACCTGCGGCGGCGAACAACGCCCAGAGGTAGAGACCGGCCTCCAGGCCCAGTACGGTCGGCACTGCTCCGGCGAATCCGCGCAGCGCCGCCCGACGCATGATCAGCGCCATCGCAGGACCTGGAGATGCCGAGATCAGCACAACGGCAACGACGAAGGCAGGTAGCGAGGCGACGAGATCCATTAGTGGATCATCCTTACTGGCGCCGCCCCGCTCAACCCCCTTTCCCAAGCCAACCGACTACCGGCGCCGCCGGACGTCGATGCCGCGTTCGGCGTCGCTGCGCCAGCACCTGACCGGCGCGATCGGGGTCTCGCCGACGGCGTACCGGCAGACGTTCCGGACCATGGTGTCGACGGCCCGCGCGTCGTGACCGGCACCCGACATCCGCTTCTGCCGCGGACCGTGCGCTGCGGAGCGTCACGATCGCTCGAGCCATGCGCCGTCCGGTCGTGCCGATGAGCGTGCCCCCGGTCGCGCCCCCGTTGGACCCTTGCATAGGCTGCGTCGCCATGGACGAGTCGCGCGGGTCAGGAGTCCTCCGTCATCAGTCGCTGCACGACGGGTTCGTACCGGCGCAAGGGCCGCAGCAGGCCTTCGCCGACGCTATCGACCGACACATCGAGGAACACTTCGGGCCCGTCGAGTTCGTCTACCACGAGATCGCCTCGCGCCTGGTCGGTGTGCATGTCTATGTCGTGGCCCCGACCGAGGAACGCCCGTACCGGACGCTGATCACTTCTGGGATGAGTGATCTGCCGATGACGGTCCCGGAGGGCCACGACATCAGCCCGTACGCCGAACTGATGCTCAGCCTGCCGGCAGATTGGCCGCTGACCGAGGTAGCCGGGCTCGGCGACGAAACCGGGTGGCCGCTGCGGATCCTCAAGCAGGTAGCTCGGCTGCCGCACGAGTACGGAACCTGGATCGGCGAATGGCATTCCGTGCCGAACGGCGATCCCGCGCAGCCGTACGCTACGGACACCCCGTTCGCCGGAGTCGTCGTCACGCCGATGCTGCGGGTGCCGCCAGAGGCCCGGACGATCGACGTCGGCGGCGGCGTCCGAATCGCGTTGCTCGCGCTGATCCCTCTGCACCCAGAGGAGATAGCGGTCAAGGTCGAACGCGGTACCGACGCACTCATCGAAGTCCTCGACCGTGGCCGCGTCACCGAGTTGCTGGACCCGCGCCGGCCCTCGTACGCCTGACAGCTCGATCGGACGCGCTGACCAAGGTCACGTGCGCGCTTCTGCCGCTGATCGCGCGTCTTGACCAGCGTCGAGGATCGCATGCTCAGCGATAGGCGGCACGCCAGTTACGCACCGTGACAGCCGAGCCTGGCGAGAGCCGGCCAACTGTCACCCTTCAAGTGAAGTCGATGTGTAACGGATCAAGTGGAGCCCGGCACCGTGTCGTACTCCGGTTGATGCGTAACACGTTGACTCCGCTTGATGGGTTACGCGATCCCCCGGCTCGCCGGCTACCGACTGTGAACCCCGGTGGTCTAGGACGCGGATGCGGCAACATCCGCTTCTGCCGATGTGCGTGTGTTGTGACCAGCCGCGACAGCATGATCCAAGACCATCACCGACAGGGCTGCGCAAGGCAGTCACAGCGGGCCGCGGCATACCCTGAGCACACTTTCGCGGAATGCCGTGCCAGCGTTGGCTGATGTCATCCGGCCCGCGATGACCTCCTGAGCTGCGGCATGGCCGAGGCCGATGATCGCGGCGAGGTACCAGGTGGTGGGCATCGCGCGGTCGAACTCCCGGCGACGGCGCCCACGCTCGATTAGCCGAAGCAGCCCGCCCATGACCGGTTCGTGGCGCTCCCGCTCGTCGCCGCTCTCCGGCGCGACAACCGCCGGAGTGAGCAGCACCGGATAACGCTCCAACAGCGCCCAACTGGCGTCGACCCAATGTGCTAGGGCGTCGATGGCGCTGCCACGATCGAGGTCGAGTCCGCCGAGTCCGCTCGCGACCTCGGCCGTGATGTGCCGCGTTACGGCCTGCAGCAGCGCGTCGCGGGACGGGTAGTGCGCGTAGATCGTCTGGCGGGAGACTCCGGCAGCAGTTGCGATCTCGTCCATTGATGCGTCTGGTTTTCGGCCCAGTAAGGCGACCGCGGCGTCCAGGATCACGGCGATACTGCGCCGCGCGTCGGCCCGCTGCCGTCGCTGCCCTGGCTCCCGTACCTCAGACACGGTTGTCAAGCCTACCGCCCGGAGCTAAGTTGGACACGCCTGTCAGAGCTAGTTTGATCGACGCGGAGCTGAGTATGGATGTCAAGATCGCGACCTACCTCATCCAGTACCCGCAGGAAGTCACCTTTGGCGAGGAGGACGCGGAGGCAGTATTCGACCGGTACCACACGCCGGACTTCGTCATGCGCAACGACGGCATCTGTCTCGACCGGCAGAAGCTGCTCGCGCACGTCCGACCGGCCCGCAAACGCGCCAAGGGTGTCCGCGTCGAGGTACACGAGACCATGAGCATGGCTGACCGGGTGGCCGCGCGGTACACACTGTCCGCAGACATGGCTACCGGGAACACGATCGCGACAGAGATCTACATGTTCGGCCAACTTTCGGCGGACGGACGGCTTCGGCGGGTCGACCAGATCACCCGCGACGTGTCACCCAGCCGATGAGTCTCCTACGTGCCACATTGAGGCGGACGGCCTGATCGTGCACCTGGTCAAGCTGGCTGCTGCCGTCGTCACTGACGATCGATCCGCCGGCAGACCAAGTCAGGCCACCCACCGTGTCCAGCTCGAGGTCCTCGGATAGCCGGACATCGGGTACGACCTCCCCGTGCCAGCAGCCGGTGATGCCTCGGAGCGGAGTCTCGCAATCGGCAACCCAAGACACGCCTCGCATTGCGGCTTGCACGGTCATCAGAATGCTGCTGATCCTGTCGCATTGCCGTGGGCGGAGTGCCCGGATCTGCCGCGATCCGCGCGCTACGCGGCGTTACGAAGTGCTGACTCGGCCGCCATACGCACATGCCGAGATGAGTGCGCCTGATCTTGCGGGCCAGGGCGTCATGCACGATAGACAGAACGCGCAGTCTGACTGCGCGTTCTGTCGGATGGCCATCGACGCAACGGCCGCCGGCCTACGTCGCCATGTCAGTCGTCGGGCTCCACGGTGAACCACCAGTCACCGCTGACGTGGACCTGCAGCCTGACGCCGAGTCCTGTCTCCGTCCGCACCTCTTCTGGTGCGTCGGCCGGGGTGCCGGGAACGTAGGAGTAGTACCAGTTCCACCTCCAGGAGCTGTCGCGGAGGTGGAACGACGTGCCGGGGCCCCAGCCGCCCTTCTCAATCCGGTGCACATTCACGCCAGAGTGCTCGATCGCGTCGGACACCCGCGTGAACGCAGCCTCGCTCTCAGCGTCGAACGGCAGCTCGGGGTCGTCGGGATTCGCGCAACTCGAGTCGCGGTCCCGGAACGCTCCGTGCGACCAGGTGAACACGCGGCACGCCGGACGACCCCACGCCGCTTTCTCGTCGATGTACAGGGTGAGCCCCAAGTCGTCTGCCACCGGCAGAACCTGACGTTCCAGGTCCGCGACGTCGTCAAGCTGCCTTTGGCGCGGGAACACCGGCGGCTCACCCTGGTTGATGAGCGAATGGACGTCGTACCCGCCAGGCATGACGAACCTGCCGCCGCCGGGCAGCTCGATTGGGCCTGCCGCCGTGAGTCCGACGACCGCGGCCACGACCGCGGCGACGCTGCCAAGCGCCCGCCGGCGCCGGCTGCGGCGCATTGCTCGCCGTGCGGCGGCGAGGGTACGCCCGGCGTCGGGACCGGCATCCGGGTAGCCCGGGGCGCCCGCCCGCAGCCGGGCGAGAACGTCATCATCGTGAAGCTGGACGCTCATCGCAGATCCCCTTCCGCGAAGATCTCGCGCAGCCGGGCGATCCCGCGCGCGTGGTGGGACTTAACCGTGCCGACCGAGATCCCCAGCTCGTGGGCAACCTCGGTCTCGGTGAGGTCGAGCAGGTGTCGCAGCACCACGACCCGCCGCTGCGCCAGCGGCAGCCGGGCCAGAGCCTGGACCACGGCGTTGCGGGCGACGACGGCACCCGTGTTGTCAGGCCCGGCCTGTTCGGGCAGCGCGCCCGGGTCGACGACGACCTCGCGACGCGTGCGCCGCCACCCATCCACCCGCAGGTTGACCAGCACCCGACGCGCGTACGCCTGCGGGTCGCCGTCGCGCGCCACGCGTCGCCAGGATCGATACATGCGCTCGTAGGTGGCCTGGACCAACTCCTCCGCACGGACCGGGTCACCACACAGCAGCACAGCAGTGCGTAACAAATATCGACCGGACGCGACCACGAACGAGACGAACTCCTGATCACGCGTGCCCCCTGGCCTGACGCGGACGGGGGCACCCCCAAGCTCATCAACCACCGTGGGCGCCACGGGTACGGAGCCAGCGGCAGATGGCTCGCTATACATGCTCACACTCATCACCACGCAGCAGCATCACTGAACGTTGTCAACGGATCAGGTCAATCCCAAGCGGCGCCCGGCAGGGCCATACGCGCATCGATGACGCCAAGCAAGGTCAAGCGACCGATCATGCCGCTGTCCGGGCGCCCATGATGCTGGCCATGGTGCATGGTCATGTCGATGACAGCGTGTCGTAGCTCGCGTACGTTGGCGCCGTGGCGACTTTTTGGACCTTGGGATGCGATGCCGACGATCCCCAGCGGATCGCTGCTTTCTGGGCGCTGGCCCTCGGCTATGTCAAGGAATCCGGTTTCGACGAGCCCGACAACGCGTCCATCGTCGACCTGGATGGCCGGGGCCCTGCCATTGGTTTCCTCAAGGTGCCCGAGGGCAAGTCCGCCAAGAACCGTATGCATATCGATATCCGGGTGGCCGGTCCAGGCCCCTGGGACATGGCCGAGCGCGCCCGACTGATCCGGCAGAAAGTGCCCGAGCTGGTTGCCGCCGGCGCGACGGTGGTCCGCGAGGAGTGGTACGGCGACGTCCTCGGGCACGTCGTCATGCATGACCCCGAGGGCAACGAGTTCTGCGTCGCTTGATGCCATGATCAGTGCCGCATTCCGGCATCCGGATCTGCCGCAATCCGCGCGCTACGCGGCGTCACGAAGTGCTGACTCGGCCGGCATACGCACATGCCGATGACAGTGCGGTGCCGACCGTCAGAAGTTGAACGACCTCATGCGGGTATTAGGCCGATCTGATTGCCATTACCGGGGCATCGTCTGCGCGTCGCGGGGTCGGCGGCCGTTGCGCGCGGGGTTTCGATCGGGATCCGTGGGCGCTACCGCAGTTGGTCGCGGCGGCGGGTCAGGTAGGCGGTCTCGGCGGTGTTGCCCGCCAGGTTGATGGCTTTGTCGTAGGCCGCACGCGACTGCTGACTCTGGCCCAGTCGGCGCAGCAGGTCGGCGCGGGTGGCGTGGTAGGCGTGATAGCCGGCCAACGTGTGCTCAAGGCGGTTGACGGCCGCGAGGGCCACCTCTGGGCCGTCGAGCTCGGCGACCGCGATGGCCCGGTTGAGGGCGATGACCGGTGACGGGTCGAGGCGGACGAGTTGGTCGTAGAGGGCGAGGACCTGTGACCAGTCGGTGTCGCGTATGTCGCGGGCGGAGGTGTGCACGGCGTTGATCGCGGCGAGGATCTGGTAGCGACCCGGGGCCACCCCGGCGGCGGCAGCGGCGAGGCGCTCGCGCACCAGTCGGTGGCCCTCGGCGATCAGCGTCGCGTCCCAGGCCCCACGGTCCTGCTCGTCGAGGGCGACCAGTTCGCCGCTGGCCGAAACCCGAGCGGGGCGGCGGGCCTCGGTGAGCAGCATCAGCGCCAGCAGCCCGGCCACCTCACCGTCCTCCGGCAGCAGAGCGCGGATCAGGCGGGTGAGCCGGATCGCCTCGGCGGTCAGGTCGTGACGCACCGGATCGGTGTCGGGGCCGGTCGCCAGGTAGCCCTCGTTGAACACGAGAAAGAGGACGGTGAGGACGGCGGCGACGCGTGCCGGGAGATCCTCGGCGGCCGGCACGCGATAGGGGATCCGAGCCGCCTTGATCTTGGCCTTCGCGCGGGTGATCCGCTGCCCCATGGCACTCTCGGCCACCAGGAAGGCGCGGGCGATCTCGGGCACGGTCAGGCCGCCGACCATGCGCAGCGTCAGCGCCAGGCGGGCTTCCATCGCCAGCGCCGGGTGACAGCAGGTGAAGATCAGCCGGAGCCGGTCGTCGTCGATGGCGCCGAGAGGCTCGGGCGGGTCGTCGTACACCATCTGAGCCTCCTTGTGCTTGTCGTCGCGCTTGTTCTCGCGCCGGATCCGGTCGATGGCCTTGCGAACGGCGGTGGTGGTCAGCCAGGCGCCGGGGTTGGGGGGCACGCCGTCGGCCGGCCACCGCTCGACGGCGGTCGCGAACGCCTCGGCGGCCGCTTCCTCGGCGATGTCGAGGTCACCGAAGCGCCTGGTCAGGGCGGCGACCACCCGGGCCCACTCGTCGTGGTGGGCCCGGGTGATCGCCTCCTCGACGTCGCTCACTGGAACGGCCGCACCTCGATCTTCCGATCGCAGACCTTCGACGCCTCGGCGGCGAGATTGAGCGCCACATCCAGATCGGGGGCCTCCCACACCCAGACGCCGGCGAGGTACTCCTTCGACTCCACGAAAGGCCCGTCGCTGAACACCGCCTGCTCGCCCCGGTTGTCGATGACGGTGGCCGCGTCGGTGTCCGCGAGTCCGCCCGCGAAAACCCAGTAGCCCTCGGCGATCAGTCGTTCGTTGAACGCGCTGATGGCAGGCTGCCTGTCCGTGCTGCCGGGATTGCTCTTGTCATCGATCACGGAAACCAGGTACTGCATCTGAAGATCATCTCCTGTGGTGTCAAGACAGCGTGGTTCGGTGGTCAGGGACTTCAGGCCGTTGCATACCGCGGGCGCCCGGCCGGCCGGTAGACCTGGATCGTCACGCCCTTCGAGTCGACCCGCGACTCGACCAGGTCGAGCGCAAGATCCGGACCGGTCTCCGGGAACAGTCTCGCGCCCTGGCCGAGGATCACCGGGATCACGATCAGAGTCATCTCGTCGACCAGATCGTTCTCCAGCAGCCACCGGGTCAGGGCGCCACTGCCGTGTACCTGCAGCTCACCCCCGGGCTTGGCCTTCAGCTCACTGATGGCCGCCGCGAGGTCACCGCGGAGAACGGTCGTGTCCTCCCAACGCGGCGCGGTGAGCGTGGTCGAGGCAACGTACTTGGGGGCCTCGTTCAAGGCCACGCCGATGGGATGTGCGCGCATCTGGTCGATTGATCCCCAGGAGCCGGCGAACAACTCGTAGGTGCGCCGGCCGAACAGGAACGCGTCGGCGCGCTGGTAGGTCTGCGTGATGAACGTCCTGGTCTCGTCGTCACCCGCCCCCCGGGCCCATCCGCCGCGCTCGAATCCGTTCCTGCGGTCATCCGACGCGGCGCCGTTTCCCTGCATCACTCCATCGAGGGTGACCTGGGTCATGGTCGTCAGCCTCATGATCGCGGTTCCTTTGCCTTGGCGCCGCCCCTTGTGGGCGGCCTCACCCCTGCTACGAACACCACCGCCCCGATCCGACACCCCCTCCCGGATTTCTTTGAAGAACTTTCCGGGACGCCTCTTCGGCAGCACGTCGGAGTCGAGCCTGTCGGCCCCCGAGGTTGCGCACCGCCGCTCGGCCTGACCGCCCGCATCCAGCGCTTCGGCGGCTACGCCACCGACGAGGTTGCCCTCGCGCCCGAGCCGTTCGACGCCCGCCACCACCGGTCAGGATCTTCGCGTCCGCGAGGCGGTCACCCGGGCCCACCACGAGGAGTGTGCCCGGGTGGTCGCCGCCCTGACCAGGCGCTTCGGTGACCTCGACATCGCCGAGGAAGCGGCCCGCGATCATCGCCCGAAATGCGGGCAACGCGGCGTCGACCGGCTCCCCAACGTGACCATCCCGCCGCATCGGCTCCCGCCGGGCAACTCCGCGAGCCAATACCGCAGATCCGCACCCATGTGCCGGTACAGCGCACGGTAGTTGCGCCGGTCCACGCTCAACCTGCGGGTGGCATGGTGCTGGACGTCGGCGTACGCCCGCTCGGCGGCGCGTAGCTTCCGCTGCCAGGTGCGCTGCGGCCGACACGCGCCAGCGAGCCGTCCAAGATCAGGTGTGCGGATCTGCCGCTGACCGCGCGTTGCTGGTGGGCACCATCCATCGCGCGTCCCGGCAGCAGGCGGCGGATCAGTCACGCGGTGTGACGACCAGGCACTACCGGCCGGCGAGCTGTCACCCATCAACTGGAATGGATGCGTAACGCATCAACTGGAGCCTGACACCGGGCAGCCGGCTGCCTGCGCCGGTTGAACCCGCCCACGGCGGCCTCGGTTGATGATTGACACCTGGTCGGCCTGGTGCTCGTTGCGCCTGTAACTCAGGCGGGAGGAGCACCGGGTGGGACTCGCGGAGTTGAGCGTCATGGAGCAGCGATTTCACGCGTTGATGGAGTGCCTGGGCGGCACTCCGAAGACGGAGGTCGCCGCCCGGTATGGGGTGTCGCGGCAGACGATCCACAACTGGCTGGCTCGGTATGCCGCCGAAGGCGTCAGGCGCGGCCGGCAACGCGGTGGCCTTCGCGCTGGCCGCCATGCCGTACCTGGCGGTGGCGGGCTGGCTGGTCGGCTCCCGGTCGTGGCCGGCCCGCTCTGCCCCTGTCAAATCGGCGGTTACCGGGTAATGCGGGTCTTTCCTGACTACGGTATCTGCGGAGGCGATGCCGGTGACGATGGAAGCAGAGCGCACCCTGCGCGCGGAGGAGCTCACCCGACTGGGTGAGCTCGCCGCCCAGCTCCGAGTGGACGCGATCCGGTGCAGCACCAGGGCGGGATCGGGGCATCCGACCTCGAGTCTGTCCGCCGCGGACCTGCTCGCGGTGCTGATCTCCCGGCACCTGCATTACCAGTGGACGGACCCGCGCGGTCGGACCAACGACCACCTGATCTTCTCCAAGGGCCACGCCTCGCCGCTGTTGTATGCGGTCTTCAAGGCGGTGGGCGCGATCACCGATCAGGAGTTGGTCGAGACCTACCGCCAGTTCGGGTCGCGCCTGCAGGGACACCCCACGCCGGCCCTGCCCTGGGTCGACGTGGCCACCGGGTCGCTCGGTCAGGGACTGCCCGTCGGGGTCGGGATCGCGCTCGCCGGCCGGTACCTCGACCACCTGCCGTTCCACGTGTGGGCGCTGTGCGGCGACAGCGAGATGGCCGAGGGCTCCATCTGGGAGGCGCTGGACAAGGCCGGCCACTACGGACTGCGCAACCTCACCGCGATCGTCGACATCAACCGGTTGGGGCAGCGGGGTCCGACCGAGTTGGAATGGGACCTGGACACCTACCGCCGCCGGGTCGAGGCGTTCGGCTGCCAGGCGCTCGTCATCGACGGCCACGACCTGGCCGCGATCGACGAGGCGTTCGGCCGGGCGCGGCAGGCGACGGGTCCGACCGTGGTGCTCGCCCGGACGGTCAAGGGCAAGGGGGTGCCGGAGGTCGAGAACCAGCCCGGGTGGCACGGCAAGCCGCTGAAACCCGACATGGCCGAGCGGGCCGTGGAGGCTCTCGGCGGGGTACGCCAGATCCGCGTCACCGGGCCGCAACCCGAGTCCGCCCCGCCCGCCGGCGCCCCCGTCGGCGAGCCGCCCGCGCTGCCGCGGTACGACAAGGGGGCGAAGGTGGCCACCCGGAACGCGTACGGTGACGCGCTGCGCGCGCTGGGCTCGCGGCCGGACGTGGTCGCCCTAGACGGTGAGGTCAGCGACTCCACCCGCGCCGACAAGTTCGGCGAGGCGTATCCCGACCGATTCTTCGAGATGTTCATCTCCGAACAGCAACTGGTCGCCGCCGCGGTCGGGCTGCAGGTACGCGGCTATCGGCCCTTCGCGGCGACCTTCGCGGCGTTCTTCTCCCGCGCCTACGACTTCGTGCGGATGGCCGGCATCTCCCGGGCCGACATCGCCCTGTCCGGGTCGCACTGCGGGGTGGAGATCGGGGCGGACGGTCCCTCGCAGATGGGGCTGGAGGACCTGGCGGCCATGCGCGCCGTGCAGGGGTCGACGGTGCTGTATCCCAGCGACGCCGTGTCCTGCGCGGCCCTCGTCGCGCAGATGGTCGACCGCAAGGGCGTCAACTACCTGCGCACCACCCGAGGCAAGTACCCGGTGCTCTACGACAACGAGGACGCCTTCCCGGTCGGCGGCAGCAAACTGCTCCGCGGCGGCGACGACGACGACGTCGCGCTGATCGGCGCCGGGGTGACGGTGCACAACTGCCTCGCCGCCGCCGACGAGCTGGCGCGCGAGGGGATCAAGGCCCGGGTCATCGACCTGTATTCGGTCAAGCCGCTGGACCGGGACCGGTTGCTCGACGCCGTCCGGGCCACCGGCGGTCGGCTGCTGGTGGTCGAGGATCACTACCCGGAGGGTGGCGTGGGGTCGGCGGTCCTCGAGTCCCTGGCCGACCTCGCCGAGCCGGTGCGAGTGAAGCACCTGGCGGTACGGGGCCTCCCCACCTCCGGTACCCCGACCCAGCTGATGGACCAGGCCGGGATCGGGGTGAGCGCCATCGTCGCGGCGGCACGCGCCGCGGAGGCCCCCGGCCAATGACGCGGCGGGCGCCGTTTCACCCTTGGACGCGCGGGTAGACGCAGCATTCGCGGCAGGAGGGGGTTCGAGGTGAAGTACGCGGAGTTCATCCAGTCGGTGTCGACGCGACCGAAGATGTCACCGACGCTGGCCGAGCCGATCACCCGTGCCACGCTCGCGACGTTGGCGGAGCGGCTCAGCGGCGGCCAGGCACGGGATCTCGCCGTGCAGCTCCCCGAGGGGCTGCGGGGAGACCTACGCAAGCCCGACGAGGAGGCCGAACCGTTCGGGCTTCCCGAGTTCTTCGAGCGGGTGCAGCAACGCGCCGCGGTGGAGTTCCAGACGGCGACCGACGGGGTGCGCGCCGTGTTGGACACGCTGCGGGACGCGGTCAGCGCGAAGGAGTACGAGGACTCCATCGCCCAGTTGCCGAAGGAGTTCTGGCAGCTGACGGGGCCGGCGGCCACCCGGCTCGAACCCCGCCGGATTGGCACGTAGGCCCGGCGGCGCCGTTGCGTTATCGGATCGGCGGACGTGTTGAACCCGGGTCCGGGCCCCGCGGTTCACATCAGATCGCTTGGGTGAGTTCGGTGAACGCAGCGGCGACCCGCGTAGCGGGCGGGGTGTCGACGGCGAGTTCGTAGTGGCCGCGTCGGAGGTTCTGCATGAACGCGTGGCCGGCGATGATTACCTGTGCTGTCTTGTCCGTTCGTAGCCCGCGCATCGGTCTCCACCGCTGTTTGAGCTGGCTGTGATCAGCCTCGATCGGGTTGTTCGCGTACTGCTCGACGTGGTGCCACGCGGACGGGATCAGCTCGTCGAGCACGCCGGGTAGACCGGCGCGGCGTCGGTGACGACCTCGCCGGGTGTCACCTTCAACGTCGACGGCGCTCGTCGGAAGAATCGCCGGGCCGCGCCGGCGTCGCGGCGGGCCGAAACCAGCACATCGATGACCTTCCCGTCCTGGCCGACCGCCCGGTACACGTACCGCCACACACCGTTCACCTTGACATACGTCTCGTCAACGAACCACCTGTCGCCAGGTGAGTGCCGGCAGAAGCGGGCGGCGTCGGCCAACAGCGGCGTGAACCGCTGCACCCACCGGTAGACCGTGACGTGATCGAACTCGACCCCACGTTCGGCCAGCAGTTCCTCAACGTCGCGATAGGACAGGTTGAACCGCAGATACCCGTGGACCGCGACCACGATCACCTCAGGCGGGAACCGGAAGCCGGCGAACGCGGACGTCGGAGGCAGCCACGAGTCAGGCCGGGTCGACGACTTCACTGCTCAAGTCTGCCTCTATCTTGGCGACGCTCAACGCAACGGAGCCAGTCAGGCAAGGAGGAGAAACAACCGACGAAGCCCTACCGACCGGCCACATACAGCAGGCCGACGCCGCGCTCGAGCGGCAGCAGAGGAAACGCGGCGCCGGTTGCCCGCGGTCAGGCGAGGATGGCGTTCACGACCTCGGTGGCCCGCCACTCGTGCTGGGCGTACAGCCAACCGAACGCCGACACCTGCACCGCCTGTGCCGCGGCGGTCAGCGGGAGGTCCTGCCAGCCGGGGATCGCCTCCAGGGCGGTGAGGAACTGACGGGTCGCGAACTCCGGCTTCATCAGGTCCCGCACGCTCCCCCAGCCGGTGCTGGGCCGCTGCTGGAAGAGCCCGACTGAGTCGTGGTCCCAGCCGATCGCCTGGTGCGGGTAGTCCTGCGACTCCGGCAGCACGCCACTGGCGTAGTTGTAGAGGTTGCTCTCCTGCATCGCGGTGGCCACCGCGATCACCAGCCCCCGGCGCGGCACACCCATGTCCCGGCCGGCACGCACGATCGCCTTGGCGTTGTCCATCTGCGCCTGGTCCAGCCCGGCGACCGGGACGATCCGCTTGGGCTTTGGCTTGGGCTTGGGCTTCGGTTTCGACGTCGCCTTGGGCTTGGGCGCGGGCGTTGTCGTCGACGGAGAGCTCTCCGGGGCGGGGGTTTCGGTGACCGGGGCGGCGGGCTGGCGGGCCTGCCCGCGGGAGGCCGCGTCGGCCTCGGCCCGCTGGGCGATCTCGGCGCGCTGGTCGGGGGTGAGTGACTCGCCGGCGGGGTCGGCGCCGATGAAGGTGACGCCCACGAGACCGAGGCAGCACACGGCGCCGGTGGCCACCGCCATCCGGGTCCGGCCGGGTCGGGCGGCGAAGAGGTTACCGAGGCCGCCGAGGCGGGTACGCAGCCAACCGGTGGAGAGTCGGGGTTGGGACGTGCCGACTGGCTGATCGATGGAGGGGATATCGTCCGAACGGTCAGCCGCGCCGCCGAGGCCGCGCGGGTGGTCGGGATTGCCGTCGTTACGCATCCGCCGAGGCTAGGCATGAGAAACCATGGTCACCCAGGGTGATCAGGTGGCGGTGCTCACACTTCACCCCTGCGCAACGGGATCCTCCACCCCAGTCCGGCGGCGCCGGTAGGGATCCTCGCCATCCGGGCATACCGCCCCTCCCTCTGCCACCCGACAGCGCAGGGTACGAACGGCGCGCGCGGACGTCCCTCGCCAGGTGATCCACTAACTCGTCCGTTCGGGCGATGTCGGACTCCACCACTTGCGACGGACGAGCGCCAGATCAGGGGATTCACCTGTATCTGATCATGGCTTTCTGGTTTATGATCATCCCCGGTTCCCCCGCTGTTCACCGGACCGACGTTCGATGCTCAGATGCCCGCCGCCACATTCCAGAGCAGGCCTGCGGCGACACCCACCACGAGGCTGAGCGCGGCAGCTCTCGCCGCGAGCCTCGCCGACCACCGCCTCGCTGGTTGCTCGGGCGGCGGAGCGGAGTGATCGCTGCCGGATGACGCTGGCGGGCGCTGTTGCGTTGCCGGTGGCCAGGGGCCGAGGCAGGCTTGGTGGGTGAAGCTACCGAGCCGTCGTCGCGCTTCGTCGCCGCCGAGGTCGGCGTACGCCGGGTTCCGTTTCCCCCCGGCAAGCGTGTCGTGTTCGGTTGGGGTTGGGAAGGCAACCCGGACCTCGCCCCCGACGCCTCGACCGTCTCGATCACGGTCGAGCCGGTCGCCGACGGCACCAAGGTCACCCTCACCCATGAGGGGCTGACCGATGAGCAGGCGGCGATGCACGCCGAGGGCTGGAACCACTACCTCGGCCGTCTCGAGAAGGCTGCCGTCGTCGGGGACGCCGGCCCGGACGAGTGGTCCGCCGCTCCCGAGCGGCTTGATGAGCTGTCCGCCGCCGACGCCACGCTGGCCGTGCTCCAGACGGTCCTGCGTGAGCTGACCTCCGAGGACCGCGCCAAGCAGACCCCCTGCGCGGAGTTCACCTGCCACGACCTCGCCGAGCACCTGTTCGGCTCCATGGTCGCCTTCGGCGCGATGGCCGGCGTCGAGGTCGTGAACCCCGAGACGGGTTCGCTGGAGAACCGGGTGGCCACCATGGCGGCGCAGGCCATCGAGGGGTGGCGGGCACGCGGCCTCGACGGCACCGTCCCCGCTCCCGGCGGCGGCGAGATGCCGGCCGCCTTCGCGGCGGGCATCATGCCGGTGGAATTCCTGTTGCACGCGTGGGACATGGCCCAGGGCAGCGGCACGCACCTGGTCGTCAGTGACGAGGTCGTGGCCTACGTCCACAAGCTCGCCGAGCGGCTCGTCCCCGGGGCCCGCGGTTCCTCGTTCAGCGACGAGGTCACCCCGCCCGCGGGTGCCGACCCGATGGAGCGGCTGGCCGCCTTCACGGGCCGTCGCCCCGTGGCCGGATGACAGGATCCGACGATGCAGATGCCCAAGCCCACCGACGCTGACAAGCAGTTCTTCCGGTCCGTCGTATCCGACGCCCCAGGGGTCGAGGTCAAGCCGATGTTCGGCAATCTCGGTGCCTTTGTGAACGGCAACATGTTCGCCGGGCTGTTCGGCTCGTCGGTCGGCGTGAAGCTCGCCGCCGACGATCTGGCCGAGCTGGCGATGATCGAGGGGGCGGGACCCTTCGGTCCCGCCGAGCGACCGATGGGTGGATACCTGTCGCTGCCCCCGTCGTTCACCACCGAGCAGGCGACCGTGTGGGTCAACAAGGCTCAGGCGTACGTCGCGACGCTGCCTCCCAAGCTCAGAAAGAAGAACTAGCAGCCACAAGGGTCGGCGACGCAACGTCCCGCGCCGGGAGTCGCCGTGCGGTAGCGGGCGTCTGGCGACGTCCGCTCGTCGGCGAGATGAGGACGTCACCCGATGGACATGAGCCACCGAAGTTGACGCCTTCGGGTCCGCCGAAGAGGTCATCAAGCAGGAAGCCCTGGTCAGCGCACTGCCGATGGGATCGGAGTCTCAGCTCCCGGGATGTGCACCGGCGGTTGCGCGGTTGGCCGCAGAGTCAGGCGTCGATCCAGCAGCCCCGCTCCTGGCCGGCCCAGGCATCCGACAGGGCTATCGACGCGGGGCGATCATGGAGCCGCTGCGGAGTGACCACTTCGGTCTTCACTGGGAGGTCAAGCAAGCCAGATCGCCACATCGTTGCTGCTCAGCGCCGTGCCCGCGCCGAGGCCGGTTGAGCACTTCGCTAGCGGTGACCACTTCGGAGGCGTGCACCCAATCTGCTCCCAGCGCAAGGCCCGGCCCGCCTACCGGGTCGTTACCGCCCGGACCTACGCACGCTCCCCTACCAGGCGAGATAGAGCGCCGTTGAAGTCCGTTCAGCGCCGTTGAGCGCTGCGTGTGAAACAGGACGCCGCACCGACTCTGACCTGCGGAAACGAGAACCCGCAGGCAGGGGTGGGTGCAGTTGAGTGCTGTTCGGTGCGGTTGGGTGCCGTTCGGAGCCGTTCAGGGCACGCTGTTGCTCCCAACCTGCTCCCCCGATCCGGGCTCGCACCGGGCTAGTGCCGACCGGCCACCTCCGTGCTTGTTGCGCCAGGTCGTCCGCCATCCGGATCGGATGCCACCGCGCCGAATGACCTCGGCTGGCGCCGCGCTGGCCCCTGGCCGTAGGCCTCAGCCGCTCCCGATCTGCTCCCACAGCCCGTCGGATTGCAGCCGAAGCCGCCGCACTGCCCACACGAAGCCGACCAGGTCCGGACCGAGTATGGCAGGCCAACCGTGGCAACTTCGCCCAGCAACCCCGACACCTCGGGCGGACCGGCAACGAGGATGCCCGAAGGTTTCAGGGGCGGTGGGTATGACGCTCACGCTTCGAACAGCACCTGCACCGCCCGGGCGAGCCTGACCAGCCATGGTTCGGCGTCGGCGCCCAACGGACCGAAACCGTCAATCGCCCAGCTTCGGACCGCGTCCGAGCTGAGGGGGGCCGTGCCGAGCACCAGGCGGCGCAGACGGCGGGATATCCGGATGTCGTCGAGTTCCGCGAGCAGCACCGCGGGTCCTTCCCCGTGGAAACCCCTCTTTCAGCCTGGTCGGTGCAGAGCCATCGCAGCTTCCAGACCAGTGACAGCTCCCGGCTCGCTGTCCACAGAGCTGCGGGGGGCCGGCCGTCACGGCGCGGCACGGCGGTAAGCACCGGCGGCTCGGACTCACCGACCGGCGGCCGGGTCGACCCAGGCTTGATCCGGATCGGCGTAGGGGTCCTGCGCGGTCGGGTACTGCGCGGTCGGGTACTGCGCGGTCGGCGCCGTGTGAAGGCCGGGCGTGCCGTACACGCCGGGGCTACCGGCCTGCCTCGGCACCTCGTCGCCGGCGACCTGGGTGGGCGCGTGCGGGTATGCCGGCTCGCCGTACTGCTGCGGTTCGTCCCAATCGGTCTCGACACGCTGAGGTCCGCGCCGCCACACCAGCGTGCCGATCACGCCGATCCCGCCGAGCGACAGCAGCGCGCCGATCGTGTACGCCAGCCAGATCAGCGAGCCACCGCCACCTGACGAGCCGGCACCGGCAAGCGGTGACTGTTCGATCGGAGCTGTGCCGTCGGTCGATGCCAGGGAATCGCTGACCGTCGGTGACGAAGTCGGCGTCGAAGCCGGCTGAGTCTGGGTCGGCTGTCCCGCCGCCGCGATCGAGGACTGGTACGGGCCAGCCGAGCGGACGCCCCTGCGGTCCCGCCTGGGCTGCACCTGCATCGAAAGCGTCAGTGCGGTGCTCGGCAACTTCTTGCTGAACGACAGTTGGTAGGTGATGTTCAGTCCGCCGCCGGGCGGCACCGCGAGCACCCCGAAGTCGATCTGCTCGGTTGCGGTGACGGCACCGCTGTGCACACCGCGCTGGGTGAACGTCCCCACGTCGTGCAGTCCGCCGGGCATGCGCCGACGCTGTAAGTCCACCAGGTCACCGACGAGGCCATCCGCCTGTAGCAGGAACGACACGTCGACGTAGCGGAGGATCTCCTGGGATTGGTTGACCAGGTGCACGGTGAAGGGCGTGGGGTCGCCTCCGCCGGGGAACTGTGCGGGCAGGTTGTCGATGCTCACCTGACAGCATCCCTCGCCCTCGGCGAATGCCGGCGACGCCACGGTGAGGACCGTGGCCGGCACGGCGATGAGTAGGCCGAACAGGGCCGTCACGACGCTGCGACTGAACCGTTTACGCCGCATATACCCGATCCTTGCCGACGCGCGCCGACGCCCGCCATCGGCAACCGGCCACGCTACGTCGATGCGCTACGCCAGGCAAGCCGAGATGCCCCCCAAGCCGCGCCGGGTCAGGCACCTGCTGCCAGCGCTCATCTGCCTCTTGCGCTGGTCAAACACCCGGCCAATGGGCCACCAGCGATCTGCGTGGGGCGGTTCGCATGGTGCATCGTGCGGTCCACCTTTGGCCTTGAGCTGTGCAGGAGCCGTGTGTTCAGTCCCATGGCCTCTGTCGCAGTTCATGTCCCGGTTCCCGTGTCACAAGATCAGCATTCTGGGTGGGGGCGCGCTGCCAGGCTTGACTGCAAGGCGTGGCGAATCGGCGTCAGGTGATGAGTGCGGTGGATGCCCTGCTGACCGCGGGGGTGAAGATCGATAACGTGCAGCAGTGGTGTCGAGACAACGCGCGACCGCGACACCAAGTTCACCGCGGCCTTCGACGCGGTGTTCGCCGCCGAGGGCATCGAGGTGATCAGGACTCCGCCCCGGGCGCCCCAGGCGAATGCATTCGCGGAGCGCTGGGTGGGCACGGTTCGCCGCGAATGCACGGACCGAATGCTGATCGTCGGCGAGCGTCACCTGGCGGCAGTGCTCAACGAGTACACCTCGCACTACAACGGCCACCGTCCACATCGCTCGCTGAGCCAGCAGCCACCGAACCCGCCAACGAGAGTCGTTGACCTGAACGCCGCCCGGGTCCAACGGCGACCGATTCTGGGTGGGCTGATCAACGAGTATTCGCAGGCAGCGTAGCCCGAACCGACTTTACGAGCCCCACACGCCGGCTGCAGCATGATCCGTTCGATCATGCCGCCGCGCTGGGCGGTAAGCGCGATGACCAGGTCGCACAGTTCGACGACCGGGTCACGCGAGGCGGGCCACCAACCGCCGCTCCTACACCGTCCTCATCTGGGCGCCTCGCGGTTGAGGTCCGCCGCGCGAGCAGCCGGGCCATCAGCCACCAGGCGGCGAGCGCCAGGAAGAAGTTCAGGGCGAGAGGACCTACTGCAGGTGGAACAGGCTGGCCACCCGCTTCCCGACCGGGTCGCTGCGGTAGCCGGTCAGTACCTGGTCAGCGGCCACCTAACAGCGTTGTCAGCAGCAACGGCAGGAGCAGGACGGTCACGAGCAGGATCACTCGGACCCGACCCGAGCGCCGTTCGACGGCCCCCTTCACCCGTACGCCCAGCCGCACCGGGATGGATCCCCCTGTGCGAATGACGGAGGACTCAGTCGTGACGGACGGACCAACTGCCATCGAGGTCCTCTCGTGATCGTTTGACGCTCTCCTCCGGGCGACCGCATACGACCGGGACGACGGCCCGTCAGCTGGGCATTCCAGCCCTGAGCTGGGCCAGGGAACGCTTCAGCAGCCGGGATACGTGCATCTGCGATATTCCGACTTCGGTCGCGATCCGCGCCTGGGTCATGTGGCGATAGAACCGCATGGTGAAAATCCGACGCTCACGCAGGGGAAGGGCGGCGAGTAACGGCAGTAGTGTCAGGTGATCGTCCACGCCCGCGTAGCCGGGATCGAAGGCGCCGATGAGGTCGATGGTCTCGATGTCGTCGGCGCCGCGGTGGGGCGCGTTGAGGGATGCCAGGCGGTAGGCCTGCGATGCGGTGAGGGCTGCCAGGACTTCGTCGACGCTCACTTCCAGGTGGTCGGCGAGTTCCACGGTGGTCGGGTGGTGGCCCTGTCGCTGCGTGAGTTCCCCCGTGGCGGCTCGCACTCTGCTGTTCAGCTCCTGGGCTCGGCGCGGGACCCGCATCGCCCACGCCGTGTCGCGGAAGTGCCTGCGGAGGGCGCCGAGGATGGTCGGGACCGCGTAACAGGAGAACGGTACGCCTCGGCTGACGTCGAATCCGTCGACGGCCTTGACCAAGGCGAGGGCCGCGACCTGGGCTAGGTCGTCGTAGGGCTCTCCGCGTCCGGTGTATCGGCGGGCCAGTCGGCCGGCCATTGGCAGGTTGCCCTCGATGATCCGGGCCCGCAGCCTCGTACGATCGGGATCGTCGCAGCTCAGGGCAGCGTGTCGACGCAGCAGCTGCTCGCTGGTCGCTGGTCCTTCACCCGCCGGCGGATGTCGGGGAATGGTCGTCGCGGTCGTGGTGGAGGTGACCATTGTTCAACGCCCCTCACGGCTGGTGGCGGCGAAACTGACGGCCACCGGGGGCCCGGGCGACAACCTCACCGTACGCCTCATCGTGGCGATCGGCACCGCCGGAAGTCGACCGGCGGGACAGGACCCCCGCGGTGGCGGTCGGGCGGCATCGACCTGACCGGGCAGTCAGTCGGACAGGTTGGCTGCCGTTCCTGGCGCGGGCTGCTCGGAACCGTCGACGATCGCCTGAGCCAGATCGGACAGCCGCCGGTTGTGGCTGCGGGCGCTGTTGCGCAGCAGCGCGAAGGCCTCACCCACGTCGACGTGGAGGCGCTCGGCGAGCACCCCCTTGGCCTGCTCGATCAGGACTCGGCTGTTGAGTGCGGTCTGCAGCTGTTCGGTGAGGATGTCGCGGCGGTGGATGGCGCGTTGCTGGAGCAGGCCGATGGTGGCCACGTCGGCTAGGGCCTGACCGATGCGGAGCTTGCCTTCGTCGAGCGCGCCCGGCTGGGTGTCGAAGAGATTCAGCGCGCCGATCACCTCGGAGCGCAGGCGCATGGGTAGAGCGTGTACCGCGGCGAACCCAACTTCGGCCGCCGCGGCGGCGAACCGCGGCCATCGGCCGGCGGCGGGCAGGTCGGCCACCGACACGGATTGGCCAGTGCGGAAGCAGTCCACACAGGGCCCCTGGTCGGTCTGCAGCTGAAACAGCTCCAGCAGCCTCGTGCGTTCGGAGGAGGCGGCCACCACCTGCAGGGTGCCCTGCTGGTCGGTCAGCAGCAGCCCGGCCGCCGAGATGCCCAGCAGCTCGACACACCGTTCGGTCAGCACGTGCAGGAACTCAAGCACGTCGAAATCGTCGACGAGCGTGTCGGCCATTTCCACGAACACGTCGGACAGCTGGCTCTCGCCCATGTCACTCACCCTTGTCGTACGATAGTCCCGCCAGCTCTTCGGCGGTACGGGGCCGTGGTCGGCACCGCCGCCTCGCGACGACCGGGGCCCGGCTCTCACCCGGTCCCGCCGTCGCACGCGTCGTCGGTGGAGTCGAAACGCAGCCGGCGGGCAACCACGTCACCTGCCACATCCCGCAGCCGCCGGTCGTGGGAGAAGGCGAAGGCGCGTAACCGGATGAGCGCCACCGCCGCGGTCACCCCCAACTGGACCGTGACCATTCCCGTGGCCTGGTGCACCTCGGGATGCTGCAGACCGGTCTGCTCCGGCCAACCCTCGTCCTGGTCCGACCGGTGGCGCCACCCGCCGTCCAGCAGTACCGCGCAGGCCGTGTCCGCCAACACCAGCGCGTCGGCCAACTGCTCGCCGTCGAGGCCGCCGGACCGCGCGCGGTAGAGGTCCAGCACACCGAGGCGGATCCCGCCGACCTGGAGCGGCAGCGCGAACACCGCGTGGACCCCGGCGAGCACCGCCGCCGGAGCGAACACCGGCCAGCGGGCCAGACATTCCGGCGCCGCCAGGTCGACGACCAGATCGGGACCACCGGAGCTGGCGTCCACGCACGGCCCCTCACCGAGCGTGAGGGTCAGCTCCTCGAGGTCCGACGCGGTCCGGTGACTGGCACACAGCACCTCCCGTGGGGTGGCGCGCAGCGTCACGGCGACGGCGGCGGAGTCGACGCCGGTGGCCTGAACCGACGCGGCGCAGACGTGGTCGACCGCGACCGTTCCGCCGCGGGCCGCGTCGACGACCAGGGCCCACAGCCGGGTCCTGCGTGCGGAGCTCATCGATCCGCCGTACCGCCGGCGGCGGTCCCGCCACCGCAATTCGAGCCGGGCAGCCCCCGCGCGCTCACCGGGGAGACAACTCTGAAGCGGAGACGCGTCGCGCTGGTTCGCTCGTCCACAGCCGGCTCCGACCTGATCGTCCTCAACGGACATCCACCCTGCGGCCACCGGGATCCCGGGCGACGCTCACACCGTACTCCTGAGCGGCGCCCCGGCGCGGTCTGGCACCCGTCGACGTGGACCGCGAAGGCGGTGGCCGCCACGATCGCCGGCAGCGCGCGCGGAGGCGTACGATGATAGTTGTCGCTCGGGACCCCGGTGGCTCACAGTTCGCCGTTGGCGGACGCGCCCCACCGATCGAGGTCACCGTGTTGGCCGGCCGACGCACGACATCAACGGTCACCTCGCTGAATCTCTCACGCCTCCTGGTCCCGGTCCGTCCTGCCGGACCTATGCCGGCCCCGCGACACCGCGTCACACGCCCGCCATCGCCCATGCCTGCGCTGGCTCCCCACGGCATTCAGGCATGTCAGCTGCTTGTTGGAAGGTGGCGGTTCGTGATGACCGCACCGCGCAACCATTCTCACCCGGCTCCCCCGGTCGACGGCCACGACGGCACCGACGCCGCTTCCTGGCCCACGCCGGACCGACCGGTGGCGGCACACTCGCGGATGGGCGGTCTGTGGGTCGCCGCCGTGGTGTTCGCGTTCGTGCTCCTGCTGCTCCTGATCTTCGTGCTGCAGAACGGCCAGCGTGCCGAGGTGTCGTTCCTCGGCGCGCACGGACACCTCCCGATGGGCGTGGCGCTGCTGCTGGCCGCGGTCTTCGGGATCCTGCTCGTCGCCCTTCCCGGCACGGCCCGCATCGCGCAACTCCGGATGCTCCATGGCCGTACCGCCGGACATCCCGGCGCCCGGTCCATGCCGGTTCCTCGACGGCGGCCGGCACCGCCCGAGTGACGTCGCCGCGCACGTATCGCCAGGACGGATGAGCCATGCCCACCACCACACAACGCCCCACGATGATCCCCCCGTCACCGCCCTCCCAACCCCGACTGCGCCTCGCCCCCACCCGGGGGCAGGCGGTCGTCGACGGCGGATGGTGGCCGCGTTCCTGGGACCCGGTGGCCGAACTCCCCGGCCTCGTCCTCGCCCTGTCCGAACGCTATGGACGGATCCGGCACATCATGCTCAACATCCACACCTGGGACAGCCGGATCCGCCGGTTGACGGTCGGGCCGGACGTGGTCCGGATCGGCTGGTTCGACACCCTCGACCCCGCCCTCCTGGTCGCCACCACCGGCCGCGACGACCAGGTCGACCTGCTCGTCGTCCCGCCCGCCACGACACCTGCGACAGCCGAGCGGGCCCTGGCCACCGCCGCCGACCCGGCCAACCTCAGACACGCACCCGACATCCTCGCCGCCGGACCGACCCCGCAGCAGGCGACAACGACGACCGGCTCCGACCCGTACGCGGTGTGGGACAACGAGGGCGGCAGCGCGGCGTCAGGCGGAATCCACCGAAGCCACACCGAAGCCACCACCCGTCCCCGCACCGGAGTGCCCGCATGAACGCTCTACAGACAGCCATCGTGATCGCGATCGTGGCGATCGGCATCATCGGCCTCATCACCGCCGCCCGGGCGGTGCGCGTCGTCCAGCAGTACGAACGCGGGGTGGTCTTCCGCTTCGGCCGGGTGCAGGACGGCAGCCGCAGCCCGGGGCTGACCCTCATCGTCCCCGGCGTCGACCGGCTGGTGAAGGTCAACCTGCAGATCACCACCCTCAGCGTTCCCGCCCAGGACGGCATCACCCGCGACAACGTCTCCGTACGCGTCGACGCGGTCGTCTACTTCCGCGTCGTCGATCCCGTCAAGGCTCTGGTGAACGTGCAGAACTACCTCTACGCCGTATCCCAGGTTGCCCAGACCTCGCTGCGCGCGGTGATCGGCCGCGCGGACCTCGACGAACTGCTCTCCGACCGGGACAAGCTCAACGCCGAACTCACCAGCATCATCGACACACCGACCGAAGGACCGTGGGGTGTGAAGGTCGAACGTGTCGAGGTCAAGGACGTCGCTCTGCCCGAATCCATGAAGCGGTCCATGTCCCGCCAGGCGGAGGCCGAACGCGAACGCCGCGCCCGGATCATCGCCGCGGACGGCGAATACCAGGCCGCGACCAAACTCGCCCAGGCCGCCGCCACCATGGCCGCCGACCCCGCCGCCCTGCAACTGCGACTGCTGCAGACAGTCGTGGAGGTCGCCGCCGAGAAGAACAGCACCCTCGTCATGCCGTTCCCCGTCGAACTCCTGCGCTTCCTGGACCGCGTCACGCCCGCCGCGAGCGCGCCGGCGGCGGCCGTCGCGAGCCGCCCCCCGGCCCCGGCGACGGCGGCGATGCCGGACGTGCGACGCGTGACCAGCGAGCCCGAACCGGAGGCGGCACCGATGCCGGTGGGCTGACCGGACGTGACCCCGGCCCGGTGACCCCGCCGGTCACCAGGCCGGCGCCGGTGGGATCGGCTACGACCCGGGTGCCAACCCCAGGATCGGATGTCCGGCGATGACGGCTGGCAGCGAGCCGCGAGTCAGTAAGCGGCAGGCAGGCAATCAGTCAGTCAGTCAGTCAGTCGGTGTGCGGAAGGAAGTCCCGAGCTGTGCCGGCGGTTCGGCTCCCAGCGCGACGGCGAGTTCGCGACCGAGGAGATCGTCATAGGCGGCGCCGAGGGGCGGCGTAGGGCCGTTGATCTCGCGGAGCCGGTCAGCGGCCCGGCGAGCGGCGATGGCGGTCACCCAGGCGATGCCGTCGAGCTGACGGGAGGCGGGCATCGGCGCGAGCCGCCACACCTCGACGAACACCGCCCGGGTCACCGCCACGGCGAGCGCCCGGCTGCCGAGGCTCTCACACACCTGCGCGAAGACGGCGCGGACGAGACGACGGTAAAAACGGCGGAAAGCGGCTTGGTCGCGGTCGGCGATCCGCTTGACGAGATCATTGACGGACTCAGTAGGCGGCACGACGTAGCTGGGTGGGACAGGCATCCGATGCTCCTGGTGGTGTGCCTGCGGTTGGGGCACCACCGGGGACCAGGGCAGCTGCTGCGTCCCTCACCCTACGCCACCGGCCAGGTCACGGAGCGCATCGGGCGTCCCCAGTTCGCGGTCGGGGGCTCGGCGGGGAGCAGCCCGTGCGGACGCCTGGGGCTTCTAGCAAGGCCGTGGCGGTCATGTCGACGCCACCGCTCCCTCCCCATCGCCACCCAGGTTCGTCCACCTGGTCCGCTGACCCGGCGCCATCACAAATCCGCACCCGGCAGGGGTTGGCTGACACCTGCTAGACGCCGGCGCTGCTGCGCCCAGCGTGGTGCCCAAGACCCCGCGCGGCCCCACCTGTGGCTCCGGTGGGGCCGCGGCCACGGCCGGGTCAGCGCGCCGCGCCCTCCAGCACGGTGCGGGCCCGGTCGCCGTACCCAGCGGCGACGAGAACCTCGAAACGACTGGGTACGGTGGCACTCCTGGATGTGAAATCGCGATGCCCGCCGGTCAGGGCATAGCCGGCCGCGGCGAACGCCATCCCGAACAGCGCACCCCAGGCGAGACCCAGGGCCATGGCCCGGACGAATGCGATGGTGCTCAGGACGCCGAGGAGCAGCCCGACGAAGACGCCGAACCAGGCGCCGCTCGCGGCACCGGACAGCAGCGCCCGCGGCCAGGTCAGCCGCCCGGTGATCTGCTCCACCAAGCGCAGGTCGCTGCCGATGATCTGAGCCGTCCCCACCTCGAAGGGATGGTCGGCGGGACAGTCGACCACCTGCTGGGCCTGGGCGTAGGTGGGATAGCTGCCCAGGGACACCTGCTCAGCGGGGGCCGGGCAGGCAGTACGCCCGACCAGCCGATGTGGTCATTCGCATCATGATCGCCTCCCGGCCTGCTCGTGCGTCTACTGTGCCCGTGGCACGACCACCACTGGGCATGACGCGTGCTGGACGCAGTGCTGGCTGCTGAGAGGGCACGGCGTCGGGTGTCTACCCGCTGTGCTTCTGGGGCAGTGGGCCCGGTTGATGCAGATCGGCGACTTCCAGTGCGACCAACCCGAACACGTAGACGATCAGCAGATAGGACGCTCGGGGCGGCGTCGGTGGGGTCGAGGCCGGCGTCGGCGAGGAGCTCCAGGATCCGTTCGTTCAGTGCGAGAGCGTGGGGGCCGTCCATGGGGCCGCCGATCATGAGAGGGACGACGCCGCGGTGCGCCGACAGCCGTTGCCTGAGCTCCAGAGCGAGTGACTCCACGCGATGCCGCCACGGCTGGTTGCGGTCGGTGAAGACGCCGTGGTCGACCTCGCCCAGCAGGCGCTCAACGAGGGCCTGCTCCACTGCTGCCTTGTCCGCGAAGTAGGTGTACACCGCGTTCGGGGCCACGCCGACCTTCGCGGCGATGCCCCGCACCGATGCCGCATTCACCCCGCCGTCGTCGAGCAGCGATAGCGCCGCGTCGAGGAGCTGTTCCTCCGTCAGCGTGCGGCGGGGACCACGCCGACTCCGCCCAGTTGGTACTGGCATGCCTAAACCATCTCTGACGATCATGTCCATCGAAGGGCATGTTTGCGAAGAGGTGAGGAAGCAGCTACGAAACTTCGAGGAGCTTGAGCGTCGCTGGCGTGCCTGCGCGCGCGGGCAGACACGGTGGGGCCTCGTCCCGCCGCCGGCACGACCGCCATGGGACTGACCCCCAGCCACCGCGATGCTGGGCAAGGCCATAGACACCCCCCAGACATCGGATCTGCCTACGGGCCGAACTGGGATTGATGGCTATCCAGGACGAGTGGGTCAAGCTGTCCGATGCCTAGGCTGGCAACAGGCCGGCGAATGAGCTGGGATCCGTGTCGCATAGGTGACAACGGCATCACGCCGCGAAGGCGTATCTCTAGGCTCACGGCGACCAGTCCTCCATCAGTGAGGGACCCGATGTCGGCGTCGCACAACGGCAACAGTTCCGACCTGTCTGACCCGACGGACCCGGCGGAGCCGACGGAGCCGACGGAGCCGACGGAGCCGACAGCCCAACCGGCTCCGGTGCCGCCCGCACAGTCTGAGACTCCAAGCGGTGCCCCCACGAGGACCCGCCAGCGAGTGTCCTGGAACGCGGTCACCGGCATCACCGGGGTTGCCGCACTGGTAGTAGGCATTGTGCTCGGCTTCCTCCAATGGGTTGCCCCGCCTAACGTGGACAAGCCGGGAGAAGATGCGCCGCCCGCCGATGAGCGTCTGGAGCTTGTCGATGCGGAGTTTGATCCCATCCCCAGGCCTGTCACCGTGCTGGAAGACGTGGGCCCGGGGGAACCTCTCAGAATATCGCCGCATCCGGAGACTTCGCCGGCTGCGGGTGCAAATACTGAGCAGCGGTTGAAGTTGGTTCTGACACAGCGAAATCCGAGTGATGATCCGGCGGTGCTGACCGGCGTCAAACTGGTTGTGCATCGGATTTTCCGGGCGCCTGTCTGTGGTGCTCCTACGGGTGGTGGGATCCACCCCAGCCTCAACTACGACTTCCACTTTCCGGAGGCGCTGAGCGAACCGTGGTCTCAGGTCAATCCACAAAACTTCACCGTCGCTCCGCGGAGCGTGGACGCACTCTCCATCACGATGGGCCCGCGGATCAGTGGGGAACTCGGCGTCATCTGGCGGTTCTCCGTCTACGCGGTATCGAAGGGCGGCAAGGAGGCGCACTGGGTGGATGGCGTCGCAACCGACTACCCGCCAGTCGATGACGAGGACTACCGCCGCTACATCTGGGCCGAACCTCGGAAGGCCGTGGACACCGACCGGGTGCGCCGCTGCGCCGCGGAGGCGGCCGAGAAGTTGCAGGAATTTGTCAGAGGCGGTGACCCCCCGGCCAGCGTTATGCATCCCGGAGTCGATCGGCTGATCGCGGCCTACCGCCGAATGGCGACCGGTTAGTGCGCCGCCGGACAGTGCTCCTCGCCGGCTCCGCGCTCGGACTGTCAGGCGCCGGGCTCGGATGGTTGTTCCTGGGATCACGGACGACCCCGGCCGAGTCTCCGCCTGACGGGCCTGGTGGATTCGTACGGCCTACGGCGATTCCGGCGACCAAGGGCAGGTGGCGTGCTGCGGTCGAGGCCTCCGTACGCGCCACGCCGTTGCGGGGGGACGTCGATCTGTACGTGATCGGGCCAGGGGGCGTCGTGTACGCACTCGACCTCAGAACCGGAACAACCCGCTGGCAGGTCAACACCGGGTTGGCCGTACACGCCGGAGTCGGGTCGTTTGACGGTGTTTTGGTTGTCGGCGGCGCACTGCTAGACGATCCAGCACTGTCGGGCGCTGTGGTGGGCCTTGACCCTGCAGGCAAGCAGCTCTGGCGGACGCCGACGCCCAGCAACGTGAATGTCGCATCGACCCTCGCCGCGGGCAATTTGATCGTTGGTGATTCCGACGGGATGCTGTACGGCCTCGACCCCGTCACCGGACGACCCCGGTGGAGCACGACCGTCCCAGGTGGCGACTGGGGCATCCACCATCTGGCCGCTGTCGGGGATACGGTGCTCGTCGAAGGAGTCCGTAGTTTCGCGCGCGGGCAGACCGGAACGTTCTGCGCCGTAAACGGTGCGAGCGGGGAACTCCGCTGGCATGGCGAGGTCGGAGCTGCACGATGGCGAGCGGTCGGTCCTGGAACCGCACCACAGCCACCGGTGAGGGCATGGCGGCTGGCCTGGCTCAGCACCGCCTCGGACGGCATCGTGCACCTGATCCGGCAACGGGTGGTGATCGCGCCCGACGACCCACCCGACACCATCAGATACGACCTAGTCGCGTTCAACGTCAGCGCCGGGAAGCCGCTGTGGGGAACCGTGGCGCACCGCATGGAGCACGATCCGCTACTACACGATGGCACGCTGTATCTCATGAGTCGCGAACGGCTGGACGGCCCGGCGCGAATTCAGGCACTGGACGCACGTTCGGGTCGGGAAAGGTGGATCTACCGCCCCTCGGGAGAGGCAGCGAAAATCCTCGGCGACGACCGGGACCATCATTTTGCGGTGGACTCGGGAGTTGTCTGTGTAGGCGGGGTCCGCGGCCTGATTGCGCTGTCCGTCGATACCGGCATAGAACGCTGGCATGCGACCGTACCGGAGTTCTCCCATCCTGCCACTCCGGTCGCCCACGATGGAGTGGTCTATATGAGACGGTGGGAAGACCAGGTCGGCGGTGTGTGGCGCTGGCGGATAGCCGATGGCGTCGCGCAACCACCGATCGAGCCGCCGTCGATCTACGGAGAGCTGTTCATCCTCGAGCGGACCCTGTACGTGATGACCCACGACGCCCTGTACTCGATCGACCTGCCGGCTGGATGACCGGTTAGAAGAAATGGAAGGTCGTCATCACGACCTCACTAGCGGGCCAGTCGGGCCAATCTCCGCCATGAGCTCCTGCTTCTGCCGGGCCAGGGCAGGCGCGGGGTGAGGTCGTACATCGAGATCACGGCCTAACCGATGGTTCGGACGACAACAGCCGATACCGAAAGATTCACAGCTGCGCACGAGGTCGTTAAGCCTGGCCGCCGCAAATTCGGCCTACAGAAGAGTCACTATGGTGCTCCCCCGAGAAGACTCCCCTGCGCCTTTATCTCGGCCGAACGTGCCCTGACGAGCGCAGGCTCGCCAAGCTTGTACCTGACGGGGGGCTTGCCGGCGAGCACCTAGGAACGCGAGGGCTGTTGCCTCCGCAGTCAGACAAACCTGGGCGGCTCCACCCGCTGCGCTGGCGGCAACGGCTGCCTCCGCGCCCACGCCTCCGCCTGCTCTCTAACCTTCACGGGGTCGTCGCCGATGAAGAGCTGCTGATATTCGACTGGGCTGTGTATGCCGTCGCAGGCGCCGTCCAGCGGGTCGGTGAAGTGGACGACAGGAAGGTAGTCAATCGGGGAGCCACTGGGCAGGTCCCCGTCGTCTTCGTTCGTCGGAATCCAGCCGATGATGCGGCCGGCAGAGACGTGGCGGTCGCTAGATGCTTCGGCGCACCACAAGGGGTAGGGCTGGGGGATCACGGGCTCTCCTTGACGTCCAGCTTGACTGAGCATGGCGCACTACGTCCCACAGTTGCCGCAGGAGCCGTCGGTCCGCTCGTGGCTCCGTTCGGCGTCGGCGCCATGAGCGTCCTTGTCAACGGCACATCGGTCATCACCGCCGGACTCGACCACTGGTATGACGTTGATGACGGAAGCAACCTAGCGCTCGAGGAGTACCAGGAGCACGACTGGCGCCTGGAAGTCCGGCTAAGGGTCCCCGAGTTCCGGCTGCCGCCCGACTGGCGCCCCGGGGGCATGGGCAACGACACGCGCAACGTCAGGCTTGCCGTCCCGGTGCTGCGTTTCCCCCGGTTTCCAGACTGTCACGGCAACACCGAGGTTTGCACAGGGGGCCGGGAACCGCTGGCTCTCCTGGCGCTCGCCGCTCCGCCGCTCGCGGTCGACGACCCGGTCCGTCTCCTCGGCGTCGAGGACGCCCTGGCGCGCGCCCCCGTTGGACCCACGTCGGTTCGCTGAGGCGACAGACTATCGCTGTGCCAGAGGTACGCGGGCCCATCCACCTTGCTCACCGCGCATCCTCCGACGCTCCCACTGAACTGCCGGCCGCCTCACCGCCCTGAGGACTATGCATCAACAGATTTAACCCTGTACGCGTCAAAGACACCGTCCACCTTGCGGACCATGGCCAGCAGGTAACCCAGGTGCTTCGGGTCGGCCATCTCGAAGCTGAACCGGCTCACCGCCACCCGATCCCAACTTGTGGAGAGCGTGGCGGCAAGAATATTGACCCGCTCGTCGGAGAGCACCCGGGTGACGTCGGCCAGCAGCTTGTGCCGGTCCAGCGCCTCCACCTGGATGGCCACCAGGAACGTCGAGGCGGAGGTGAGCTTCCAGCTGACCTCGACCACCCGCTCGCTCTGCGCCCGCAGGTCCTCGGCGTTGGCGCAGTCGTCGCGGTGCACGCTCACCCCGCCGGAGCGGGTGACGAAGCCGAACACCGAATCCGGGGGGACCGGGGTGCAGCAGCGGGCCAGCTTGATCCAGACGTCGCTGACGCCCCGGACCACCACGCCCGGGTCGTTGCTGCTCTGTCGGCTGCGCGGCGGCCGGGTGGCGACGGCGGTCTCGGCGATGTCCTCCGCCGCGCCCTCCTCGCCGCCGTACGCGGCCATCAACTTCTGCACCACCGACTGCGCGGAGACCTGGCTGTCGCCGACCGCCGCGTAGAGCGAGGCCACGTCGGCCAGGTGCAGGTCCCGGGCGATCGACATCAGCGCGTCGGAGGTGAGCATCCGCTGCAACGGCATGCCCTGCTTGCGCATCGCCTTGACGATCGCGTTCTTGCCGGCCTCGATCGCCTCCTCGCGGCGCTCCTTGTTGAAGTACTGGCGGATCTTCGTACGCGCACGCGGGCTCTTGACGAAGCCCAGCCAGTCCTGAGTCGGGCCGGCGGTCTCGGACTTCGAGGAGAGAATCTCGATCACGTCGCCGTTGGACAGCGTCGACTCCAGCGGCACCAACTTGCCGTTGACCCGCGCCCCGATGCACTTGTGCCCGACCTCGGTGTGCACCGCGTACGCGAAGTCCACCGGCGTCGAACCCGTCGGCAGCGGGATGACGTCACCCTTCGGGGTGAAGACGTACACCTCCTGACTGGACAGGTCGAAGCGCAACGCGTCCAGAAATTCACGCGGATCCGCCGCCTTATGCTGCCAATCCGCCAACTGCCGCAACCACGTCATCTCATCGATGTGCGCCCGCGGCCCGACGATCTGCGTGCCCTTGTACTCCTTGTAACGCCAGTGCGCGGCGATGCCGAACTCCGCGATGCGGTGCATCGCGTACGTGCGGATCTGCATCTCCACCGGCTTGCCGGTAGGCCCGATGACCGTCGTGTGCAACGACTGATACAGGTCGAACTTGGGCATCGCGATGTAGTCCTTGAACCGACCCGGCACCAGCTGCCAGTTGGCGTGGATCACACCCAGCGCCGCGTAGCAGTCCCGAACCGTGTCGACCAGGATCCGTACGCTTACCAGGTCATAGATGTCATTGAAGTCGCGACCCCGAGCGATCATCTTCTGATAAATCGGGTACAGGTGCTTCGGCTTGCCGGTGAGCTCCGCTTTCAAGTCCGCAGCGCGAAGGTCGGTCAGTACCTTGCAGGTTATCTGACGCAATTGGGTGTCGTTCTGTGGCTGGTGTTCAACCGAAAGCCGATCAACCTCGGCGTAGCGCTGGGGGTATATGGCCTGAAATGCCAAATCATCGAGCTCTCGATGGATTCGGAAGATCCCCAGGCGACTCGCTAGTGGACTATATACGCTGAGGGCTTCCTTCGCTATGCGGCGCTTTTCCGGCACCGAGTAGAGGCCGGGAGAGCGAAGCACTTGCAAGCAAGATGCCAAGATGATCATTAAGACGCGGGGGTCAGACGTAGCATATATGATCGCTCGTTGGCTTACTTGGAAACCCGCCGCCGCAGTTAGTGTAATGGACGCAACGCGAGACGTTTCCTGGACAAGTTCGGACACCTCGTCGCCGAAGGTGTCACGCACGTCGGACAGTGGGAACTTCGTCAGATGTAGCAGGGTCGTGGCCAGCACGGTCGCATCCATGCCCAGTTCGACCAAAATCTTGAGCACCGCGAGAGCGTGATCGAATATAGGATCCTGACCATTCTTACCTTTTAACGTTTGTAACCTTTGTGAGAAATCGTAGGCGCGTTCGAGTAGTCGAACATCTTGGATCGGCTGAGCAAGTTGGTGACCCTCGAGCAACTTCGCCAAAACATCACTGCCATCCGAGACGCCAACAGCTACACGCTGCCCTGTAAGTAGCGAGAAGGGACGCCATACCTGCCGGTGTACACGACCATTTGGCAGCAGGACTTCCCGTTCGAGAACAGTACCGGCCGCTTTAGACCCTGAAGCGGGCTCCATTCTGTGAACTACCTCGAGAGCTAACCTTCGGTCAAAAGCTAGAACTGTCACATCGTTCACGATTTGGCGCAGGAGCCCGAGGCCTCTCCTGTCGCCCACATCTACGAGCGCCTCAGCGCACCATCTTCTGTCAACACCATCCAGGGTTGGGTCGTCCGCAAGCGTAGCCAGGAAATCTCGCCAAGACTCCACCTGCAGGCGTGCAATGGCATTGATCCCACCCTTCGTATACCCGCAGGAAGTCGCTGCGATGGGAATTACGTTGTTCGATTCCGAGGTGAGAATATTCGAAAGAAGTGCAATCGCCCACCTACGTCTAGCATGATCAAGGTTTCGCCTCAGCGAGGTCGCTTGAAGTGCATCCTTGGCCCGGCCATAGTCAAGGTGACACAGCAATTCAATCGCAGGCTGCAGATTCTTACTGGATCTCTTCATAGCTATGGCAACCAGAGCATTCGTAGCCTTTTCGATAACCCCATGGTTCAAGCTAGATCCGTCAGCGCTGAGGCAGCATATCAGTCGACATCCATCTATTTGGCCCTTGGTTGTCAGACGTTTCAGCAGCGGCGTCAGGTCTTGGTCTCGGGCCCAACCGTCTATCAAGAATCTGAGGAAGGACTGTCGGGTGGTTAGCCATTCTTGATTGTCAAACCAAGAATGGCGATCCCAAACGCTACGAAGCTGACGTGCACTTTCCTCTCGATTTTTCGTGATGAAACGGGCGGCCAAGAACTCTTCTATCGTTTTGTGAGAAAATACGAAGTCGCCCCCGCGCTCCGTCAAGACCCCGCTTCGCCTGAGTAGCTCCCCTAAGAGAGACTGCCACGCAGGAGCAGGGAGATTGTCCGGCTTGAGGTGGCGGGTCCACGAGTCCAACGCCTGGACTGCCGCACCCCGTTCTTCTGATTGATGCGACCAAGCCAAGCGCTCCACGAGGCTAGTCCCATCCCTAAGCAACTGTTCGCCGGCAGTAACAGCATTAACCCCATATCGCTCAGTTATCAGATTGATCTGGTGACGAATTCCATTCCGAGAGCCCCTATACTGACGCTCCAAGAGTGAATTCACGAATGTCTCATAGAGTTGACTACGGCCCGTAGGAAAGAGCTGATCCGGATAGACGATATGAAGCTGACACAGCATCACAGCCATAAGCGGATTTCGAGCAAGTTCGCCTAGATTGGCCTCGCTTGCCTTATCTACGAAGCGTTGCGCAGTCCGTTGCGGCACCTCCGACCCAAGATGCGCTAGCCAGCCCTCCGCAAAATTATAAAGCTGCTGCCTGTCGAAGATAAGAAGCTCAAAAACCGCGAGTGTTGGGAAGATGCGTCGGGGCAATAGGTTATCAGGCCGGCTCGTAACCACGAATTGGTCAACTCCGCTGCCAGTTTCCTCGACGCACTCGTGAAGGCGCCTGATAATCGCGAGGCGTTGATCGGAGCTCATGACTTCGTCAAGGCCGTCGACCAGAAGCAGCCAAGAGGCGCCGTTCGTAGGCGGTTTACGGAAGAAGTCTGCAGGCCATGATTCCGGTAGTCCAATGCTACTGAGATCCTCGTTCACACTTTTCGCAATTGCTTCCGGCAGTGGCTTCACGGGCACCAAGTCCGCAGCAAGGACACGCACCGGGACCTTCGACGTTAAGCCATCCTCGAACTTGCGTATTAGGGTACCGGTTGCAGTGCGGAGCAGGCTGGACTTGCCGGATCCGGCTTCACCTAGGACGATTGAGCTGGTCTGATTGTCGAATATTTCTTCTGAACGAATTGCCTGGCCAGACTGGTGTGTACCGACGTCTTCGAGGCTCTCGTTCGCCTCGACGAGCTGCTGAACGTAGACCGCAGACAGCGGAGGTTGAGGCGTGTCAGGAAATATAGCGGGATAGGGATGAACGGTTGTTGCCTTCTTGGCCACTCTTAAGTACTCGCGGAGACGGGGGCCCGGGAACCGCCAGCCACCGGCAATTACCTGGGAATCCGTGAGGCTCATCAGCCAGTCATGGTACAACTGCTGCGTGCCTTGTAGCAGTCTCACGCTGTCGGCCCTGCTTAGAATTTCATCCGCGGAAATCATGTGAGCACTGCCGACTTTGTCTGATACAACAAGAAGACCACATATTGCGCCAGTGCGTCTATTTAGGACGGGGCTTCCACTGTACCCGCCAACGATTGGCGTCCCATAGACTCGGCCGAGATCGAGATCACCGACACTTAGCGACTCCCCCTGATAGGTAAAGGAAGCCGGCTGGCCATCCCGAAAGGGTCCAACAGGGCATCCATATGTCCACATGCGATCATCTACTGCGGCTACACCCGAGAGCGGCACAGCGAGCTTATTTAGAAAGCTTTCCTTAGCGGGAATTTTCAGGAAGGCCAAGTCAACGCCGTCAGGTGTACGGAAATATTGACTAGCCGCAGTCTCGAGGAAAATTTCTCGACGGCTCTCAAGGTGTTTCGCGCTGACTTTGGTCGGCATAGACTCAGGCGAGTCACCAAGAACATGTGCACAAGTTGCTACTAAATCGGCACCGATCAAGAACCCGGTCCCAAACCGGGACCTATTCTTACCTAAGGGCGGAGTGTTAATCGCGACAGTCGCAAACTTGGTCAGACGCTCCAAGACATCTGGCACATTCTCAGGAAAGTTCGCCACCCTATCCATTCTCAATGCTTAACACCCTAGCCGCTAGTCATACTTGAAACTACTGCGGGGTCGCCGATCGATGGATTTCCGTTCGCGGGAGGGATCCGCCTCCCGTGCGAATCGCTAGTTGATCTCCGGCCGGGACCACTCTAGCGCCACCCTAAATGCTGACTTCGCACTCGCCTTTCCGACCACCGCGACAAAGGACCCCGAACTGAGAGCGAACTCACACCCGAATTCGACGGTAATCTTCGAAACTTCGTCGTTCTGGAGTTTGCCGGAGATCTTTCGAGCCAACTCCGCTACCGCATCGAGCGCCCCGTCAAGCGAAGGGCTTTCTTGTCCAGCGATCTCCACCTCACTTCCTACATGAGACGTCTGGCCGACCTCTTGGCTAATCATGAATAGTGTGTGTTCGTCGATCTGCACTTCAACGAAGTGTGCGCGGTCCTGCGAGTCCCTGCCGTCGAACTCAATCAACTTCGCCGCCTTTCCGGAGCATTAACCGGGGGGGATCGATCAGTAGCGTAGCGTCACAGAGCAAGGGATGGATCCCCTGTTGGCTGGAGGTGCCTTCAACGTGATGGTTGTGCTCACCAGCCCGAACGACCCGTGCACACCAACCCTGCGATCCTGAACGTCGCGGAGATCGCCCGTCAGGTATCGGGCGCTGGACTGAAGAACTGACCGGCCATCCAGGCCCGCACGGTGTGGCCGGAGGTCACCACGAGCCTGCGCAATCTCGTCCAGGCAAACCTCGTGCTGACCGTTCCGAACATCGCTGCCTTGGTCGATCAGCTTCGGCTTGAGCACTACCCGCCGAACTGGCTTGACGACCTGCGTATCAGGGACGTCAGGGTGCTCGCCGATGAGGAAGGCATCCCCCTGTGCTGGGTTCCCCGGGCCGATGTGATCACCGCGCTCTCCAAGGCCAACCCGGAGCGGCGGCGGGACGTACTGCTGGAGCACCACGCCGGCGTGCTCGAGGACTGCACACTCGCGCTCGTTGAGGTGACGGCGCCTGAGCTGGCCGAGTACGCCCGCGCCGCCGGGGAGGTCATGGAGGCGATGCAGGCGGGCTTCAACCGGCCGGCGGAGGCATATGCGATGAAGTGGTGGACGCGGCGCTGCGCGGCACGCTGTTTAGCGACGTGCCGAAGACCCGCTTCTACAACCCCGTCGTCGCCCAGGTCGAGGAGTCTCGGGACTGCTTCCTTTCGGAGCTCCGCGAGTCGGCGACCCTGTGGCCGCTGATGCGGATCTTCGACCGATTCCATCCCGACCGCGGAGACGGCGTACCGCCTAGGGCGAACCGGCTCGCCACCGGGCACACGTCGACGGCGTGCAGTACACGCCTGCGAACGCGCTGATCGCGCAAATGCTTGCCGTGTCGATCCTGCGGAAGGTCCAGCAGTCGCTGACGGTTGCGGAATCGGGCGGGCTCGCAGGCGAGGTGGAATCCGACCCCGCCGCCTGATCTCGCCTACTGCCGCTGATCACGAGATTCTGGACGTTCCACCTGGTGAGCGACTTCGAGAAGAAGGCCGTCAACCTCAAGCTCTCCCTCGCCATTGACCAGGATCTGACCTGGGGGGAGCTGTTCCGGTTCGTCGAGCTGGCTCGCACGTCGGGCGTCGAGCCGACCGATCCGGTGCCGCTCGAGTACAACGAGCGAGACGACTCGATCCTGGACGGCATCGCCGTCTACCTTGCGGCCGAGGATCTGCCGAGCGCCGCGCAGCCCACCGTGTAGACCCACGACGCGAGAAAAGGCCCGGGAAGATCCGGCCTTTTCGCTGTTCACCGATAGCGCGGACGGTGGATCCCTGTCGGTACCACCCGGCATCATGGTGGTAGACGAACGAGAGGGGAACGCGTGGCGGAAGCTGTACGGCACATGAAGCTCGGCATCGACCTGAACCTGAGCCGAGCGGATCTGGGACACCCGGACCGACCGGGACTGTGGCAGGAGCTGCGGTCGCAAACGGTCCACGCGGGCGAGCTGCGGTGCATGGGTGCGTGCTACAAAAACGACCCGGACTGTCCCGAGTGGATGTATCTGAAGGGCAAGCCGGACGGGACCCGGCCTCCGCCAGGCTGTGCACCTCAACTCATCCGCGGCGAGGAACCATCCGGACGCCATCGAGTCCGACAAGCACAAGGCCCTCAAGGACCGGGTCGCCACCGTATCCCAGCGGGCCGGCTTCTCCGTCGAGGTGGAGGCTCGCTCGTCGACCGGCAAGCGAGTCACGGACGTGCTGGTGCGCGGCGAGGGCGGCCTTCTACTCGGGCACGAGCTGCAGGTGTCGAAGCTGTCCGTCCCGACGATCAACAGACGCATCGGGATCGCCCGCAACGACGGGGTGATGCCGATGTGGACCACCGACAACCCTGCCGTGCAGGTCGAACACCGCGCCCCCTGGGCCACGATCCCGCCGACGAACGCTGGGTGGGTCCGCACCGGCCACGAGCTGCTGGTCTCCGGGGGCGCCCGGTCGGCCGAGGTAGAGCGATGCGGCCGGCGTGGACCGTACTGCCCCGTCACCCGGGGGCACCCGTGCGGACAATTGCACGTCTACCTGGAGGCCGCCCGCGGCCTCAACCTGGACGCCTTGGTCGTCGGCGCGGCGGCGGGGGCCTGGCGGTCCCTCGAGCAGACCGACTCGCGTGGGCGGCCCATGTACTACTGGGTGACGGCCGACGACATGGAGCGGTACCTGAACGACCGTGCCGGGCGGAGGCCGGTCCCCAACATCGAGCTGGACCCCGATCTTGGAGACGGGGCGACGATCGTGCCGCGAGGCCTGGACCTCAACTGCGACTACGGCGTCGACACCGGGCATCGGCGGCCGCCGGCGGCGCCCCGCGATCCGCGCGGCCCGGTGGTGGTGGACCTGGGCAGCTCCGCCGCCATGAGGAGAGCGAGGGTCGGCTTGGTCTGGACGCACCATGCCACCGGCGACCGTCTCCCGTGCCGAATCTGCCACAACGGTGCGTTTACCCGAGATGAGCGCGGGCGGCCGTGCCACAAGGTATGCGCGGAGGAGGAAGCAGCGGAACGGCAGGGCTGACAGGGTCGAGCTGCCGCGAGACGCAACTGAGCGTCGCCGGACGGTAGACGGAAATGCGAAAGCGCCGGCCGGGTAGTAGTCCCCGGCGGGCGCTCGTCGTGCGCCGCCTGGCCTACCGCGGCCGGTAATGGCCCGGGTCCGGCTGCTGATAGGTCTGCTCACCGTGGTGGTCGTCAGGCTCATCGACTGGGCGAACCACCAGTGGATCGCCCACAGCGACCACAAGAGTCCGCAGGCTGAGCAGTCCGCCGATGGCGTAGAGCAGATGCACCCCAGGTCATCGCCGCGCATTTGATGGCGAACCTGCCGTCGCTCCAGCAGTTGCTGGCCTCGGGGCTGGTTCCGGCGGTCGCCGCGATCACGCAGGCCCGCGACAGGGCGCTGCTGGACGCGCTGCTCGCCATCGCCCCGCAGCTACCGCAGCTGGTCGACGCGGGTCTTTGCGGACGACTGGCCGGGATTGGTTGGTGGGCGGAGCGGCCCTCGATGGTGTTGCCGGCGAGGTGGCGGAGCCAGCCGGCGGCCCTTTGGGAGCGGCTGGCGTTGTGGAAGCAGATGACCAGCGTCGATGGTAGAGCTGGGTGACGGGACTGGGCTGATCTTTTGATGACAGACCCCCTGTGGCGCACCGGCGGGATATCGACGCGGTGCTGCGAGAGGGGCAAGCCGATGACACGGTTTAACACGAATAATTCCGGTTCTGCCATGGGCGGGCGTGGATGTCGTCGCCGGTTGGACCGTGACTCGACCTCGCGGAGATCATGTCGTGGTCGATTTGGCCGTCCAGCTGCTCTCGGGTTCCAGGGATACTGTTTGGATGAGTTCTGATCAGGTCATCGTCTCTGAAGCCGATGCGGAGGTCCCGCAGGACGCTGTTCTTGCGGGGTTCTACCCGCAGCTGTCGGCCGTGCCCGGCGCTGATGCCGAGGCGGTTGCACTTGGCGAACGGTACTGGGCCCTCAGTGGCTTCGATAAGACAGTTGATCCGCCCTCGGCGCTGTGGGCGGAGAAGACGACGGTGCTGTCTGACGAGTACGGCGTTTCCAACAGTCGGATGTACGTGCATGCCGCCGCCGGCGTGCGGGCGGTCCTGCCCTCGCTTTGTTGCCCATCGTGCGGTCAGCCGCTCTCGCTGAGATCTCGGCAGAACCTGGTAAAGCTTCTGCTCGGCGACGCTCCCGAACGATGCGTCGACTGCGACCAAGAACTGATCAAGGCTGTCGGGCGAGAGACCACGCCTGCGGCGATGCAGAAGCGCCAGTCTGCGCGCCAGGCCGCCCGAAGGCGCGGGCAAGCGATGCAGGCACAACAGCTGTGGAAGGCCGAGCAGACCGCCTACCTCGCCCAACGGTGTGCCGTCGACGTGACTTCGGCGCCCGACTGGCATGCGATGAGGAATACCTCTGTACGTACCGAAGCCGCCGCACTGGCGGCACTTCGGTATGGGCCGAGTGATACCCCGATTCCACCGATAGACGCCTGGCCGGTACCGCTCGCCCCACTCGATGAATTGACACTCGAACTGCTCCGCGACTGTGACAACGGCGGCTTCTTCGCGATCCACCCAGACTCTCCGTTAGCGGCGTTCGTCTGGACGCCGACCTTTGAGGAGTCCGTCGCCAAAGCTGACGGTGGTCTTTCGGACCTCGCACAGCCGGCATGGAGCCGTTACTACCTGTCTCAAATCTGCCGGTACGTGCCAGGCGGCCCGTCAGTCAGCACCGCCGCAAAGAACCTCGACGAGCATCTACTCCGCCAGCTCAACCCGGCACGGCTCACTCTTAACCGGCGCACCGAACTGCTGGAACTAGCCCAAGATCTGATCGCCTGGGAAACCCGCCGCTACTTCGACTTCCAGCTCGAAGAACACAACCTGCCGCCCATCCCGAAAAACCACGAGGCACGCTTCGATGAAGTCGCCCGACGCCTTGCCGCAGTCCGGTCGCTGGCCGAGTGTTACCACATTGCCTGGACGATGGCCCGCGCCGCCGCCGCAACCGCCCAAGCCAAGCAGTTCGCACCCAAAGCGAACATGACCACGCACGCCGTGAACCTGTTCGAGGACAAGGCAAGCCAGGCAATCGCGAACCCGAGCCTCTGCTTCAAGCCCTACCGCGAAGATACCCGCGTCCCCTTGTCGGCCCTGACCAGGACCGTGTTCATCAACCTGCTACATGCCGAGTCCATGTCGACAACCCTGGCCGGTGCAAACTCGATCATCTCCACCATGACTGCCGAGGCCGACCTAACCGACGATAACGACGGACCCTACACGGAGTACGCCCGCACCATTTCGCGGCTCGATCCCGAGTACGACCTGCACGCCGTCTACGCTGTCCTCGGCCGTGAAAGTAGCAGCGACGATCCCGTCATCGCCGCTGCGGCCACCACCCTCGTCCTGGTTGTGGAAGACATGCGCATCGTCGCCAGAGACCTACGCCTCTCGCTCGCGGCGGCTGTCAGCTCCTGCAGGCTGGTGACCACTCGCACGCTCGTACCCGACCCCCGGGGCGAGAGCGACGTCATCATCAGCCAGCCAGTGGGGCTATACCTGGCACACCTCATGCACGAGGCTGCCGTAACCCTCGGTGCCGAATAGCCGAAGCGTATCGGCCGGATGACCGACCCTTTCGCGACCGCGGAGACTCCGCCTGCCGTACTCGATAACACCATCTACGACGGTGCCATGGTGCTCGCCGTCGAGCGCCATCTGGCTTACGGGCTGATGTACCGGTGCCGCGTAGATGGTGCTCTACCCCCTGGTTGCTGGCCGTGGTTACGCGGTGATGGTGTTCCGGGGCGCCACGACCAGTGCCCCCGCCGAGGGGCTGGCGACCTTCGCCGGCTGACTGGTCCTCACCTCGCCGCCACCGCAGTCGGGTGGCGGTCGCGGTCCTCATCGTCGCCTGCCCGTGCGCCCTCTGGCCCGGCCACGCCGCCTGCCCTGCTGGTCGGCATGGGTCGGGGGGCCAACTCGGTGTCCTGATCCGGGCACCTGGCGACAGGTGGAGCCTCCGAGCGGCCGCGGCGATCCTCGACGACCTGCCAGCGCGTGTCCAGCAATCGGAGCTAGCAGGGTGTCGACAAGCGATCGACGTGTGCACCGACAATCTGTTGACATCGGCGACAGTCAGTTAGAGGGCGAGATCGAATAGGGTCAGCAGCAGGTCCGGACCGACCGTAGGAGCTATCGGTTATGCCGGGGTGGCTGAGGTGAATGACGAGGAAGATGTCTGACGTTCCTGGCCGCGACCATCGCTGGCTGCCGCTTGGTCGCCAGCTCGCACGCCTGCGCGTAGCCGCTGGCTTTACCCAGCACTCGCTCGCGCCGCTGCTCCACTACGGCCGTAGCACCATCGCCAACGTGGAGGTTGGCCGCCAGCGGGCTCCGAGGCGCTTCTGGGAGCGCTGTGATGAGGTCCTTGACGCCGGCGGGCAGCTGGTCGCGGCGTTCGATCAATTGCAAAGGCTGCGGCGGGAGACTGGGGGCAGAAGCTGGACAGCGCAGGGCTTTAGTGGAACGTCGCAAGTCAGGCTGCTCCAGCTCGAGCCGACAGAGGAGCAGGAGATGCGTCGTCGAGAATTCATCCGAGCAACAGCGGCGCTGGCAGTGTGCGGCGCAGCGCCAGCAACCTCTACGGCTGGTCGCCGAATCAGTCTCGGGGACGTGACGGAGCACGCGAGGCGTACCGTAAGACTTCGACGACTCGACAACTACCTCGGCGGTGCCGACACTCTGCGGCACTACGAGGCCGAGTTGCGGGCAACGACGTCCCTGTTCAACACGGCTTCGTTCGGCTCTTCAACCGCGAAGGCTTTGCTAGCGCTGCTCGCCGAGCAGACCCAACTGGCCGGCTGGGCGGCGTTTGACGCCGGCGATCATGATTACGCTACCGCGTTGTTCACCGCCAGCCGGCCGATTGCTGTGCAGGCGGAGGATGTGGCTCTGGCAGCCAACGCTTTGGCGCTGTTGGCCTATCTGCGGGCGAGTCTCGGCCAGCCCGACATCGCCACCGCCGAAGCGTCCAGCCTCCCCGTCAGCGCAGATGTGAACCCTGCCGTCCGAGCACTGCTGTATGACCGGCTCGCGTTCACCTACGCAGTCGCGGGCGAGGAGAAACGAGCCGGCGCTGCCCTGAACGCGGCACACGAAGCCCTCAACAAAGCCCGACTCGACACGCCACCGGACTGGGCTGCATGGGTCGATCACGACGAGGTCCAGATCATGACGGGTCGCGTCTGGTCTGAACTAAGGCGCCCCCTGCGCGCAATACCTGAGCTGGAAGTGGCCTTGCGGCGGCTCGATGACGCGCATGCCAGGGACAAGGCTCTTTACTCCACGTGGCTCGCCGAGTCCTATCTCGATGCCGGTGAGCTCGAACAAGCAGCAGCGATACTGGACCGGTCGAAGCGTCTCTGCACCGGCGTTGGATCCCCTCGCCCGGCCATCCGCATCGCCGTCGTCCGCAAACGCCTCCCGCCCTACCAGGACGAGGACGCAGGGGACCGCCGGGAAGTCTCCCTGTAGGGCATCAAGGTTACTCCCGCTGAGGCTCGTCCGTCCTCTCCGTGATGCCGCGTACCCAGGCAAGGTAGGGCTCGGAGCCGGCGATGACCGGCAGCGCGATGATCTCCGGGTTGGCCCACTCGTGGTGCGCTCTGAGATAGCTCTCCAGCTCTTGGTACTGCCCTCTGCTGGCCTTAAGCACCACCTGCCACTCCTGGCCGGTGCCGAAAGTTCCCTCGTGCCAGAACAGGGACTCCACCGGCCCGATAATCTGGCCACCAGCTGCCAAGCGAGCCCGTACAGCCCCCTGGGCCAACCGCTGCGCGGCTTCACGGCTACCGGTGGCGGTATACACCTGCAACACCTCACTCATGCCGGCGACACTACGCATCGCGTCGACGCGGACATCAATGGGTGCAGACGCCGCAGCCATGCGAAGTCGTGTCGACGGACTGTCGATGGCCATCCGCTGGGGCGAGGTGACGAGGAGCGGCACCGCGGCGGCGAAGGATGCGCTTGAGGGTGTGGGTTCCGCGTGTTGAGTTCGGCTCGTGTTGCCGGCCGGCCAGCGTGCCCATCACCGCAGATTCAGGTGACTGCCGAGCACGTTCGACGCGGCCGCTACCAGCAGCTGCGCGGCTGCCTTCAGTTGGCGGTGCACGACCCGGGAGTGGTGGCTGTCGGTGTGTGGTTGGTGGTGTCCTGCGGCGGCTGTGGTCAGGAACCACCAGGCTGCCCACATGCGGTGCCAGCCCAGGGCCCACTGCGCCGGCGGCAGGCCTCCGCGGTGAGCGTGCGCCTCTGCGTTGCCGCCGGTGGCGACGTAGGCGCCGATCAGGTGGGTTAGCTGGGTGGAATCGGTGGGTGTGCGAGTGCCGAACCATGTGGCCAGGTCGAGTAGGCCGGGGCCGGTAAATGCTTTCGCCCAGTCGACGAGGTGGCATCCGGTGCGGCTGACGTGCAGCGAAGTGGGGTGGAATTCGCCGTGGCACAACCCAAAGGGCTTTCGTTCGGCGCCGTCGGCCCATCGGTCTGCTACGGCAGCCAGCCGCTCCAGCAGCGCCTCGATGTGGCCTGTATGGAGGAATCGTTCTTGCAGGCGTAGGGCAGTGAGCGCGGCGATTGCTTGCTTGGGCAGGGAAGCCAGCGTCTGTTGGTCGAACGTTGGCAGTGTGGGGGTGGGCACGGCGTGGACCCAGCAGGCGGCGGCTGCGGCTTCGGCCGTGGTCGCGGCGCGTATTGGATCGCCGAGGTCGTTCATCAGCATGCCGATCGTCTGCGGGCGCAGCGTATAGCCGTGCAGTGTTGGCACAGCGGCGCCGCGTTCGTTGAGGGTCCGCAGCAGGGTGGCTTCCCCGGTGAATGGCGCCGTGGCGATTTTGCAGATCACACTGCTGCCGTCGGCCAGGAACAGCCGCTCGACCCTTGACAGTTCCCAGTGCTGGATGACCTGCCAGCCGGTCTGTTCCTGTCCTGCGGCGGTGAGCAGGTCGCGGCGGATCTGGTGTGCCAGTGTGGCGTCGAGTCCGGGCTCGCTCATGGCGTACTCGTGGTCTGGAGGCCGGCGGTGGCCCGTTCGAGCAGGGTGAGGGTGGCGTCGAGGCGTGCCGACATTCCGGCTGGCACCCTGGGCTGGGCTGCCTGTTGGAAGGCGCGGAAGTGAGGTAGCAGCCGGCCGCGCGCGGAGGAAGTCGGTGACGTTGCCGCTGGCGTGCGCTCGTTGCAGCAACGACGTGAGCGCGACGATCTTGTCAGCGGCCGAGGCGAGCAGCACGGGCAGGTCATCGACGCGGATGGGCGGATCCGGCTTGTCGAGGGCGTCGTGTTCGGCCTGCAGGGCGGCGATGATCCGCGGGACCTGTGGGCCGTAGGCGGCGGCGAGGACCTGGTAGATGCCTGGCGTGGCGGGGGCGAAGTCTGGGACGTCGTGGAGCAGCGCCGCCGCGATCAGGTCCGGCGCCGGGTTTGGGAGGTGTTCGCCGATGGTGACGGCGACCCGGACGGCGTGGGCCAGTGCGGGGCGGTCGTCGATGGTGTGCCCGGCGCACCATCGCTGGGCGTCGCGGAGTGCGCGGTCGATGAGGGTGGGCCGGGGAGGGGATAAGACGGTCATACCCTGATACCTCCTGGTTGCCGTAGCATCGGCGCCATGTCTGGGCCGCTACCGCAGTGGTGTGAGCAGACGTGTGTCGTGTGTCCCGCCCAGGTGCTCGGTCCGGGCCGGTTCGACGTGGTCGACCGGCCCGGACCTGAGTTCGCCTACAACCCGGATATTGGCTGGCGTGTCACCGGCGACGGTGTTGCTGTATGCGTGCACCCCTACCGGGTCGGGCTTCCACCAGGCCGATACGCCTCGCAGGGGGTTCCGGTTCCCGTGGCGGTGCCACGGCCAGCGCCGACGCCGGCGGCCCTGGAACTGCCTACCGAGCTGGTGGATCTGGAGGGCTGGCTGGTTGCCGTTCTTCGGGACGCACCGGCGGAGGGGATCTTCGCCGCCGTAGCGCGCGCCGAACGGTTGGCCGGCGAACGCTTCGATCCCAGGCAGGTCGTGGCGGCCATGCGGCGGGTGTTGTCGGTGGAGTTGACTAACCGCTGACCCCAACCGGATCGGGCCACTGAGGCTGCGGCTGGTCGAAGTCGAAGTCGTGGCTGCGGCCGTCGCGTCCGATGCCCGCCGACCGGTAGTGGGCGTTGAGCTCGTCGAGCCGCCGCGTCACTTCGGCGGAGTCCAGCCAGTACCGCAACGGCTGGTCCCCCCACCCCGCTGCCGCGTAGTAGGAGTCGGTCAGGCAGCCGCGGGTGTAGGTGAACTCCTCCAGCTCCGTCGCGTGCGGGAACACCACCGCCAGATCGGTCTGCATGCGGGACATGAGGGTGAACTGGGCGAGCACGGCGTGGATCATCTCGTCCACCGGTGCCGGGACGAGTAGCTCGGCCGCCTCCTCGTCGCCGTCGGACAGGTCGAACACCGCTGCCTTGAGCGCCAGTACCCGCAGCGCCTCGGTCAGCAGGGGCGTGGCGTCGCGGTCCAGCGACCAACGGCTGATCGCCGGGTAGCCGGTGAACGTCGCCCAGCAGCTCGAGTACTTCATCGACGAGCTGTGCAGCCGATCGAATGCCGGGTGCTGCCGCATCCGGTCGAGGACCTCGGCCGCGCGACGACCAACCGCGGTGGCCTCGGGCATCTGTGAGCTAGCCATGACGCTTCCCTCCTGAGGGGCCAGTGGGTGTTGAAAGGCAGCACGAGCAGGTTGCCGGCACTGCGCGTACCACCCGCCTTCTACGCGGCGGGTGGTACGCACCTATCACAGCCGTCGATTCCGCTTGTCGGTTAGGGACGTCAACCACTTCCGACAATTCTCCGACAACGCTGGACCTGGGCCAGCTTTCTCCCTGATCTTGCTCATCGAGATCGGCTTTGGTTGCGCCCGATGTCAATGGGTTGTCGGACCCTGGCGGCGTCCCTAGCCGACATCGATGGCGGTCGGCTTGGGTCTCTACGGGCGGTGACCACTCCTGCCGGGACACACGGTGCCTGACTGATTGCGCCCGGCTAAAGGGTCACCGAGCAGCCCGGCCACAACCGCGACCGTTCTCGTTCGCCCCTGTTGAAAGGTTCGCTTCATGCATGACCAGACTGATTTGGCTCGCTACGGCTACCGGCAGGAATTGAGCCGTCTACTACGGTTCCGCGACTTGTTGGCCTACGGGCTGGTGTACATGGTGCCGATCGCGCCGATGGCGATCTTCGGCAGCGTGTACGCCGGCTCCGGTGGGATGGTGGCCTTGGCGTATGCGATCGGTGTGGTGGCGCTGGTGTTCACCGCGTTCTCGTACGCGCAGATGGTGCGGGCGTTCCCCATGTCCGGGAGCGTCTACAACTATGCCGGCCGAGGGATCAGCCCACCGGTGGGCTTCCTCGCCGGTTGGGTGATCCTCCTCGACTACGTCCTGGTTCCAGGGTTGTTGTATCTGGTGGCGTCGGTGGCGATGCACGCGACGGTGCCGTCGGTGCCGGTGTGGCTGTGGCTGGTCGGTTTCGTCGCGGTCAACACGATCGTCAACTCGGTGGGGATCCGGATGACCGCGGTCGTCACGCGGGTCATGCTCATCGGAGAGCTGATCGTTCTGGCGGTCTTCCTGGCCGTCGCCGGCTGGGCCCTGGCCACGGGTCGGGGCCGGTTCAGTTGGGAGGCGTTCTACAACGCCGACACCTTCACCTGGTCGGTTGTCGCCGGGGCGGTGTCGATCGCGGTGCTGTCGTTCCTCGGTTTCGATGGCATCAGCATGCTGGCCGAGGAGACCCGGGGCGGCGCCCGTCAGATCGGCCGGGCCATGGCCGCGGTGCTGGTGTTGGCGGGGGTGTTGTTCATCGCGCAGACGTGGCTGGCCGCGATGCTCCTTCCCGACCCGGGGTCACTGCTCAGCGACGGGGATCCGAACGGCACCGCGTTCTACGACGCCGCCGCGGCGGCTGGTGGGGGTTGGTTGGCGACGCTGTGCGCGGTGGCGACGGCGATCGCGTGGGGGTTGCCGAACTCGATGGTTGCTCAGGTCGCCACCAGCCGGCTGCTGTATGCGATGGCGCGGGACCGGCAGCTGCCGGCGTTTCTGGCGAAGGTGTCGATCCGCCGGAACGTGCCGATCAACGCGACCCTGCTCACCGGGTTTGTGTCTCTCGCCCTGGGCCTGTACATGGCCACCCGCGCGGACGGCATCACTCTGTTGTCGTCGTTGATCAATTTCGGGGCGATGGTCGCGTTCCTGGTCCTGCACGTCTCCGTGATCGTGCATCACCTCATCCGAGGTCGCAGCACCAACGTGTGGGCGCACCTGGTCATGCCGGCGGTCGGCTTCGCGATCCTCACCTGGGTGGTGATCAACGCCAACATCGCCGCGCAGCGCCTCGGCCTGGCGTGGCTCGCCCTCGGCATCCTCGTCCTGGCCGGCCTGTACCTGTCCGGGCGGCGGCCGACGCTGTCCGGGCTGGCGCCTGCGCAGCCGCAGTCGCGGCGGCCGTATGCGGAGCGGGTGTGATCGGCATGGACGGCATCGTGTACTCCCCCGGCCCCGCCGAGATGGCTTACACGTTCGGCGGCCGGATACCGATCGCGCATGTGCGCTCGGGGGACGTGCTGCAGGTCTTCACCGAGGACTGCTTCGGTGGCCTTGTGCGCGGCCCCGGTGATCTGCCGTCGCAGGTGTGCCGCATGCCCTACCTCAACCCCGTATCCGGGCCGTTCTTCATCGACGATGCCGAACCGGGTGACACGCTCGCTGTCCACATCGCCTCGATCGTGCCCGCCCGTACGTGGGGTGTGTCGTCCACGTTCCCGCACTTCGGCGCGCTCACCTCGACCAGCCACACCGCCACGCTCCAGCCACCGCCGCAGGAGCGGGTGTGGGTGTATGGGATCGACAACAGGGCCGGAACAGTGCGCTTCCGGGCGACGGGCAGCGACCACGCAGTGGATCTGCCGCTGGACCCGATGATCGGCACGATCGGCGTCGCACCGGGCGGGTTCCAGGCGCTCTCCACCATCGTCCCCGGCGCTCACGGCGGGAACCTCGACTCCCCCGAGGTGCGCGCCGGCGCCACCGTCTACCTCGGGGTGAACGTGCACGGGGCGATGCTCGCCCTCGGCGACGGCCACGCCCGCCAAGGCGAGGGTGAAGCCTGTGGCGTAGGCGTGGAGATCGCCACCACCACCACGCTGATCGTCGAACTGCTCAAGGGCATGTCCACTCCGTGGCCCAGGGTGGAAACCGACACGTCGATCATGTCGGTCGGCTGCGCCCGACCCCTGGAGGATGCCTATCGCATCGCCCACCACGACCTCGTCGGCTGGACCGGCGCACTCACCGGCCTGGACACACTGGACGCCTACCAGCTGGTGTCGCAGGCAGGGCGGGCGCCGATCGGCAACGTGTGCGACCCGAACTACACCGTCCTCGCCGCCGTCGACAAAACCCTCCTACCCGCCCCGCGCGCCGCGTACGACGGGGTGCACCGCCGGCTGCGACAGCTCGCAGCCGGTGTGCGGTAGGAGCCAGCTGATGACCGCGTCGATCCCCCAACTGCCGCTGCGCGACGAGCTGTTCCTCCTCGGCCACGACGACGACACCGGACAGCCCCACGTGCACCGCCAAACCCTCGCCCTCGGCATGGCCGGCGCGGTCCTGATCGACCTGTTCCTGGCCGGACGGGTCACCCTCGGCTCGAACGAGACGACCCGCCCGGCCCCCGTCGCGCACCTTCGACTGCGCCTCGACCGGCCCGTGGGCGACCTGATCGCCGACACCGCGCTCGCCTCGATCCGCTACGCCCACCCCACCGCCACGGTAAAGCCCTGGCTGCGGGGCTCCGCCGACGACCTCTACGAACGCACCCGCGCCGGCCTACTCGCCGCCGGGATCCTGCACCACCACGCCCGACGCCGCCTCGCTGGCCTCATCCGCGCCGACACCTACCTGCCCACCGACACCAAGTGGACAGTGGTCCCCCGCGCCCGGCTGCGCTACCTCGCCGCCGGACGGGAACCACCCAATGACCACACGGCCGCCCTCGCCGGCCTGGTCGCCGTCCTCGGGCTCACCCCACACCTCTACCTCGACGAGGACACCACCGCACTCACCGCACGCCTGAAGACAGTCGCCGACCAGCACTACCGGCAGGTCCGTGACATCACCGCCGCGGTCGACGCCGCCGTGGGTGACCTCACGACCGCTGCCTACCGCTGAACCTCACCGCCGGCACGCATCCCGGCCACGGCGGCAACGCCCAATCCAAGGAACCCGCCCGCACCTACCGTCACCCGACCCGTACGCCGGAGGCTCCCCGCCATGCAGGACATTCCCCGTATCCGCGCCGCCCGCTGGACAGACAAGGGCCCCGTCGCCGCCCTGATCGCCGACGCCCTCCACCCCAGCACTCTCGCCGAATGGCTCGTCCCCGACCCGCAGCAGCGGCGCCGCATCCTCGCCGACGTCCTCGAAATTTGGGTGGAGCACGCCATGTTCTACGGCGACATCCACATCACCGACGACCTCAGCGCCGCCACCGTCGGCTTCCACCGCTACCGCCCTATCCCACCAGCGGCCAACTACCCGGATCGGCTCACCGACGCCGCCGGCCCACACGCGCACCGCTTCGACACCCTCGACCAAGTCCTCACCGACCAGCGACCCACCGAACCGCACTACCACCTGGCCTTCCTCGCCGTCGCAACTCGCGCTCAGCGCACCAGGCGTAGCAGCGGAATTTTCAACCACCACCGCAGCCGCCTCGACCGCATTGACCTGCCCTCCTGGACCGCGACGACCAGCGAGTCTCAGCACTTGTACACCCGCTACGGGTACATCTCCCGACCGGCGATCACGTTGCCCGACGGCCCGCTGATCTGCCCAATGCGCCGCAACCCCGACCGCCCCGGTACCGCATCGCCGGCTACAAAAGCCCACAGGGCGCTGTCTCACGCACGCGACCCCAACATCTAACCCTCGGCCGCAGGGCGGTCAATCGGATCGCGTCGGTAGTGCCCCGACCGGGACCGCCACCTGCGCCGCTGCCCCCAATCTGCTCCCAATGTAAGCCGCAAACACAGTGAAGACCGTTACCGAACACTTCAGCAACAGGCTTCTGACCTACACATACTTACGATGGACGATGCTGGAATCGAACCAGCGACCTCTTCAGTGTGAAACAGGACGCTGCACCGGCTCTGAGCTGCGAAAGCGGAGACCCGAAGGTCATGGCGGGTGCACTTGAGTACTGTTCAGTGCCGTTGGGCGCTGTTCAACGCCGTTCAGTGCACCCGGTCGCTCCCAAACTGCTCCCCGGTCTCGGGCCGCGACGCCGGCGGCAGCTGATCGGTTGGCGTCTCTTGTCGCGCAGGCCCGCGCCCATGTCGGGTGGGGTTCCGTGGTGCCGGATCCGCTGCTGCAACCGACGCGCTGCCTAGGGTCATCGGATCCCCCATGCTCCCGATCCGCTCCCCGGCACCCGTCAACCGGCTCACCGAGGGCATGTACGTCTCGACAGCTGATCTGACATCTGTTGGGCAGGCCTACGCCCGTGTGGCCGCCGGTGTGCGCCGCTGGGCCCTCGTGGGAACGCCGCTGGCCGCGGGGCAGTCGCTCACGATCGGCCCGCGCACCATCGTGGTGATGCAGTCCACCTGACGCGACCCGCCGCATTGTTCTGGCGGCTCGGCGCACGGGGCCGGCCCGGCTGGAGTCCAGGCCGGCCCCGTGCGGTGGGGTGCATGTGCGTTACGGCGCGGGGACGCCGTCGAGGATGCCCACCGCGTCGGTGCCCGGGGTGACGACGAGCTTGTGGGTGAGGGTGTACGAGCCACCCGCCGGCACGTCGACGTTGAACCGACTCATCACCCAGTTGCCCGCGGCGTAGACGTCGAAGGCGCTGGCCGGCGTACCGTAGACGAGACCGAAGACCTGCGGGTCGGTCCCGGTCATGCCGATGTACGGCTTGGTCGGGGCGTACGCCGCCGTCGCACCCGGCGTCACGATGCCGGCGCCCGGGATGACACTGGCCTGGCCGGCCGCGTCGTGGTCCATCGCGTCACCGGTCCACACGTTGAGTGGAGCCGAGCCGGAGTTGCTCAGCTCCGTCGAGACCGTGGCGAAGTTGTCGCCCGGCTTCAACGTGTACGTCGTCGTCGCCGTCAGACCAGTGAAGCCCTTGACCGGCCCGGACACCCGGACGACGGCCTTGTCGCCGGTCGCCTGGACGATCTGGACGTCGGTCGCCGCCACCGACCGGTTGTCCCACGCGCTATCGCCGGTCGGCTGGGTCGCCGAGACATAGGGCAGGTTGATCCAGTCGAACTGGTCGGCCATACCGCGGACGGCGATGTCGACCGGCTTGCCGCGGGTGCCACCGGAGAGCTGCGAGTCGTTGTAGGCATCGGCGATCGCCATCGAGAGCTTGTCGTTCTCGAGCATGACGTCGCCGTAGCCCGCCTCGACCAGACCCGAGCCGATCTGCTTGCCGTAGCTCGCCTCGACCGTGACCGGGCTCAGCGCGACGTCGGCGACGCCGCTGCCCACCGCCGGCACGGTGACCGTGCCGGTGGCCGTCTGGTAGCCCAGCTTGGACACCCGGACGTCGTACTGACCGGTCGGGGCCTTGACGAGGTACTTGCCCTGGGCGTCGGTGCTCGTGGTCGCGACCACCGTGCCGGCCTGCTCGAGGGCGACCCGGGCACCGGAGACGGCGGCGCCGCCTGCGGTGATCGTGCCGGCCGCGCGAGCGGCGTCCGGGACGGCCGCGTCGTGCAGGTCGATCTCGTCGGCCCACTTCGCGACGTTGCGGGTGGGGTCGCCACCGGCGGTCGCGTAGTCGGTCAGGTGGTAGAAGCTGAACTGCTTGGTCGCACCGGGCGCCATCGTGGCGTCGTAGTAGAGACCCTCGACGTAGCCGTACGCGCCGACCGCGGTCGGCATGTCCAGTGCCCACGCGAGACCGTGGGCGGCCTGGCCGTTCGTGGTGGCCGCGTCAGCACCGACGTAGACGTAGTTCCCGGTCCAGCCCGAGGTCTTCAGACCCGGGTTGATGCCGCTGAACCCGGGGATCCGGCCGTTGTCGAGCGAGCTGTCGGGGTCGATCATGTAGTTGAAGTAGCCCTGGTAGCCCGTCGTGCCGGTGTTGGTCAGCTTGACCGTCATCTTCACGATCGGAGCGTCGGGCAGGGTCTGGTAGCGGACCTGCGCCTTGATGGCCGGGTTCGCCCGGTACTGACCGTTGCCGACCACGGCAGCGCCGTCGACCGCGAGGTCGGGCAGGTCGAGCTGGTCGTTCGGCCGGTCCCACGAATCGGGCGGCGTGAGGCTCGGACGCAGCAGCATCTCGCCCCAGTCGAGGGTTTCGGCGCCGTTGGCGTCGTTGAGCATGAGGTCCGACAGCGCGCCCTGGCCCAGACCGCCGACGCCGTTGTTGCCGGCGGCGTACGGCGTCACGGACGCCCGGATCTTGTCGTTGGCCAGGTAGTAGTACTCCTTGCCCGTGACGACGTCCGTACGCGTGCTGCCGTTGCCGTAGTCCGGCGCGTACGTCGACTTGCCGGCGACCGGGTGGGTCACCTTGAGCAGCTTGAGGTCGGCCGTCGCGTTGCCGGTGGTGCCGACCGTGACGCTGGCCGCCGAGCGTTCGTCGGCGATCAGGCCGCGCTTGGCCGCCGTGACGGTCCAGGTCGACCCCGGCAGGCCGATCCGGTAGTGGCCCTGGGCGTCGGTGCTGGTCACCGCGGTGTCCTGGCCGGCGGCGATGGCGGTGACCTTCGCGCCGGCGATCGGAGCGCCCGTCTGCGGGTCGCTGACCGTGCCGGTCACGGTCGCCCAGCGCTGCGCGGACTCGCCGCCCGGCACGTAGGCGTAGAGGTTGCCGTCCCAGGCGCCCGTCACGACGGTGTTGCCGCTGACGGCCGGGCCGGCGCCCACCCAGGTGCCGACCTCGTGGCTCCACAGGAGCTGGCCGGTGTCGGTGGCCAGGGCGTAGAACTTGCCGTTGTTGGCGCCGACGAAGAGCGTGTCGCCGGCCACGACCGGGCTGGACATGACGCCACCGTGGTAGACGTCGCCGGGCAGCACCCGCTCCCAGAAGACGTTGCCGGTCTGGGCGTCGAGGGCGACGACGGCGCCGCTCGGGAAGCCCATGTAGACGACGCCGTCCTTGACGGCCGCGGCGCTCGGGGTCGAGCCGCTCGAGACGAGCGAGGAGCGCGAGCTCCGGTAGGTCCACAGCGTTGCGCCGGTCTTGGCGTCACGGGCGGCGATGCCGTTGTTGGCGCCGATGAAGACCTTGCCCTCGGCCGCGGTCGGTACGCCGTCCTGCCAGCTGCCGAGCGACTCGGCACCGGTCCACTTGCGGGCGCCCGTGGCCAGGTCGTAGGCGAGCACGCGGTCGGCGGTCTGGTTGCCGATGTATACGGTGCCGTTCATGACGGCCGGGGTGCCGTCGCTCATCTGGTTGCCGGACATCGGCGAGGCCCAGATCTGCTCACCGGTCTTGGTGTCGAGCGCCTTCAGGACGCCCTGGCTGCCAATGCCAAAACGGGTCTGGTAGGGCCAGAGCACGGTGTGGCCGGAGACGGCCGGCGAGTAGTAGCCGTAGGCGCGCTGGTTGTTCGGGGCCGGCGCCTGCTCGGGCACGGCCTTCCAGCGCAGCTCGCCGGTCACCGCGTCCACGGCGTAGAGCTCCGAGCCGAGGGTCGGCGCGAAGATCAGGCCGTCGCCGTAGGCAAGGCTGCCGTGGATCGACTGCGGCACCTCGAGGTTCCACAGCTCCTTGCCGTTCTTGAGCTGGACGGCGTGGATCCGGCTGTTGCCGTCGCCGTTCTCGTCGCGGGTGCCCGCGTAGACGACACCGTCGTGGATGACCGGCGACCCGGTGAGGAAGCTGCCGTCGGTGCGGAAGCTCCAGGCCAGGCGGCGGCCGGCCTCCTGCGCCGGCGCGACACCGGAGTGGGCCTCGTTGCCGTGGTGCTGGTCCCAGTCACCGCTGGCGACCGGCTCGAGCGCCGGCTCGTCGGTGAGGGTGAAGTCCGCCGACTTGGTCCAGGTCTTGCCCGCCGCGTCTACCACCTTCACGTCGATGCTGTGCTCACCGACCGTCTGCAGGCTGTCGGGCAGGTTGCTCTGCCAGGTGAACTCGCCGCTGTGGTGCAGCGGCATCCAGTTCTTGTCGCCGGCGATCCGGTAGCGCGCCGAGACGACCTCGTCGCCGGTGTCGTAGGCGTTGATCTGGATGCCCGGAAACTTCGCGGCTGGCACCTTCGAGCCGGGCGCGGGGCTGACGATGGTGAGGTGCTCGTTCTCGCCGTACATCCGGAACGGGTTGTCGAAGCCCGGACCTGCCATGTGGATGTAGCGGAAGCCGCGGGGCGCGTTGTCGATCGTGTAGGAGCTCGACACGGTCTGGATGTGCTTGGCGGTCGAGGCGAACGCCGAATGGTTCTCGACGTGGTTGGAGTGCTCGTGGCCGACCAGGATCAGCTGCGCCTTGTAGTGCTCGAGCACGTCACCGAAGGCGTCGTACGTCGACGGCGAGCCGAACGGGACGTTCATCGGCTGGTGGGTGAGGACGACGACCTCGATGTCGTTGGTCGGGTCGTCGTCGAGCGGAACGCTCGCGGCGAGGTCGTCCTTGAGCCAGTCCAGCTCCTCGTCGAACGGCGCCGAGCCGTTGTTCTCGAGCACCACGAAGTGCCGGTTGCCGTAGTTGAACGAGTACCACTCCGGACCGACGTTCTTGCGATAGTTGTCGATCTTGTCCGCGTACGCCGAGCCGCTCGCGTACTCGTGGTTGCCGACGGCCGGCCACACGCCAACGGCCGACTGCTGGGTGCCGCGACGATACGTGTCGAACTGCCCCTGGCTGGCGTCGTTGGTGAGGTCACCGCTGACCGCGATGAAGCGCAGGTCGGTGCCCGTGGAGTTAATCTCGCGGATCTGGTCGGGCAGCTGTGCGTTGACGTGCGGGTCGGCGACGTTGGCCCAGGAGAAGGTGTCGCCGTCGGAGAGGCCGTCACGGACGAGCGCGAAGTCCGCGGTCGGCGTGGCGTCGTCGGCGAGCTGGCCGAGGTTGGCCCAGAACCTCGGCTCCTTGTACTGGTCCAGGCCGAACCGGTAGCCCCGCGGCTGGCCGGCCCACACGATGTCCGTCTTGCGACGGTCGGTAGAGATCGTCAGCGAGTAGGAGCCGTCGGCGGCGGTCGTGGTGGCGACCACGCCGTCGGAGACGCGGACGCCGGCCAGACCGGCCTCGCCGTCGTTCCGAACGCCGTCGCCGTTGGCGTCGACGTACACGACGCCACTGACGGTGGCCTCCGGCGGGTCGATAGCGTACGCCGCGTACGACGCAAGCGGGCCCGCCACGACGCTGGCGGCGAGCCCCAGCGTAGTGGTGTACAGGACGACGCGCAGGCGCGCGCGTGTCCAGGTGAACGCGGACATCGGGATCCTTCGGGATGGGGGGCGGGAGATGAGTGTCAGGTCAGGAGCGGCGAACGTTCGACGAACCAGACCAGACCGGCACCAGCGACGGCGACGGTCGCCGCGACGGTGCCGAGCGTGAGAGCGCGAGCGGCGACCGGCTTGGTCACGGCCCTGCGCAGGAACAGCAGCGCCGGGAAGGAGAGCGCGATGATCGCCAACTGAACGAGTTCGATGCCGACGTTGAAGGAGACCAGGTCGGCCAGCGTCGAGGCCGACAGCGGCCCGTCGACGCTGAGCGCGCCCGCGAAGCCGAGCCCGTGCAGCAGCCCGAAGCCGAAGACCACGGGCAGCCGGTGGCTCGTCCTCGGCGAGAGCAGATTGTCGACCGCGACGAACGCAATCGACAGCGCGATGAGCGGCTCGACGATCCACCCGGGCACGCTGACCCAGCCGACCGCGGCCAGCACCAGGGTCACCGAGTGCGCGACCGTGAACGCCGTGGCGACCTCGACGACGTCGCGCAGCCGCTTCGCGCCCAGCAACAGCGCCAGCAGGAACAACACGTGGTCGAGCCCGAAGAGCAGGTGCTCCGCCCCGAGCCGGACGAACCGCGGGATGTCGCTGAGCAGAGCGGTGTGCCCCACCGTGACGCTGGCGCGGGCGGAGTCGAGCAACGTCGAACCGCGGCGACCGTCGATGTCGTAGGCCACCATAGTGGTGGTGTCGTCGACAACGCCGTCGGAGACGCGGAAGATGTCGCTGCGGACGGTGAGCGCCCCGGACGCCGCGCAGCCGTAGGCGAGCGCGACCTGCACCGCGCCGGAGTCGGCGAGTTCGACGCGGGCGTCGTCCTCAGCGGTGCACCCGATCGAGCCGCGGCTCAGCCGCAGCCGCTCGCCGACGTACGCCGCCACGTCGCTCGCGTGCGCCTCCAACGACCTGCGCCGCACCTCGATCGGCACCTCGGCGGCCGCGCCGTCCACGCCGACCGCGTCCGGGCTCAGGACACCGTCGAGACTCAACAGCCGGGCGAGGACGTCGTACTCCACATCGACGACAGCCACGACGCCGCTGCCCTGGCTTCGCAGGTCGACCGCGACCGAGGTCGCACGGACGTGCGCCTGCGCGGGAGCGGCGACGACAAGCATGGCAACAAGGGCAGCGAGGAACGGCAGTAGACGCACAGGCAAGCACTTTGCAGTGCTCACTCCACACCCGGCAACTCACGACGGCCCAATTCACCGAAGCTTCCGCTGCCGGTCACCACCGGCCGAAAGCCGGGCTTCTAAGCGCCGAAAGCCGGGCTTTGGGGCCCGGCTACGAGGCCCGCGTACGAAGCCGGGTGAGCCCGGCGGCGATCCCGACGCCCGACATCTAGTGTGCTGAGTCGTTGGAAGCTTTATTGATTCGGGTGCAGTAGTTGGCGAGGTTGTCGAGGATCTGGTCGGCGGTTTTGGTCCAGACAAAGGGTTTCGGGTTGTCGTTCCATGCCGCGATCCAGGCGTTGACGTCGTCTTCGAGGGCTTTGACGCTGCGGTGCGTGGAGCGGCGCAGCTTGCGGTTGGTCAGTTCAGCGAACCAGCGTTCGACCAGGTTGAGCCAGCTCCCGGAGGTTGGTGTGAAGTGCAGGTGGAAGCGGGGATGTGCAGCCAGCCAGGCGCGGATCGCCGGGGTCTTGTGCGTGGCGTAGTTGTCGCAGATCAGGTGCAGGTCTAACTCGGGCGGCGTGCTGGCGTCGATGGTCTTGAGGAAGCGCAGGAACTCCTGATGGCGGTGCCGACGCTGGTACTGGCCGATCACCTTGCCGGTGGCGATGTCCAGCGTGGCGAACAGGCTCGTGGTGCCGTGCCGCACGTAGTCGTGGGTGCGGCGCTCAGGCACGCCCGGCAGCATCGGCGCCGTGCGATCGAGGGCCTGCATCTGGGACTTCTCGTCGACGGCGAGGACCATCGCCTTGTCCGGCGGATCGAGGTACAACCCGACCACGTCACGGACCTTGTCGATGAACAACGGATCGGTGGACAGCTTCCAGGTGTCCACCCGGTGCGGCTTGAGCCCGAACGCCCGCCAGATCCGCGACACGGCCGTCTGGTTGAGCCCGGCCGCCTCCGCCATCGACCGGGTCGACCAGTGGCTATCCCGGTTGGACGGCGCCTCTTCGAGGGTCTTGACGATGACCGCCTCGACCTGCGCGTCGGTAATCTTCCGCGGTGCGCCAGGACGAGGCTCGTCCTGCAGCCCTGCCAGTCGCTGCGCGATGAACCGCTTGCGCCACTTACCGACCGTCGGCAGCGACGCCCCGAGCTGCCGTGAGACCTCGCTGTTGGACAGGCCATCCGCGCACGCCAATACGATCCGCGCCCGTAACGCCAACGCCTGCGCCGTCTTTCCACGACGAGCCCAGCCCTGCAACACGTCCCGCTCCTCGGCGGTCAACGCCAGCAACACCAACTTCGGACCACGACCATCACCCACGCCATCAATCTAGCAATGAATCAACGACTCAGGACACTAGACGAGTAAGTCCTAACTCTGATCAGTGGTCGTAGGCGATCAAGGACCTGGTCGCGGATTGTCTGGTGGTCCGGTTGTGCCAGATGGAGGCGGTCATGGTCAGGTGGCGTTGCGCGACGCGGGCGGCGACGCCTTCGATGCTGCGGCCGCTATGTGTATCCGCAGGTGACTGCGGCCACCAAAATTCCCCATGGACGGCCAGTTGCGGTGTGGCTGTGAGTGATCGCTCTTCGCTCGGTAGCTTCGCCGCGGCGCGTGACGAGCAAGCCGGAACGGCGCTGACGGCTGGTGGGTCAGTGGCGTCCCGCTCGGGTCAGGGCGTCCTGGGCCTGGGTGGCCATGGCGGTGACCAGGTCCTCCGCCGAGGGCAGGTCGGTGATGAGGTCGACGGCCTCGCCCGCCCAGACCGGCAGCGGGGGCACCGCGCCGCGTGCCACGTCGTCCTGGTACGCCTGACGGGCTTGGGGATCGGCGGCGAGCTCGGCCTCCCGGCCGCGCCAGCGGTCGAGGTAGGGATGGCCGAGGGTGCGGGCGGGGTACTTCGACGGCCATCGGGATCCGCGCGCGATGTCCAGCACGGTGCTGCGCTCGGTGTCCTGCCCCCGCCCCTCGAGGATCGCCTTGGTGATCGAGGGATCGACCAGGGCCTCAGTGCTGGCCTGGAAGCGGGTGCCGATGAGCGCTCCGGCCGCGCCCAGCACGAGAGCCGCCGCCACACCACGTCCATCGGCGATCCCGCCCGCTGCCAGCACCGGCACCGGAGCTACGAGATCCACCACCGCGGGCACGAACGGCAAAGTGGACCGCCCGCGCACGGCTCCGTGCCCACCGCTCTCGGTTCCCTGAGCCACGATCACATCGGCGCCCAGGTCCACGGCCCGCTTGGCCTCCTCCAGATCTGTGACCTGGAGGATCAACAGAGCCCCTGCCCGGCGGACATGCTCCGCGTATGGGCTCGGATCGCCGAAGGACAGCATCACGGCGCTGGGGCCGTAGCTCAGCGCCAGCTCCACCGCGTCGAGATCGATCCCCCAGGTCAGGAATCCGACACCCCACGGCCCTTCAGTACCCGCGACGATCGGCACCTCACGTGCCAGCCACTCCGGGTCCCCGTACGCGCCGCCCAGAATCCCGAACCCACCACCGCGGGAGACAGCTGCGGCCAGCGCGCCACCGGCCGACCCACCCATCGGCGCCAGCGCGATCGGGTACCGCACGCCGAGCATCTCCGTGAACGCCGTCGACAACGCCATGCCCAAATCATGCCGCCTCGTCCGACGGGCAGAACCACAAGGCAGCAACCCACCTCCGCGGACCGCACCCGCCACGCCTAACGATCAGCTCGTCACAGGCTCGGGACTGCCCCCGGTTCGGTTGACTCCTGACCTGTGAGGATGCGTTCCTCGCTGGAAGGATGCCTGTCATACCGAAGGCGTTCCCGCCGGAGTTCCGTCGTGACGTGGTCGCGGTCGCCCGCAAGGGTGAGGCGCCGATCGCGCAGATCGCGAAGGACTTCGGGATTTCCGAGTCGTGTCTGCACCGCTGGCTCAAGCTTGCCGACATCGACGACGGGGTCCGTCCCGGCACGACCAGCAGCGAGTCCGCTGAGCTGCGGGAGTTGCGTAAAACGCAACAGGCTGCTGGAACAAGAAAACGAGATCCTGCGCCGGGCGGCGGCGTTCTTCGCCAAGGAGATCGCCCCAAAATGATGTACCCGCTGGTCGGTGACCTGGCTGCCGGACGGGATTCCCGTCGCGGTGACCTGCCGGGTGCTGGGTTTCAGCAAGCAGGCCTACTACGCGTGGTGCGCCGAGCCGGTCTCGCAGCGGGACTTCGACGACGCGCACCTGATCAACGCCGCCCTGGACATTCACCACGACGACCCGGCGTTCGGGTACCGGTTCATCGCCGACGAACTGCCCACCCACGGATCACCGCTAGCCCGAACAGGGTGGCCAGGCTCTGCTCACAGCAGCGCATCTGGTCCGTGTTCGGCAAACGCAGGGGCCTCACGAGGCGGGTGGGCCCGCCGGTGCACGGCGACCTGGTGCAACGCCAGTTCACCGCCGACGCACCCAACCAGGTGTGGCTGACCGACATCACCGAACACGCCACCGCCGAGGGCAAGCTGTACCTGTGCGCGATCAAGGACATGTACTCCGGCCGGATCGTCGGCTACTCGATCGACTCTCGGATTAAGGTGTCACTAGCCGTCACCGCGCTGCGTAACGCGGCCCGGCTGCGCGGCCCGGCCGGCACGATCGTGCACTCGGATAGGGGCAGCCAATTCCGGTCTCGAAAGTTCGTCAAGGCGTTGCACCGCAACGGATCGGTCGGCTCTATGGGCCGGGTCGGCGCCTTCGGCGAGCCCCGTAAACGGGAAAATCCACTCAGGGCGGGCCGCGGTGATCACCTGCATCCAGGCATCCTCAATGATCGTCCTCAGCAAACAGACACCGGGGTTACGAGACGTCCCTTAGTGTCGCGCATCGTTGATCGCTTTACAGTTCGTTGATCCAGAGATGTGCGGCAGGGTGGCTCGTCACGGAGGTCCGGCGATCGTCCAGGAGACAATCTCGCCTCCGGTGCGTCTGGGGCCTATGGCACAGTCCTGAGTGTGCAGCTGGACGAGTTGCCGGACTGGTTGCCGGCTTGGTGTCGTGACCATCTGGGCGGCGAACCCGCCGGCGTGCTGTTCCAGTCGCATCAGGTCTCGATGGTGTTCGGTCTGCGGTTGGCCGGTGGCAGGGACGTCGTGGTCAAGGCGCGCGCCGACGACGGCCGGGCCTCGTCGTGTGTCGCGGCGCAGGCCCGGTTGGCCGAGCGCGGGTTTGTGTGTGCCCGGCCGCTCACGCCGGTGGTCGGTGTCGGTGCGCTGGCCGTGCACGCCGAGGAATTCCGGCCCGGCGGCGAAGTACTGCGGGGGGACTCCCCGGACATTGCTATGCGCTGCGCGGAGGTGTTCGCCCGGCTGATGGCCGAGCTTTCCGGCGTGACCGTCGCGCCGCCGCTGCCGAGTCCGCCCTGGGTCCGCTGGGACCACACCGATTCTGGGGTGTGGCCGACGATCGACTTTCTTGACAGCCGGGACCAGGGTGCAGTGTCCGAGCACATTGTCCAGACGGCTGAGCGGGCCCGGGGGCGCCTGCTGGCCGCCGGCTTGCCGTGCGTGCTCGGCCACGCCGACTTCGAGGCGCAGAACCTGCGGTGGCGGGGTAGGCGGGTGTGGGCGGTGCACGACTGGGACAGCCTGGCGTGGCAGCCGGAGGCGGCGCTGGTGGGAGCGGCGAGCGGGTCTTTCGCCAGTGCCGGGCCGCCCATGCTGGCGCCGATCGATAGTTCCGAGGCGTTCCTGGTGGCCTATCAAGACATTCGAGGGCGCCTGTTCTCGGCCGTGGAACTGGAGATCGCGTGGGCGGCCAGCCTGTGGATGGCTGCGTACAACGCCCGGGAAATGGCACTGTGCGGGGGCACCCCGGCAGGTGGCGATGCACTGCGGGCACAGGCGGCCGAGCGCCTCCACCGGGCCAATGCGTAACATCAGCACACAAACCCAGCGAGCGCCTGCCCCCGCCGTAACCTCGGGGCACATCCGCCCTTCGAAGGTGACCCGGGGCGCCGGCAGCGCGGCGGCCGCGCTTGCCATGGTCTTCAAGCTCGTCGAGTCCGCCCAGCAGCGATGGCGGGCCGTCAATGCACCCCACCTCGTCGCCCTCGTCCGCGCCGGAGCCCGTTTCGAATGCGGTCAGCTCGTCGAGCGGCCTAGCTCACTGCCGCCTGATGGCTCGCCCCCGGCTGCCCGTGTACCCCAGGGCAGGCCAACCGGGGGGGGCGGCGGTGTCAGCCGGTGCCCGCTGCGGAGGCGAAGGGTCCGTCCAGGGCAGCCCATTGCAGGAGCAGGATCGTTTTGCCGTCGGCGATGCGTCCGTCGCGGACCATGGCGAGCGCCTCTGTGAAGGGCAGTTCGAGCACTTCGATGTCCTCGCCGTCCTCGTCAAGACCGCCGCCGGTTCCGGTGCGGTCGGCCGGGGTGTAGGGGGCGGCGTAGAAGTACAGGCGCTCGGTGACCGAACCGGGGCTCATATAGGCGTCGAGGACGTGGGCGATCGGGCCGAGCGTGACGCCGAGCTCCTCGGCGGCCTCGCGCCGGATGGCGGCGAGCGGGTCGTCGCCGTCGAGCAGTCCGGCGGCGGCCTCGACGAGCATGCCGTCCCGGTGGTCGTTGACGTAGGCCGGGTAGCGGAACTGACGGGTGAGCAGCACACGGCCGCGCTCGGCGTCGTACGGCAGGACGACCGCGCCGTTGCCGCGGTCGTACGTCTCGCGCTGCTGGGTTTCCCAGCGTCCGTCGCGGCGGCGGTAGTCGAAGGTGGTGCGGCGCAGGACGTGCCAGCCCTGGGAGGTGAGCTCCACGTCGCGGACCACGATGTCGGCGTTGCGGTCCAGGTCGCGTCCGGCCCGGTCGAGGCCGGTGCGGCCGCGGTGGTCGGGGATGTCGATGCCGGGGCGGGCCATCACGCGGCCCTGCCTTCCTGCGGAGTGCGGCGCGGGATCTCGGCCGCGTCGTGGTAGACGGGCAGGCCGCGGCGGCGGGCCGTGGCGACGTCCTGGTCGGCTCCGGTGGAGTCACCGGGGAGCCGGAGCACGGCGTCGCAGTGGGTGAGCAGGCGCTCGGCGGTCGGGTAGAGCACCTGGTCGGCGAGGGGGTCCGTGGGGCCCGCGCCGGCCGAGCGCAGGACGGGCAGGGCCACCCACTCCCCGATCATGGGCACGTGGCCGGCGACGAAGACCGGCCACGCTGCCGCTTCGAGGCGGCCGAGGTTGGCGGCCATGGCCCGCGGGTCGCCGTCGGTGCCGGAGCGGTAGGGCCCGGCGATGAGGATGAGCATCGGCTTGTCGGTCATGACGCGCTACGATACATGCAGAAACGTGCAAGAACATGAAGGAGTGTGGATGCTGGCCGCTCAACGGCGTGCTCACCTGCTGGACCTGCTCGCCCGACAGGGCAAGATCGTCGCCAAGGACGTCGCCGCAGACCTGGGCATCTCCGAGGACAGCGTGCGCCGCGACCTGCGCGACCTTGCCGCCGAGGGACTGTGCCAGCGTGTATACGGCGGGGCATTGCCCGTCTCCCCGGCCGTGGCGGACTACGCCGCCCGGAAGACGGTCACCCCCGCCGGCAAACAGAAGGTCGCCGCGGCGGCCGCCGCGCTGGTGCGGCCGGGCAGCGCCCTGATCCTGGACGGCGGCACCACCGCCCTCGCTGTAGCTCATGCCCTTCCGCCGGACCTGGACTGCACCGTGATCACCCACAGCCCGACCGTCGCGGCCTCGCTGCTGGAGCATCCGCAGGCCGAGGTTTTCCTGCTCGGCGGCCGCATCTTCAAGCACTCCGCGGTTGCCTGCGGCGCGGCCGCGGTCGAGGCCGCTCAGAACATCTCCGCCGACCTTTGCCTGTTGGGCGTCACCGGCGTCCACCCGGACGCGGGGCTTACCACCGGCGACGCTGAAGAGGCCGCGATGAAGCGCACCCTGGCCGCGCGGGCCGCGGACACCTACATCCTCGCCTCGTCCGAGAAGATCGGCACAGCATCACGGTTCCGCGTCCTGCCCTGGGAAGACATCAGCGGACTGATCACCGACGCCGACCCCCACCACGCAGTCGTCGAGTGGCTCACGGCGCGCGGCGTGGAAGTCCTGGCAGCCGGCTGAAAACTATCGGGCCGAACAGCATGGGATCGCAGGAGATTCAAGGCACCAGCCCGCCACCGTGGTTCAGCCATCCACAGGAATTGACAATTGCTCACCTGCGCAAGCGCCTGCACCAGCTGCAGCTGACCGCCACGCCAGCCCCGGCGACGAGCCCTGGTTCCCGGCCAGGGCTGGCCATCCCCCCGAGGTGAAGCTGATGGACGAGCACCTAGACGCCGCCGTGTGCCAGGCTCATGAGCGCACCCGTAGCAACTGATGCTGGCCCGAAGCACCGCTAGCCGTGTCAGATGTTGAAGCGGAACTGAGAGCGGCTGTCCCACCACCAGCGGGAACGGCCCGCGACGCCTGCTCACACGGGGTCTGCGGCTGTCATGGTTCCTCGCTGGTTGACGACGTTTCACGGCGTCTTGTGCCCCGGATGACTCTCCGACCGCATTCCGCCGTCGCCCGGCTCGGCGCTCGTCGTTGAGCTGCCAGCGCATGAGGTTGATGAATTCACATCCGCGACACCACCTACGCCGAAGCCGCCAGCCGCCTACGCACCGGCAACGCGCCCCGCGTCATGCCACCCTGCGCAACACCGCGGTAAGCCTGCTCCGCCTGGCCGGCACCACCACCATCGTGAAAGCCCTACGCCACAACAGCCGAAATCCCTACCGACCACTACAACTGCTCGGAATAACGTGAAACGGGCATACAGCCACCTTGCCTGAGCCCTGGGGTCCTGGCGTATGCCCCCGGATGACTCAACCAGATCGCAGTTAGTCGACAGCCGAACGACCGTGGGGACTCGGCGGCCTGATCGGACATAGGCGGCAATCGCTAAGATTCATTCACAGGGACCTACCAACAAGACCCCTGGCCAAGTCATGTTCATCGATCTGTTACCAAGGGCGGGCTTCGCAGACGCTGCGATACCTATACGGTCCAACTTAGAACACCTGTAGATATGGAGGAATTCATGAGGAAAGTAACGGCAAAGCGACTCGCAGCGGCGGGTGGAACACTCACACTCGCGTTTTCCGGCATCCTTCCTGTCGCGGCACCGGCATCTGCGGCGATCGAACCCATTCCGAGCGCAACGGCGAACGAGATGGGCGCCGAACCGATGGACGTCGGAACCATGGCCTCATGCTCGAACTGGACGCCACATCTGAGGCGAGTCATCGTCGGCAGCGCTAAGGTGCACACCAGCTATTCGGGGTCATCCCCCGTGATAGCGACGTGGAAGTCCAAGACGCTTTTCCGTGTCGACAAGCGTTGCGTGAACGATGCCGGAAACCTCTGGTGGCACTCGGACTGCTGCACTGGCGTTAAAGGCTGGATCTGGAACGACTATACAGAGTTCGCCCACTACAACTAACAGAGCCCGCCCACCACCGCTGGTCGCCTTTTTGGGTCTTGCCCCAATGTGACGTACAGCCTTGGCCCCTCGAAGTAGATTTCCGGGAGTGGCACCACCACAAACCCGCCCTCCGGCGTCAGCCGCCCTCTCGGCGGTGCCAGGAGACACGACGAACACCACCAGCGGACAGACGTCCACCGCTGGTGGTGCTTCGTCTCCCGTCCCTGCCACCCCGTGAGGAGAAGACCGTGTCCACCCCGCTCGCCCATTCCGCCCCGGCCTCGCGGCCGGCCGTGACGCCCAAGCTCTGCGTCGCGCGGCCTTGCCGGAGCTCTCCGGCTGGCTGGAGCACACCGCCGCCGCCGGCGGCTGTGCCCGCCCAATCCGCCTCACCGGCACCATCACCGCCATCGACCGGGATACAGGCCGGGGCCTGAGCGAGCAGCACGACGGACTGCCAGCGGGAGACGCTCGGGTAGAACAGACGGTTCAGCGAGACTTAAATCTCGTTATCCAGTCTGCGTTGAGTTGATCGGCCTGTCGACGGTGCCCGACCACCAGTTGCCGATCCGGCGGAACATTCAGACCGAGATAGTCGAGCACCTTTTGTGCAGTGCGGGGCGGATCTGCCGCCAACTCCTCATACGTCACCTCGCAAGGCACGATGCTGTGAGAGGCGAACCAGACTGTCCAGTCCGCCTCGGATCTCTCGATCGTGGCGACAAGCCGACCAATCAGCTCCTCGTCGTAATGAGGATCCCGACCTCCGGGCGCGACGGCTTCGCCCGGATGCCAGAAATGGGTTTGCAGCGACTTTGCCCACGACACCGCCTGGGCCACGACGTCGCGTCGCCGCAGGTGAACGAATCTGAGTTGACCCAACTGGGCGCTCAATAGGTCTACATCCGTCACCGCTGGTATAGATGCGGAGGCGGCAAGGCCACTTATCAGTTCCGGCAAAGTCTCTGCCATGATCCTCCCGCCAAAGACACCGTTCGAAGTCTTGCCGGCGGTTAGCGCCGCTCGAACGAACGCTTCGTCGATCCGTCCATCACGCGGTCGTGCTATACGCCAGTCGTCGGCGTACTCATTCAAACTCTTGCGATTGAAGTAGGAGGCTGGGTGGCCGGCAACCCCGGACGAGTCCAGCAGACCGCACAGCAAGGTACTTCCCGAGCGGGGCGTCGCGCAGATCAGGTACGAGTCAAAACCTGGGCGTGTCACAGTGGAAGACCGTAACCAAGCGTTGACCTGGGACCAACCGAATTCCCGCACGTCGGCGGGCGAGTGAAGACGGCTCTCCGTCACCGCGTGACCGACTCGATGGGATGAGGAAATCCAACAGCTGGCAACGGTCGATTGGGCGTAGTTACGTATGGCTGCGCCAGCTGGCCGGCGAGCTTCCCGGAGGTCAGCGTGGGCGACGGCCAACTGCTCACGGATCTCGGTGAGTTCGCGGGTGAGGCCGTCCTCACCGTTCGCACGTACGGCGACACGGCCGACAAGCCTAGAGGCCACGATTAGTGCGCGACCTCCCGACCGGAACCCCAGGTCAACGCCCTACGACCCGCCGAAAACCGACCCAGTGATAAGAGTCAGGTTCTAACCAGCTCAACTCGAAGGCCGGCCGCTGGCCCACATCCAGGTCCGCCGCTACCGCAAAGGGTTCGGGCGTGCCGACCTCGCCGGCGCCCGACCGCCCCGCCGTTCGTTCTTTCCTGACGCTGACGCTGACGCTGGCGTTCGCCGCCGCCGCGGCCGTCGGCGTGCTCGGCGGGATGATCGGCCTCGGCGGCGCCGAGTTCCCTCTGCCCCTGCTGATCATGCTGTTCGGGTTCGCCGCTCTGCAGGCCGTGATCCTCAACAAGGCCCTCAGCCTGGTCGTGGTCCTCACCGCCCTACCAGCCCGGCCGTGCTGGCGCTTGTCAGCGTGCCGCCGTCCGGCGGCGTTGCTGTCAGCGTTGCTGTCGACAGCCGTTCCGCCGCGACCCAGGCCGACCCCCACCGTGGGAGTCGTCGTGGTCCGGTCCCCACGCACGTAGGTCGTCGCGCAGGTGAGCCGAATGCGGATGTGCAACGATGATCGGCATGTCGACTCCACGAAAGGGCAATGCCGCGTAGGCGCCCCGCACAACTGCGTGCCGACTCCATCTACCGGCGACCGCTTGACGGATCAACCTCTGTCATCCCCGGGCTCTCGGTCCGGGGATTGAGAGCCATCGCCTACCTCGAACGCACCCGCCTCTGGAACCAGGCCGTCACTGATGCACTGCGGACCTGGTCATGGTTCGTGCGCCACCCATGGCATCGCTTGTGGGACCCCACCTCCGGCTGCGGGGTGATGGAGTGCTGTCCGAATCCGCCCGAGCTGCGCTGGATCCTGGACGTCGCCGTTGTGGTCCTGCCTCCGAAGGATGCCCGAACCCTCCGCAAGCAGATCGCAGCCCTCGATGAGCAGTGGTGACACGCCCCAAGGGAATCTCGTCGGCTCGGGCGCGTCCGATCCGTCGTTCATGACCCCCGTCGGGGGGAGCCGGACACACCTTGTCGACCCGTGCCAGCCGGTGCTGTGGTGCGTTGGTCGTAACACTCCGCCACCTGTGGCACTGGCCCGACGCCTGGCCAAGGTCGACGAGCTAATCAGAACCGGCGGCGGCGGCTGGAAGAACTGATCGGCCTCTACCGTCGCCCGCCACGGGCGAGGCCGATCGACCCCAGGCCGCAGCACATCCACATCCACCAGCGCTGCCGGGTGGTACGACTGTCGGAGGCGGACAGAACCGGCGGAAACGGGGCGAACCGATGTCGAGTGGCGCAGCCCGGCTGCTGCGGGGACGGGAGGAGCAGCGGGCGACGTTCCTGGACCTGTTCTTCGACCTGGTGTTCGTCTTCGCGCTCTTCCGGCTCTCACAAGGGCTGCGGGAGCATCTGGACTGGAGCGGCGCATTTCAGACGCTGGTGTTGCTGCTCGCCGTGTGGTGGGTGTGGACCCAGTCGGCGGCGGTAGCCGACAGGTTCGACCCCCGACAGCCAGCGATACAGGTGCTGGCCATCGGGGCCATGTTCGGCAGCTTGGTGCTGGCGGCCGCGGCGCCTGAGGCGTTCGGCGAACATGGCCTGGTCTTCGCCGGCGCGTACGTCGCCGTCCAGGTCGGTCGCAGCCTGTTTCTCGTGATCGTTACGCGGGGCGACGAGCGGCAGCGTCCCGAGATGCGGGTGCTGGCCTGGTTCGGCGTGTCGGCGGTGCCGTGGCTCGCGGGCGCACTCATACATGGTTGGCCGCGTGGGGTGCTGTGGGCGCTGGCGGTGGCCGTGGACTACACGGTGGCCAGACTCGGCTGGCCCACGCCGCGGCTGGGCCCCGCCAATGCGGCGGAGTTTTCGATCTCGGGCGGGCTCCTGGCCGAGCGGCATCGGCAGTTCTTCATCATCGCGCTCGGCGAGCTGATTCTGGTGACGGGGCTGGGGCTCAGCAGCAACGGCTTCGAGGCGGACCGCAGCGCGGCGGTCGTGGTGGCGTTCGCGACCACGGTGCTGCTGTGGCGGATCTACATCCACCGTGCCGGGGAGGTGTTGGGCGGGGCCGTCGCCGCGGCCCCTGATCCGCTCCGCGTTGGCGTCTCGGCGATATACGCCCACCTGGTCATGGTCGCCGGCATCGTCGCGATCTCCGTCGGCGACGAGCTCATCATCGAGCACCCGTTCGGGCACACACCACCGGCGTGGGTCGCCGTCATCCTCGGCGGACCCGCACTGTTCCTCGCCGGACGGGCCATCATCGAGTACACGGTGTTCGGCCGGGTGTCCCGCGACCGCGTGGCCGGGGTCCTCATGCTCGCCGCCATCTCGCCGGCAACGATCTTCCTGCCGCCCGTGCTGGTCGCCGCCGCCGCTGCTCTCGTCCTGGCCGCGATCGCCATATCCGACGCAGCCCGCGCCCGAAGACGCACACCTGAGCCCCCCTCACCGCCTGGCTAGCCGGAAAGTGTCACCCACGTCCCGAGACTGTTCTGTCACGGATGTCCTGAGACTCGACATCGCCGGCAGCCCGCCGGCAGCCCGACATCGCCGGCATCCGGCTGTCGGGGCTCAGGACCTGCGTGACGGATCGGTATCAGGACCTGGGCTCCGCCACCTGTAGCAGCGGCCCGACGCCGTGGTCGACGAGCTGATCCGGACCGGCGGTGACGGGTAGAAGGAAGAACTGGCCGCCTGGACCGAAAGCCGCCCGTGTAACGCGGGCCGCCCGTTTCCAGGCCAGGGCCGCATATCCGAATTCACCGGCGCTGCCGCGTGGTACGAATGCTTCAAGCCTGGGACAAAGCCGGCAGAACGGGCGAGCTGATGACGACGCCGAGTGGCGCCAAGATGCTGCGAAGACCCGAGGAGACGCGGACAAACTTTCTGGACCTGTTCGTCGACCTGGTGTTTGTCGCCGCGCTCGTCCAGCTCTCGCACGGGCTGATGGAGGAACTTACGTGGAGCGGCGCCTTCCAGACGCTGGTGCTGCTGTTGGCCATGTGGTGGATCTGGACCACGACAGCGTGGACAACCAACTTGTACGACACGCAACGGCTGGCGATCCAGCTGCTGGTCACCGCGACCATGCTCGGCAGCCTGGTGATGGTGGTCGCGCTGCCCGATGCGTTCAGCGAGCGAGGTCTGGTCTTCGCAGGCGGGTACGTCGCCATCCACATCGGCCGCCAACTCTTCCTCGTCCTCGCCCTGCGTGGCCACGAGTTGCAGCGCAGGAGCATCCGGGAGCTGTTCTGGTTCGGTGTGTCGGCGGTGCCGTGGATCGCTGGGGCGGCCGCGCACGGTGCGGCGCGTGGGGCGCTGTGGACGCTGGCGGTGGCCGTGGACTACGTGGCGCTCCCAATCCGCTGGCCCACACCGGGGCTGGGTCGCTCAACCAAGTCGGATCTGGGCATCCTGGGCGAGCACCTGGCCGACCGCTACCGGCAGTTCTTCATCATCGCGCTCGGCGAGTTGATCCTGGTCAGCGCGTCCACCCTCAATGGCAGCGGCCTCGCGGCTGATCGGACCGCAGCGCTCGTGGTGTCGTTCGCCACCACGGTGCTGTTCTGGCGGATCTACATCTACCGCGCCGGGGAACTGTTGGCCGCGGCTGTCGCAGCGGCCCCGGTCCCGAGCCGCGTCTCCTTGTCGGCGACATACTCCCATCCGATCATGGTGGCCGGCATCGTCGCCACCGCCGTCGGCGTCGAACTCGTCATCGCCCATCCACTCGGACACACGCAACCGGCCTGGGTCGCCGTCATCCTCGGCGGACCCGTGCTGTTCCTGGCCGGGCGCGCCTGGTTCGAACACACGGTATTCAACCGCGTGTCCCGGGATCGGCCGACCGGCGTGCTCGTGCTGGCCGCCCTGGCACCGGCGATGCTGTTCGTGCCGCCGCTGCTGGCCGCCCTCGCCGCCACCGCAGTCCTAGCAGCGATCGCCGTCACCGACGCGGCCCGCGCGCGAGGACGCCCACCCGAGCAGCCGTCACCACCCGGCTAGGCGGAATTGTCACCCACATCCTGAGACGGTCTGTCACGGACGTCCTGAGACCCGACAACGCCGGCAGTCCGGCCGGCCTTCCGGGCGACGATCGCCGCCGGTTGCCCGGGTCAGGCGTTGGTCGAGAGGAAGAGGGCTCGTAGCGCGATCGCCCGGGACTCGATGAGCTGCATGCGGAGCTCTCGGCTGCACGTGGCCCAGGTCGCCGAGGAAACTCACGGCGGCGTGGTGCTCCGCCCCTACCCGAAGACCCGTGCCGGGGTCCGGACCGTGCCGCTGCCAGCCTTCCTCGTCGCGGAGCTGCGAGCGCTCCTGCCAGCCGACGACGTCACCCCAGACCCACGGTCCCTGGTTTTCCGCGACCGGGTCGGGCGCCCACTGCGGCGGTCGAACTTTCGCCGTCGGGTGTGGCTGCCCTCGCTGGTTCGCGCCGGCCTGCTCGGCCAGGTCGTCAACGCCGGCCCGCATCGGTACCGCGCGGTCTGGCCCGATCGGGAGGGCGTGGAGTGGTCGGCGGAGTTCACCACCGAGCGGGAGGCCGTTGCCTGCGTGGCGGTCAAGGCGGTTGGCGGGATGCGGTTCCACGACCTGCGGCATGCCTACGCCACCTGGCTGGTCACCGACGGCGTGCCGATCAACCTGGTGCAGCGGGTCATGGGCCACGAACAGGCGTCAACGACACTCGATCGTTATACGCACACCCCGGACGACTACGCGGCCCGAGTGTTGGATGCCTTCACGCTGCCTGCTGACGATTTGCTGACTTCGGCCCCGGAAGATCCGGCGGAGGGTGCCTTCGACGAGGACGGGGAGGGCCTGTGACCTGCGGCGCAACGCTCCCACCAGAAAGGGACGACCCCCGTCGGGGGGAAGCGGACACAGCTCGTCGACTCGTGCCGGGCGTTGTCGACCAGTGCGACCGAGCAGCTGACGCGAGATGTTCTCTGCTGCCTCCTACCCGCCTAGATCAAAGGGCCTGCTGCCTCGTCGCTGCCTCCAGCCCTCGGCTTGGTCGCCTCCGCCGTAGCCCGAAACTTGTACCGGATGCGGTCGCCGACGGCCTGGGCCTCGTACGCACGTTGCCAAGCGGGCACCAATCCAATGCAGTCGCTGCGTAGGGTGAACGTCGTGAATGGCGAGCCTCATCCTCGTTGGCGAGCGCGGTTCTTGAGGATTGCGGCCAGCCTCGCCGTCATGCTCGTCGTATGCGCTGTCGGTGGCTACCTCGCGCGACCTGTCGTGGCTAAGGCGGTCTACACGCTTCTCTCACCGATCACGGGCGGGTGCATCGCCGCACCAAACGAGCCGACGAAGCTAGCTGATGAGGCGGTGTTTCAGCGGGTGCCGGCAGGCGCTTCGTCGATTGGCGGGCCGACCGTGCAGCAGCCGTGCGCCGACGGTCGCCGCGACAGTGAGAGCAAGATCTTCGGCGAGGTGACCGTCGAGTATCGCAGTGACCTGTCGGACGAGGAGATCCGCAGCCACTATGAGGCGGTTGCCCGCGAGTCGGGGTGGACGTTCGACGTCTCAGACCTGCGGCTTGTATTCGCCATGAAGACGCTGCGGGATCGTTGCCTATGGTTGAGCGTCTTCCGCGATGAAGCCGGTCGGCCCGGCTACTACAGCGTCGAGGTCACCTTCTGGCCCAAGTACGAGGACTCCTTCTGCGACGACTGAGCCAGCGGCGGTTACGACCAGGCCAGCCGAACCGCGCGGCTACATCTCGCTTACAAGCTCTGTGCGGGTCGTCCGGCGTCGTCTGTCCGCGTTCGCGACCTCGGGCGACTGTCCGCACGCTTCTGCCGACGGGCGTCCTCGTCCAGCCCGGTTGCTGTCGCCGTTGCTGTCGACGGCTGGCTATGGTCGTCATCGTGAAGACGCGGGTACGTATCCTCGCCGCCTCGATCGCCGCGCTGGCCTTGTCGGGGTGCGACGCCCCCACGATGCCGACTGCCCAAGGGACAGCTCAACCAAACGCGTCGCCGACTTGTCCCCCAGGGCTGGTTCCCGTCGATCTCACCGTACCCAGGCCGGACGGGACCAGGCTGAACGTGCTCAATGCGAGCGACGTCAAAGGACTTGAGCTCACGGTGTTCGTGGAGCTCGGGAAGCGGGGCTTCCAGATGCTCTCCACAACCGACCGGTACCGGGACGGGCGACGCTATCCCGAAGCGGCCGTGATCCGCTACGGGCCGCAGACAGTCGGGGCCGGCTGGCTCGTGTCGTCATACATCCAAGGACAGGTGAAGACCGAGTTCGACATCCACCGCTCCAACGACCGGATTGATGTCATTCTGGGAAGCGCGTTCGAGAGCATCCGCACGCCAACGGAGGCCAACCAGGCGGTTGCGGCGGCCGGGCAGCCTTCCTTACCGCCTGGCACCTGCCCTGTCCCCGACTGAGCGGGCCAGTCAGCCGTCGCAGGTCCCGAGACCCGACGTGACGTCCTAGTCGTCACTGTGGTGGGTGCGCCTTCGTCCCTGGCCGCCCGCGATCGTTGATGTCAGCCGCAGATGTCAGGCGCGCGGGGCCGACACACGGTTTAGGAATTGTCGGCGCTCGGGATTCCTCGACCCTGCTACCTGCCGTTGCCGCTGACCAGACGCCTCGCGAGGCAGCATGCCTTAACCGTCGTTGCCCGTCGGCGACTGCGGCATCGGGCACGCAACGGGCACGCCAGGGCTTTCCCCTCCTGACCACTCGCTTGTAAGGCGCGCCCGGCGATAGTCGCGGCGTCTGTCACCGTCCGGGACGTCCGCAAGCTTCTCCTGCTCTGTTCGCTATTGTTCGCCGGCGGCCGGCTTCGTTGATGTCGACGGTGGATGTCAGGCAGCGGCAGAGCCTGCCTGCGCCGGGCTCACTGCTCTGCAGGGATCGGCGGCCATCGGGAGAGCGCGCCACGGTTCGTGGCAAGCGGCGGCAGACTGCCGCGCCTCCGAATCGCGCTCCACTAGGTACTGTCTGCGGCATGACGTGGATGGTGGCCGCCGCCGTTGGATGCTTCGGTGCCTTCGCGGTGGAGGGCCTCCAGTTCATCACCGCAGTCCGGCGCTGCAAGGGGTGGCCTTGGAAGCGCCGGGGGGAGCCGCCGCTCGCTCCCTTCCTGACATCCGTCTTCATCCGTCTGGTGATCAGCGGGGGCGTTGCCGCTGTTGCCACCGAATCGGGCGTCACAAACGGAACTTTTGGTGCTTTTGTCGTTGGAGTTGGCGCGCCTTTGCAACCGGCCACACTTGGATCGTGAGCCGCTTCGTTGACGACATCCGCCGGGCTCGAGCTGCCGGCAGGCTGGCCGATCGCTTCCCTCCCAACGACGTCCGCCGCGCCTGTCCCGGCTGGGCAGATCACACCTACGGCGTCTTCCTGCCCAAGCATCGGCAGGGGAACCCAGGCGGCTACACCGCATACGTTCTCCAGAACCCCGACGGCACCTACAGCCTGCTCGCCTGAGACCGGTCACCGAGACCTACGCATTACGAGTCGCTAGCGACCCCGACGTCTTGGCGCTGCGCCGCTCGATCCGGCTGGCACCGGTGTGCGCACCAGTCCGCTGACGTCCGCGGACTTCGCTGCTCGGTTGGCTGCTCCTCGCCACTGCCGGTAGCAAAGCTCCCACGGGCGATCACCCGGACGGCAACGCGACCGGTGAGACAGCGGATCTGTTCACCACCTGGCCGCCAAAGGCAGACGTAAGCAGGAACTGGCCCCCCACGGCGCCGTCCGCGAGCCAAATCGGCCAACGGGTAGATTGACGCCGATGAGCGGTCTGTTGCGTCAGGAGTTGCGCGGGTTGGCCCACAGTCGGGCACTGTGGCTCCTGCCGCCCCTGGTCGCGCTCGCCGGCCTGAGCAGTCTTTCGTTCAACGACGACGCCTACATGTTCTACGTCTACTACGACCCGCAGACTTTCGAGGAACAGCTTGACGCATATCACTTCGACGTCAAGGCGATCCACACCTCGGGCCTCGGCTGGGCTCAACTGGCCGCGCTGGCGGCCGGGGCGTTCCTGGTACTGCGTGATCCATGGCTGACCGGCCGCCCGGCCCGGCTCTCCCTGCCGGCCCTGGTATCCCCGCCGGCCCGGCTCCCCCCGCCGCCCCGTCCCGGCCGTTACTTAATAGCGAAGGCGGGCGTGGCCGCGCTGTTCGGTGTGCTCCTCGCCGTGGCCGACCTCGCCGCAGTGCTGCCACTGGCACCCAGAGTGGTCGCCGACCACTGGGTTCGGCGCGAAGTGGCCTCGAAGGACATCTTCTTGCCGGTACAGATCTTGGCCGACGAGTCGGTGTGGCCGGTGGTGCTTCGCGCGGCGGCCGGTGTCCCGCTGTTCGCGATCGTTGGGATCGGCCTGGCCGCGCTACTCAACCGCTGGTGGGCGGTTACGGTGGCCGTCGTCGTCCCAATCTGCGGGTCGCTGTACATGACCGCTGACCCGTTCTTCGGCGCCCTGACTGCTCCGAGCCGACCGGCCCTTGCCGCGACCATGATTCCGAGCCTGGAAGCGGCCGCGATCGTCTTCCTGCTCGGCTACGGCGCGACGCGGTGGCGACTGGCCCGGGCGCCCGCAGCCCGGCCGACCGGCGCGGAAGCTTGAGGCTTCGGCCGCATACGGGCCAGAGACGGCCCGACGCTTGGCCACGGACACTCGCTTACAAGCTGTGTGCAAGTCGTCCGGCGTCGCTGTCCGCGTTCGCGACCTCGGACGACTGTGCGCGCCCGGCGGCGGGCGGCTGTCCCTGTCGTGGCTCGTTGCTGTCACCGTTGCTGTCGACAGCCACCCGGGGTGAAAGAGTGAGCGCGTGGGGCTGGACAAGGAGGCCGCAGCGCAGCTCGCCGAGGCACGCCTGGCGGAATGGCGACGCACCGGGTATGGCGAGTGGTGCGCGATGCTCGACGACAAGGAGATGCGCCTGGTCGTCGGCGAGGACGGCAAGCGGTACAGCGTGACCTGCGTGGGCGATGCTGGTATCCAACCAGCGACCGCTTCGGTGTGAAACAGGACGCCGCACCCCCTCTGAGCTGCGGAAACGTGGAGCCGCAGGCAGGGTTGGGTGCAGTTGAGAGACGTTCGACGCCGTTAGGCGCAGTTCGACGTCGTTCAGGGCACCCTGTTGCTCCCAACCTGCTCCCCGGTCCTGGATCCGCACCGGACTGCCTGCCGAGCCAGCCGGTGTTGCCCGGGACGTTGGCTGTCGGCGTCCGTCAGGCTCTGGCCACCGGCTGGCGGCCCCTCGTGGCCGGCGCCTGGTCTTCAGATGCTCCTGAGCGACTCGTCGCACGCACGGTGACGGCCGCGCCGTCGGATGCCGCACGTTATCTGCGGCAGATCCGTGCATCTGTCACGGCCAGGGATGAGGCCGCAGAGACCGCTCCGGCGGACCGAACACAACCGCGCCGATGTACTTTCCGCGTGTGGACCGCGTTCACCTTGCCCGCATCCTGCACCGGCCCGACAGCACCCGGCCCCAGTAATGCGAGTCGGCGAATAGCCAACGCTCGTCGTGCGGTGCCTCGGCGGGCGCGGGCTCGCCCGCGAAGTACGCCGCCAGCTCCGCGTCGCCTGCCCCGGCCAGCCAGCGCTCGGCCGCGCGCAGCGCCTCGGGGGACGGCACCGGGCCGCACGTTCCGGCACGCCCAAGAGCAGCTGATAGCGCTGCATGAGCGGCCACGGCAGGTCGGCGACCGGCCATAGGGTGCCGATCACGCATCCTGCGCCGGCTCGCAGGAAGCCTGCGGGCGGGCCGACCGTCTCGTTCGGCAGCCGCCGGACGTCGGTCACGGCCGTCTGGCATTCCCGATATCCGCCGCTTGCCACCGGATCTGATGACACTCTGAACGCGGGGAGTGCGGTCGCGAGCCCAGGAGAGGCGGCATCGGGATCACGGTGAACGGCTTCTGATGCGTACCGCGTTGGTCGTGTTGGCCACGCTGGCGACGGCCGTGGTCGTGGACCTGGTCTCCGGCGTGCTGATCCGCCGGGGTGCCCGTGGCCGCTACAAGTGGCTGCTGGAGCCGCTGCGGGACGCCTGCCGCCGCCCGGCGGCCGCGATCCTGCTGGTCGGGGCGCTGTACTACGCGCTGCCGCCCGGACCGGCCGAGTGGCAGCGTTATCTGCGGCACGCCATCCAGCTGGTCCTGGTCGCCGTCACTGCGTGGCTGGTGATCAAGGCATTGAACGTTGCCGAAGCGGTCGCGTTCAGCCGACTGCCGAGCGATCCGGTCACCAACCGGCGGGTCCGGCGGGCCCGCACCCAGATCCGCCCGGTGCGGCGGCTCACGGTGGCCGTTGTCACGGTCCTCGCAGTCGGCCTGATCCTGATCACCTTCCGGCCGGTACGCCTCTTCGGCGTCTCCATTCTGACCTCGGCCGGGGTGGTCGGCGCGGTGATCGGCCTCTCCGCCCGAACCGCGCTCGGCAACGCGTTCGCCGGCATCCAGGTCGCCTTCGCCGACGGGCTGCACGTCGGCGACGTACTGGTGGTCGACGGCGAGTGGGGCCGGGTCGAAGAGGTGAAGCTGACCAACGTGGTGATCCGGCTCTGGGACGAACGGTTGCTCATCCTGCCGACCACGTACTTCACCGAGCGGCCGTTCCAGAACTGGACCCGGAACGAGTCGCGGGTAATCGGCAAGATCCAGATCCATGTCGACCACACCGCCGACCTGGACGACCTGCGCCGGGAGGCACGCCGACTGGTCGAGTCCTCACCGCTGTGGGATCGAGACCGGTGGGTGCTCCAGATGGTTGACGCCACCCATCAGACGGTGGTCATCGAGGTGCAGGCCTCGGCCGCGGACGGCGCCAGCGCCTGGGACCTGCGCTGCGACCTACGCGAGGGACTGATCCGCTACCTGCGCGACCAGCACCCCCAGTGGCTGCCCCGCACCCGCAGCCAGTACCAGCCCTGACCGGCGGGTCCGGCGTGGCCGCCGGGCGCCGAGGAATGAGTCGGCGCCTACCGGGGACTAGCTGGACCAGGCTGAAAGGGACGGGAGGCGGCGATGGGCGTCGACCGGGACTGCACCGAGGTGGGGGACGACTTCGTCCGGGTCACCCGTACCGTCAACGCTCCCATCGGCCAGGTTTTCGAGTACGTCATCGACGTCGACCTGAGCCACATCTTTCCCAGATTTGGACACTCGCCGGCAATCGTGGCCAGCAGCGTCACCACCGGCTGGAACACCCCAGGCGTGCGCCGGACGAACACCTCTGACGACGGCTCGACCAACGAGGAAGAACTACTGGCGGTGGAGCCGCCGAACTCGTTCTCGTACCGGGTCGACAATTTCAGCTCGCAGCGGCTGCGCGAGGTGGTCGACAGCATCGAGGGGTCCTGGTACTTCAGCGACCAGGAGGACGGCACCACGAGCATCGAGTGGACGTACGCCCTGAACCCGGTGGACGAGCCGGCCCGGGGCGGCCATCAAGGAGGACCTGCTGCCGCTCTACGCCGAGCGGCTGAAGATGGCGATGAGCATCCTGAAGGACGACCTCGAGTGTTGACGACGGCGCCACGGACCGGCGCCACGCCCGGGGGAACGGCCGGGCCGGCTCCGGGAGTGTGGTGACCGGGCGCGGGTCCGTCGTCGTGGGTGTCGTGGCCGCCCCCGGGGCCGCGGCCGACCTGGCGCGGGAGGCCGCCACGGAGCTCGCCGACCGGCTCCGCAGCCGCGTTCCGGAGGTCGACTGGGCGGTACGCCTCCAGGTGGCACGGCTCGTCGAAGGGCCGGCCGACCTCGGCCAGCTCATCGAGGCAACCCGGCGCCGGATGCTGGCCGAGGGCTGGAGTCTGGTCCTCTGCGTGACGGACCTGCCGTTGCAGACCGCGCGGCGGCCCGTGGTCGCGCACGCCAGCACCACCCACGGCGTCGCGGTCCTTTCCATGCCCGCGCTCGGCCCCGTCGCCGTGGCCCGGCGGATGGCCGAGGCCGGGGACCGGCTCCTCGCGGCACTGCTCGGCGATACCGACGCGGTCGGCGACCCGGTACGGGCCGGCCCGCGCCGCCGGCGCCTGGCCACCGGACGGCGGGCCCAGGAACTCGGCGCGCGCGTGAACCACCAGGCGTCCGGCATCGGCCTGCTGGCCGGGGTGATCGGCGGCAACCTGCGGCTGCTGCTCGGCATGCTCCGGGCGAACCGGCCGTGGCGGCTAGCCGTCCGGCTCTCCCGGCTGCTGGTCGGTGCCTTCGCGACCGCCGTCCTCGCCCTGGTGAGCGCCGATATTTGGCAGCTGTCGGCGGCCTTGGGCAACCTGCGGCTCGCCCTGCTCGCGGCCGGCTCCGTCCTGGCGGTGGTGCTGACCATGGTGCTCGGCGCGCGCCTCTGGGAGCGGGTTCCGCGCGACCCGGGTGCCCGGGAGCAGGTCGTCCTCTTCAACGTGGTCACCGTGCTCACCGTGGTGATCGGCGTCCTCGCGCTGTACGTGGCGCTCGCCGCGCTGACCATCATCGGGGCGATCGCCCTCGTCCCCTGGGACCTGCTCGCTGAATCCACCGGCCGACAGGCCGGCGTCGCCCACCAGGTCAAGCTGGGCTGGCTGGCCAGCTCGCTGGCGACGGTCGGTGGCGCGCTCGGCGCCGGACTGGAGTCCGACTCGGCGGTACGGGAGGCGGCGTACCGCTATCAGCCCGACGCGGAGCTGACCGGCGAGCAGGGTGGGCCGGACCCGACCGGCGGGGCCGGACCGGGACCGAGCGGCGAGTCCGGGTCACCGCGCAGAGACAGGTCTGAGCCGGAGCGGAACCACGAGGCCGGCTGACGGCCCTGGTCAGCGCTGTGATCAGGACCCGGTCGCGGCGTTGCCCTCGGCGGCGCGGATCGCCAGCAGGGCGATGTCATCGGTGGGCTGGTCCACGCGGTGAGGCTGGCCATCACGGTGGCGCAGACCACCGCGGGCCGGGACGGGGCGTGGGTGCACGCCCAACGGAGTAACAAACCACGACGCACGCCGACGGGCGGTGGCGAACGACGGCGGACTTCGACCGGGCGTTCGTCTACCCAGCGAACCGCCGCTGACCTGGTGCGGACGGTCGCCGAGCGGGAGCCGCGGATCCCGGCGCCGTGGCGCCGCGGCCCGCGGTCGACCCGGAGCTGCTGAACCTCGCTGGCCCCTGGTACTGGGGGCCGGCCCCCTCCGTCCTGCGGCCGCTGGCCGACGGCGTCTTGGAGCTGCCCCCGCTGTCCGGAGGCGAGCGCGGCACCCGGCCGCGACCGACCGGCGACGGCCGGTGGGAGGGGTTGTTGGCAGTTCCCGATTCTGTGATCAGGCATGCGAATATGTGAGTGTTAGTGTCGGTCTCGTGAAGCTTGCTGAGTGGGCGCGCCGCAACGGGGTGCACCCACAGACCGCGTACCGATGGTTCCGCGAGGGAACCATGCCGGTGCCCGCTCGGCGTCTTCCGTCGGGAACGATCATGGTGGACGTTGTCAGTGTCGACACCCAGGGCCAGGTGGTTGTCTACGCCCGGGTGTCGTCGGTCGATCAGCGAGGCGACCTTGACCGGCAGGTCGCCCGGGTGGCCGCCTGGGTCACCGGGCAGAACATGGTCGTCTCCAGCGTGGTGACCGAGGTCGGCTCCGCCTTGAACGGCCGAGGTAAGAAGTTCCTCGGGCTGCTGCGCGACCCGTCCGTGACGACGATCGTGGTCGAGCACCGGGACCGGTTCGCCCGGTTCGGCGCCGAGTACGTTGAGGCGGCGCTGGCCGCCCAGGGCCGCCGGCTGCTGGTCGCCGACCCGGCCGAGGTGGACGACGACCTGGTGCGGGACGTGACGGAGATCCTGACCAGCCTGTGCGCCCGGCTGTACGGCCGCCGGGCCGCGGCGAACCGGGCCAGCCGCGCCGTGGCCGCGGCCACCGCCAAGGACGAGTCGTGAAGCGGTACGAGCCGCCGGCCGGCTGGACCGTGCAGGCATACCGGTTCGCCCTGGACCCGAGTGACGCCCAGGTTCTCGGCCTGCGCCGCAATACCGGTGCGGCCCGGTTCGCCTACAACCACATGCTGCGCCGGGTCAGCGCGGTGAAGGCGCAACGGGCTGCCGAGGCCAGCTACGGGGTGGCTGAGGCCGACCTGACGCCGTGGCAGGGCTGGTCCCTGCCGGACCTGCGGCGCACCTGGAACGAGATCAAGCAGTGGGCGGCGCCGTGGTGGGCGCAGTGCTCCAAGGAGGCGTTCAACACCGGGCTGGCGAACCTGTCCGCGGCGCTGGGCAACTGGCACTCCTCGCGTACCGGTGCCCGCAAGGGCCGCCGGATGGGCTGGCCCCGGACCAAGAGGAAGCACGGTCGCAGGTCGGCCCGGTTCACCACCGGCGCGATCCGGGTCGACCCTGGCTACCGGCACGTGGTGCTGCCCCGGCTGGGCCGCATCCGCACCCACGAGTCCACCCGTAAGCTGGCCCGCCGGGTGAAGGCCGGCACCGCGACGATCCTGTCCGCCACGGTCACCGAGACCGCCGGACGGTGGTCCTGCTCGTTCCAGGTCGCCGTCCGACGCACGGTCGGACGGACGGCGCACGCGCCGAAGGCCGGCCGGGTGGTCGGGGTGGACGCCGGGATCAAGCACCTGGCCGTGTTGTCCACCGGCGAGATGGTGCCGAACCCGGCGCCGTTCAAGGCCGCGTTGAAGAAACTCGGCAAGGCGCAGCGCCGTGCCGCCCGGCGGATCGGCCCCTACGACCCGCAGGCCAGGCGCAAGCGGACCGCGTCGAACCGGTGGCAGCGGGCACAGGAGGCGGTGGCTCGACTGCACGCCACGGTCGCGGCCGTCCGCGCCGACTCGTGGCACCAGCTCACCACCCGCCTGGCGCAGCAGTTCACCACGGTCGTCGTGGAGGACCTCCACGTGGCCGGGATGGTTCGTAACCGCAAACTGGCTCGGTCCCTGACCGACGCCGCCCCGGCGACGCTGCGCCGGCACCTCGGCTACAAGACCGGCTGGTACGGCGGCACGCTGTACGTCGCCGACCGGTGGTACCCCAGCTCCAAGACATGCTCCGCCTGCAAGACGGTGAAACCCAAGCTGTCACTGGCCGAGCGCACGTTCCACTGCACCGCGTGCAGGCTGTCCCTGGACCGGGACGTCAACGCCGCACGTAATCTTGCCGCGCTCGTGCGGCACGTCGACCTGGAGTCGCTGGGCGACGCAAAAACAGGACGTGGAGCCCACGTAAGACCCGTAAGACCTGCATGCGCAGGCGGGGCGGCGGGCCGTGAAGCGTCTAGACCGGCTCATCCGGTCAACGTCGCCCGGCAACGGACGACTGCCAATCAGGAGTCACGTTTGCTCACTGAAAGGTAACGGTTCAGCGGCTACGTCGCCAGCGAGCGGCTGCGGGTCGAACGCGACGCCGCAGGCGCGGTGAGCCACCTCGACCTCGGCACCTTCGTCTTCACCCGGCATCCCTACGACTCGCGGCGCCGGTGCCCGGCGGTGTAGACCCGGCCGCTTGGCGAGTCGGCTGACCCCAAGAACGCACTGATCTCGGCATGTGCGGACGTTGGCCCGTCTCCAAGCGGGAGCAAGTCGCTGCTGCGACTTCGGGCTCGCCGAAGAGGTCTCCAGGCCAAAGATCCTGGTCAGCGCATTGCCCGTGGGATCGGCGTCCCAGATGACGACACGGTCGGCCCGCCCGTGGCGTCGGCCGGAACGCTGCTCGTCGATGTCGGTCGAGTGCGCCGCGACGAAGTTCGGTGGCCCGAGATGCCGGACGGTGCTAGCCGTTTGGGGAGCAGCGAAAGCTGACCACTTCGACCTTCACGGGGAGGTCAAACGCTCCGGAGCGCGTATCGGTGCTGCTCAGTGGCTTGGTTGCGACACGACCGGTTGAACTCTTCGGAAGGGTGACCGCTTCGCTGGTTTGCACCCAGTCTGCTCCCAACGCAAGTCCCAGCTGCCCCACCCAGTCCTTACCACGTTGACCTGCTCACACTCCCCCACCAGCCACTATTGACAGCGCTCGACGTCCGCCCGGAGCCGTTGAGCACTCCGCGGTGAAACAGGACGCCGCACCTACTCTGAGCTGGGCAAATGTAGAGCCGCAGGCAGGGGTGGGTGCAGTTGAGGGACGTTCGACGCTGTTGGGCGCAGTTCAGGGCCGTTCAGCGCACCCTGTTGCTCCCAATCTGCTCCCCCGATCCGCGGTTCGCACCGACCTGCCGAAGCCGCGATGGACTGGACCCGCGGGACTCGTGTGGTGCCGTGCACTAGGCGAATGGCCTTTGCTGCGGGGAGGACAGTGACAGCAAGCCCCCTGGGATTCCTGCCCTGGTTTTAGAGCCGGTCGGTCCTACTGAAGTCCCCACAGCCACCGCGCCTGGTCAGCGGCGTGAGAGTGCGCGAACGATGATCACCAAAGACCGATGCAGGTCTTCGAGACCGCTCATGTCGCCACCGTGGCGGACAACCGTGACCGAGTGTGCCTGCGCGGCTTCGCCGTCCACCCCCGCCGCTGGGTCGTGGAACGCACCCAGGCCTGGCTCACCGCCTGCCGCCGGCTGGCCCGCGACTACGAACGCCACCCCGCCGTCTCCGAAGCCCTCATCCGCTGGGCCGCCATCGCCGGCATGACACGCCGCATCACCCGATGCCAACCCGCCCACCGCCAAGCACGCCGCACCTTCACCTGAACCTGATCAACCCCATCTCAAACACGCTCTTAGACAGATGGGTGCTGGGCTGGCCCGAACGGGCCAGCCCAGCGACTTGTCGTGATTACCTATTGACCGCGTGGACCGGCAGGTCGCCCGGTCCGGCGATCGAGAGGTGGATCATGGCGGGTGCGGATCGAGCGGCGGTCGCCGAGGCGGCGGTAGGCCGCATTGACGAGTGGCTCCAACAGCATGCGCCCCGCACCCGCGCGGCCCTGCGCCCGCCGGCGTCCGAGCCCGACCTCGCGGCGGCGCAGGAGGCGGTCGGCCAGCCACTGCCGCCGGACCTGCGGGCCTGGTGGTTGTATGCCGACGGCGCACATTTCGGCCCTCAGGCCGACGGCGGCCGGCTCATCCCACCAGGCTTCGTTCCTTACCCGATCGTCGAGGCTTTGAAGAGCCGCCGCTTGTGGATGGACGTCGCCCGGCAGATCGCGCCGGTCGACCAGTTGGAAGCCTTCGTGAATTCGGAGAACAGCCGCTCAGCCGGAACGAGATGCGAGACCTGGCTACCCGCCTGGCTGCCCGTCGCCACCAACCACGGCGGCGGGAATCTCTTCGTGGACCTGCGCGGCGGCCCCAAGAACGGCTGCGTAATGGAGTTCCACCGGGACACGGGTGCATTGGCCGAGCCGGTATGGGCGGACGTGGCGGCCATGTTCTACGACATCGCCGACAGACTGACGGAGAACGAGGCGCAGCTCGATAACGCGGGCCGGATCTTCTGGCGGTGATGCCACATGGACCGTCGCCGGGTGCGCCGGTCCATCACCACCCGATACCGAGTGACCCTCCGCCCGCCGACTCTCGCTCTTCGGCAGGGCCGGGCGTGCGCCCACCTGTGCCTCCAAGCGCGACCAGCGGCTGAGAGTACGCCGCTCTATGAGAAGTAGCCCGGCTGCCATTCCAGACTCTCCACCTCGGCGAGGTCCCGCGAGCGAGGAGCGTCATCACCCGAATCACTTCGGCGCGCGTGACGACCCGCATGTGGCGCGGTTCGACGTCGTCGTCCTCCAAGTTTCTCGAAGACGAAGAGGCCGCTCTGGAAAGCGGACGACGACCAGTCGCTGTCGTCATCCGTGACCGCCACATCAGGGAGCCATTTTCATCGTGGGTAGCGGGTTTCCTCCGCAGCTTGGAGAACAAGGATGGCCTGGACGATCGGGGTGGCTCGGCGTGGGCAGCAGCGCAGCTTGACCAGGATCTTCCAGGTCTTGAGGGTGGAGACGGCGCGTTCGCCGAGGGCGCGGATTCTCGCGTGGTGCCGGGTGACGGATTTTTGCCGGCGGGACAGGCGGGTGCGGCGGCGCTTGAACGGGGTCGAGACAGTTCCGCGGGCACCTTGGTAGCCCTTGTCCGCGAAGGTGAGCACGTTGGCGCTGGTCAGCGCGTCTATCAGGCCGTGGGTGCGGGCGGCGGTCAGGTCGTGCACCGAGCCGGGCAGCGCGGGCGATGCCCAGACCAGCCGCCCGGCGGCGTCGGCCAGGACCTGGATGTTGACGCCGTGGCGCTTGTGCTTGCCGGAGTAGTAGGGCCGCTGGTCGGCGACCCGGTCGATCGGGATCAGCGTGCCGTCGAGGATGGCGTACGCCAACCTGGCGGCGCGGCACATCGCCGCGTTGAGGTCGTCGGCGCAGCCGGCGAGCAGGTCGATGGCCTCGCGCAGGTACCGCCACACGGTGGTCACCGACACCTCAAAGCCGGCCGGCAGGCGGGTGAGAGTGTCGCCGTTGCGCAGGTGGGCCAGGGCCATCAGCGCCTGCTGCTGCGCGGGCAGCCTGCGCCAACGCCCGCCGAGCACGCGGCGTCGGTCGCGGATCAGCTCGGTCAGGCGGGTCAGGCTGCGCGTGGACAGCGGGATGCTGGCAGGATAGGTCAGCAACGAAGCTCCCGTGCTGGGCGGTGCGCCTTGGTCGACTGCCGTCCTACCGGGAGCTTCGTCCTATCTGGAGCAGCGACACGTCGCCACCTGCCTACTCAGGCGGCCCTGATCACGATGAAATGGCTCACCGTAGCTCGCGCGGGGGAGGCGGTTCATCCTCACAGGGGATCATCTTTCTTCGACGCCCGTCAAAAATTCAGCTATGGCGATCAACCTGTTGCATGCGGCCCCGGCCAGCAGCGACACCGAACAGCCCGTCCCACGCTGGGCGCTCCGTGCCGCCTACGCGCTTCCCTGGCTGCTGCTCCCCTCGTGCCTGTGGAGGTTGCCGTTTGCCTTTCACTTCGACATGGGTCAGCTCGACGACGCGCCTGTGTCACCGTTGTGGATCGCTATCCCGTATGTCTTCGGACTCAGTGTGCTCACTGAGTTGCTGGCGCTGCTCAGCATCGGTCTGGTGCGCGGCTGGGGTGAGGTGGTCCCGATCTGGATCCCGGTCATCGGTGGCAGACGTGTGCCGCCCATGGCGACGGTTGTCCCTGCCGTGGTCGGTGGGCTGCTCCTGACCACGGTCTCGGTCTGGATGGCGCTCACCTGGGTCGGTGTCTCCGACGGCGTGGCGTACGAGAACGGCTGGTGGCAGGCGCTGGCCATGGTGTGCATCACCCCGATAGCGCTATGGGGCCCGATAGTGCTCGCCCTGGCCTACGCCTACCACGTGCGCCGTCGCCCCGCCCGCGGTCAGGGGATGCCTGGGCTTGACCTGGTTCGACGGACAGGGTCGATAAGTCGTCCGTGATCGTGGTCCGGTCGAGTCGCGGCGAGACCGTCCCGCGGAACGTTCGCCGCCAGTGGCGGCAAGCCCGCGCAGACGCGGACCTCGAATGGGTCACCCCGCACACCTTCCGCAAGACCGTCGCCACCCTCATCGACAAGGAGGCCAACGCCAAGGACGCCGCAGCCCAGCTCCGGCACGCCACCGAGCAGGTCACGAAGAAGCACTACATCGTCAAGCCCGTCCTCGCCCCGGACAGTTCCGACATCCTCGAACAGCTCGGCGGCCCGTCTGCCGACGGCTGAGCCCACCCTCCGCGACCACGACGCACCTCAGACCGGATAGGCGCACGGGGACGGCAGCCGACAACCCCTACCGGGCCGGTCAGAACCCGATCGCCCCAGACGGTTACTGAGGGTTTTCGGGGGCGACTCAAAACCGCATAGACAAAGGTCCAGGCCCTGGCTGGCTTTTGGTTGGTCAGGGCCTCGCGCAGGTGGAGCAGCGAGACGCCGTTACCTGCCTGCTCAGGCACCCCTGATCACGATGAAAATGGCTCAGGGTGTTCGCCGTCGAGGGGTCCCTCGAGTTCCGCGACCACGCCGGGGGGCTGTTGCGTTGCCTGCGGACAGGGGGCGAGGCAGGCTTGACCGGTGAAGCTATCGCGTCGTCGTTCCTGGTCGCCGCCGAAGTCAGCGTTCGCTGGGTTCCGGTTCCCGCCGGAGGTGATCGTCGTCGCGATCCGCTGGTACCTGCGTTACAACCTCTCCTACCGGGACGTAGAGGAGCTTCTCGTTGAGCGCGGTGTTGAGGTCGACCACGTCACCGTGTTCCGGTGGGTGCAGCGGTTCACGCCGCTGCTCGCCGGTGCCGCCCGATTCTGCCGCCACTCGCCGGGTGACCGGTGGTTCGTGGACCAGACTTACGTGAAGGTCAACGGTGTGTGGCGGTACGTGTACCGAGCGGTCGACCAGTACGGGCAGGTCATCGACGTGCTCGTCTCCGCCCGCAGGGACGCCAAGGCGGCCAGGCGGTTCATCCGCCGGGCGCTGTCAATGCTGAAGGTGACACCGAGCGAAGTCGTCACCGACGCCGCGCCGGTCTACCCCAGAGTCCTCGACGAGCTAGTCCCGCAGGCATGACACCACGTCGAGCAGTACGCCAACAACCCGATCGAGGCTGATCACAGCCAGCTCAAACAGCGGTTGAGACCGATGCGCGGCCTACGAACCGACAAGACAGCACAGGTGATCATCGCCGGCCACGCGTTCATGCAGAACCTCCGACGCGGACACTACGAACTCGCCGTCGACACCCCACCGGCAATGCGGGTGTCGACGGCGTTCGCTGAGCTCGCCCAGGCGATCTGAACCTCGGCCCCATCCGGGTACAACGCGTTCATCGATCCGGCAACGCAACAGCACCCGCCGCCGCCCGACGCAGGATCTCATTCTCCTGCTCCAACAACTTGTTTCCGCTTCCGCAGCTCCCGCAGCTCGACGGACTCACTACTGGTCGTGCCCGGGCGGATCCCGTCGTCGACGTCGGCGATCTTCAACCAGCGGTGCAGACACGACTCGGAGATCCCGAAGCCCTTCGCGATCTGCGACAGCGGCGCCCCACCCTTACGGGCGACCGCGACCACGTCACGGCGGAACTCCGGCGGGAACGCTTTCGGCATGGCAGACATCCTCCCAGCGAGGAACGCATCCTCACAGGTCAGGAGTCAACCGAACCGGGGGCAGTCCCCAGGGGCGTCCGCCCGCGGCAGGAAGTGAGCGATCTGCGGCATGAGACCGGTGCCGGGACCAGAACCAGCCGCCTCGTGGTCATCAATGGACATGACACTGCGTAGCGCAGCGCCGCTCTTCGGCATGGTGGCGAATCCCCCTACTTCCGCTTGCCGCCAGGGACGCCCGAGGCCTTCTTCTTGTTCCATTGCTCCACGCAGGGCGGTGGTTTGAAGGGCCAGTTCCGCACCTGAAGATGGTGCTGGTCCTTAGACTCCCCGAACTCGCCGCCGTAGCGCATGCCGTTCTTGACCAGCGCGACGACCAAGACCAGGTTCAGATCGTAGACGCCCTGGGCGGCAAGCCTCTCGAGCTTCTGCTGGCCACCGAACGTCTTCAAGCAACGGTCGAAGAGCTTCTGCATGTCGGGATCGAGCGGTTGCTTGTTCTTCTTCTTGTCGAAGCACTCCTTGAGGAACCCTTGGAACGCGCCGGATATAGACACGAGCTTCAGCCACATCTCGATCGCGCGCTCGACCGCCTGGTCGGGGTTTCGGTCGATCAGTGTGAAGTCGATGAACGGTTTCGACAGCCGGTGGTCTCCGGAAAACTTTCCCTTGCTGGCGAGGTGGTCGACGACAGCATCGATCGTCTTGGCGGCGTCACCTTTCAGGTGCGGGTTCGTCGAAGCATTGATATCCACGGCAAGACCGACGTGGTGCGGGCCCATGGAGGTGGGACGGCCGGCGCTGCCGATGATCGACCTAGGATCCCAGCCACCGATGGCACGGCGTTTGCCTCTGCCCCGCTCCGGGATCGATTCGACGGCCAAACGCTTCAGCCACTGCCCTCCGGGCTGGCCCTCCAGCCACTTCCTGGCTCCGTCCAAGGCATCGATAAGTTCTTTCTTGGCGCCGCCATGCACTTGCACGCCGTCCAGGAAGGTGACATTCGGCTTGATTTGCTTCCGCAGAAATTCCGGTACGTCCGACACGCCGCCCGCGAACAACAAGGGTCGCTGGGACCGGTAATACGTCAAGCCGCCCTTCTCGTCCCATGCCGGCCTGAAAACATCAGGGATTCGATTGAACTCCTCTGCGCAGAGCGTCTCGTAGAACTCGTAAACTGCACGCACATCGTCCGCTTTGTCCTCAAGCGAGGCCGGGATATATGTCCTATCTGGCGTTCGCCGGCTACCGGCTCCCGGCTTCGTCACGTCGCCACGCTTGACGTGGTCCTCGGGAAACACGTATTCCACGACCTTGAGCTCGCCGAGAATGTGCTCCATCGGGGTGCCGATCTGCACCCGACACGTGAGCTCGGTGAGCTCCGCGTCGCCGTACTGCTTCGGGACGAATCGCTTCGCGAGGTACTCCTTGAGGTCGGTCATCAGTTGCCGGGTTTCTTGATCTCGACCTTCGACGGCGTCTCGGCCAGCGACAGGTCGAGCTTGACAGAGGTGGTTTCCGCATCGGTCTGCACGAGGACCTGCGGCTTGCCAGCCTGCAGCGCCCCGTTTTCCAGGTGAAGCTTCTCAACCTCGAGCTGCAGGCGCTGGATCTCAAGGCGCTTCAGTTCCAGGTCGAATTGGCGGTTGATCTCGATGTAGTCCTCGGCGCCGGAGCAGAGGCCCAGCGCGAGGTCCGCGTACACGCCCTGTGTGGGCAAAACACTCTTCCACTGCTTGGTCGGCGCCCCCAGGTTCGCACGCAGCCTGATGAGCTCGCCCACGACGTGCTCCTGGATCCAGGCCTCCGCCTGCTGCCGCCAGCGCTCGGCATCGGTGATGTCGGCGCCGTGGAACGGGCCCCGAACCAGGACGGTCCGGGTGTCCGCGAGCTCGAGTTCGGGCGTCTCCAGCGAGACGTGTGCTATCCGCGGCGCCGCCAGCTGCTCGAAGTTCGGGACCACCGCCCGGGCGAAGCGCCCAGTCATCGCCCGGACCGCGGCGACCGTGCTCATGTTGGATCTGGCACGTGCCAGGAGTTGCTGGGGACTGTACGGCAGGAACTCGTAGAGGAAGGCGAGCAGATCATGCTCCTTGCCTTCTACCACCTCGTACCCCCAGCGGAGCGCCCCCTTCTCGTCCGGTTCCACCCAGCCCGGCGTCGGCCGAACGTAACGGAGCACGGTCCGCTGGAAGTCCTCGCGATCCTGCGGTTGAATCTCGATGCCGTCGTCGCCCCACCATTCCAGCTGTACCAGGGCGGCGTCGTACAGCGGTGCGCTCCAGCGCTGTCGCAGCACCTTGATCGGGCTCACGCCGTAAACGTCGATGAACTGCGCCACCCACGCGGCGGACTGGCTGGCGCGGATCAGCTGGCCGAGCGAGATGGGCTGAGGCTGGTTGTACCAGGTGTGGTAACCCGTCCACTCGCTCAGGTTCGGCTCGGCACCGAGCACGGTGAGGGTGGCTTCGTACGGCGTGATCTCCACATCGAACTCGCGCAGCACCTCGTAGTAGTTGACGTTCAGGGTGTGCGCCTGATTGATGTTCTTGATCCTGCGCGTCGTCTTCGACTCCGATCCGGAGTCGCGGGAGGTGGCGATGCGGACCTTGTGACTCGAGCGGTACTCGTTCGTGGTCTGCTGCGCCCGTTCCTGCGCGCGTTTCTCGATGTTCTTCTGAAGTTCCGTGACATCCTCCGACCAAGAGACCTCGGCGGAGGCACTGAACCCGAAACCGCTGTAACTCGCCTTGGCGTCGACAGATTCGTGCGTCTTGGTCTGGTCCTCGGTCGCCGCTTCCGACGCGCTCGACGCGGTGCTCTTGATGTCGCTGACGTTGCGTTGATCTGTGGCGTCCTCCGAGTCTTGCTGAACGCGCGAGGTCTCCCAGGTCTTGACCTCGAGCACGAGCTCTTCGTCGGGCATCAGCGACGTGGTGTACAGCAACTCGCCGATGCCGTACCCACAGGGCGTCCAGTCTTGGCGGTACCTCAGCATCACGTACAGCTCGTACGGCACGAGCACCGGCTGCGGTTCCGGCTCCTCAGGCGTGGGGTTCGGATTGGGCGGAGGCAGCGGGTCCACTATCGGACCCGCCGGGATATCCGGGATTGTCATGGGGTCCAACGGCCTGTTGAGAAACATAACGCCGGCGGTGGGCTGCCAGCGCGGGGCAGCGTCGCTCGGGCTGCGCCGAGGTTCACTCAGAATCCCGGACGGCAGGGAGGCGTTCTGCAGATGGATCAGCGCGCGTGTATAGACGCTCTCGGTGATGTTCACCGTCTTGAACGTGAGTTGTGCGACATCCAGCGAGGGCTCGCACAGCCGCTCGGCCTTGTAGGGCTTGATGACCACGTCCTCTGCCACCGCACGCGCTCCTTCGTCAGCAGGCGCTCCTCGGGCCACCGCTCAGGCCGCTAGGCTGAGACGCCATGGCAGGGGTATCGAATCCACCCCCCGGCAAGGCATTCAGTCCCAACATGCCCCACCCGAGGCTGCTACATGATGGTCTCGATCACCTCGTGATAATCCCACGCAGCGCGATCTGAGTCGCGATTGTTGACCGTGATCCGACAACCGATCCTGTTCCGCTGTCAGCCATTCCGACATCCGGCGCGGGGATCGTCCGGAGCATTCACCGGGCGGTCTGATCGGGTAGGTGCCGGGTCCGGAAGCCGGCCACCAGTTGGTATCCGCCGTCCGGGCCGTCCTCGGCGTAGAGCGGCACGCCGGCCGCACTGAGCGCGCTCATGTCCCCGTACACGGTGCGGACCGAGACGTCCAGTTCCTCCGCTAGCGCCCGCGCGCTCATTCGGCCCCGGGTCTGCAACAGCAGCAGGGCGGACAGTAGGCGGCTCGCACGCACTCCTCGATTGTCACCCGATACCCCTGACAGGAGATGTCAGGGGTAGCCCCGCATTCTTACTCGTGACACACGACGACCCGGGAGGAACCCATGTCCGACGACGACGGCAGGCACGATTTCGACTTCGTGCCCGGCGTGTGGCAGATGCGCAACCGCAAGCTGGTCAACGCGCTCGACCCGGAGTGCGACGAGTGGGTCGAGTTCGACTCGGTGTCCACCGGCGACATACGACTATACGGGCTGGGCAACACCGACCGGATGTTGGTCGAGTCGATGCCGCCCGACGGTCAGCCCTACGAGGGGATGACCCTGCGCCTGTTCGACCCGCAGGAAAAGGTCTGGCGGATCTGGTGGACATCCAGCCGCTACCCGGGCACGCTCGAACCACCGGTCGTCGGCCGATTCGAGGAGGACGGCGTGGGCCGGTTCTACTGCGACGACGTCGTCAACGGTACCCCGGTCAAGGTGCGGTTCGAGTGGTCGGACACGACGACCGAGACTCCGAAGTGGAATCAAGCGTTCTCGTTCGACGACGGGCAGACCTGGAAACCAAACTGGTACAACCGGTTCGTCCGACTGTCCCACTAGGAACGCCCGGCAGGTCAGGCCGGAAACACCTTTAGATCCACAGGCCCCGGCGCCCTCCCAACGGTGATCAAGTTTCCGATGCCGGCGGTGGAACAGGCAGAACTGGGCCACCGCCGACGTCGCTATCTACTTATGATCTTGGGGCTAGGGTTGGTGGCTGCTGAGTATGCGTACGGTGGTGCTCAACCGGATCGGCGCATCGTCGGGGCCCCTGAGGAAGGGGTGGATGTAGACAGGGCGGCGCAGCAACCGGCCGGGGCCGTGGGCTTGGTTGCGCCAGTGGCCGGAGACCCAGAACCGACTGGTCTGGGAGCGCCCTTGGCTGTCTGGCGTTGGTTCCCCGTCCGGCGCTGGGATGGCGCGGCGGCCGCGGATGCGCACGATGCGCAGCTCGGGTACGGGCCGGTTGGTGCGGGCGTAGGTCTTGGCGACGGTTTTGTCGACTCCTGTCGTGGTGACTTCTGCGGTTTGCTGTGCGATCAGCAGCCACGTCGCGACCAGCGCTGCCGCCGGATGGTCACCGGGTATCAGGTGCTGTTCGGGGAGGTGGGCTGCGCTCATCGGTGCGAGCCAGCCGACCTGTTCGCGTAGCCGTTGCAGCGGTTTGCCGTGCAGTCCGGCGCCGATGGTGCGGTAGAGGACTATTTGCCGGCCGTGGATGGTGTCGGTCCAGGATGCGGCGGTGAGCTGCCGGTGTGTCACGGGCCGGGGCCAGATGAGCATGCCGTCGGCCGAGGGGATGAGGTCGCGGCTGATGCGTACGTCGGGCAGCTGCGCTGCGGCGTGTTCGGCCAGGTCGGTGAAGTCGTTGTCGATCCAGTACAGGTGTGATCGGTCCAGGCCGGACGCGATCTGGTCCCGTGGGTTGGTGATTCCGAGCGTGGCGGGCAGGTTGTCGGTGCTTCGGTAGAAGCGGGTGAGCCGGTCACGGACCTTGGGCAGCTCTCCGGCGGTGATGGTGGTTGCCGGCCAGGCGGTCGTCGTGATGAGTGTTCGGCCGGGGAGTCGGGCGTTGAGGAACGCTAGGTGCAGTTCCTCGATTCGTTGTCGTGCCTGTGGATGGTTGGCGAGGCCGAGTGCCCGTACCGCGCGGTCGATGACCTTGTCGTTGCGACCCTCGTCGATGTGGACCTGGCAGGCCGCGCATGCCGCCCAGGAGTGGCCGAAGTCTTGGACCAGCCCTGCGGTAGGGCCGATGGTAATGGCGGTCACCTCGCCGCCGTGCAGGGCCCAGATCGGGTGCGGGTCGCCGCAGAAGTCGCAGCTTCGACGCACGGTGTCAAGCTGGCTGACCGGGACGGGCGCTGGTTTGTGTCCGTCGGTGGCGAGGTGGGTCGGGTGTATGTAGGTGGGTGGCACACCGAGGGTGTTCAGCGGGGAGAGGCAGGTCTGGCAGGCCATCTCTTCGTGTGGGGCGGTCATGCCGTGGCCCCGTCGGACGGTTGGCGGCGGTCGCGCAGGCGAGGTCCGCGACGGTGCTGTGCCGGCGGCATGGTCATGCCCGGCTGGTAGATGGCGTGGCGGTTCCGGCCCTGTCGCTTGGCGTGGTACATGGCGATGTCGGCGCGGTGCAGGGCCACCTCAGTGAAGGGGGCGCTGGTGCCGACGAGCGCCAGGCCCACGCTGGCGGTGATGGTGACCGTCGCGGGGCTGCCCTCTGCGGGAAGCGCGATGGGCTGGGAGATGATCGTGGCGACGGTGTCGGCGATGCGGTCCAGGTCGTCGGTGCCGGCCGGCAATAGCGCGGCGTATTCGTCGCCGGCGAGCCGCGCCGCGGCGCCTCCGTGAACAGCGGCGATGTCGGTGATCCGGTCGCCGACTTCGATGAGGAGGTCGTCTCCCCGGCCGTGGCCATGGGTGTCGTTGACGCGTTTGAAGTCGTCAAGGTCGATCAGGGCGACGATCATGGGTCGTGCGGGAGCGGTTTTGGCGAGGGTCGCGTGCGCGGCCTGCAGGCCGGCGCGGTTGAGCATGCCGGTGAGCGGGTCGTGGAGCGTCGACGAGGTGGCGTCGGCGAGTTGGGTGCGGAGGCCGTGGATCGTCAGCCAGGCGGTGAGCCTGCCCAGGGCGAACGCCACCACCGCGGTGGCGATCATGATCAGTGATAGGGACACTGGGTTCTCCTTCAGTGGAGAACCCGGGACGCGATCGTTTCCAGGCGGGCGCGTCCCGGGTCCGGATACGACGACGGCCCGCCTTTGGCGGGCCGGGCTACGGGTTCGTGCCGCTCGGGCTCACGGCATCGGTGATGACGACGACCCCCCGAGGAGGCGTCATCGGGGCGATTCAGTCAGCAGCGCTCGTAGCGGCGTGCCGGCGAGTTGGTTGCCGCCGTTGGCGCGCGATGCGACGTCCGCCGACCGGGAGTTGGTGTCAGCGGCGCACCGGGTGCGCGGCCTGATCGGCGCGAAGTCTGGCGGGTAGGTCGGCTGGTATCTCGGCGTAGGGTGCGACGGCCAAAAGCACCTCGGCCGGGTCGAGAATCGTCTCGATCCGGCCGAGGTGGATGGTGTCGGGTTCGTGGTGGGGTTCGGTGACCGGGTCCCAGGTGAAGTCGACGACGGTGGCGAAGTACGTGCGGTGGGGATTCCAGCCGACCTGGATGGTGTACCGCTCGGACCCGGGTTTGGGTGTGAGGGTGTACAGGCTCATGTGTTCCTTTCCTGGGGTTGCTGCCCCTGCCCGGCACGTCAGGCGCCCGAGGCAGGTCGTGCAGCAGCGGCCGCTGGCCTGGATGGTTTTGCCGGGCGGGACGTTGCGTCGTCGTGGCTCACTCCCCCACCCGTGGCCCACGCTGTAAGTCGCCGGCGGGGTCTGGTCCGCCCACTGCCGGGAGGGAGCACGGCGTGCTGATGCGCCCCTGGTAGGAGGGCGAGTGGGGGTGTCGGCGGCAGGTGCGCCGATGCTCATGCCGGCAGGTGGCGGGCGCGTTCCTCTGCCACTTCGATGATCTTGTCGCGTCGCGCGGCGGGCAGGTCGACGAGCAGGTCGACGTAGTGCTGTTCCTGCGCGGTGAGCGGCTCGGCGAACGCCGCCTTGTAGGACAGCCGCGCAGCCTCGTGTACGGCCTCGATCGGCCCACTGTGGTCGTAGGCGGAGGTGACCTGGCGAAGCTGTGCGGCTGCCGTGAGCGGGTCTCGGGACAGGGTGGTGTCGTAGAGGCGGAAGTTCACCGGAAGGTCGGCGGCGGTGATCGCGGTGATCAGGCACAGGTTGGCCTGGACGTCGTAGGCGAATGCCTCGGTGCGGGTGGGTGTTTCCCTACGGGCGCGCAGGGCGGCGCGTTCGGAGTGCCAGCGCAGTCGGGCTTCTTCGGCGGTGCGGGCGAGAGACAGCAGGATGCTTCGAATGGGATCCACCGTGGTTACTCCTGTTGTGAGGGGGTGTTCGGGTTCCGGGTCGACGGGCTGTGGTGGGCGCCGGTGATCGCCTGCTCGACGACGGAGGGCGGCAGACCGGCGTGCAGGGCCTGCACGAGCAGGCCGGCGAGCTGGTAGTCGGGGTCGACCTGCAGGGCACGCTCGGCGGCCATGACGGCCAGGACGCCGTCACCGCAGCGCCACGCGGTGAGCGCGAGCACGGTCGCTGGCGCCGGCACGAGCGGCTCGTCGGCGCGGCGCGTGACCTCGGCCCAGAAGGTGACGTGCTGTTCGTGCGGTTGACTGTCAACGGCGAGGTCCCGCACCGGCCTGTGCGTCAGCGGCACGGTCAGCCAGGCCACCTCGTCGTCCCGTCGGTCATCGCTGCACCGCCCGACTGCCGGCAGTAGCCGAGGGCGTGCCCGCGACCAACCCGGCGCGCGAAGCCAGCCGATCCGTGGCCACGTCGTGGGCTGGGCGCGCTGCGGCGTGTCTGCCGACGGCCGCGGAGGTGCTGGGGCGGATGCTGAGTGGGGTGGCGTAGTGAAGGTCGGCTTGAGGCTCACCGTCTCTCAAGCGCCAGGTGGGACGAAGCATGTTGTCCTCCACAGGACAGCAAGAAGGCGGCCACCGGTTGGTGGCCGCCTGAAGGGATGGGGGTGCCGCGCCCCGGTCGCGTGGGCGAGGGGCGTGGGCTCTGTGCGTGCCAGATCCGAGGCTGGCGGCGGCGGCCGACCGTGACTGGTGGGCGCGATGCCGTCGCGGGAGGCGTCGGATCAGAGGCATTTGGAAAGTAGGAGAACCCTCAAGTTAGCCGTGCGGGGAGCACCGTTGGCCGGGCTGTCAGGTTCGGCCTCCTGGCAGAACCTGACACCCCGCGATTCCCTGGCCGCTACCATCCCGTTCGCCCTCGACTTCCGAACGGGATGCAGATCCGCGCGGATCCGGCCCGGCAGGGCAGAAATTCCGACGGCCAACGGCACGGTGGGTGGACAGCACCATCACGTCTGGAATTGCTCCCCGGCCACGCCTCTGCTGGCAGGCGGAAGGCGCGGCGCGGCGGTGACGATCGCTTGTTCAGGAGCTCCAAGTGTTGAGCATGCCCTGCAGGCGGTCTTCTCGGACGACTGCAGGGGCAGGCCCCAGCTGTATTTCACGGCGGTCCACATCATTCTGGTGCATCGGTAGGACGACAGCGGCGCTGCCATGTCGACCGATCCTGGTCGCCCCTAACCTGATTCACGTTGTCGGTCACCGCGATCAGCTGCGGAGGGTGCGGTCGTGGGCGAAGCTCAGCCGGCGGCTGGTGGTCCACGGCACCGCCTGCGCCTGTCGGTTTTGTCCGCCCCGCCGACACCCGGCCCATAGCCTGGCCTCATGACCGAATCGGACGAGCAGTCGCAGAGCGTCCGCACGGTGATCGTGGCCGGTTCCGTCAACGTCGCTGTCGCCGCAGCCAAGGTGGTTGCGGGTCTACTCTCGGGCTCGGCGGCCATGCTGTCGGAAGCCGCGCATTCGTTCGCCGACACCACGACCGAGGTGCTGCTGTTCGTGGCGCTGCGTCGTGGCCGCCGCCGGGCCGACCCCGGGCGTCCCTTCGGCTACGGTCGGGAGAGCTACATCTGGGCCCTCCTCGCCGCGGTCTTCACCTTCGTGAGCGGCGCCGGCTTCTCCATCACCCACGGCGTGCACGTCATCGCATCGGCCAAGGAGACCGGAGATTACCTCGTCTCGTACGCGGTGCTGGTCGTCTCCTTCGTCCTGGAGTCGGTGTCCCTGATGCGGACGGTGCGGCAGGTACGGCGCCGGGCCAAACGCTGGGGCATCAGCCCGGCCAGGGTCCTGCGGCGCACGCCCAACACCGCCATCAAGGCGATATTCCTGGAGGACAGCGCCGCCCTGATCGGCCTCGGGATAGCGGGTGCAGGCCTGGGGCTCGCCGAGCTCACCGGTGACCCGGTTTGGGACGGCATCGCATCGGTCGCCATCGGTGTACTGCTCCTCGTGGTGGCCACCATCCTGGCCCGCAACAACCTCGCCCTGCTCGTCGGCCGGTCAGCAAGGGAGCCAGTTCAAGACGAAATTCGCCAGGAATTGGCCGCCCTGCCAAACGTGCAAGGCATCGTGGAGCTGCTGACCCTGCAACTCGGTCCCGACGACATTCTCGTTGTCGCGAAGATCGACTTTTCCGACCAAGTCAGGGCCGCCGACATCGAGGACGTGGCCGACGAGGCCAGACGACGGCTCACCGCCCGTAACCCGGCGATCCGGTTCGTCTTCCTCAACCCGACGGGCACCGGCTCCTAACCCGCGCGCAGTTGATGACGGCTGGGCAGTCGGCGTTCTGCGCGCTGCAGCTGGCGACCGGTGGAGCGGGACCGGCCGGATGGCCCGCCCGCCATTTGGGCCATCGTCCGCGATGGACCAGGCATAAGGCGGGAGACGGTGGCTTGAGCCCCGGCCCTTGCCCTCCTTTGACCGGGCCACCATGGACCACGACCGCACGGTTGGTCACGTTTCCCGGCGTCCGCCTTGCCAAGTTCAGAACTGATGAACTCGGCAAGGCTCTCAACGGCGGCGAAGGACCAGCACGTCCTCGTGCGCCACCAGGTGCACGGGGATGCCGTCGTCGCGGCTGCGGCGGACGGCCATCATCCCGAACATGCTGGCCCGGTGCACGACCTGCCCGTCGCGGACGGCGGCGAGCATCGCCACCGTCCGCTCCACCGGGGTCAGCCCGGCTGACTGCGCGACGGCGAGCAGCTGGCCAGGCAGGTCGATCAGGTCATCGCGTTGGCGGCGTACCGGTCGGGAGGTGATCACCACGGTTCCGCCGGGACGCAGCAGTTGGTAGCTGGCGGACAGGATGGAGGCGAACCCGTCGAGCAGGCGGGACCACCCCGTATAGGCGAGGTTGCCTCGTTCCCGGTCGGCATACAGGTGGTCCCGCTTGCGTACCCCGGTCCTCGTCGTCTGCACGAGGCCGTGCGTCCCGCGCCCGTACGGCGGTGACGTGAGCACGAGGCTCACCTGGCCAACCGCCGACGCGGGCACCAGGTCGAGCAAGCCGGTGGCGTCCCCGGTGAGCACCGTCGCCGCGCCGGGGGCGCCCTGCGACGTGGCGAGGGTGAGGTTGGCCTCGGCGAGGGCGGTGTAGCGGGGCTCGATGTCGACACCGATGCCCTGCCGGCCGAGGTGCATGGCTTCCACCAACGTGGTGCCGCACCCGCACATCGGGTCGAACACCACATCGCCCGGCGCCGTGTACGCGCTGATCGCGTGCGCGGCCAGGTGCGGCAACATCTTGGCCGGATGACTGGAGGTCTCCCGGACGTAGCGGCCTCGCCGCTGGTCACGGGCGGGTATCTGGCACGTCAGCCACACCGAGGTGATCGGCAGGCTCTCAGCCATTGGCGCTTCCGCTCTTTATCGCGCTGCGGGTCAGGATCAGCACGTCGGTGTGGATCGCCAGCTGCGCCTGCTGGCCACGCCGCGGCGGCCGGTCGGCCGCCACGATGTGCTGCAGGTACGCCAGCCCGGCCCGCTTGGCGGCGATGACGACGTCGACCGGCAGGGCGACGTCGCCGTGCGCCAGCAACACCGCCACGCAGCCGCCCGGCGCGAGGTGGGCGCGGCAGCGGAGGAAGAAGTCGACCGGTGAGGCGTCGTCTACCGGCCAGCCGGTGACGATCAGCGTCGCCGACTCGCGGCCCCAGCCGACCGGGCGCGCCGTCTGCAGGTGACTGCGGCGGTGTGCCGCGATGACTGCGCGGGCCAGCTGTGGTCCTTCGGCCAGGTCGATGATGAGGTCGGACGGGTGGGTGAGGTTGTGGACCAGCCGCACGCCCATCGCGTTGGACATGGTCTCCCCCTCGTGCGGGGCGGGGACCGGCCAGACGGTGATCGGCACGGGCGGGTCGCCGGGCACCACGTCCCCCACGGGGACCGGCGCGCGGTGATGGTTTCTGTCGGTCATGGGCACGGTGGCCCCCGGACCGGCGGGCGTACTGACGATTCCCAGTACGCCGCTGACAGGCCGATCGAACCCGCCCCTGACCTGACAGCACCGGTCATCCGGGCCGGTCTGACAGCCACGTCAGCGGGTCGGCGGTGGTGAGCACAGTGGCGAACCTGACACGACCGGTCACGACCTATCCGGGTCTGACAGACGCTCGTGGTGTCAGGCCGGGCTGTCCCAATCGGAGGTCTCGGAGCCTTCGCGCTGGGCGAGGCGCTCCCGTCAAGGGGGAACATCACCATGGCAACGACCACCCACATGAGAACGGCCAACACGGCGCTGACCACCGCCGAGAAGGCTTTCGAGCTGCTGACCTGCGAACCGGCGCCGCTGGTGTTCGACGCCCGGCCGGTGCCGGGCCTGCCGGACACCACGATGCCGCTGGACGAGCTGCGCAAGCTGCTCATGCTCGGGCACTACGGCAGCGACACCACCGACGAGCTGTGGCGGCAGCTGGCCCACCACGCCCGCGAATGGGGACCGGCCTGGGTTGTCGGCGCGATCGGCGTGGCGTTGCCCGCGTTGACGCACCTCGCGGCGAAGATCAGCCGCGGCTACGCGCGGCACGCCGACGACATCGACTCCGAAGTCCTGGCCGGATTTCTGCAATCTCTGCGTAGAGCGGATCTCGCCCCACCCCGGCTATGGCTGCGGCTGTGCTGGGCGGCCTGGCGCGCCGGAGCCGCGGTCGTCAAGGCCGACGACGGCGAGGAACTGCCGCTGGACCTGTCCACCGGGTCGCGCTCACCAAGGATGCCCTACGGGCACCCGGACCTGCTGCTCGGCCGGGCAGCCGCCGCCGGCCTGATCACGGCCGAGGCCGCTGAGCTGATCAGCGCCACCCGGTTCGGCGACGCGCTGATCGAGCACCTGGCTGCCCAGAAGGGCGTGACCGCGCCAGTCCTGCGGATGCGCCGCCGCCGCGCCGAACGCGTCGTGGCCGCCGCCGTCACGCAGGGCGGCCTGTCCGGCCCGATCCCCCGTCCGGCCGCTGCGAAGTCGCCATGGGGGCCCGACAACACCACCCGCTCGGCAACAGGCCGAGTACATACAGGTAACGCCGTGACAGATCGAGATCCACTTTCGACGCGACCATTACACCTCTCGGGCGCTGCTCTCGCTACCAAGCCGACCACTCCAGCCGGCTAGACCTGATCCCCGCTCCGCCATGGCAAGCGCGCGGATCGCGGCATGAGTGAGAGGACGTTCGACGGCCAACAGCGCGGCACGTCACTGAGGCAATCCGGAGGTGGATCGTCCGCAACCGCCCGTACCATGGCCGGCGTGGCCATCGCTCGCTTCCCCAGCATCGTCATCGACTGTCCCGATCCTGGTGCGCTCGCAAGGTTCTACGGCGCGATGTTGGATTGGAAGGTCGACGTCTCCTCCGACTGGGCTGAGGCCCGCGCGGAGTACGGTCAGTGCATCTCGTTCCAGCAGGTAGATGGGTACACGCCGCCGACGTGGCCAACCCAGGACCTGCCCCAGCAGATGCACCTCGATGTGATCGTTGACGACCTCGATGCCGCCGAGGCGGCAGTGCTCGATCTCGGCGCAACCAAACACCCGCACCAACCCGGTACGTCTTTCCGGGTCTTCCTCGACCCGGCAGGTCACCCCTTCTGCCTCTGCATGAACTGATCCGGACGGGCAATCCTCAATTGCAACAAGCCCTGGACGGCTCGGCGTGATGTTCGCGCTCATCGGCATGTGTGGACGTCCCCGTCTAGGGGGCCGAAGCCACCCGTGCTGACACCTTCGGACGAGCCGAAGGTCACCACGGCGGATATGCGGATCGAAGGATGGGCTTGCTGGGCCTCGTGGCGGGAGCGGGTCTGGGCGAGGCGGTAGGAGTGTGTGCCGATCTCGATGATGTTGCCGCCGTAGGTGAGCCGGTCGACGATGGCCCGCGCACAAGCGCGGGTCGGTGAAGGTCTTGGTCCATCCGGAGAAGGATTCGTTGGAGGCGATCGCGACGCTGTTGCGTTCTTCGCGCTCGGTCAGGACCTGGAAGAGGCCAAATCAAGCCGGGGAGGCTGGCTTGTCGGTGCTCGGACCTAGTATGCGGAGCATGACGCGGTATGTTGACGAGGATCTTCACGGTGCGGAGTTCCGCGAGTGCGATCTGACCGGGGCACGCCTGATCGGCGTCGTCATGCAGGATGCCGTGATCGACGGGCTCATCACCAACCTCGTGGTGAACGGTGTAGAGGTCACCGAGTACGTCGAGGCAGAGCTCGACCGGCGTCATCCGGTGCGGGTGCTGATCCGCTCCGAGGACCCTGCCGATCTGCGCGAGGCATCGCGTCAGCTCCATGCCGGCTGGGCCGCCACGATCGAGCGCATCCGCCGTACGCCCGGCATCGAGCGCCGCAGCGTGAACGACGAGTGGTCGGCGGTGCAGACGATGCGCCACCTGGTCTTCGTCCACGACTCGTGGTTCCGCCGCTGCTGCCTGGGCTCGACGGAGCTGTTCACGCCGATGGGCATCGGGACGACCGTCGAGCCCTACCGTGGAGCGCACGGGCTTGACCTCTCGCTCGATCCGGCCTTCGACGAGATCGTGAGCGTGCGTGACGCACAGGCCGCCGAGCTCGAGGCCTGGCTCGACGAGGTCACTGCTGTGCAGCTCACAGCGCGAGCGCCGGTGCCCGACGACGATGTCTGGCCGCCGTACGCCCGGGGCCGCTTGGTGCGGCAGTGCCTCGGCACGGTGCTCAACGAGACCTTCGAGCACCACGGCTTCTGCGTCCGCGACCTCGACCTGATCGAGGCACAGGACGCTGAGTAGGGCCGGCTACGGACTCAGCATCTTGCGGATGCGGGCGTCGCTGACCGTCTGCGCGGTGCCGAGCTGCTGGGCCCAGAGCTGGACGCGGTACTTCTCGAGCATCCGGCGGGCCTGACCGAGGTGCTGGCCGGGCGGGCGGCCGTCGGGAGCGCGGCGAGCTGTTGGAGGTGCGCCGCCTGGAGGTCGGCGATGCGGTCCATCAGTGCGGGATCGGCGGCGATGGTCGTGTCCAGCTCGCGGCGCCGCTCGACGACGCCCTGAGGTAGACCGGGTAGCGCTCCTGTCAAGCCTCCAGGTGGGGCCAATCAACCCGACACTTATGCGGCTGGATCGGTGGCACCACCCAGACCTTCTCCTGGCCACAGTTCCCAGTCAGTCAATGACCTTCCGCCAGCTCGCCGACGTGCTGACGACAGGAGATGTGAGACGGTACGCACCAGACATGCCGCCCAACACTCACTGGTCCAACTGGCCAGAGTCCGGGAACCTGTAGCCCGGCCGATCGCGCACCGACAGCGGCAGAAGCGGATGCGCCACGCGCCTCTTGTCGGGCGGGGCTTGGTTCGGCTCAGGTCTGTTGGAGAAATTGCATGAGCTGCGCGGTGAGTTCGGCCGGCTGTTCCTCGAAGATCCAGTGGCCAGAGTCCTCGATGACGCCACCAGTTACCGTCGTGGCGTACTGCGCGACCTGGGTAGGTACCGCTTCCCCGAGGCTGGCTCGGGCGCCGAGTGCGAGAACCGGCATGGTCAGCTTCGTCTTGCCGTACTCAGCGTTGTCGGCGACATCTCGGGGCAGTGCTCGGAAGTAGTCGAAGCTGGCCCGCAGGTGAGCGTCGTCTTGCAGGTACCGGGCGTACTCGCGGACATCGTCATCGCCGATGCCGGTCTTCTGGACTTCCATCGAATCGGTGAACCGATCCACCCAGAGGGCCTCGCGACCGTCCACGATCTGTTCCGGCAGGCCGTTTGGGAGGCTGAAGAAGCCGAAGTTCCAGAAACCCGGTCCCTTCGGGGTCAGTGACGGGGCCTGGTACAGGCTCTGGTCAGGGATAGGCGCTTCCGTGAGCACGAGCTTGCGCACGTGATCGCGGTGAGCGGCGGCATACGCGTACGCGACCATGGTCCCAATGTCGTGTCCGACGATGCTGACGTCGTCATCGAGGCCGAGTTGGGTGAGCAGGCCGTACACGTCGCCGGCGAGGGTCTTCTTGTCGTAGCCTCCTGCCGGGGCGTCGCTGCCGCCGGCTCCCCGAAGGTCAGGCGCGATGACCGTGTAGTGCTTGGCAAGCTCCGGCAGAACCTTGCGCCACATGTACCACGTCTGGGGATAGCCGTGCAGCAGGACCAGTGGCCTGCCCCGACCGCCCCGAACATAGTTGATCGTGACGTCGCCGACCTGCGCCGTCTGCTCCGTGAAGGAACGCGGAATCCGCTCGCCGCCCATTGCCACTCCCTCTGATGACACACGCGGTCCGTGGGCTACCCAACCCCGGGGCTCGTACACCTCCCAAGCGCCGGTGTATCCCAGGGGCGTACCTGACTGGCTGGGCAACGCGATGCCCCGGAAGCGACGCGGCGGGGCCGGGCTGAACGGATAGCCACACTCTCATCCGCACGACCGGGCGTTCTCGCGCCTGGACGCGCCATGGTCGACGGCTACCGATAGTGACGGACGCGCCAGCACTGCCGCGCCTTGCCTGCGGCAGATGGCTGCGGTTGACCTTTCTGTTTGGCTGTCCAGAGGCGCGCGGACAGCAAGGGTCGGGCCCCGCGCGTAGCCCGGGCCGGAGCCGACGAGACCAGCCATGCCCGTACCACTGGCCAAGGCCTGTGCGTTCCGGCCGGAATGCTCACCTGGCCGGTCGTCCCTAGCAGCATCTCCTTATGGTCGAGAATCCGGCGTCGTCGCCTCCGGTGACTGGCCCGTCGCTTGGGCGGGCGAACCACTCGATGCGCGACCGGGCATCAGTGATGGTCTGCCGGCTTACGCGCGAGGATGAGCCGGTACCGTGGGCTGCTGTCCCGGTGCCGGCCCAGGCCGGTCAAGGCGACGGCCGTCGCGGTGAAGCCAGCCGCCGTCAGTTCGTCGAGGACTGCGGGCAGCGGGCTGCTGCGGTAGTACATGACGAATGGGGGGCGCCACACGGCATTGCGGACCCGCATGACCAGGTCGAATCCGAGCGTGGCCCAGTGCGATACCGAGGTGAGGGGCGGCGGCGCGCCGATCGCGAAGGTGAAGAGCCCGCCGGGCCGCAGTGCGCGGTACACCCCCTCGAAGAGTGCAGTCCGTTCGGTGGGCAGGAAGTGCCCGAGCGCTCCGAAGGTGACCGCGAGGTCGAAGTTCTCAGCGAAAGGCAGGGCCCGGGCGTCGGCCTGCACCCACGTGGCGTCCGGGTATGCGCTGCGCGCCTGCGCGAGCATGCCCGCGCTGAAGTCGACGCCCGTGATCCGTCCTTGGCACAGGTGCCTGAGAACCTGCATGCCCGCACCAGTACCGCAGCACACGTCCAGTCCCTGGCTGAACGGTCCGAGTTCGGACAGCACGTGGGCGGTCGCGCCGAGAATGCTCTCCGGGGTGCGAAAGGGCGTGTGGTCGAACTTCGGAGCCAGGAGGTCGTAGCCCCGCTGGACCGAGGACAGCGCCTGTATGCACAGTTCACGCAGAGACGGGCCTTGAGGCGAGAACACCGGCCGAGGGTACCTGCCGGACGGCGGCCCTGCCGGCTGGGCGAAGCCCGGGCAGCGTCGGCCGGAATCAAGACATCGAGGAAACGCGCACTCCACGCCCGGATCCGTCGCCCCGTCGCCGACGTCTGACCACCAGCGCGAGAACACTCACCCCAACGTCGTCGCACGGCTGAACGCGTCCGACCAGCGGCAGTTCGGCAAAGCCGCGAGCGCTGGTCATGTCCCGGAGGCCATGTACGCGGCCAGGATGTAGTTGGATGCCGGTCGAGGTTCTTGTGGGCCCGGTCGTAGCGCATGGTGGTTCGCGGGTCGGCGTGGCGGGCGGCGATCTGCACGTCGCGCAGGCTGACGCCGGCGTCGAGCATGGTTGTCACGAACGTGTGGCGCAGCATGTAGGGATGCATCTTCGGCATCCGAAGCCCTGCTGCCTGGGCCAGGTGCTTGAGCCGGCGGGTGGCGGCGTGCCGGTCCATCCGCACGCCGAGGGTGTTGCGCAGGATCGGCCCGCCGGTGCGGTCGTCGACGGCCCGGTCGATGGCTCGGGCCACTGCAGGTGGCAGCGGGACGAGCACGACCTTGCCACCCTTGCCGCGCACGCGCAGTACCCGGTGGCCGTGCTCCTCGCCCAGGTCGGCGATGCTGGCCCCGCAGGCTTCGAAGATCCGCAGGCCGAGCAGGCCCAGAAGCGCGACCAGGGCGAAGTCGTTCGGGTTGGTCGACAGCCGGGCGGTGGTGATCAGGGCCTCGAACTGCAGGTGACCCAGCCCGAGGGTCGGCACCTCGGCCGGCACCGTGGGCCGGCGGACGTAGTCGGCCGGCGAGTGCTCCAGGACGGCGTCGATGACGCAGACCCGATAGATCCCGACCACGACGGACAGGCGCCGCGAGACCGTCGAGGGCTGGTGCCGGCGTACGTCCTGCAGCCAGCGCACGTACCGCTCGATGTCCACCCGTGCCGCAGCCAGCGGGTCGAGGTCCTGGTCGGCGCACCAGCGTAGGAAGACTCGCAGGTCGGACTCGGTATGGACGCGAGTCTGGCCACGGTAGCGGCCCAGAAAGGCGGACACCGCGGCGCGAAAAAGGACCTGATCGGCAGGTACGCCACCGGAAGCGGGAGCAGGAAAGACAGCCATACATCACCGTGCGTCCCCAGCGGCGATGAACGCCAGCACGCCCGGAGCGGCAGATCCGTGCGCCGCCGACGTTGTGGCTACTCGTTCCGCAGTGCGTGACCTCGACGTTGCGATGTCAGCGTCGGGCGCCAAGCGTCGGGTCGTCCGGTGCCGATCGTGCTGGCCAACGTCGACCGCTTCGGGAACGGGAGGCGAGTCCCTGGCCGCCGGCAAATCCGTAGGGGCCACGCGCTGCGGGGTCGCTTCTGCCAGGATGGCGGCCATGTCTGAGCTGGCGCTGACGATTCCCGGGTACGAGCTGCCGGACGGTGCCCGGCTTGTCGACGGGAATGTCTTACTGGAACGGCCCGGGTTCTGGCCGGTGTACCTGACCTACATGGGCGGCGAGGTGTACGACACGTCGGCGGCGTTCGACGTACCCGAGTCCGAACGCTCTGACATGGAGCGGACGCTTCTGGATGGGGCGCGGTGGCCGGTGTTGTCGGTGCGGCTGACGCCGGCGACTCAGCGGTGGTGGCGCTGGTTGCGCATCGTCAATCGCAACATGCCCGGCGATGGCGGGCTCGACGTGCTGGTCACCTCGGATCTGGGCGGGTCGGCTGTCCGGATCGCCGGGTTGGGCGAGTTCTACGGTCCCGCATTGTGCTGGGAAGAACTGCACGCGCTGGCCGACATGCCCGATCCGGTGCTGACCCGCGAGCAGCGGCTCTTGTTGGCATTGCCGTTCATGGGCGACGGAGTGGTGCCGGCGGATGCCCGTACGGTCGTTGCGGAGGCCTTGCGGTCCGTGGGCGCGACCGGCGACGTCGACACGCTCGTCAGCGATCTCGTGGATCCGGAGAGGTGGGCTCCGGGGATGTGGGAGATCCGGCACGGCGTACGGATGTGTCGGGCCCGGCACGCGCTGCGGCACATGCAGGACACGTCGCTGAACGAGCTGCGGGAGGTCGATCTCGCGTTCGGTGGCCGGTTCTTTCGCAGTCGATCGGGTAGCCGGGAGTACCGGCCGCGCGCGGCGGGCCGCACGGTGCCGCGATGGCGGTTCGAGGTGGCTGAGGCCTTGGCGGACGGTGCGGGTGTGCACCTGCTGGGCCGCCTCGACGGCGAGATCCGAGACGGGGAACCGGCGCGACTCGTGGACGGTGGCGCCGACGTACCGATCGCGGCGGTTCGCGTCGGGGAGGATCCGGCGACGCGGAGGCTGGTCCTGACCATCGACGCCGAGGTGGCACCGCCGGCACCCGGGGCGCTGATGCATCCCGTGGACGGATAGTGCATCCGTGCCTGGTGCCGGATTCCGCGGCCGAGCTGCCGCCACCTGGGCGTCCCTCTGGCCGCCGGTCGCCTGCACCGTCCTGAGCCAGCGGAAAATCTGCGTGGACCGTTGCCAGCCCCGCCGCCTGGTGTGTTGTGGCTCCATGCTGCGCCCAGACGGCCGCAGCACGATCGCGATGGCGAACCTTACCGGCGACGACGTGGCCGGAGCTTGATCCGCTGACGGCCGCCGCCCCGCGAACGGGGGCGAATACATGCGCACCGTCCGGGCTGAGAACACTCTGCTACTGGTCGCCGCATTCGTGGCACTCGTGATCAGCACGACCGCCGGTATCCAGGTCGTCCGGTGCACCGCAGCAGACCACTGTCGCGTGCCGTAACACGATGTGACGCGCGGCCTGCGGCAGAAAAGTGCGCCGCCGGGTTGCCGGAGATCCTCGCCCGCCGTTGGGGGAACTGTCGTAGCCGGAATTTAGGCTGGCGCCGTGAGCATGAACGGCAACTGGCTGCGCGTTTCCCCGGACGAACTGGAGCAGGCCAGGACCGACCTCGGCTGGGCCTACGAACTCGCCATGACGGAACGGGACGACAACTCCGAACGCTGGACCGCCACCGACAAGGCATGGAACGGACTCGATTTCCTACTCGACCGGCTTGGCCTCGAGATTCCGCTGGTCCTAGGAGCGGAGGGATTCGTGGAACTGCCAGACGTCGAACCCGACAGCGAGGAGATGTTCGATTTCCTGGAGAACCTCGAAGACGACTGGGGCTACGGGCCGCCCTCCTATCTGACACCGGTCCAGGTAGAGGCTGCGGCCTCGCGGCTGGCCGCGCTCACCGAAGACGACCTCCTCTGCGGCGTCGACCCGCTGGAGTTGAACCGGGCCGAGATCTACCCCGGAACCTGGGAAAGACCCGGCGAGCTGGCGTGGGTGGCACACTATCTGCCAGGCGTCCGAAGCTTCTTCGCTGCAGCCGCCAAGGATGGCGACGCGGTGATCTGCTGGCTTGACTGAGCGGCGGCTCAGCCCGCCAGGGCACCCCGAGTGGTAGGACCGCGTTCACGTACAGCTACGCCGAAGGGGCGTCATGTACCGGCTGGTGCGGGAAGCCGCAGAGCGATCGGAACCCGCGGCAGAACCCTACAAACGGTGATGGAACTTCTCATCCCGCCCGCACCGCTCGCGGCAGATCAGTGCGGCGGGCGAATACGGCCATTCGACGATCGCCAGTGCTTGAGCGCGGAATCGGTGAGCCGTCGACGCGCGGACGGCACCAGCACGAACGCGCCCGCGACCACCGTACCGATCGCCAGCGGGATCACTTGCCCGTAGGGCCAACCATCGGCGAAGATGACGTCGCTGGCACCGGGTTCAGGGTCGTAGACGATCTGAATCCGGTCACCGGCGGCCAGCTGTGGATCGCCCCTAACGGTCTCCAACACGCCCAACCGATCGCCATCCCGCGCCGCGACAGCGACCGTGACGAAGCTACCATCGACCTTCGTCACGACCGCCTCCGCCGTCACACCATACTGGTCGAACCGCCACCCGTCGTAGAAACTGACCGCGGTCCCCGCCAGCAGCCCGAGGAAGAACAGCCAGAGGAACACCGAACTGGCCCTCAGCAACGCCATGTCCCAGTTCCACCGCATCCTGTCGTTCGCACGACGGTCGCGATGCCGGCCTCTGAGCAGCCAGTGCCAGGCGTACACAGCGGCGATCGTCATGAGTACGCCGAACAGCGCACCGCACGACACGAAGCCGATGGCCGCCTCCGGGACCGCGAACGCGGCCACGAGCACGGTCGTCCAGCACGCCACCGCGGCGGTGGTCGTGAACATCATGTAGACGTAGGGGTGCTTGCCCCACCACCCGAGGTCTGATCCTCGAACCATGAGGCCATGGTGCTGGACCTGTCAACACGGCGATCGCAGGCCACGGCAAGGGCTTCGCCGCGCACGAGGCCAGGCCACAGCACAAGGTCCAATTGGAGGACGCACCATCGGGCCTCGACGGCTGACCCTTGCGCCGCTACGTCCTTGCTGGACAACGATGATTCAAAGGGCTGCGCAGGGGAAATGAGACCGCCGCGAATGATTGCCGAATTTTCAGCGCACTCTCATCAGCAGTTCAGGGTGTCGGCTCGCCAAGTGAGCCGCTACCGAGCGTGACGGCTCGCCGCTGGCTACCACGCGCGGTCGGCGGATGGCAGAATCCACGCCTCAGTCCTTCCGGCGATTGGGTGAGCGGGGCCGGTAGGCTGCGCCGGCCAGCATCGCCTCCGTGCATCGATGGGAAGTATCGAGTCATGGCCACGGTCTGTGTCGAAGTCACCATCGACATCCCGGCGCAGCGGGTGTGGGAGGCCGTCGCGGATGTTGGTGCGGTACACCGGCGACTGTTGCCCGGCCGGGTGGCTGATGCCCAGATCGAGGGTGACGTCCGCATCCTGACCATGCCGGACGGGTCGCGGGTCCGCGAGCTCATTCTCGCGACCGACCACACCATCCGCCGGATGGCGTACACGGTGATGGAGGGGCAACGTTTGCCGTTGACCTACCACCACGCGGCGTTCCAAGTATTCGACGACGGCGATCACAGCCGGCTAGTCTGGCTGACCGATGTCCTCCCACATGCCATGATCGATGCGGTGCGGGGCCGGGTCGAGCGAGGAATCGAGGAGATGAAGGAAGTCCTCGAGTCCAACGAAGCCAAACGATAGGCGGCGCACTCTTCTCGGCAGATCCGGTCGTTCAGCGACCGGTGAGCCGGGTGCCCTGATCGCGGCAGATCCGCGCACGTGATCTCGGGCTCATTGCGTCTCAGGGCTTGGCGGGCCAGCTCAGGTGCAAGGGATCTACTCGATGGGTGAGCAACCTGCGAGATCTCATCGTCCGCTGGCAGCGCGGCTGGGGCGTGGCTCGCGCGCTGCCCGTCGCCGAAGACGTAGGCGGCGCGTTGCGGGTCCGGTGCATGCAGCCCGGCGTTGTGACGCCTGGTGGCCGGCAGCCTACTACGGCTGCCGGCCACCAGGCGTTTGTCTGTGCTATTTCGCCGTTGCCGCCGTAGGGAAGGCGCGCAGCCGGCTCACGGGTGATGCGACGAGCACGATCACCACTGCGGCCGAGGCGGTGGCCGCGACGGCCAGCGCTGCTTTGGCGCCGATGGCTCCGGTGAGTAGGCCTGCGGCGAGTCCGCCGAGCGCTCCGCCGCCGAAGAGCAGGGTGCGGAAGACGGCGGTCATCCGGCCCATCATCGATTGCGGGGTGACCGCTTGGCGGAGGCTTACGATGATGACGCCGGCCACGCCGAGTCCGAGGTACGTGGTGAAGAAAGACAGGGCGCACAGCCCGACAACCAGCGGTCGCGGACCGGCCGCCACGACGATCAGCGTCGGGCCGAGCAGCAGGGCTGACTGGGCGACGAGGTAGACCCGCCCGATGGGGAACCGTTGGATCACCTTGCGCGAGATGACCGCGCCGAGCAGCCCACCGACCGACGCCGTTGCGAAGACGCCACCAAGGATGGTCGAGCTCAGCTGCAGATCACGGGTGCCGTAGAGGAGGAACATCGTCCACACGGTGATCATCGAGAAATTGCAGCAGAAGCCGATTCCCGCAAGCCAGCGCAGGATGCGGCTGTCGATCACCCACCGTAGGCCGTCGCGCAACTCGGTCCTCAGGTGGCGGCGTTCGGCGGCCGGCGGTTGGGGTTCTCGGGTGCGTATCAGCAGAAGCAACACCAGCGAGACCAGATACGAGACAGCGTTCACGACAATGGCCACCGGCGCGGTCACCGCGCTGATCAGGGCCCCGGCGAGACCCGGCCCGGCGATGTCGGCGGCCGAGGAGCTGATGCCCATCTTGGCGCTGGCCTCGACGTAGTGCCTGGGGTCACGAACGAGCGTGGGCACATACGACATCCAGCTCACGTCGAACAGCACCGAGGCGACACCGACAGCGCACGCGATGATCATCAGCGGAGTTATGCTCAGCGCGCCTGTCCAGTACAGCGCGGGCACCAGGGCCAGCAGCAGCATCCGGGCCAGGTTGGCGGCGAGCATGATCGGTCTGCGCCGGGCCCGGTCGACCCATACCCCGAACAGCACGGCGAGCCCGAGGTACGGGACGAGCTGCAGGAAGCGCAGGAGGCCGACCTGTTCGTCGGTGGCGCCGAAGGCGTTTATCGCGGTCAGTGGTATGGCAAGGGTGGTGACCTGCGTGCCGAGCAGGGAGATGCTCTCGCCGAGCCAGAACTTGAGGAAGTCCCGGTTGTGCCGCAGGCTTGCCGGTGGGCCGACCGTCGATGCCTGGTCTGTCATGTCCAGGGTCTGCACGACCTTGCTACCTTTCGTTGGTGCGCCGGCTGGCGGTGAGGTGGGCGACGGCCTCGGCGACGGCGTCGACCTCGTCCTCGCTGTTGTAGTAGTGCGGCGAGAGCCGCAGCGCCCAGGCGACGTCCTTGTCGGCGAAGTCGTACTGGGCGAAGTGCTGGTAACTGAGTGCCGAGTTGATCCGGTGTGTATCCAGGGCCTGCTTGAACGGCACCGGTTCCCAGCCGGCGACGTCGAAGGTGACCAGCGCGGCGGGGTTCGGACCGCGGTCGAGCACGCGTACGCCGGGAATCTGCGTGAGCTGGTCGCGTAGCCGGGCGGCCAGGGCGGGAGTGCGCCGGGAGATCGGCTCGATGCCCACGCGTAGCGCGTAGCGGGTGGCGGCGGCGCTGCCGATGACGGCTGCGTAGGGGAACTCCCAGTCCTCGAACCGCGCCGCGGTGTCGACCGGGCGATAGGTGTCGGGACCGGTCCAGCGCGCGCCGTACATGTCGATGAACAACGGCTCGAAGCCGTCGCGCAGGATCCGGTCGGCGACGTAGAGGAAGCCGGTGCCGCGTGGTCCACGCAGGAACTTGCGGCAGGTGGCGGTCAGGAAGTCGCAGCCGATCTCGTCGACGTCGATCGGGTACTGGCCGACCGACTGGCAGGCATCGACCAGATACACCAGTTCCAGGTCCCGGCAGTGACGGCCGATCTCCGCGATGGGCTGGACCAGCCCGGAGTTGGTGGGGATGTGGGTAACCGCGACCAATCGCGGACGCCGTGTTCGCATGAGCTGCGCCATCGCGTCGACGTCAACGCCGCTGCCGTCATGGTGGTCGGGTGCGTGCACGATCTCGATGCCGAACCGCTTGCGTAGCGACAGGAAGGCGATCTGGTTGGAGACGAAGTCGTTGCGGGTGGTGAGGATGACGTCACCGGGCTGGAACGGGATGGACGACAGCGCCCGGGTGTAGGCATCGGTGGCGCTGGCCGCGAAGGCGATCTCGCCTGGCTGACTACCGATCAGCTCCGCGGTGGCGGCATAGAAATCGCTGATCTCGCCGGCGCGGACGTCGGCGGCCTCGTAGCCGCCGATACGCGCCTCCAGGTCCAGGTGCTCGACCATCGCCTGGTGTACCGGCCGGGCGAGCAGGCCGCAGCCGGCGTTGTTGAAGTGGATTGCCGACTCGCAGCCGGGGGTGTCGGCCCGTAGGGCGGTGAGGTCGAGGAGCGGTTCTCCAGAAGCGGCGATAGCGCTATCATGTTCTCTCATGGCAGAGAGTAGCACTATTGTCGTTCTGGTCTCCACGCTGCGGGCGGAGATCGCCCGCCTGGCACCCGGTGACCGGCTGCCCAGCAATCGTGACCTGGTACGTAGTCACAGCGTGAGCCCAGTGACGGTGGCGCGGGCAGTTGCGGCGCTGGCCGCCGAAGGCACAGTGGTGACCAGGCCTGGAAGCGGGACCTTCGTGGCGCCCCGCCGGTCACGCACGCCCCACGCCGCGATTGATACGTCGTGGCAGACGGTCGCGCTCGGCGACCGCAGCGTCGACGCCCGCACCGCCACCGACCTGCTCAGCCCGCCACCGACGAGCACGATCACACTGGCGGGCGGCTACCTGCACCGCTCCCTGCAGCCGACCAAAGCCCTGGGCGGGGCGCTGAGCCGGGCAGCCCGGCGACCCGACGCCTGGGACCGCGCACCAACCGCCGGACTGGAAACACTGCGTTCGCTCTTCGCTCGGCTCGTCGACGCCAACGTCGACGCCGACGACGTGCTGATCACCAGTGGCGGACAAGACGCCCTTTCCATGGCGTTTCGATCCATCGCCGCGCCCGGTAGCCCGATCCTGGTCGAGTCGCCCACCTACCAAGGCGCCCTGGCCGCCGCGCGTGCCGCCGGACTACGCCCCATTCCCGTCCCGATCGATGCCGACGGCATCCGCCCCGACCTGCTCGCAGACGCGTTCGCGACGACCGGCGCCCGGCTGCTCTACTGCCAACCGACCTTCCACAACCCAACCGGCGCGGTTCTGCCACCCGAGCGCCGCCGCCAGGTCCTCGACATCGCCCGCGCCGTCGGGGCGTTCATTCTCGAAGACGACTTCGCGCGGCTGCTCGGCCACGGCGGACAGATGCCCCGCCCTCTGCTAGCCGACGACGACGACGGCACAGTGGTCTACCTGACCTCCCTGACCAAGCCCGCGTCACCGAGCCTGCGCATCGGCGCGCTGATAGCCCGCGGCCCCGTGGCTCACCGGCTGCGCGCGACCAGGCTCGTCGACGACTTCTTCCTCGCCCGACCGCTGCAGGAAGCCGCCGTCGAACTGATCAGCACACCGTCATGGGATCGGCACCTGCGCGGGCTGGCCACCGCGCTGCGCGAACGCAGCGCGGCCCTCGCCGCCGCACTCGCCACGGAGATTCCGGAATGGACGCTCTCCAGCGTCCCCCAGGGCGGCCTGCATCTGTGGGTACGCGTACCGGGACCCCTCCAGTCGGCTACCGCGATCGCCGATGCTGCCCACGCCCGAGACGTCGCAGTCAGCGTCGGCAGCGGCTACTTCGCCGCCGAACCATCAGGGGCGTATCTACGTCTCGGCTTCGCGGCTACGGCCGACCTGGCCCAGCTATCCGAAGGCGTGCACCGACTGAGCAAGGCGACAAGACACTTGCGTAGTGCCGATTCGTAAAGTGCCCGTCGCTCGCCAGCACATCATGCTCCAACCCTGGGCCGGTGCCCTCGCCCCCGTCCCCGGTCAGCCGGCGGTGGGCGCCCAGCCCGGCCCGGTGGCGAGCTGGATCCGGCGAGCGTGAGCAGGCAGCCGGCCCCTCGACGCCGACCTCGACGTGGCCGTGGCCCGGGTTCGCCGGGCCGTCGGCTGCGGTCGCGGCTGAGCCGCCTGCCTGCCGAGGCATCGGTTCTTGGTTCGACAAGGTTGCCCTCAGTCACTCCTCCAAAGATGTCCGTTTCTTGTTATTTGCCGCCGAGGGCAAGGTTGTCAAGAACCGGGTGCACGTGTGCCTGCAGCCCGCGGACCGGGACCGCGACAGGGAGGTCGAGCGCGTCCTCGCGCTGGGCGCGACCATGCTGGCCGATCACCGCACGCCCGACGGCGACGGCTGGGCCGTGCGGTGCGACCCGGCTGGAAACGAATTCTGCACGACCCGCTCATCTTCAGAGCGGCATTCCTGACGAGGCATGCGCCGCCATCCCCGTACGCCCTCATCTCGGCATGTGCGTATGCCGGCCGAGTCAGCACTTCGTGACGCCGCGTAGCGCGCGGATCGCGGCATGACAGCGCATCGCGCTATGCCCTTCACGAGGTGTCGTAGTACCTGAGCACAGCTTCCGAGCCGGCCTATGCCGCCTCACGCTCGGGCGCCCACAACCTCCTTGTGGGACCAAGGCCCAGTGAGTACGCGGCGCAGTAACTCGCTCGCGCTATCGGTGATGCGCGGAACCTTGTTCGGCCCAGGTACGACGGCGACCGCTTCCGCAAGATAGACATCCGGCCACGGCTCGACCGCGTTGAGCAGCACGCCCGCAAAAGTGGTCCCGCTCCACGCATCGCCGCCAGCCTGGGCCGCACTGAGGACACGGTCCCACTCGGCGGCGGGGGTGATCGCGAGCCATACGCCGAGCGTAATCAGGTCACCGGTGTCGAGCGGGATCGGCAGGATGACTCGGATGGCGCTTCCGTAGCCATCAGCTTGAACGATCTGTCGGGTCAAGGTCTGGATGCTGGCCGTCCGTTCCTTCTCCGCCAGCGCTGCGAGATCGTCGGGCAGCGGGTAGTCCCAGGCCAGGTTGTCCGCGTCCAGGACCATGCCGCAGCAGTGGCACAGCCTCGCGCCAGCCATCGGCTGCTTCGCAGGTCTCAGAAACCGCCATAAACCCATAAACGCTCCATTCGTCCCGCCTGGCGAAGGACGGCGAGCCTAACTCCCCTGCCAGCGAGACCGCAAAGAGAAGTCTGAGCGTACTCATTTCGGCAAAGTCGGACGTGTCCCGCACGCGGATCCGCCAACGCCCCATCAGCGGCATAGCGCACCGGACTACGTGGGTTCAATGAGCCGGCAGCGTCAGCGCTGCCTGACGGATATGTCCTTTGTAAGGCAGGTGGTTCCGTCAGGGCCGGCGAGTGGCACCGACTGGTATCCCTCGTTGTGGTAAAGGTCGATGTTCCGCAGGCTTTTCGCGCCGGTAAACAGCAGGATGCGGCGGCAATCCGGTTGGGCGCCGGCTTCGGCGGTACGTAGCAGCCACCGGCCCAGCCCCTCACCTCGCAGGTCGGGCACGACGGCGAGCCGACCCACGTGCCAGTCGGTGTCGACGCGACGGGCCCGCACCATGCCCAGCAGTCGGCCGTCCAGCCAGATGCCCGTGGTGTGCCAGGTCGCCAGCCAGTCGCGTACCTCCTCCAGCGACTCGTGCAGGGCCGGTATGGCCATGGTGTCATTGACGACGGCTTCGTCCACCCAGCAGCACCGCTGCAGCACAGTGACCTCGGGCGCGTCGTCGGGGGTCAGCCGTCTCACGTAGGACCCCGGCAACGGTCCGGACAGCGTCCCGGCTCGTGCGCGTTCGCGCAGTGGCCGTAGGGCGTGAGCGACCCGGACCAGTTCGTCCAGCAGCCCGACACCCGCCGTGTCGCGGGCCGCGTCGGACCGCAGCCGCCCACTCTCCATTGCGTCACCGATGCGAATCGCGACCGTGGCGCCCAGCGGAACCAGGCGCAGCGTAGTCACCACCTGCTTGGCATGCTGAACCGACCGGGTGCCCGCCGACGTGTGGCCGTAGCTGACGAAACCGATCGGCTTCCACGCCCATTCGCGGCTGAGGTAGTCCAGCGCGTTCTTCAGCGTCGCTGGCATTCCGTAGTTGTACTCGGGCGTGACCGCGATGAACCCGTCCGCCGCGTCGACGATCGCGCTCCACCGACGTGTGTGCTCATGCCGGTAGACACCCGACGACGGATGCTCCTCCTCGTCCAGGAACGGCAGGTTCAGATCGCTGAGGGCCACTGGTACGAGCTCGACGCCGAGTTCCGCGGCACGAGGGGTGATCGTTTCGATCAGCCACTGTCCCACCAGGGGCCCGAGGGCGCCTGGGCGGGTGCTGCACATCAGTACAAGGACACGAACCGGTTTCGTTAACATGGAAACGAAGTCTAGGTGCTAGATTGATTACATGTCAACTAAGCCGCCGGCCGGGACCGTACGCTGGTTGAACCCTGACGAGGAGCGGGCGTGGCGGGCGTTCCTGCGCGTGGTGGTCGCCGTTCAGACCGGCACGGCGCGGGATCTGGCCGCGATCGGGCTCTCCGAACCCGACTACGAGGTACTGAGTACCCTGTCGGAGCGGCCCGGCCACACCAGCAGCCTGGGGGAACAGGCCGACAAGATGGGCTGGTCACGCAGCCGGCTGTCCCGGCACGCCACCCGGATGGAGGCACGCGGTCTCCTGAGGCGCGCACCCGATCCGACCGACGGCAGAGGCTGCTTCCTCGTACTCACGGCGCAAGGTCTGGACGCACTCGAAAACGCCGCACCGGCCCACGTCGAATCGGTACGACGCCACTTCATCGACCGACTCGCCCCAGAGGACCTCATCGCCATTGAACAGATCGACCGGAGGCTGGAAGAACCCCCAAGCCGCGACGATTGACCACCCAAACGGCACCCGTCGGCATGATCGCCGATGATGAACACACTCATCTCGGCAAAGCCGCGAGCGCTGGCTATGTCCCGGAGGCCATGTAGGCGGCGAGGATGTAGTTGGGGTGCCGGTCGAGGTTCTTGCGGGCTCGGTCGTAGCGCATGGTGGTCCGCGGATCGGCGTGACGGGCCGCGATCTGCACGTCGCGCAGGCTGACGCCAGCGTCGAGCATCGTCGTCACGAACGTGTGCCGCAGCATGTGGGGGTGCATCCTCGACATCCGGATCCCCGCGGCGTGGGCAAGGTGCTTGAGCCGACGGGTGGCGGCGTGTCGGTCCATCCGCCGACCGTGGGTGTTGCGCAGGATCGGCCCGCTGGTGCGCTCATCGACGGCCCGGTCTATGGCTCGGGCGACGGCGGGTGGCAGCGGGACGAGGACAACCTTGCCGCCCTTGCCGCGCACCCGTAGGACCCGGTGGCCGTGTTCCTCACCCAGGTCGGCGATGTTCGACCCGCAGGCTTCGAAGATCCGCAAGCCGAGCAGACCCAAGAGAGCGACCAGGGCGAAGTCGTTCGGGTTGGCCGACAGGCGGGCGGTAGTGATCAGAGCTTCGAACTGCAGGTGCCCCAGTCCCAGGGTCGGTGACTCGGCCGGCACCGTGGGCCGGCGGACGTAATCGGCTGGCGAGTGCTCCAGGATGGCGTCGATGACACAGACCCGATAGAACCCGACCACGACCGACAGGCGCCGCGACACCGTCGAGGGCTGGTATCGGCGAACGTCTTGCAGCCAGCGCACGTACCGCTCGACGTCCACTCGAGCTGCGGCGAGCGGGTCAAGGCTGTGGTCGCTGCACCAACGAAGGAAGACTCGCAGGTCGGACTCGGTATGGACGCGAGTCTTCCCACGGTAGCGGCCCAAGAAGGCGGACATCGCGGCGCGCACAACAATTTGATCGGCCGGTACGACACTGGAAGCCGAAGCAGGAGGGGTAGCCATACAGCACCGTGCGTCACCACCGACGATGAACGCCAGCCCACCCGGAGCGGCAGAAGAGTGAGACCAACGTGGTCGCCTATGGGCGAGGCAATCCCATCTGTCGGCGTGCCAATGGCGTTCAGTCCAGACAGCGGACTCGGACCGCGACGTGCATCCACTGGGCACCACCAGTGTCCCAGTCGATGACGGTCAACTCGGCGCGGTGATGGTCCGTGGAAACCGGGTCGCCGCCATCCCCAGCTAGACAGGTCGGATAGGTGCCATCTGAGTGGATCGTCCCCGCGACGTCCTGCCAATTGTCTGTAAGCACGGAGTAGATCGTGTCCCCGTCGTTGGGCTTGCGGACGACGCCATCCGTCTCGAACGCGATCAGTCGCGTCTCCTCGTTCGACCAGGTGACCGTCCCCGTCAACACCACTGTGGTCGCCGAATGCCGATCACGCGACAACCCGATCCGATAGCCGCCGAGCGCAGCGATGACTGCGGCGATCACTGTGAGCGCTACCGATACCCGCGCACGCCGAATCATTGCTACAACGGCAAGACGTTCCTCTTTCATGATCGGCACGAAGGCAGGGTAGGGCAGCGAGGCACGCACGGTCTATCGGGTCCAGCAGCCGACATACTCACCTCGGCACGACCGGGTGCCGACTTGATCCGTTGTGGTGACAGTGCGTAGCGGTCGGTCGGCGGCAGTTGAGTGCGTCATGGTCGAATGATGCGTGGTGCGTTGAGGTCCTGATTGTCGATGAGAACGTCGGCACGGTCATGCGGGGTACAGGCTCCGAAGTAGATGCGTTGCGCGTCCACGTAGCGGCGGATGCTCGGGTGCGCGGGATCGGGATGTGTTCCGTCGCGCATCGCCATGCGCTTTGCTGTCTCGGCAAAGGGAACGTCCAGGAACACCGACAAATCCCAGGCCGTGACCAGCTCGTCGCGTTGCAGAAAGAGCCCGTCGATGATGAGTACGGCGGCAGGCGCAGCGGTAAGCGGTTCCGGGTCGAGGGGGGCGTCGGTGGCGAGGTCGTGTGCGGCGGGCCGGTACAGCCGTGTGCCACCCGGGCGGAAGGGTTCGAGGACATCGCTGCGGAACCTCGGATAGTTGAAGGCGTGTTGCCAATAGCCCTCTGGTGATTCCCGTCCTTGCTGGTATCGGATCGCTCGCGGGTTGTGGAAGTCGTCGAGGGAGATCCGCACGACAGGGCGGCCGGACGCCTGAACATCGGCGGCAAGCTCATCGGCGAACATCGTCTTACCGGATGCATCCGGACCATCGACCGCCACGCGGGCACAGGCACCGTTCTGCGATGCGGGCATCAAGCCCGCAACCCGCCGGATGACATCGCATCGCTCGACTGAGATGATCACCCGGCAAGATTCCCATGCTGACCTACCGGCCCGCATCCGGTCATCGGCAGTTTCGGACGTGCGCATCTACCTGAGCCCCGGCGCACCACCAGCGGCATGAGCGAATGCCAGCAGGCGGTGACTATGCGGTTGCGTCGTTGCCAGTCGCGATTAGTCTTCGAACAAAGTCCATAATTCAGCGGGCAATGGGGCACCAACGTGCGCCCATAGCTCTACCGATCGTCGAGTCGAAGGGGGGGGTTTGTGTACAGTTATTGCTGCCCCAACCGCAATAACTGTTCACAAACACACCTGCCCCAAGTAAACAATCTCAAGGTGGGGTCGTCCGGGTCAGGTCGATGATTCGCGCCCGTGTCGGGCCGGGTGCCTCGGCCGGCTCTCAGCCGCAGGTGCTGGAACGGTAAGGTCACGGAGTCCAAGTGATTGGTTCGGGAGCCCCTGCTGGCGTATATTCCACCGCAGTCGGCTTTCCGTCCTTGGGTACCTTGAACTCAAGCCAACCACGAACGCAGGTCCCGACCTTGATTTCCTTCCGGTCGGGATACTCGGGCTTCATGCCGTTGCCGCCAGCGTGGCCAGTGCTCTTGATTGAAGCGTCCCCGAATTTCAATACCCAGTTTGAGGTGCCAATCGAGACAGCGGAGTATCCCTTCGGCAGTTTTTTGAGGCAGTATTTGAGGTCGATCGCGCCATAGACATAGACACTGTCTGATGGCTTTCCGAATTGCGTGGCGTTGTGCTTGTAACCGTAGAACGTGATGGTCGAGGTGTTCTCGTCAAAGGGAATCGCATCGCCAAGCTTGTTCCCTGCGGGTGCCGAGGGCGGCGGGGTCGATGGGACCGCGCTGGCGCTTTGGCTCGGAGCGCTCGCCGCGCCGGACTCGGTGGCTCCTCCGCATCCCGCCACTATCATGGCCACCGCGACCGCGATGGAGGGGATCATGGTCTGCCTCAAGTGCACCCTTTTGCTCCTATGCTCAGCTTGACGATCGATGTACTGCCGATCGGCCGCGCCTCGACGCCCAGCCAAGGACGACCTTCGGGGACATCTACCGACGGCCGGGAGGGCCGGCGGATCGCGGCTAGCTAGGGAAGATAGCCCATCGACTATCTTCCCTGGGGGTCGAGGCAGGCGGTCAGGGTCTTGCGAGGCGGACCAGGAAGACCGTGGCGGCGATGAGGATTAACAGGGTCGGCCCCGTATGTCACATGTACAACCTCGCCCATGCTGGTCAAAGGCGGAGAGCCCGGACGTAAACAAGTTGTCCGCCATAGGTTGATCATGTCACTGCCGGTATCGACGAACCATCCGCTCATCGGCAAGTCCGGACGTCGGCTCCATTCGCTCGACATGACGCTCCGTAACGCGCGGATCGCGGCATGTGAGCGCACGGCGACGGCGGGCCTTCAGGGCCAATTGGGCCGTGTTTCGTAGTGCCCGCAGGCATTGCCCTGACGCCGGTAGGGCCGCCGCATGAAGCAGCAGGTCGCGATCGCGGATGGCACTTCGTCAGCATGGGCCCTTTGAATCGACGACGGGAAACGCCCGGCGCACTTCTGCCAGGAATTCCGCGCGCCGAGCCGCGTAGGTGGTGATCGCCGCCCACAGCGCTTCCAGCGCGGCCTGCAGCGGATCCGGCCCGGCGGCAGCCGCCAGCGCCGGCAACGCCATCGCTGCCGGATCCACCGGGCCGTCGAGTATCGCGCCGAGCGAAAGGGCCGCGCCATGGCTTTGCCGGACCATCCCGACGATGCGGTACCCGCCGGGCTTCTGCGCGCCCGAGATCCGCGCTAGCAGCGCCTTCGGGTCGGTGAACTCGGCGGGCAGGGGGTCTCCGTGCTCCAGCGCCGCCCATGCCGGGGCCATCCAGCCGAGGTCCGCGATGCCGGCGAGGGCGAACGCCTGCCGCGCGGCCCAGACCGCGATCCGGCGCTGGATGACGTCGTCAGCCTCGGCAACGCCGTCGACGAGGTCCCGGTCCAGCAGGGCGATCCCTTGAACGTTGCCCCGGACCTGACGCAACCGTTCCCCCGGCGGGCGCCCACCCCAGCGCCGCTCCTCTTCCCGCCGCCGGTACTCCTCCGCGCGCCGCTCCTGCTCTCGCCGCTCAAGCTTCGTGGCCTCCACCTGGTCCCACAGCGACGGTGGCGCCGGCAGGGTCGAGGCCCAGTTGTGCCAGTACCCGGCGGCGCCGCTGGTCTGCCGGACGATCGCGTCGGCACGCAGCCCGCCGTCGACGGGGCTGCCTCCCGCGCCGTCGGGCCAGAAGCACAGCAGGTAGCGGTCCGGCCGTTGCTCCATATACGTGTAGTCGTCATCCTCCAGCGTGTCCGGGTCGAACCCGCCGTACGGATCACGCCCCTCGTCCATGCCGGCGGCGCAATACCGTACGCGAAAGGTGGGCAGCAGGTAGGCCTCCTGCCCGTCCGGCGTCAGCGGCAACGCGGCCAGCGATCCGTCGCCCCAGGGCACCAGGTCGACCGTCGCGGCGCGCGGCAGGAACGGGGCCTCGACCACCTCCTCCCACTCGTCCGCGGCGGCCGGCGGCTCGTGCTCGTGCAGTTCGACCCGCAGCCGGACCCGCCCGGTATGCGTACCGGTCATCAGGAACAGCGCGCCCGGCTCGCCGGCTCCGCAGAGGCCGTTCACCTGCCCGGCGAACCCTTTTGTCATGTCCGGCAATTCCTGACTGGCCACGTAGAACTGTCCGTAGGCGAGGGGGACGACGCCCTCGAAGAGAACTCGCATCCGGCCGATCCTGCCATCGCAGAGACGCTTGTGATGCCCCTAATTGACTAGCACCGGGTATCCGCTCATCGGCAAATCCGTGCGTTGAGGGCGACGTGGCCGTGTTTGCGGTGGTCGACCAGGTCGCTGGCTGTTCAACTTACCGCTTGTCGGCGTACTCGTTGATGTGGCTGGCTGGATGGAACGGTGATCCGGAACTGTTCCGTTGAGGATCATCTTAGGTTCATGATCGACGGGGGAGGTGGGATCAGCGGGTGAGGCCTCGGAGCTTGTCCGGGTTGCCCTGCATGCGTACGCCGGTGATCCGCTCGCCGTCGAAGTCGAGGCAGATCGCCCCGGCCGGTTGCCCGTCGGCCAGGCCGAGGATGCCCGGCCCGCCGTTGATCTCGGTGATCACGAGCCGTGTGTTCTGCGTCTCCGGCTTGGCGAAGACCCCGAGCAGCCAGCGGGCGACGTTGTCGGCGCCTTCCAGCGGCCGGCGGGCCGCGGTCACCTTGCCACCGCCGTCCGACCAGCAGATCACCTCGGGCGCCAGGAGTTCCATCATCGCGTTCAGGTCGCCTCCGGCACAGGCCTTGCGGAACCGGTCCACTGCTTCTCGGCGTACGCCTTGGTCGACGTCGAAGCGAGGCCGGCGGGCCGCGACGTGCGCCCGCGCCCGGACCGCGGTCTGCCGCACCGCGACCTCGGACCTGTCCAGAATGGATGCGACCTCGGCGTGGTTGTAGCCGAAAACGTCGTGGAGCAGGAAGATCGCGCGTTCGGCGGGGGTGAGCGTCTCCAGGACGACGAGCATCGCCATCGAGATCGACTCGGCCATCTCGGCCTCCTGGCCCGCGTCGGGCGCGGTGAGCACCGGCTCGGGCAGCCACGGCCCGAGATACGTCTCGCGGCGGGCGCGGGCCGAGGTGAGTTGGTTGAGCGAGAGGTTGGTGACGGTCTTGACCAGGTACGCCCGGGGGTTCGCGAGCTGGCCGCCGTCGACGTCGCGGCACCGCAGCCAGGCCTCCTGCAGGATGTCCTCGGCATCGGCGACGCTCCCCGTCATCCGGTACGCGACGTCGAAGAGCAGCCGCCGATGCTGAGCGAAGACCTGGCTATCGATCATGGGAACAGGCTAGACGTGACCGAGCGCCTGCGCCCGCAGCCCGTCCAGCACCGTCGCGTACGCGGGCTGCCACCCGAGCTCGCGGCGGGCCTTCTCGCTCGAGACCCGCATGGTGACGCCGAGCATCAGGTGCATGTAGGGCGCGACCGCCATCATCCACGTGGGCACGGTGAATGGCTTGGGTGTGCCGAAGGTCTCGGCGATCGCCCGGATCATCTCCCCGAAGCCCATGTGGTCATCGACGACGTTGTACGCCTCACCGGGCCGGCCGCGATCGATCGCCGCGACGACGGCGGCGGCCGCGTCGGCCAGGTGCGTCCACGGCGAGATGTGACCGTGGTCGTTGAACGCCGGCAGTTGTCGCTTCCGCAGCATGTGCACCATCGTCTCGGTGCCCCCCGGCCCGTAGAAGAAGCCGAATCGCAGTGAGATCGCCTCCAGCCCCGACTCCCGGGGCAAGCGCTCCTTCTCCCGCATGCCCTCCAGGTGCCGGTTGATGTTCGGGTCCGTCACGGACGCCCCGAACTCGTCGGCCTCGGTCAGAACGCGGTCGCCGAAGTCGCGGTAGCCGTAGCCGACGGCGACGTTCTCGCCGATGAAGCGGCGTACGCCCGCAAGTTTGGCCGCCTCGATCAGGTTTGCGGTCCCGGTGACCCGCAGGTCGTCGGTGCCGAACATGCCCTTGTGCGTCATCGGCGGCTTGCGCAACGCGGTCGCGGCGTGCACCACGACGTCGGCCTTGATCCCCTCGAACGCCCGCAGCAGTCCGTCGCGGTCGAGCAGGTCGGCGCGGATCTCGTTGCCCTCGCCGCGGCCCACGCCTAGCACGGTGTGCCCGGCGTCGGTCAGCGCCTCGCGGATGTGCCGGCCGAAAACACCACTGGCTCCGGCCACGATCACACTCTGGTTCTTCATCTTCGTCATGGCCATGGGACAAGGCGGCCTTCCGATCCGTGACATACCCGGGCGTGACCCCGGTCACTCGAGTCCTCTACTCCGGGCCTTGAATTCCAATAGTGAGAGGATCTTGTGGCAGCTCGATAGTCGTCTCGGTGCCGAGTTGGCGATGCAGGCTTGAAAACGCCCACGGGAAAGCTGTGGCGACGCCTCAGTCGGTGCACCTCTCATCGGCATGATCGAGTGCACTGTCATCGGCATGACCGAGCGGATCGCGGCATGACCGGATGTTCAATGCCGACCTGGACTGCATCCTCATTCAGTCCGGGGCAGCGTGGGCGATAGCGCGGCTCGGTCACCGGGGGGTTGGCAGCCTGGCGATGTTGACCCATGAAGCCCGTCCAACCCGTCCCGTAAGGCGATCCGCTACCGGACACGGTGTGCGGGTCACGACGCAGCTCGGAGGGTATCGAGCCGGCGCAGGTCGTCGTCGGACAGGCCTAGGTCGGCCGCAGCGACGTTGGAACGCAAGTGGCGGACGCTGGTGGTCCCCGGGATCGGGATGACCGGCACGCCGTGTGCCTGCTGCCGGTGGTGCACCCAGGCCAGTGCGACCTGCCCGCTCGTGGTGTCGTGTCTACTGGCGATCTCGCCCAGTGCGGCGCGTAGGCCGCTCGCTACTTGCTCGTCGGCTGTGCTCGGAGGCTGGTGGAGGAGTCCATGACCGTTTGGGGAGTGGGCCACGACGACCACTCCGAGGTCGGCCACGGTAGGCAGCAGCTCCTGCTCGATGTCGCGCTGCACCAGTGACCACTGCTCCTGTAGCGCCGCGATCGGGTGAACGGCGTGTGCGCGGCGTAGGTCGTCCGCCGTCACGTTGGACAGACCAAGGGCGCGCACCTTCCCCTGGTTGACCAGTTCGGCCATGGCTTCGACGGTTTCCTCGATCGGGACCTTTTCACTGCGATGGTGCAGGTAGTAGAGGTCGATCACGTCGACACCAAGCCGTCGCAGGCTCGCCTCGCTCGCCTGCCGCACGTACGACCGGTCAGCCCGTACATCGAAGCCGCCGGCGAGCTCATCTCGCCATACCAACCCGAACTTGCTGGCCAGCAGCACCTCATCACGGCGCCCCCGGATTGCCCGGCCGACCAGCTCTTCATTCCGGTAGGCATCTGCGGTGTCCACCATCGTGACGCCCGCATCAAGGGCGGCGTGGACCACCGCCACCGGGTCGCGGTCGGTGCCGTCGGCGGTTCCATCGCGCAACCTCATCGCGCCGAATCCCTGACGGCCGAAAGGATCGCGACCCATGGATAGACGCGTTCCCGTCTCAGCAGTTGGCATGACCCACACCCTAAAACCTCAACTGCAATTGAGGTCCAGTCCATTAGCGGTGCCCGGTCTGCGCCATCTCGAACAAGGAACCTCATAACGACAGCTCAGATGGCCTGAGCGCGGCGGGGTGTCCCGTATGACCCATCCGGTGAACATTCCCGCACAGGGCCGCCATCCGGGACACCTACGCTCATTGGCGGCCCGGGGGTCGCCGACCGTTCGCGTGGCGTGAGTGTCGACGTCCAGCCTCGACGACATGCCTCGGGCCGATGCGCCACCAGGTCAAGTGACATCGGTTCCATTAAGGCCAGCGCATCGACATGCAGGACTGTCAACGCACGCTCATCGGCACGTCAGGACGCCGGCGACCGGCGCCGACGTCACCTTCGGTGACGAGCGCTTCGCGGTATGAGCGTGAAGGCAAACGAGGAACGCAGCTCAAGCAGCGGGCAGCCACGACGGGCGGTCGAGCTCTGGTCTGGCGATAGATTTCACCTGTGACCTTGCCTGTCTTCTATGCGCGCCCGGAGTTCGTGGGCAGCACACTCAACGTTCCGCCTGCCCTGGCCAGCTGGGACACGGCTGGGTCACCGGGCCAGGTTCGCTCCGCCGCGTTTGCCGCCGACGTCCAGGCGGCCGTCGCCGAGCAGTTGCGCGTCACATCGGATCCGCTCGCGCCGCGCGTGGACATCGGGCTGCCGGACATCGTGCCCCTGCTCGCGCTCAACGACCTCGACAACTACCTGTTTCCGCTCGTCCCGAAGCTGACCAAGGGCACCGGGCGGCAGTTCGCCTCGGTGTGGGCGACCAAGCGGCATGCAGCGAGGTCCTCGGTCGCGGTGTGCCAGACGCACACTGTCCAGGATCCCGGCGGGGTGTACTCGCTGCAGGTGCGCACGACTGCGTCGGCCAGTACCACCGCCTACAAGCGGCAGATCCGCGACCAGATCACCGCCGCTCAACCATTTCCCGATGGCGGTATCGCCCTGCAGCTTGCGTTCGTGGTCGGGCCCCGCCGCGCCTGGCCGAACCTCTGGAAGGCCACGATCGACTCGCTCGGCTCAATCTTGGGACGTGACGCCAGTGCCCGCGACTGGGACGCACGCGACGGCCGCATCACAGACCTCGGACTGCACTGCGTCATCGACCCCTCCGCGGGCAACCGGGTCACCATCGCGATCCGAGCCTGCACAGTCGGCAAGCAAGCGGTCCGCTGACGAGACGCCGATGCCGCCGCACGACCTGGGCTCGGCACAGCGATCAACGGTCAGGCAGGCCGATGCCGTGACGCCACAGGCACGGGCCTAGCGCACGGTGTGCGGCAGATGAGCATGCGCGACGGAGGCGGCGATCGTGGTGTGACGGTGAGCGATCGCTTCGTTCGTGTGATCATGTTTCGGTGAGTCAGTACTTCCAGGTTGGCGACCTGGTCCTGTGGAACCCTTCCAACCGCGTGGCGGAGCTCTTCGTCCGTACCAGTGAGGCAGTCGCCCCGCAGGTGGCCACGCCAACCGGGATCGGTGCGATGGACGCCGACGAGTACGAAGTTGATCTGGACGTCTTTGTCGGCTTCGTTGACGCCATGGTCAAGCAATACCTGTCCTCCAGCCACGCGATTCTGAGGTCTTTGCTGGAGGGCTTCCTCGCCACCGCGCTCGTTCTTGTCGACCGTGCTGGCCGCGCCGTGCCTTCCCTGCACGCACCTGCCACGCTGGACCCACAGGATGTCTCGGTGGGCCCCGGCGGAATCGGCGCGCTGGGCGACCCAGTCCGTCTGCGGGAACTTGCCGACGCTCTGGCCCGCGCCATGCCACGCTGACGCGGCACACCACCACCATGACGTGGGCTGACTGCATCTCGCCTCAAACGCACGCTCATCGCTGTTCCGGACGGCGAGCAGCAAGCGCCGCCGTCACCCTGCGCGCCGCACGGATCGCGGGATGAGAGGACGGCGGTCGACCGGCGCTTGTCGACCGAGGGCTGCGGCGAATGCCAACCTCCGTCGCCTTCGGCTTCCGCGATCGAGCGCGGGATGCTGATCGGGGTAGAGGTCTCATCGAGCCGAAGGAAACTATCCGTGGCATGGCCTTGACGGTGAATTGCCCGGCGCACGGGGTCCTGCTGACTTGGCCCCGGCCAGCTTCGACAGCTCGGGCCGCTAACGGTTGCCGTCGTACACGTCGACGAGTCTCTTGGGTGCTTTGGCGCGCCAGGCCAGTTCGATCAGGCGCTCGAGACGTTCGGGTGTGACCGACGCGAGGTCGGCCCAGACTCCCCAAGCCCTGCCGGGCCGCTCTTCTTCGAAGACAGTGGGGGCCTCGGCGATTGCGGCGCGCCCGTCGGGTTCGTCGACGTGCAGCAGCGCTTGGGCTTTGCCTGGTTTGACGACGACGAAGGTCTTGCCGTTGACCTGGAAGGCCGGCAGGCGATAGTGCGTGCGTTCCTCGGTCTCGGGCAGCGCGAGCGTTAAGCGGCGTATATCGTCGAGTGTGATCATCGTTGCGTCTCCGGTGGTTAGGTGGTGAAGAGCCCGGCTGGCACGCGACCTTGACTGTGGGGGCCTGGTTTGTCGAGTTCTGTGTAACTTGATCCTTCAGTTCGTAGCGGTCGATCAGATCCACTCCCGGATTTCCCCTTCCGCTCCCCTCGGGGCGACCCCCGCCGCGTTGAGCGGCGGTTGGGCGGGGAGATTCGCTGCCGGATGGCAGCAGTCGGGATCTGTCCAGTCAGCGATCGGTGAAGAATTCGACAAGCACGGCAGCGAGATCTTCGGCGGGTACCCCGTGCCATTCGCCTTTCAGGCTGCGTTGCCGGGCGTTCGCCAAGGTGTCGGCGACGCCCTGTGCCCAGGTGCGTAGCCTGCCGTCGCTGCCCTCGCTGTCGATGACGAGCGTAGGGGTGGTGACGGCGGACAGCCGCGCGACGGACAGAGATCCGGTGATCACGGTGTCGTAGACGAGGGTGTGCGCGAGCGCTTCCAGCGCCGGCCAGGACGGATCCTGTCGCATCCCGGCGATCATCTCGGCCGGGACACCGATGCTCGTTTGGAAGTGCTCGATCGCGTCCCCCCGGCGACCGGCGGCGACGAGTTCCGCCACCTCGGCGCCGAGATCCGATTCGGGTGCTGGCTGGTCGTCGACCGGAACGGGTGGTTCCAGCAGCGCCAGCCTCGGGATCGCGAGCCCTTGTTCCGCCGCGTGCAGGGCCAGTGCCGAACCGGAGGAAAACCCGTGCACGAATGCCGATCCGCCGGCGGCGTCGATGAGGGCGTGCAGGTCCTCGACCTCTCGCTCGACCGCGTACGGCAGGGTGTCCGTGCTGTCGCCGCGGCCGCGGCGGTCATAGGTGAACACGGTGAAGTCCGCAGCGAGCACTGCGGCCAGCGGCCCCATTGGCCCGAACCCGCGGAAGCACCCGGCAGCGTCCACCAGGATGAGCGCAGGTCCCGACCCGGTCCGCTCGAATGCGATCGAGGTTCCGTCACGCGAGGTCGTCTTGTTCACGACCTTCATTGGCTTCTCCTTGTCCTGCAAGGTCCTCTTGTATGGGGAGAGTACTGGACGGTACAGTACTCTCCCGGTACTGAACCGTCCAGTACTATGTGTATCGAGAGAGAGGCTGGTCGTGAAGACGCCACCAGACGGCACGACGATCGACGGCAATGCCGACTCCATCCGAGCTCCGGGCGAGGGCGGCGGCGTCGCCGATGCGGGTCGGTCCGCCCAGAAGCGCCGGGCGATCATGGAGGCGGCCCGAACGGTGTTCCTGCGCAACGGGTACGGGGGCGCCAGCATGGACGAGATCGCCGCCCTCGCCATGGTGTCCAAGCAGACGGTCTACAAGAACTTCGCCGACAAGCAGCGGCTGTTCACCGAAATCATCACCAGCGATATCAGCCAGGCCGAGGAGCGGTCCCAGGCGATGGTCCAGGCGTTGCCGGACAGCGAGAACATCGAAATTGACCTCCGCCAGTTCGCTCGCCGGCACATCACCGTCGTTCTGCAACCGCATCTGATACAGATGCGGCGGATCATCATCGGCGAGGCGGACCGCTTTCCGGATCTGGCCCGAACCTGGTTCCAGCGTGGGCCCGAGCGTGCCCACGTCACGCTGGCGGAGCGGTTCCAGGAACTCGCGCGGCGAGGGCGCCTGCGCCTGGACGACCCGCTGCTGGCCGCCCAACACTTCAACTGGCTGGTCTTGTCGATACCCCTGAACAAGGCGATGTTCCACGGCAGCGACACGCCGTTCACCCCCAGCGAGCTCGAGCGCTACGCCGACGAGGGGGTCCGCGTCTTCCTGGCCGCCTACGGCAGCCCCTGACCGGGCAGCGTGGTAGGCGCACGCGCATTCGAGAGCCGCGTGCCTCAGGATCAAGCGGTGGCGCGGGTAGACGAGCGTCGGCCCATCGCACTGTCATCGGCAAAGCCGGACGTGTGCCAACCACCGAGCCGACGCCCGACCAGCGGCAGATCCGGACGTCTGGGTGTCCCCTTTGGCTGGAGCGAGCTTGTCCTATCGCTGTGCTCTAATCCCGTCATGCATGTCGTCGTCACAGGCGCACTCGTTGAAAACGGCGCGGTCCTGCTAGCACACCGCAGGCCGACCAAACGGGTATACCCAGATGTCTGGGATCTGCCCGGGGGGCAGGTCGAAGCGGGTGAGTCGGAACTACAAGCCCTCGCGCGTGAGATGCACGAGGAGCTCGGTGTCCACATTGTGGCGGAGTCCGCTTCACGGTTGGGCGTCTTGCATGCCGGCAGTGGTGAGGACGCCGTTCACGTGGGCGTCTGGCAAATTGGAGACTGGGTTGGCTCTCCGACCAACCGTGCACCTGACGAGCATGACGACATCGCATGGGTCGGGATCAGCGAGCTGGGCGGCCTTCCCCTCGTGCATGGCGTCTTGGCGGCAATGGTTCGTTCTCTGCCTGAGTTTGAGTGCGCCCGCAGGCACTCAGATATCACCGACTGTAACCAGGACGACCGAGGAACCAAGGCCGACTGTCGTGCATGTGCTGGGACGGATTCGTCAAGCAGGTGATGGGACTAGACATCTGCCGGCAGCCCTGTCCTGCGCCGGGTGATGGTTGACACCGCGACCTCGGATGATGCGTTACATGATCGCGACGACCGCGCGACTCGCGGCAGATCCGGTCATTCATTTCGCGAGGCGGCCGCGTCGAGCACCCGCTGGATCAACTGGGTGGTTGAGATTCCTCCCGTGCGCCGAACGTAAGTGAGTTTCCCGGCTGCTGCAGCGGGCCCGTATACGAACTCGGCCCCCTCGGGCGACAAGTCGTCGCCGTGCACCACGGTGGTGATCCCGTGCTCGGCAAGAAACTCTTCGGTCACTTGGAGCGGGGCGTCCTCAATCACCTCGTCGACGTACCTGCACGACTCGATCACGACGACACGCTCGGCAAGGGTCATGATGGGACGACGCTTGTAGGAGGCTGCGGTGTCGTCGGACAGCACGCCGACGACCAGCCAGTCACCATGGCGGCGCGCCTCCCGGAGGAGCGACACGTGGCCCGCGTGGAACAGGTCTCCAACCATGTCGACGTAAACCCGCGATATGGCGGCCGCCCCCACGTCTGGGTTCTCCACAACAACTCACCTGCTCCTTCGCCCACACCAGTCGCGGTCGCTCACCGTTCTACCGGACGAGACCGGCGAGGCGCGCACATCGGCATGTGCGCATGCTGGCCGAGTCGGCACGTCGTGACGCTGCATAGCGCGCGGATCGCGGCAGATCCGGGCACTTGCTTATCGCGGCTTCGATGCGCTACCCGGGTCCTGAGCGGGCTGCGAGTCGGGTATACGCCGGGGTCGACGGGTCGGCCAGGCGTTCACGATGTCGTTCAGGGTGGATAGTCATAAGGTCGGGGCAGGGAACGGCGGTCAGGCGGTGAAGAAGCGGTGCAGTGCGGGCGCGACGACCGCCGGGGAGGCTACGTGTCCCTGGCCGGCGAACGTCTGGCGCACCGCGTTCGGGAGGAGCGCGGCAACGGCGTCCGCCGCGGGGGCGAAGAAGCCGTTGTGCTCGCCGGTGGCGATCAGCGCCGGCTGGGTGACCGTCGCGAGGCGGTCGGCCGGCGGCGGGCCGTACAGGGTGGCGTCATTGGCCAGTGTCGGGGCGAGGGTTTCCAGGCCCGGCCAGTACGGCGACTGGCGGGCGCTCTCGAGGTCGGTCTCGGACGAGCCGGCTAGCCTCATGAACAGCGCCACCGCGTCGCCGCGCCGGTCCGCCGCGAGGGCCGCGGCGAGGCGCTGCCGATACTCGTCGTAGTGGGGAGCAGAGTCGGGGTCCGGGTCGTACGGGACGTCGTACACCGCAAGCTTGTCGATCGGCAGCCCAGCCGCGGCGGCCTCCAGGGCGAACATTCCGCCGGACGAGACGCCGTACACGAAAACGGGTGGGCCGGCCTCGGCGATAAGCGCCGCGATGTCCTCGATCTCGCGCTGCACGGCGTACGGCGCGGTGTCTCCGCTGCCGGCGCGGCCACGGCGGGCGTAGTTGTAGACGGTGAAGTGCTCGGCTAGCGCCGGAACAAGCGGGGCGTTCTCGGAGCCGTCGTCCAGGCCCCCACCAACCAGGACCAGCGCCGGCCCGGTGCCCTGCCGCTCGTACACGATCGACGTGCCGTCTTTCGAGATCACCTTCATGATGCCCCCTCGTGTCGGCCGTGCCACACAGGCGCCGGATCCAGGACGCCGCCAGCCCAGGACGGACGATCCGCGCGGCGACGGTACGTCATCACGACTATCCCAGTGCTCGTAACACGCCAGCGGACACGTTGCTGTGCGCTCATCGGCAGAGTCGCTCATCATGTTCCGGAGTCCATGTACGCGGCGAGGATGTAGTTGAGGTGCTACCTGGTCTGCCCGACCCTGTTCCGGGATTCCTGGTTCCGGGGCCCACCCTCGACGAGCGCGCACTGGTGCGTCGGCACGTCGGTGAAGAACCGCCAGTGATCGTTGCCTTCGACGTCGACGCACCGACCGGGGACGATCTTCTTACCTGTCTCGTCGCAGCAGGATCGATTGAGGTGGCACGAGGCCCGGCCTACCGCTACTGGCGCGACAACCTCTGATAGAGAACGCCGGCAGCGCACGTGCGACCGCCAGAGCAATCACCTCGCCGGAGCCGCGACTGTCACTGACGGCGACGCTCACCGCAGCGGAGAGCGTCACCCAGTGGATGACGGCCGGCAGCGGCCTCCTCCGCATCGAGGCCCCGCCAGAGCACCTGGTGACCAGCGGCGGACTGTTAACGCACGATCGGCGGCAGATCCGGATATCTGATCGAGGCTCGCCCGCTGTGGGCCGGACGGCAGTTCAAACTCGGAACCCGCCCGATCTATTGTGCGTGCATGTCGATCAACGATCGGGATCTGGTCATCAAGGCGGCGGAAGCGGGGGCTGCAGTCGTGCGCTCTCACTACGGGATATCCCTGACACGCTTCGAGAAGTCTGCAGGGGACTTCGCCACGACGGCCGACATCGAAGCGGAGAAGGCCATCCTCGACGTCTTGCACGCTGCCCGGCCGGACGACGTCGTGGTGGGAGAGGAGAGCGGGCGCACAGGAACCGGCGGGAATGGACGTACGTGGCTGGTCGACCCGTTGTGCGGGACGCTGAACTATGCCGTACACAACATGCTGGTCTCGGTCAACGTAGCTCTGCGAACCGGCACGCAGGTCGTCGTGGCAGCGTCGGCGGACCCGTTCGCCGATGAGGTGTTCTGGACTGATGGCGCTGGTGCGAACGTGCGTCGCGGCGGCGTGGACGAGCGACTCGCCCCGTCGGCCGAGTCGAGGCTGGTAGACGTCAATCTCGATCCACCGTTCCCCAACGAGCGAGTCTTCCGGGCCGCCCGGTTACTTGCCGACGAAGGGTTCATCGAGCAGTTTCGCCCGCGCGTGGTCTCCACCACCCTGGCGGTGGCTTGGGTCGCTGCCGGCCGACGCGCCGCCTACGTGACCGATGGCCACCTACGCGACAGCGTCCACTTCGCGGCCGGTATCGCCCTCTGCCAAGCGGCCGGCTGTGTGGTCACCGGGATCGACGGCCGGCCACTTCACACGGGAGCAGGCGGTCTCGTCGTGGCCGCCGACGAGCAAACGCACTCCGCCCTGCTGGCCCTATTCGAGAACCAGCATGTAGGAAGGGATTGATCGGGTATCCCCTTCTCGACACGAACGGACGCTGACCGGGCGTGCGGTCTGCGGCAGATCAGGATGCCGGTGGTGGTCGGCGGTGACGACAAGGCCCAAAGTCGGGTCGGCACATGTACGGCTGGGATGATCGTGGCCATGTGGTTGGAGTCGCGGTGACGGCTACATCTGATCGTAGAGCGGCACCGGCACACGGTTCGTTGGCGGTCTATCCCGGTACGTTCGATCCGTTCACTCCGGGGCACCGCGACCTGGTGACCCGTGCTCGGGTGATGTTCGACCGGATCATCGTGTTGCTGGCGGTGAACGCCGACAAGCGACCAACCGCCGAAGCCACGGCCAGGGCCGTACGCGTGCGCGACGCCATGCCGGCGGTCTGGGGCAATGTCGAGGTGGACACCTGGACCGGCCTGACCGCTGCCTACTGCCTGCGCCGCGGCGCCACGGTCATCGTCCGCGGCGTGCGCACGGCCGCGGACCTTCGCTACGAGTACCAGCTCGCTGCGATGAACGAGCAACTCGGCATTCAGACCGTCTGGATGCCGTCCCGTCCGCAACTGGCCGCCACTTCGTCCACGGTCGCACGCGCATACCGCTCGGCACAGTCACCCGTCCTTGGCATAACGCTGAATAGTGAGGCCTAGGGGGTACCGGAACGGTGGCAACGCCTCAAGGTCGGACGCACTCTCATCGGCCAAAGCCGCGAGCGCTGGTTATGGCCCGGAGGCCATGTAGGCGGCCAGGATGTAGTTGGGGTGCCGGTCGAGGTTCTTGCGGGCTCTGTCGTAGCGCATGGTGGTTCGCGGGCCGGCGTGGCGGGCGGCGATCTGCACGTCGCGAAGGCTGACGCCGGCATCGAGCATGGTCGTCACGAACGTGTGGCGCAGCATGTGAGGGTGCATCCTCGGCATCCGGACCTTTGCGGCGGCGGCGAGGTGCTTGAGGCGGCGAGTGGCGGCGTGCCGGTCCATCCGCCGATCGACGATGTTGCGCAGGATCGGCCCGCTGATGCGCTCATAGACGACCGGTCGATGGCCCTGGCGACCGCGGGTGGCAGCGGGACGAGGACGACCTTGCCGCCCTTGCCGAGCACCCGTAGGACCCGGTGGCCGTGTTCCTCACCCAGGTCGGTGATGTTCGACCCGCAGGCTTCGAAGATCCGCAGCCCGAGCAGGCCCAGGAGCGCGACCAGGGCGAAGTCGTTCGGGTTCGAGGACCTTCGGGCTGTGGTGATCAGGGCTTCGAACTGCAGGTGACCCAGTCCGAAGTCGGTGACGTGTTCGTTCAAATGAGGGGCGACGGCGGCCTCGACTGGCATCAGGTTTGAACAGGGTGGTCGACCTGCTCGGCCAGCTCGCCGACTCCGGCGGGCCGTCGGCTGACCTGTGGTCCACCGGCCGGCAGGCGATCGCCGCGTTCAACCGGAGGGTGCTGGCCGACCACGCGGCCGCCTGATTCATCATTCGGGCAGGTGGCGACGGTGAATAGATGCATTGGACAGTCACCACGACGGCACTGATTGCCCGAAGGTGCCGTTGCGCCTGGTGAGACGCCCCCGGATCATGGCCGTGGCACATCGTTACGCACGGGCCATTCTTCGGGGGAAACCGCCGTGGCGGAGATCAATCACTTTGAGTACGGGTGGATCACGCCCGCGTTGAGCTACGCGCTATCGGTGCTCGGCTCGTTCCTGGGCCTGATCTGTGCCACCCGCATCCGCATCGCGAGCAGCGCAGGCCAGCGGGTCTGGTGGGGCGGGTTGGCCGCCCTGGCGATCGGCGGCACCGCCATCTGGACCATGCACTTCATGGCGATGCTCGGCTTCGCCGTCGAGGGTACCCGGATCCGGTACGACCTGCCGATCACCGCGGCCAGCGCGATCTTCGCCGTGGTGGCGGTCGGCATCGGACTGGCCATTGCCGGCACCGGGCGGGTGTCCGTACTGCGCATCGTCGGCGGCGGCCTCTTCACCGGCGCCGGGGTCGCGGCGATGCACTACACCGGCATGGCGGCGATGCGGCTCGACGGACGGCTCAGCTACGACCGGACCCGGGTGGTGCTCTCGATTGTCATCGCGGTGGTCGCCGCCGCGGTGGCGCTCTGGCTGGCGGTGACCGTCCGCCGAGGCCTGGCGATTTTCGGCTCCGCGCTGGTGATGGGCGTTGCGGTCAACGGCATGCATTTCACCGGGATGAGTGCCCTCTCTGCGCACCTGCATCCGGGCGGGGGCGAGGTCACCGGTGCGGACGTGAGCACCCTGCTGGTGCCGATCATCCTGGCGGTGATCTTCGTGGTGGTCGGCCTGGTCTACGCGCTGCTTGCGGCCCCCACGGACGAGGACCGAGCCGCAGCGGCGTACCTGAACGGCCGGCTCACCGCCGAGCCCGCCGACCGATCGGGCGAAGTGACTGCGGACCCGGTAGGGCTCCGCGCCCGGCCGACCCTGGGGCGGCCGGGCACGCCGTTCCCGTCCCGCCCGGACCGTGCTCCCCTCTGATGGATCGCGTCGGTCGTCCGTGAGGTGGGCGGCTCTAGCTGGCGTCCTGCCGGGCAGCCAGCGCATCGACGAGGCGGCGGCCAGGCCGTGGACTATCGGGCCGCGAACATCCGCGCCGGGTACGTGTACGTGATCTCCAACATCGGGGCGTTCGGCGAGGACGTCGGAACTGGTGACGCGACCACCCACAACGCCTTCCGGCATCACGAGCATGGCGCGCACGGCGCCAGCGTCAAGGCCAAGCCCCTGCGGGGTGGGCCTACGGCCCAGCCGTTGACCCCGGCACCGCACACACGCCTGCCCGAAACCCATCGCCGGAACCGGAAAAATCAACGTCAGCAGGTCAAAATCCCAGCCTTGACCGGCCCTGCTCCTTCATGGATGACACAGAGAGGTGCCAGATCCGGTCGTTGCGCGGCCACGACCGACGTCCTGATCGCGGCAAGAGAGTGCTGATGATCTTCCGGCCGGGAGGCTCTACCGCCCGGCCAACCGGCCGCGGGCTGGGCTCAGGCATTGCGCGGCGCTTAGGTGTCTTTGCTGACGAGGTAGGGCCGATCTGCATGCGGTGTAGGTCGGAGCCGGCCAGGACGGTGAGGGCGTCGTGGCGGCCGTACAGGCCGGCGCAGAACGAGGTGAGCAGACCTCACCGTCTCGCCTGCTGACTCAATCGGTGGTACGGCCATAGACAATCAGAGCCCAGGTGAGGCAGCCGAACGCGGCCGTGCTGGCCAGCGCGCGGACGATGTTCCAGGTGACCCAGCTGGATTCGAAGTCCTCGCGTACGGCTGCGAGATCGGCGATGTGGCCGGGATTGCCGGCCGCCGCGAGCTTGTCGTTGAGCGGGACGTTGACGGCGGTGGTGATGATGAACATCGTCAGGTACAGGGCGAACCCGCCGATGATCCACGGCAGTGCCGGGCGGCCTTCTCCGCGCCAGGCCAGGAGAGCCGACAGTGCGGCGAACACCAGTGCGCCCAGGAAGCTCAGCATGAACCAGCCGTTGACGATGGTCACGTTGATCCGCTGCATCGTGTCCACGAACGTCCGGTCGTCGGCCCCTTTGAGTGCGGGCATGACTGCGTAGGCGAAGGCGGCGAACAGCCCTGCCATGAGCCCGGTGGTGATGATGGCGGCGACCAGCGACACGTTCTGTGCGAGTCTCATGGTGTCCTATTCCTTGTCCCAGATGCCGGTGGCGGCGGTGTCGGTGGCGTAGTCGGCGAAGTCCCGGGGCTGCCGGCCCAGGGCGCGCTGAACCCCGTCGCCCAGATGGGCGTTGCGCCCGTCCAGCACGGTCGTGAACAGGTACATCAGCAGCTCGACGACCCCCTGCGGAACCCCGTCGGCGGTGAGCGCGTCCGCGTAGTCCGCAGAGGATACCTGGACGAATTCGATCCGCCGGCCCGTCGCTGTGGAGATCTCGGCGATCGCCTGGGCGAAGGTGAGCAGCCGGGGTCCGGTCAGCTCGTAGACCTGCCCCGCGTGCCCGTCCTCCGTCAGCGCCGCCACGGCCACCTCGGCGATGTCGTCGGCGTCCACAAATGGCTCGGGCACGTTCCCGACCGGGAGGACGACCTCGCCGCCCAGCACCGGCTCCAGCAGATAGTCCTCGCTGAAGTTCTGGCTGAACCAACTGGACCGCAGGATCGTCCACTCGACCCCGGCCGACTGGATGAGCTTCTCGCTCGCCTGGGCCTCGTCCTCACCGCGACCGGACAGCAGTACCAGCCGGGAGACGCCCGACGCCACCGCTAGCTCGGTGAACGCGCCGACCGTCTCGGGTGCGCCCGGCACGGCCAGGTCCGGGTAGTAGGACACGTACACCGTGCCGACGCCCTGCAGCACCGGTGCCCAGGTCGCCCGGTCCGCCCAGTCGAACGGCTGCCCTGCGGAGCGGGAACCGACCCGAACGGGCACTCCGCTCTCCTGCAACCGCTCCACGATGCGGCGGCCGGTCTTGCCGGTTCCGCCGAGGACCAGGATCGTCTGCTGCTCTCGTTCGTTCGTCATATCGATCATTGAAGTGCAGCGGCGTGAGACTTTACATAGCCATAGCGCGCAGCTTTGTGTTTAATCGTCTACGTGGACGCAGTTGCCGGTCTTCTCGACGGACCCCGAGCCCATGGAGCTTTCCTGCTTCGCTCGGTCCTGACCCCGCCCTGGTCGATGCGGATCGAGGACCAGGCGCCGCTCACCCTGGTGGCCATGGTCCGGGGCGATGCCTGGGTCGTTCCCGAGGAGAGTTCGGCTGTCCGGCTCAGTCCTGGGGATGTGGCGATCATTCGCGGCCCCGGCCCGTACACCGTCGCCGACGAGCCGGCCACGCCGCCGCAGGTCATCATTCATCCGGGACAGCTCTGCACCACCCCAGACGGGCAGGAGATGCCCGAGATGATGGAGCTGGGCGTACGCACCTGGGGCAACAGCCCGGACGGCCCGACAATGCTGCTCACCGGCACCTACACCATGCAGGGCGAGGTCAGCCAGCGGCTCCTGAGCGCACTGCCGCCACTGCTGCTCGTCCCGGGCGACTCCTGGGACTCCCCACTGGTCCCGCTGCTGGCCACCGAGATCGTTAAGGACGACCCCGGTCAGGAAGCGGTCCTCGACCGGCTGCTCGACCTGCTGCTCATCGCCGCGCTACGCGAGTGGTTCGCCCGACCCGCGGCCAAAGCCCCCGCCTGGTACAGGGCGCACAGCGATCCCGTCGTCGGCCGGGCCCTGCAGATGCTCCACAACAACCCGGCCCAGCCCTGGACCGTGGCGTCACTGGCCGCCAAGACCGGGGTCTCCCGGGCGGCGCTGGCCCGCCGGTTCACCGCGCTGGTCGGCGAACCGCCCATGTCATACCTCACCGAGTGGCGGCTGGCCCTGGCCGCCGACCTGCTCCGCGAGCCGGACGCCACCGTCGGCGCGGTCGCCCGGCAGGTCGGCTACGGCAGCTCCTTCGCCCTGAGCACCGCCTTCAAACGCATCCGCGGCGTCAGCCCCCGGGAACACCGCCTGGCCGCCCGAACGTAGCGGGCCATCGGCATCGAGGCGGCGATGCCCAACGACACGGCCTCGAACTACATCAAGGCGCTTGCGGCGAGCACCAGTGAACCCGAACTGCTGAACGCCGCAAACAAGGTCTTGGCTCTCGCCTGCCTCCCTGAGGTGGCACCTGAACGCCCCTCACCGACAATTAATCTTCGTGGGCGACTAACCGACGGCGCCCGAAGCGTCCGCTCATCGGCTACTTATCTACTGGTGCTCCGACCGCAGCCCAGCCAGTCTTGGTCGAGGTGACCGGCGGGGTGACTCTCTCATCGGCTGCCACTGCGGTTTGGTGTTGACCGGGCCCCGGTTGGTGGTCCACCGGCTATGAGAGCGTTGGTTGCCGGTTGATGATCCACTGATCGTGGAAGCTTCGGGGGTGAGCCAGTCCAGCGAGCCGTGGGGTCTGTAGGTGTTGTACTCGATGCGCCAGTCTTCGGCCAGTACCTGGACTTCCAGCAGAGTGTCGAACTGCTCGCAGGTGAGGAACTCGTCGCGGAAACGGCCGTTGAAGGATTCGCAGATCCCGTTCTGCCATGGGGATGCGGGGTCGATGTAGGCGGGGTCGACGCCGCTGTGGCGGCACCAGCCGGTCAGGGCGTGGGCGGTCAGCTCGGGGCCGTTGTCCATCCGGATGTGCTCCGGCCGCCTGCCGAGCCGGGCGATCAGTTCGTCGAGGACAGCGACCGTGGCGTCCGCGGTGAAGGAGCGGGCCGCGCGGGTGGCCAGGGCTTGGCGGGTGTACTCGTCGACGACGTTGAGGAACCGCACCTGCCGGCCGTTCGCGGTGACGTCGACCTGAAAGTCCAGCGCCCACATCTGATCCGGACGCGTCGCGCGCGTCCGCTGATGACGGCCTGGTCCGGCCCGCCGCTGGCAGATCAGCGCATGTGATCATGGGTAGGCTCAGGACCGGACAAACGCCAGCTGCGAGCCAGCCGTCGAGGCTGCCGCCGACCGATGGGCGACTGTTCAGGCCACGTCGTAGCAGCGGCGTACGCGGTCCAGCCGGCCAGCGCGCAGGTCGGCGTCTGGAATCCAGAAGGAGACGTTTACGATCTCGCCCCACGCCGTACCCCGTTCCGCCTCCACCTGCAGAAGGGGCCGGTGCCCTGGCGGGTGGGACGTATCGGTGTCGCAGTAGCCGAGCAGACGATGCCGGGGTGCAGGCAACAACGGCCGAAGCTCCTCCAACAGATCGATCAGCTCGACGATGTGGAGGCCCAGCGCCTTGTCGACGTCATCCCGCAGGTTGGGTAGAGACGGCATCAGCGCGGCGTCCAGTGTCAGGGCGGGGATGGTGGCGACCGCTTCTGCTCCGGACCCGGCAGGCAGGTGCAGCACCTGGCAACCGTCGTCGCCGTGCTCGTAGTCGTAGGTCGCGGAGAACTCGTCGTCGTGGAAGAACAGCAGGTACCCCTGGCGTGGGAACGGCCACTCCGCGCCTAGGATCGGGGCCATCTGCGCGCAGTCCACTTGCGCCAGCAACAGCATCGGCGCTTCCCGGTAGACAGGCCACGCGAAAGGTCCGGTCCTTGGCGCGCCGCCGATCATGCTGCCGCTCGCTGACGCTTCGGTCGGTACGGTAAATCCGACCGATGGCCGCGCCAGGGCAAGGAAGCTGTCCGCAATCTCCGGCACCAGCCGGCGCCTGATGATGGCTTGGACATCAGGGGAAAGATCCATCGCGGCCGAGTCTTCCATAGCTTGAGCCAAGTGGCGCCACCGCACTGTTCTCGACATGGTCGGATGTGCCTCACCCGCTGGGCCGCCAACGGCCGACCAGCGGCAACGGCGACCTTCGCAGGCCGCCGAATCGATACACGGCGTCGCGACCCTGGTTCATGGCCCATACGTGGTGGCCGGGAAATAGGCTTGCGTCCTGCGCCGCCGGCCCCGCCCGCTCATCGCTGCCCGGCGGCTCCTCGCAGCCAGTCGGCCCACTGGTCGGCCTCCTCCAGCCGAGCGAACCCGTTTAGCGCCGCGGCCGCCAGCCCGCCTGGCAGTGGACCGCGCTCACGCAGCTCCCGCCACTGGGCCAGGTTGAGTTCCAGTACCCGGAGGCCGGGCAAATCCGCGACCCGGTGCAGGTCGCTGACGTCGGCCCCGGACAGGTCGAGATGGGCGAGGGCCGGCAGGCCGGCCAGCGCCACGATCGCAATCGGGGACCGGGAGGCGAGCTTCAGCCCCCACAGGTTCGGATGCCCGCCCAGCGGCGGAAGGTTGATCTCGGCGGCGTCGATCGACAGCCACTCGACCGGCACACCGGGCGGGAGGGCCGCCGTGACCGCTGTCGCACGGTTGATCGAGACATTGCGCAGATCGTGGAGTGGCGCAAGCTCCGCCAGATCGAGGACAGCGCCGTCGTTGAGGTAGAGCTCCTGCACGTCGAGCCCCGCGAGGACGTCGGCGACCCGCCGCTGCCCCACCTGCTCGGAGTGGCTGTACTGCGGATGGACCGAGGCGCGCCGGGAGGTAACGTCGTCGCGCAGCACCGCGAGCACGTTGTGCAGCGCCGCCGTTACGGACTCGGCGAAATACCCCACCGGTCCATAGAAGTCCCTGCCGTACTGGATGATCTGCCCGGACGCTCCGTTCGGCCCGGGGTCGAGGTCGACCGCGCAGTAGTTGCCGCCCCAGTCGGTGCCGACCTTCACCCACCAGTCGTTGCGGGACACCCGCCGCACCCGGCCGGGCGGGTACGACTCGTAGACGACCGGGAACACCGCGAACAGGTCGTCGGGACCGAAGTCGGTCCCGGGCGTGCCGGCCAGGTACTCCGCCACCACGGAGTCCAACGACAGCAGGGCCCCCGCGCCGAGCAGCCCGTACTCATCGGTGGACACGGTGCGGTACAGGGCCCGAAGGTCCTCGGGCAGCCGCAGGCCCATGGCGGCCTCGGCGGCGTGAATATCCTCTTCCGAATGCCCGGCACCGAAGTCGGGCGTGCCCCCCGTGTTCCGCGTGTACTCGGACACGAACTCCGCGACGAGGCCCCGGATAGCGGTGAGAACCTCCGGGTCGGTGGGACGGTCGGTGACGGCGACACCGGGCGGTGCCGGCATCGGCGAGGCTGGGTGGTTGGGGGGGCGGTAGTCGGGGTCGAGTACCAGCCGCACCGGCGCGACGGTGGGCAGGTCGAAGGTGTACCGCAGTTCGGCGCGTCCGGCCCCGTCGCGGGCGAGTTCGACGACGAGCGGGCGGTCCTCCCCGTCCGGGCGCAGCATCTCGTCCACCTGGCGGAGCAGGTCGTGCATGGCGAACCCGGTGTCCGCGAACGCTGACCGGCCGGCGGCGTCGAACGTGTGCAGCGAGCTGCCGGCCCGGGGCTGGTGGCGCCCTTGCAGGATCGCAATGTCGGTGCCGGCCAGCGCCGACGCCATCCCTCCCGCCAGCCCCCGCAGATCCGTCATCGCCGGCCCCCTCCACATGATCCGCGGAACAAGATAGACGGTGTTCGGCTGGCCGTGGGGGACGTGGTCAGACGCGGGCCGGGCGCCGGTCCGGGGAGCGGAAGTAGACAGCCCAGGTGACCAGCACGCAGAGCGCGTAGAAGGCAATGAATGCGAGGTACGGCATATCTGCGCCGACGCGGAATCAAGGCCACCATCCCGTCGAAGACCGATCAGGACGCCAACCGGCGTAAACGGGGCTCGAAGGGCGGCCGGCCACCCGCCTTCGACCCCGAGCGGTACAAGCAGCGTCATGCCGTGGAATGCGGCATCAACCGGCTCAAGCGCAACCGCGCCGTGGCCACCCGATTCGACAAGCTCGCCGTGCGCTACGAAGCCACCGTGCACGTCGCCGCGATCAGCGAGTGGCTGTGACGGACTTCGACACAGGCTCTAGAGCCGGTCGACGGCGAGACGCACCCCGAGCCCGACGAACACGACGCCGGTCGCCCGCTCGAACCATATCTTGACGCGCGGCCGCATCAGCACCGTCCGCACCCGGTCCACAAGCAGGACCAGCACCCCGCACCACAGGACGCCTTCGACCAGGTGCACGCCAACCAGGGCGACCGAGGCTGGCAGCGGCGCATAGCCGGGCGGGATGAACTGCGGCAGCAGCGACAGGTACACGATGCCGACCTTTGGGTTGAGCAGGTTCGTCACGACGCCCTGGCGGAACGCTCCCCCGACGGTGACCCGCGTCTGCTCGGCCGGATCGAGCGTGGCGATGGCTGCGCGGCTGCGCAGCGCCTGGATACCAAGCCATAGCAGGTAACCGGCACCGGCGTAGCGCACCGCATCGTACGCGAGTTGGGAGGCGGCGAGCAGGGCCGTGAGCCCGACCGCGCTCGCGATGCCCCAAACGAGGCAGCCGAACGAGATGCCGGCGTTTGCGGCGAACGCTACCGGCCGGCCAGAGACGGCCGCAGTGCGGACCATGAGGAGCGTGTCGACGCCCGGAGTGACGGTGAGGACGGCCGCGACGGCGGCGAACGCGAGTAAGGAGGCAAGCACGGAACCCCATTCAACCATGCCCCTGTTACCCCCCGGGTCACGTCCTCGGAGCCACGCAACGAACCAGGCTCGCCCCGATGACAGCTGCCAACGTCGAGCAACGCCAACGATCCAATGCCGCGGGCGGACGTTCAGTCGCGCAACCATGCCGAGGCATGCGACATCCGCGTGAGAAAGGCCCAATGACAAACCGTTGAGACACAGTGCCAAGCCTGCAGGCCCGAGACGACGTGTCTCGGGCGTCGTCAGAGGGGGCCCGCTATCAAGATCCGACATCCGCTCTTCGGAAGAACCGGGCATGAGCTGGGCTGTGTTCGATGGCGCGACCCGCTTCATGTGAGCATGGTGGGTGCAGGCCGGCCGTTCCCGATAGGTGGTGTTCACGTGGTGAAGGCGCGACCCGCCGCGGGTGGCGGGCGGTGGGTGGAGATCTCACCGGAGCGGATTCGTGGTTGGCTCGACGGCTTCTACAGCCGCCACGACGGCGCCACCGAGCAGGGCCTCGTGTTGACCGGCGTGAGCAACGGTGATACCGCCACGCTGTATCCGCCGCCGGGGCTTGCCGACGCGCAGGATGTCGACACGCTGCTGGCCCGCATCATCCGACCGCCCCGGATCGCCGTGCTGCTGGCCCGTAAGGGCGCGGTTGCCGCCGGTATCGTAGACGGTACGACCATCACCGTCTCGAAGGTCGAGCGCTTCTACGTGCAGGGTCGCACCGCGGCCGGCGGTTCCTCGCAGCAGCGCTACGCACGTCGCCGCGCCAACCAGGCCCAGGCTGCTACTCAGCGGGCTGCGGACGTCGCCGCGCGGATCATGCTGCCCCACGCGCCCGGTGTTATCGCCGACCCTCACGATGCAGTCAGTGCCCTGGTCTGTGGCGGCGACCGGTCGATGATCGACGCGGTGCTGACAGACCGGCGTCTGTCGCCACTGGCGCTACTGCGTCATCCACACCTGCTCGAATCCGCCGAGCCCCGTCTGGCCATCCTGGAGGATGCGGCGGTTACGGCCAGACGGATCCGCGTCCATCTGATGCCGTGACCACGATCAGGTCCAGCAGGTCGGACCTGTACGCGATGTCCCGTAACCCGCCCGCTCTGCGGCAGATCCGTGCAGTGTGAGGCCGGCGCCGAGGCGTCAGCGAGCACATGCTGTCGTGCTACCCGCTGTACGGGTTCGGCACTGACGCGCAGCGCAACCTCACCTGCCCGACGTGCTCGGCGGCGGTCAGCTCCGGACGTACTGTCTGTCGACGGCCGCACCGACGGCTGCTGGCTTGGTCAACGGGGAAGACGATGGGGCTGGCGTCCCACCTTGGAGCTCGCGCGACGGGAAGGGGGGGCCTCGGTCTCGCGGGTATTGCACCCTGGTGCGGTGGACGACGTGGCAGAACTGTTGGACCGGATCTGGCGGACGGACGCGGCCGGCATGCTCGGCGCGCTCAGCCGGCGGCTCGGCGACTTCGGCTGGGCCGAAGAGGCGCTGTCGGACGCGCTGGCCGAGGCGCTCAAGCGCTGGCCCGACGAGGGTGTGCCGGAGAGCCCCACGGGCTGGCTGGTCACCACGGGCTGGCGCAAGGCGCTGGACCGGCTGCGCCGCGATGCCGTCGGCCGCAAGAAGGTGGCACAGGTGGCTGCGGAACCGCTGCCGGAACCGGGCGTGGACGATCGGCTGACCATGGTTTTCGCGTGCTGCCACCCAGACCTCGCCGAGCCGGCCCGGGTCGCGCTGACGCTGTACGCCGCCAGCGGCCTGAGCACGGCCGAGATCGCCGCCGCGTTCCTGGTGCCGCTGCCGACGATGGCGCAGCGGCTTTCCCGGGCCAAGCGGCAGCTGCGGGAGCGCGGCATCCGGTTCGAGGTGCCACAGCCGCATGAGTACGTCGATCGGCTACCGGCCGTGCTCGCGGTGATCTACCTAGTGTTCAACGAGGGGTATCTGTCCAGTGGTCGGTCCGCCCAGCGGCGCGAGCTGGCCCGCGAGGGGGTCGAGCTGGCGTGCCAACTCGCCGCGCTGCTGCCCCGTGAGCCGGAGGCCGCCGGCCTGGCCGCGTTGCTGGAGCTGCATCACGCCCGCGCCGCCGCGCGGTTCGACTCGTGGGGCCGCATCGTGCTGCTCGAACAGCAGGACCGGCGGCTGTGGGACAAGGCGGCGATCGAATCGGCGGCGCTGCGGCTGCGGGCGGCGGTGCGCCAGGGTCGGACCGGGCCGTACCAGCTGCAGGCCGGCATCGCCGCGCTACACGCCTTGGCCGCCTCGTACGAGGCCACCAACTGGGCCGACGTGCGGGCGCTGTATGACCGGCTGTGCGCGTTGGACCCGTCGCCGGTAGTGCTGCTGAACCGGGCAGTGGCCACGCGGTTCGCGGTGGGCCCGGCCCCGGCGCTGGATGAGGTCGACGCGCTCGGGGAGCGGCTTGCCGGTTACCACCTGTGGCACGCCGCCCGGGCCGACCTGCTGGCCACGCTCGACCGTCCGGCCGAGGCGCTGACGGCGGCGGAGCGGGCTCTGGAGCTGGCGACGAACCCGGCCGAACGGGAGCTGATGTCGCGTCGGGTGGGTGAGCTAAGGCGCCGGCTGTGAGACCGGCGCCCAGCGTCACCGCTATTCGCGGCTCATCACCGGACGGACTTCCAGCGCGCTCATCCCGGCGGCGAGTGGCCAGGTGGCCGCGATCCGCGCGGCCTCGTCAATGTCGTCGCACTCCAGCATGACGATCGCGCCGATGACCTCCTTGAGTTCCAGGTACGGCCCGTCGGTGATCACCGCCTGGCCGCTCACGCCGGCGCGCACTGTCTTTGCCGTGTCCCGGGGCTGTAGCTCGGCGCCGCCGTCGGCGATCTTGCCGGTCGGCTGCCACCGCTCGAACCACTCGTAGACCTGCTTCATCACGTCCTGCTCGTCGGCCGGGGACAGCGCGGTCCACTCGCGGTCGTCGCCGAAGATCAGCATCGCGTACTTCATCGTTGCTCCTCGTGGCTGGAAGGGCTGCGTCGTCCGTGTGACGAACGGCCGGCACCGGTCCTCGACAGGTCCCGCCGAACTTCTTGCCGAAGTTCCGGCGGCCAACGGCTCCAGGGTGATTGAGTTGAGCTATCAGCACAATGAAGAGCCGTGATGGCAGGGCCATTGGACGATCCCGTACAGCGCGGACCGAGTCTTGGTGATCACGGCTCAGGCGCTCCTGGCGTACTCGACGCCCGCTCGTGAGGCTGCGGACGTCATCGCGGCGAGTTTCGAACGCTGTCAGTAGAACGCGCTCACGTCGGCAGATCCGGTCGTCTTGCACGCGCTGTCGGCGGCAGATGTGCGAACCCGATCAAGCAGCCAGATCGTCGCCTCCTGGCGTTGTTGTCGAGATCGGGACAGCCCCTGGGAGGGTGCCGCAGCCATGCTGCGGAGGCGTTGCGGCAGCGGTTGGTCGCCGTGGTGGTTGATCGTTACTGTGCATCGGTGGCCCGTACACAGCTCACCGCCGAGTTGGTGGTTGACGGTCGTGTTCCGCGCGCATTGGCGCTGTCGCCGGACGGCAAGTGGGTCGCCTACGTGGTCGCCCCGGTCGGACGGGCTGGTGATCACCCCGTTAGCGAACTCTGGGTCGCCGCCACCGACGGGACCGGGTCGCCGCGACGATTAACTTCGGGTGAGGCGCACGATTCGGTGCCGCGGTGGGCCGCGGATTCGCTGCTGGTCTACTTTCTCTCCGACCGGGCCGAGCGTGGCACGGCGCAAGTACACCGGGTCGGGCTGGTCGACGGTGTCGTGCAGGCGCTCACGTCCTGGTCCAGTGGGGTGTCAGGTCACCTCCCACTGGCCGATCCCGACCTGGTCATCGTGATCGCAGCCGATGAACCGTCCGCTGAGGACGAACGTCGGGACAGGGAGCGCGACGACGCTCGGGTGTGGGGCGAACGCGTACGCCCGGACCGGCTGCGGCTGCTCGACGTACGGAGCCGGGAGGTCCGGACACCGGATGCATTCGGCGATCGCCATGTCGTCGAGGTGGCCCAGCGGCCCGACGATGGGATGCTGGCGGTCCTCACCTGGTCGACCCCCGACGTGGACCCGGGCCTGGTCAAGCCCGGTCTCCACCTGCTCGACCCGGACGGCGGCATGACGCGGGACCTCGGCCCGGCCGCGGCGGACGCGTCGTCGCTCGTCTGGTGGTCCGCCGACGACGGCTGGCACCTGGCATATGTCGCGAAGACCCCGCCAGCTCTGGTGGGCGGACACGCGGTTCTCGATGTCGCCGTACCGGTGAGCGGGCCGGTGGGCGAGCACCGCAACCTGACTGCCGGCACGACCGTCTGCCCGAGCAACCTGGTTCAGGTCGACACCGGTCCGCCACTGGCGCTGGTCGCCGACGGGCTCGATACCGCGATCCACCGGCTCGATCCAGCCGGGCCCACCCTCGTCGAGCTGTCCCGGGTCGACGGCCTCGCGACGTCGTTGACCACAAACCGGCACGGTGACGCCGTCGCGGCGGTGGTCAGCACGTCCTACCAGCCCGGAAACGTCCACGCCGGTCCGACGAGCGGGCCGCTGACGAGGCTGACCGACCTCAGGCCCGAACTCCACGACATCCCCTGGGGTGTCCAGGAACGCCTGTCATACGAGGCATCCGACGGGCTGGCCCTCGACGGCCTGCTGATCCTGCCCGCCGGCCGGTCCCACAAGGACGGGCCCTTTCCACTGGTGACACTGGTCCACGGCGGCCCGTACCACCGGCACGCCGACCGGCTCATGCTCGGCTGGGACCCGTCCGGCCAGTGGCTGGCGACCGCCGGCTACGCCGTGTTCCTACCGAACCCGCGCGGCGGCCAAGGGCGCGGCCACGACTTCGCGGTGCGCGTCGCCGGCGCGGTCGGCCTCAATGAGTGGACCGACATTTGCGCCGGCATCGACCTGCTCATCGCCGACGGCGTCGCCAACCCCGACCGGCTGGGCATCGGCGGCTGGAGCCACGGCGGGTTCATGGCCGCCTGGGCGGTCGGCCAGACCAACCGGTTCAAGGCCGCCGTGATGGGCGCCGGCATCAGCGACTGGGGAATGCTCGCCGCAACCGGAGAAGAGGGACCGTTCGAGGCCGCCCTCGGCGGCAGCAGCGGCTGGGAAGGAACAGGTCCACACCGCCACGACCGGCTCAGCCCGATCTCGTACGCCTCCAAGGTCCGCACGCCGGTGCTGATCCTGCACGGCGAGAACGACATGAACGTCCCGGTATCACAGGCGGAGTTCTTCCACCGCGCGCTACGCAGGTTCGGAGTCGAGCACAAGTACGTCGTATATCCCCGAGAGAACCACTCGATCCGCGAACGCAACCACCAACTCGACGTGCTCCGCCGCACCCGCGCCTGGTTCGACCGGTGGCTCGGATGACCCCGACGTCCGACTGCCACGACCGCCACGACCGATGCGGCTGACCGCGGCAGCTAGGGCACCTCTTCCAGATACAGAGCGACAAGCCGCGGCAGGCGTTACCGCAGTTGCTGATCAACGTCGAGGTTCCACAGCAGCCACGCACTCATCTCGGCACGAGCGGGTGGCGCCGCCCGTCAGGCGACCGTGACAGAACGTAGCGCCCGGTCGGCTGCAATTGTGGATGGTCGTTGAGGGACGGGAGGGATAGTTATCGAGCAGCGGGCTGGTAGGTCAGCAGGACGTTGCCGGAGCTGAAGTATCGCTGCGTTGGCATTCGCGTGGACGCCCTTCGCCGAGACGTCGAAGCAGGGAAGGCTCAGTTGAGCACGCGGTAGCTGATGTGGGTGACAAGCGACGCGGCTCGGACCGCGAGGAGTTCGAGGCGCAGTGGCGGTACGCCGTCGAAGAGGCGTTCGCCGGCGCCGAGGGTGACCGGTACGACGTGCGTGCGGAGCTCGTCGATGAGGCCGGCGGCGAGGTACTGGTTGACGGTGGCGGCTCCTCCGGCGATTGCGACGTCGCGATCTCCGGCGGCCTTGCGCGCGCGTCGGTCGCTTAGCCGCTAGTCGTCCAGGCTGCCCATGGTCAGGTTGACGGTGGTTCCCGTCATCCCGCTTGCCTTATCGGACGCCATGAAGACCGCCACGTTAGCCATCTCCGCGAGCGTCATAAGCCGTCGCGGGTGGGTCTTGCTTGCGAGAAACCCTTGGAACTGTTCCCAGGTCATTCCCGTTGCTTCGGCGCGAGGCTCGAAGGCTTCCTTGATCGTGCGTGTCTCCGGCATGCCCTGTGGTCGCAGGCCGACGACGCGAATGCCCTGGGGTGCGAGCTCAGCGGATAGATCTCGAGTGAGTGCCTCCTTGGCGGCCTGCGCCGGACCGTAGCCTCCCACCAATGGGATGCCCGTCCGCGAGTGGAGTGCGGTGACGGTCATGATCACCCCCGACTTGTTGGGGATCATGTGCCTTGCCGCCAGGCGTGCGGTCAGGAAGTACGACGTCGTGTAGGCCGTGATCGCCAGGGAGAACTGCCCGGCATCTAGCTCGGCCAGAGGGACACCCACAATATTCGTATTCGGGATGCCGACCGCGTTGAACGAGATATCGACGCGGCCCGCCTTATCGATCACGGACTGCAGATGCCTGTCCATAGCCTGCTCGTCGACAGCGTCGACCTCGGCTGCCTCGGCGGATCCGCCGGCGGAAACGATGTCCTTAGCGACCGCCTCGACCGGTGCCTGGAGGCGCCCGGTGAGAAAAACCTTGGCCCCCTCGCCTGCAAAGGCGCGTGCGACAGCACCGCCGATCGCGCCTCCGGCTCCGTAGATCACCGCGACCTTGTCCTTCAGCATCTCTCTGGTTCCTTCCTGCGCCATGGGTGGTCACACCTGCCCACCTCGTGAGTGAAGACCGACGGCTGAAACTCATCTGCGCGGGCTGCCCTTTTCGCCATCAGCCGGCGTCCGGATCGTCAGAGCCGTCGATGATGTAGACACCGCAACGTCGAGAAAGGGGCGCTCACCGACCGCCCCCTTCGGCCCTGGGCCGGTGTCTATACAGGGAGTGCGACAAGATGCGGAAAAGAGGGTGACCCGAGGGTGGGGAAAGTGGCAGCCGACTTGATCTCCAAGGCGCGGGCGGGCGACGGCGACGCGTTCCGGGAACTGACCGAGCCGCACCGCCGGGAGCTGCAGGTGCACTGCTACCGGATGCTCGGATCGGTCCAGGACGCCGAGGACGCCCTGCAAGACACGCTGCTGGCCGCCTGGCAAGGCTTCGCAGGGTTCGAGGGACGCGCCTCGCTACGCACCTGGCTCTACCGGATCGCCACCAACCGGTGCCTCAACGCGCGCCGGTCGGCGAGCCGACGCCCGGCCAAGAAGTGGGACGTGCCCAATGTTGCACCGCCCGAGCCGACCCGGCTCGGCGAAGTCGTCTGGCTCGAGCCATTTCCCGACGCCCTGCTCGAGGGTGCCATCGATGCGCCGCTCGGCCCGGAGGCCCGCTACGAACAGACCGAAGCCATCTCCCTGGCCTTCGTGACCGCCCTTCAGGCCCTGCCGCCTCGCCAGCTGGCCGTGCTCATCCTGCGCGACGTCCTCGGATTCCACGCCAACGAGGTGGCCGACATGCTGGACTCGAGCGTCGAGTCGGTCAAAAGCGCCCTCAAACGGGCGCGCGTCAGCCTGCAGCACCGAGGGCCCACGGCCGGCGGCCGCGAACCGGCTCCCGCCTCCGCCTCACCGTCCGAGGATGCGATCGTGGCGAAATTCGTCCGCGCGTGGGAGTCCGCCGACCTCGACGCGCTGGTGGCCCTACTCACCGACGACGTCTTCATGTCGATGCCACCGATGCCCTTCGAATACGAGGGCCGAGACGTCGTGGCTCGCTTCTGCGCCAGCATCTTCCGCTCGGGCAGGAGGTTCGACCTCGTCCCAACGCGAGCCAACGGTCAGCCGGCGTTCGGCGCCTACCTGCGCGCCCCCAACGGCATCAGCCACGGGATCGGCCTCTACGTCCTCACCCTCACCGGCGACCGGATCTGCGCCCTGGCCCGCTTCGAAAACAGCGTCCTCCCATGGTTCGGACTACCGCGATCGCTCCCAAGCCCATAGCCAGCATCCAGACGATGGGTCTGCGCGCCAGCGAAACACACACCAGCGGATGCGCCGGTGCAGCTACCAACGTCCAACCTGCTGTTTCGGTGTGACGACCTGTTCGGAACCGTCGGGTCGAGGCGTCGCCAGTTCGGCGCGCATGTGCTCGGGCGCATCGACATTGCCGCATCGGGTTCCGTGCCCACCGAGCGCCATGATCCAGTGCGCGCTCATCGGCATGATGGGACGCCCAAGCCGGCTACCTTCGGCCACAGCCAGTGACGGGCCCTTCAACGACCGGCGGGCGCGGTCGGCGGCAACTGAGTGCGCGACAGGTGCACCAGGTTCAGGGTTAGCTCCTCGCCGACGCGGGTCTCGGCTCGCTCCTCCAAACGCCGCGGCCTGCATCCCACGTGCCATACGAGAGGCGTGCATAGGATGCCGACCTGCCTCCGAATCCAGCTGGCCCGCTCCTGGCTGGCATGCAACGATCCGCCGATGTCGCACAACACGAGGCAACGTCGGCTTGCCGCGCTACGAGTCTGCGACCGGATTCTTTCCGGCGGCCCGCCCACCACCATGAGGGAGCGGCTCGCAGACATGGACGCGGGCGGTGATCTCGATAATTGGCCCGACTATTACGGCGACGGTCCGGTGACCACGCTAGAAGAACGCGTGGCAGACCTACTGGGAACCGAAGCGGCCGTATTCTTCCCCACCGGCACGATGGCCCAGCAGGTCGCGCTGCGCCATGGCGCTGACCGCACAGGGAACCCGACGGTCGCTGTCCACCCGCTCGGGCACCTGGAGGTACACCAACGCCATGCCTATGCCCACCTCAGTGGCCTGAGCAGTACCTGGCCGACAACCGCGCCCCGCAACCCGACTGCCGACGAGATCACCGCGCTCGGCGAGCCCGTGAGCACCGTCGTCATCGAACTCCCACTGCGCGACGCCGGCTTCGTCCTTCCCTCCTGGGACGAACTCGCCGCCGTATCCGCTGCAGCGCGCGCCATCGGTGCACGCGTCCATTTCGACGGCGCTCGGATTTGGGAATCCACCGCACACCTGGCGCATACCCTCAGCGAGATCGCGAACCTCGCCGACAGCACCTACGTGTCGTTCTATAAGACGATCGGCGGCATCAGCGGTGCGGCGCTCGCGGGCACCACCGAGCTCGCCTCCTACGCCCGCGTCTGGCGGCACCGCTACGGCGGCGAGGTGTTCCAGCAGTGGCCAGCCGCCCTGAGCGCACTCGCCGGTCTGAACAGGGAGTTGCCCCGCATCCCCGAATACGTACGGCACGCGCGGACAGTCGCTGCGGCACTCGCGGCGCTTCCCGGCGCGCGGGTGTATCCAGAACCTCCGCATACCCATCGATTCCGTCTCTGGCTGCCCCACCCGGCGCAGGCACTGAACGACGCTGCGCTGGCACTCGCCGAGGAGGAGAAGCTGTGGTTCGTCGCCGGCTGGCAGGAAACAGCCGTACCGGGTATCGCGATGGCCGAGGTCACCGTCGCCGCGCCCGCGCTCGAGTGGACCGCCGAGGACATCGCCGAGGTGGGTGAGCGCTTCCTCCGCCGCGCCGTCGACCATTGACGCACTCACCTCGGCAGATCCGAGAGTTAAGCGGTCAGCCGCGCACAGTGCATCTGACACGCAGGGTCACCCACCCGCGCTGACCGTCAGATCCCTCGGACGTCAAATAGCTGCTCTCCGAAGGAATGGCCACCTGCTGCCCAGTTTCGCGCCGAGCACTCTCCCGGCTCGTTTTTGGGCCGCACGCCGATCCCTTGCTGGTCTCGGCACAAGGCCGTCTCGTGCGAACGCCCGGGACGGCCTCTTGGCGTTTCGGTCCGCGCCAACCGTCCTGGTTCGGACTGCGTGAGTCGCTGACCGGTCTTGTCAGGTCGTGACAGGCACCAGGCAAGTTCGATCGGCCTGACAGCCGAGACCTGGGCGGTGCATGTCATCCACGGCATGCCCGCCCGGTGGGGATCTCCCATCCGGCGAGGCAATGGTCCGGCACGGCTGGCGCGGCGTACTGACACCGCAACCCTTCGCTCAAGACGAGGGAGGAGCGCCCCCACCGGCCCAGTCGAAGCCTCGCCTTGGTCCCCACCGCGGCGGCCCGCAGATTTCTGGTGGAGCGTCGCAATGCACACAACTCTGTCAGTTCTATCCGACCTCGCTGCCGCCGCGCCGCAGCCACTGACGGCTCCAAAATCCATCAACGAGGTCATCTCCTCCATTACCGCCTGGATCATGGGCATCATCGCGCTGGTCGCAACGATGTTCCTGGTCATCGGTGGCCTGCGGTACATGGCCGCCGGCGGTGACCCGGCCCAGGTCGAGCAGGCGAAGGGCAACCTCAAGTCCGCGTTGATCGGCTACGCGTTGGCGGTCCTCTCCCCCGTGATCCTGCAGGTGCTGCAGGGCATCATCGGCGGCTGAGGACATCCGTCATGGTCAACTGGATGATGGATGGCCTGGTGGAGTGGCTCGCCGATCGGCTGCAAGACCTACTCGGCGGGCTGCTTGCCTATCTGACGTCGTCGTTGTTCCTGTCGCCGGACGTCACCGTTTTGCCGCAGGTGCAGACCATCGCCGCGAAGAGTGCGCTGGTCGTCAACGCCTGCTACGTCCTCGCGCTGGTGACCGCCGGCATCGTGACGATGACCAGCAGTTCGGTCGAAATGCGATACGGCGTCAAGGAACTCGTGCCGCGCCTCGTTGTCGGGTTCATCCTGTCGAACTTTGCGGTCCCACTCTGCGCCGTGCTCATCGATGTCGCCAACGCGTTGACGGTGGCCATGGTCGGCACCGCGGCTCCGACCACGCAAGCGGTCACGGTGGCCCGCACCCACGTGGCCGCCGCCCTCCGCGATCCGGCCAACGCCCTCCTCGCCGTGATCATCGGGCTGCTGATCGTCGGACTGATGTTCACCCTCGTCACCGGTTGGGTCGTACGTGTTGCGGTGCTGGTCATCCTGGCTGGGCTCGCCCCGGTCGCGCTGGCCTGCTATTGCCTGCCCTGGACGCAACCCACTGCCGAACTGTGGTGGCGCAGCCTGCTGGGCTGCCTCGGCACGGCCGTGCTGCAGGCCATTGCGTTCTCCACCGGCATCCAACTGCTCACCGACCCGGACGCGAGCATTCCGGTCCTGATCGGCCTGCCGGCCTCGGACGTGTTGAACCTGCTGCTGGTCGCGGTGGTGTTGTGGATGACGGTCAAGATCCCCGGGATGATGGGCCGCTACGCGACGGGCAAGGGGTCGCCGAAGATCGGCGCGGTCCTGCTGCGGGCGGTGGTCATCCAGGGCGTCACCCGCCGTCTACCGATCGGCGGGTTCGGACGTAGCGCCTTACGAGGTGGGCGATGACGATCGAGGACAGCGTCCCGCGTGCCGTTGTCCCGGCCAACGTCAACGAGCCCGACCGCATCGCGTTCGGGCTGACGTTCCGACAGCTGGGCATCGTCGGCGGTGCCGGCCTCGGCGGGTTCGGGGTCTACCGCACGTTCGGGCATCTGCTGCCGCAGGTTGCCTGGATCGTCGCCGGGGCAATCGTGTTCGCTGTGGCGGTCGTGGTGGCGCTCGGCCGCCGTGACGGCCTGCCGCTGGACGTGTGGCTGCGATACGGGTTCGCGCTCGGCCGCAGGCCGCGCACCCTCGCGCCGGGTGGGGCTCGGGTCAGCGCGGTCGCAGAGGTGGCCGGCAAGCCGAGCCTTCCGGCGCCGCTGCGCTCTCCGGTCACGGCGGTCAGTCCGACCGGAGTCCTGACCAGTGAGGGCAGCGGCAAGGTCCTGATCGCCTGCGGCACGACGAACATCCACCTGCGCACCGGGAGTGAGCAGGGCGCGCTGTTGGAGGGGTTCGGCCGGTTCCTCAACAGCCTGACCGGGCCGGCGCAGATCGTCGTGGCTGCGCAGCGGCACGACCTGACCGTCTACGCGCAGGCCACGGTCGACCACGCGCCGCGCCTGGCGCATCCGGCGTTGCAGGCCGCCGCCGCCGACTACGCCGAGTTCCTGCTCGACCTCGACAACCGGCGCGATCCGCTGCGCCGCCAGGTCCTCGCCGTCGTCACCGGAGAGCACGCGGCCGACACCGCCGTGCGCGCCCTGTCTGCGCTCGGCGTGGAGGCCGCCGTCTTGGACGGGCCGGCTGTCGCCTCCGCGCTGGCCGGCGCGGTCGATCCGTTCTCCCCGCCTGTGCCTGGTCCGCGTGCGGTACCCGGTGCCCCGATCACCCTGCGGAGTACATCGTGAACCTGTTGAGAAAGCCCAAAATCAATGTGGCGTGCGGGGAGGGGATGCCTTCACCGGCCGCGTTGTCGGTCACGCCGTGGCACGTGCAGGTCGGTGACGGGTATGCCGCCACCTACGCGGTGTGCGGCTATCCGGCCGAGGTCGGCCCGGCGTGGCTCGACCCGCTGCTGTCCTACCCCGGACGGGTCGACGTCGCGGTGCACCTGGACCCGGTGGCGCCGCAACTGGCCGCGCCGATGCTCAAGCGCCAGCGCGCCCGCCTCGAATCCTCGCGCCGGCTGGACGCCGACCAGGGACGCCTGGGTGATCCGATGGTCGAGGCGGCAGCGGCGGATGCGGCTGACCTCGCCGAGCGCGTCGCCCGCGGGGCGGCGAAGCTGTTCGACGTCGGCATCTACGTCACCATCCACGCCCGGACCCTCGACGAACTTGCCACCGTTACCGCGGGCGTGAAGTCCGCCGCCGCCAGCGTGCTGCTGGACGTGCAGCCGGCGACGTTCCGGCACCAGCAGGGCTGGGTGGCCACGCTGCCGGTCGGCGTGGACCCGCTGCGGATGCGCCGCATCCTCGACACCACCGCCCTCGCGGCGGCGTTCCCCCTCGCCTCGGCGGACCTGGCCGCCCCGGCCCCGGGCACCGTCGCCCCGCCGGAAGGTGTGCTGTACGGGGTCAACACCACCAGCAACGGCGTGCTCATCTGGAACCGGTGGGCGCAGGACAACCACAACAGCGTGGTCCTGGCGCGCAGCGGCGCCGGGAAGTCCTACTTCGTCAAGCTCGAGGTGCTGCGCAACCTGTACCAGGGCACGACGGTGTCGGTCATCGACCCCGAGGACGAGTACACGCCCCTAGCGGAGCACGTTGGCGGCACCGTTGTGCAGCTCGGTCAGCCCGGCGTCCGGGTCAACCCGTTCGACCTGCCCGCCGACAACCGTCCTGACACCCTGACCCGGCGCGGGCTGTACCTGCACACGCTGATCTCGGTCATGCTCGGCGGAACCCCGCCGCCGGCCGAACGCGCCGCTCTCGACCGGGCCCTCACCGCCACCTACGCCCGCGCCGGGATCAACGGTGACCCGGCCACCTGGACCAAACCGGCGCCGCTGCTGCGCGACCTGGCGGCAACCCTCGACGCGGACGACGACCCTGCCGCCGGGCAACTGGCCGCCCGGCTCGCGCCGTGGACGCTCGGCAACTTCGCCAGCATGTTCGACGGGCCGACATCGACCCGGCCGGAGGGCCACCTGGTGGTGTGGAGCCTGCGGCACTTGCCCGACGAGCTGCGCACCGTGGGAACTCTGCTCGCCCTGGACTGGATCTGGGCGGGCATCGACTCTCCGCCCGCCGGCGCCCGCCGGCGTCGACGGCTTGTCATCGTGGACGAGGCGTGGCTACTGATGCGCGACGGAGAAGGCGCCCGGTTCCTGTTCCGGATGGCCAAGGCCGCGCGGAAGCGCTCCGCAGGTTTGTGCGTCATCACCCAGGACGCCTCCGACGTCCTGTCGACCGACCTTGGCCTGGCGGTGGTGTCCAACGCCGCCACGCAGGTACTGCTGCGCCAGTCCACGCAGTCCATCGACGCGGTGTCCGAGGCGTTCGGCCTGACCGCCGGGGAGTCGAGGCTGCTGCTGTCGGCGCCGCGCGGTGAGGGCCTGCTCGTCGCTGGTCGTAGCCGGATTCCGTTCCGCAGTGTCGGATCCGCGGCCGAGCACAAGCTCGCCGTGACTGGAATCGGGGAGGCCGAATGACACCGACCCCGACCTGGCCCGCCGACGTCGGGGACTGGGTCATCGCCCGGCCGTGGCTGGGCTTCCTCGCCGCCGCCGCGATCGTCAGCGCGGTGTTCGGCCATGATCAGGTGCTTGCCTGGCGGCACAAGCGGTTCACGGCCGGCGCCCGATGGCTGACGATCGCCGCCCCGCCGGAGGTCACCGCCGAGGCTGCCGCGGCGTTCTGGACCACGCTGGTCGGCGTGCTGACGCCGTCGGTGTGGCAGCAGCGCCTGTTCGGCATCCCGCACGTCGGGTGGGAGTACATCTGGACCGGCCGGTCCCTGACCATCCGGGTCTGGGTGCCCGGCACGGTGCCGGGCGGCGCGGTCGAGGCCGCCGTCCGGGCGGCCTGGCCCGCGGCCACCCTCACCACCGCCCACGCCGCACCGCCGATTCCGCGCACCGTCGCCGAGGAGGTAGGTGGGGCGCACTGGCCGCAGCACACCGACGGGCTGCCGCTGCGCAGCGAGCACGACACCGACCCACTGCGGGCGCTGCTCGCCGCCGGGGCCGAGGTACGCCACCGCGAACACGCGTGTGTGCAGATCCTCGCCCGCCCGGCACCCACCCGCCGCGTCCGCGCGGCCCGCAGGGCCGCGGCGAGCACCAGCCACCATCGCCACGGGCGGCCTGACCTGGCCACCCGCGCCGTCACCGGGGCGGTGCGGCTGGCCATCGAGCCCCTGCTGTGGTTCCTCGACGTGTTCACGCCCGGCTCGTCGCGGCCACGCACCCCGGGCCATGCCCCAGCGGTGCGTCCGGCCGAGCGGGACCCGGTGGCCACCGCCGACGCCCGCACCATGGTGGACAAGGCCGTGCGGGTGCCGCACTACGAGATCGCGGTCCGGTTCGCCGTCGCGGCCGACGCCGGCACGTCCCCACCAAACCCGCAACGGGCCACCCACGTCCGCTCACGCCTCGGCGGGCTCGGGCACACCATCGCCTCGGCCGCCGCGGCGTACACCGGCCCGAACCGGCTGCGGCGCATGAAGATGCCCCACCCGGTGGCCACGATCGCCGGACGGCGACTGCGGCACGGATTCCTGGCCACCGTGCCAGAACTCGCGGCCCTCGCCGCGCTGCCGCAAGACCTCGCCGTCCCGGGCCTCGATCGAGCCCGGGCCAAGGCCGTGCCGGCGCCCGTGCAGGTCCCCTCCGGCGGCCGGAGCGTGAAGGTGCTGGGCCGCTCACAGATCGGCCACCACAGCATCGGCCTCAAGGTCGTCGACGCCCGCCAGCACGTGCACGTCGTCGGCAAGACCGGCGTCGGCAAGTCCACCCTGCTGTTGAACATGATCCTCGGCGACATCAAGGCCGGGCGCGGGACCGTGGTCATCGACCCACGCGGGGATTTGATCACCGACATCCTCGACCGGTTGCCCGCCTCTCACGCCAAAAAGATCGTGATCATCGACCCGGACCAGGAGAACCCCGGCTGCTTCAACCCCCTCGATGACCACGGCGATCCGCACCTGGCCGTGGACAACCTCGTCGGCATCTTCGCCAAGATCTTCCAAGGCCAGTGGGGGCCCCGCATGGACGACACCATGCGGGTCGCCTGCCTCACGCTGATGCGCCACGCCAAACCAACCCTGAGCCTGGTCCCGTCGCTGTTGCAGGACCGGGACTTCCGGGCCCGGTTCACCCACGGCCTGGACGACCCGGACGGCCTCGGCGGGTTCTGGCTCTGGTACGACGGCATCAACGAGCAGTTCCGCGGCCAGGTCATCGCACCCGTCCTCGCCCGACTCCGGGCCTTCCTGCTGCGGGACTTCGTCAAAAGCGTCATCGGCAACGCCCACTCGTCGTTCGACATGGGCCGGGTACTCGACGGCGGAGTGCTGCTCTGCCGCCTACCCAAGGGCATCCTCGGTGAGGAGACCAGCCGCATCCTCGGCTCGATGATCGTCGCCCGGGTGTGGCAGGCCGCCATCGCCCGCGCCAGCATCCCCGAAGACCAGCGAAAAGACGCCAGCCTCTACGTGGATGAGTGCCACAACTTCCTCACGCTGCCCGGCAACGTCGGGGACATGCTGGCCGAGGCGCGCGGGTTCCGACTCGGGCTCGTCCTGGCCCACCAGGACCTGGCGCAACTGCCCCACGACATCGCCGCGGCGGTGTCGGCCAACGCGCGGTCGAAGCTGTTCTTCAACGTCGACCCGGCCGACGCGCGGGACCTGTCCCGGCACACCAAACCCGAGCTGGACGAGCACGACCTCGCCCACCTCGACGTCTACACCGCCGCCGCCCGGCTGCTGGTCGGCAACCGGGAGCTGCCGGCATTCACCTTCGTGACCAACCCGCCGGCGCCACCGGTGGGTGAGGCGACCGCGATCCGGCAGGAGTGCGCCGCCGCCCACAGCCGCACCGGTGGTGAGCCGCCGATGCAGCAGCTCGCCCGTACCGCGATGAAGCGGCGCATGACCGACCGCGACCGCTGACCCCGGCCGGGCGTTCGGGGGCTCGGCTGGGTGCGGCACCGGGGGCTCGCTTGGGGGTGTCCGCGACACGAGACCCCACACGAGCCCTCCGCACCTGGTCTGTCAGGTGCCTGACCTGCCCTAACCCACCCGACGCCAGGACCGAAATCGAGATCAACTCATCCAGACTCCCTACGGGACTCTCTCTCCAGGGGTGTGACCACCTATGCCGCAATCGCGCCCGGCCAGCCTGCCGGCCATCTATCCCCACATCACCGGCCGTGACCGTCGGCCGCTCCAGCTGCTCGACGACCACCGGGTCCTCACCACCGATCAGATCCACCGCATGCTGTTTCTCGCCCGCCGTACCTGCCAGATCCGGCTCGGCGAGCTGGCCGCCCTGGGTCTGCTGGACCGGTTCCGGTTCGCCCGCGCCGGGGGTGGTAGCCATCCGTGGCACTGGACCCTCGGCCACCAGGGGCACCGGTTCCAGGCCGCCGCTCACCACCGACCCGAGCCCACCGTGCGCACCAGCCGCCAAAGCGTCGACCGGCTCTCGGCCAACCCGAACCTAACCCACCTGCTCATGGCCAACGAGTTCTTCGTCCGGCTCATCGTGCACGCCCGCCAGCACCCGCAGGCGCGGCTGGACCGGTGGTGGCCCGAGACGACGACCACCAGGCAGTTCCGGACCATCACCGCCGACGGGCACGGCCTGTGGAGCGTCGCGGACACCACGGTGGGGTTCTTCCTGGAGGCCGATACCGGCACCGAGCCGCTGGGTCGGGTGGTGGCCAAGCTCGACCGGTACATCCAGCTGATCCGCCGCGGCGGCCCCCGCTACCCGGTGCTGTTCTGGCTCGGCAGCGAGCACCGTGAGGAACACCTGCACCGGCTCCTGCGCGGCCGGCGCGACAGCGTTCCCCTCGCGACCGCCACCCACGCCACGGACCCCGCCGAAGCGGTCTGGCTTCCTGGCGGCGCCACCGGCCGAGTCCGGCTCACCGAGCTGCCCAGCGACCACGGCCAGCCCGTGGCAGACAACCCGAACTACGACGAGAGCGGCTTCGTGCTCTGACAGACCCTGACAGTCCCGCGAGGAAATCCTGTCAGCGCAGCTCAGCGGCATGGACGGCATTCCTGACAGAGCTGGTGCTGTCAGGTCGCGACGCTACGGTGCAGCTTCTTCTTTTGCTCGCACCGCCGCCCGTCTGTCCCCTGGACCTGCCCGCGCCGGCGGGATCACCCACAGCCCACCTCCCGGTCGGCTCGTGATCCATGCCCCGCGCCTTCCACGGCAGCTTCCCGGCCCGGACGCAGCGATCCGGTGGCACCACGACGCACACCCTCCACGCCCACTCCTGCCCGAAGGGAGCAACCTGCCATGCCCACGTCCATGCCGCTCACCGCCCCGGTCGTCACCGTTTGCTTCGCCCCCGGCGAGGACGCCGACTGGTTCGCCGCCTCGGAGAAGGTCAACGATCTCCTGCACGTCAACGGCACCCCGGCCCGTCGCTACCACGTCCGCCACCGCCGCCTCATCGGCTGGCTGACCCGCTTCCTCGGCTACTACCTCCTCGACGCCGCCCGCCGCTTCGGCGCGCTCACCATGGCCGCCGGAGGCCGCAAGGGTCGCCTCGACCTCGCCGGCACCGCGGCCAAGGCTGCTCACCACGCCGCCCTGCGCTGGCGTGCCTGGCACACCCACATCGCCGCGACGACCCGTCCGGCCCGTCCCTTCGAGGACTACCTCGCCCAGCACCACGCCGACCCGACCAAGGTGAGCCTGGCCGAGGCCCGCCGCCGCTTCGAGCAGCAACCCGGAGTCCTGGCGATGCTCGCCTTCTCCTTCAACCCGTACGAGCTGTCCGTCTACCAGGCGGGCGAAGCCACCTACGTCGGGCTGTACTGGCGCATCGCGCTGATCGGCGACGCGCTGATCACCACTGACGGCCGCCTACTCATGCCGGCCAGTGACTCCGTGGCCGACCGGTTCCGCTTCCTCAACGAGGCATGCGGCTACCTGCGCAGCCTGCGCTCCAGCGCACGACTGTGCGCCGTCGCGATCGCCTAACCGCCTAACCACACCGAGGACCGGTCGCAGCCCCGCTGCGACCGGTCCCCGCCATGCCCACAACCCGACCGCCTGCGAAGGAGAAACCTCGTGTTCCTGGCCGATCCCGCGCTGCGGCGCATCGCCGCCGACACCAACGACGTCCTACCCGAGCACCTCTGGCGCCACGACACGGCCACCCTCGACGCCCTCGGCGACCTCGCCCGCGTCCTACACAAAACCGCCCGCGAGTTCACCGACAGCACCACCACGCTCGACCAGGCCCTCGCCCGCACTGGTGGGCTCGCCGAGCGGGCGCGACAGGGGTTGGCCGCCCGCGCCGACCTGCACATGGCCGGCTACCACCAAGCCCTCACCGACGCGCTCGTCGCCCGCGAGCGACACATCGTCCTCGGAACCATGCTCGTTGCCGCCTACCGCGCCTGGCGCAACCACCGAACGATCGGCGACCGCGACCAGCGGCACCTCCTGCTGTACCCCGATGATCCGTCGCGCGGCGTCGCCACCCTGCACCGAAGCGAGGCAGACACCTGGCTGGTGGTGCCCGACAGCGAGGCCGCCAGCGCCTTCGACATCCCTTACTCGGACCGTGTCATCGGCGAGGTCAGCGAGAGCGCCCTTGGGTGGACGCCAACCGCGTACATCGCCTCGCTGCACCAGCCCCCGCCCACGATGGCGTATCCCCTGCCCGCGTGCGACGACCTCGCCCCGGCCTGCCGGTCCCTGCTGCGCTGGTGGCACCTGCGCCACTCCGACACCTGGCGCAACCGCACCCCGAACCAACTCGACCCCGCCGAACTCGCCCACCTCACCACCTGAAGCGGGGAACCTCATGCCGCACCTCGACACGATCAGCCGCTGGATCACCGCCACGACCGACCGCACCCTCGACCAACACGCCACCGACCCCATCCCCGCCGCCGCGCACCTGCCCGAAGCCGCCGCCACCCTGCGGCACCTGCGGACCGAGCTGCTGCTCGTAGTGGACCGGCTGCGCACCCTGCTGATCAACGACGACGACCTGAACGGTTCCACCAACACGGTCGCCAGCCCGGTGGAGACCATCAGGGAACTGGCCCGCGAGTACCGGTACACCCGCAACTGGATCGACACCCTCACCGGCGACGAGGCGCGGGCCGCGTACGCCGAGGCGAACCCGGGCCGGTCGGTGCGGCGGCGCTACGTCAACCCCGGTGACACGGTCCTGGTCGTCCTGCCACACACCGACTCCTGCCGCCGACAGAACCTCGCCGGACACGCCACCCACATCAAGGTCGGCACGTCCGACGCCAGGCTCCGCCCGCCCGGCAGCGTCAACCCGCTGTGGCTGTCCCACGCCGACGCCGGGATCTACCGCGATCCGACCGAGGACCGCCTCTACATCCTGCAGGCCGCCGCCGACGAGGCCGTCCCCGGCCACTGACCGGCCGGCGCGGCACCACCCACCACCACGACCACCGGGCCGCACCCCTCGGCAGCGCACGACGTCACGCGCCTGCCGCACCGACCGCTGCCCGCGACCCGACGCACCACCGCCCGGCACACCACCGTGCCAGGCGTCCCCACCAGTTCCTACGGAGGGAAACCCTGATGGAACACCTGTCCCTGACGCCTGCCACGCAGGCCGTCCTCGACGCCCTGACCGACCTCGGTCAGGGCAACCTCCACGAGTTGGCCGACAAGTCCGGCAAGGCCAGCTCGACCACCGACAAGGCGATCAAGACCCTGGCCGACGCCGGCGTCATCGTCGCGGTGGACACCGGCGCCGACCCCGCCGAGGGCACCCCCGCCCGGTGGACCCTCGCTACGCCGAGCGACGCCGATGCCCTCATGCCTGCCGACGCGGCCGACGAGAGCGACATCGGCGACCCTGACGCCGACAACGCGAACGACCAGCCGCATATGGAGATGCGCCACCAGCTCACCGATGCGGTCCACGGCGCCGACGCCAAGAACGACCGACCGGACGACGGCAGCGACGCCGCCGTCGACAAGCCGGACACCGAGATGACCGACCAGCCCGGCAGCCAGATCGACAGCGACGACGCGACCGACCCCGACGACACACCCGACGACGACGCCGAGCGTGGCGAGGACGAGCAGGCACCGACGGTCACCGCCGTGCAGCCCGCTCGACCCGGAGACCGCAAGGTCATGGCCATCAAGGGTGTCCTGGCCGACTACGGCGACGACGGCGCGACCCTCGACGTGATCGTCGCCGAGAGCGGTATCAGTCACCCGACCGCCTCCCGGCTGCTGACCGCGATGGCGCAGGCCGACGCCGCCCGCCGGCTGCCCGGCCTGCCGGAACGGTGGATCCCGGGCCCGACGAAGGCCAGCGAGGTCGACCCGAACCCGGAGCCGCCCCGCTGCCCGCTGTGCTACCAGGTCATCCGCGGCCTGGCGACCGCGCCGAGCGCCACGGCGGCGATGCTGCCCCTGATCCGGGCGGACGGCACGCTGCACGTCGTCGCGTCGGACGGCGAGACCCACGTCGTCACCCTGCCCCGTCGCACGCCGCAACGTACGCCGGGCATCACCGCGAGCGTGGGCCGCGACGACGCGAGCGCCAACGCCGACGGCAGCCAGCCGTTCGGCCGGGGCGAGTTGGAGAAGCTGACCCTCAACGTCCTGGCCGCGAACCCGGGCCGGGCGATGAGCCCGCAGGACATCGCCACCGCCATCAGCGGACAGCTCGGCCGCGCGGTCAGCTCCGGGGCGGTGCGCAACAACTGCACCAAGGCCGCCGCCGCCGGCCGGATTCTCCTGGTCTCCGATGCGCCGCTGACCTTCGTCTACCCGGCCCAGCCCGGCCAGAACCCCACCCCGAGCACCAGCGCGGGCCACCCCGGCCAGGACGACAACGACGCCGAGCAGTCCTGACCCGCACCATCCCCAACCCATCGCGGGGGCCGAGCGTATGCGCTCGGCCCCGCAGGACATCGAAGAGGAGAACCCCGTGCCGCACGAACTTGAGACGTTCACCGACGGAACGACAGCCTTCGCCAGCGCCCGCCTGTCGGCCTGGCACCAGCTGGGCACCGTCAACCAGGACACCATGAAGGCAGAGGAGATCATGTCCGCCGCCCGGCTCGGCGACTGGGGCGTGCGCACCATCCGCACCGTCGGCGTCGACCTCGTCGACGGTGTCGAGGTGCAGATCCCCGCCGACGACAAGCGGATGACCGTGCGCCGCAACCCCGTCACCGGCGATACCGAGTACCTGGGCATCGTCGGCACCGACTACACCGTGGTCCAGAACGAGCAGTGCGCCGAGATGCTCGATCGCCTGGTCGATCAGGTGGGCGGCGCCCACTTCGAGACCGCCGGCAGCCTCCGCCGCGGCAAGTCGGTGTTCGTCACCATGAAGCTACCTACGGCGATGGAGATCGCCGGGGTGGACCGGCTGGACCTCTACCTGATCGGCACGACCTCCCATGACGGCACCGCCGCGCTGCGGGTGGACGCCAGCCCGATCCGAGTGGTGTGCGCGAACACCCAGCGCGCGGCCTTCGCCCACTCGGTCGGTCACTACACGTTCCGGCACACCTCCAACGTCAACTCTCAGATCAGTCAGGCCCGCGAGGCGCTGGGCCTGATGTGGACGTACATGGAGACCTTCGAGAAGGCCGCCGAGCGGATGCTCCAGACCGAGATGACCATGCGCGAGTTCGAGAAGGTCGTCGGCGAGGTGTGGCAGGTCAAGGACAACGCGTCCGAGCAGACCCGCAACAACGCCAAGCAGCGGCTCGGCACCCTCAAGTACCTGATCCGCGAGGCCGACACCCAGAAGGCCATCGCCGGCAGCAGGTGGGCCGGCTACCAGGCCATCACCGAGTACCTCGACCACTACCAGCCCGCCAAGAACGAGTTCGCCCGCGCCAACCGGGTGCTCACCGGCAACGTCGGTGAGCTGAAGGTGGCCGCCTTCGACCTGCTGACGGTCTGACCGCACCTCGATCCGTCGGGGCAGCGGTTCACCGACCGCTGCCCCGGCCCGCAGAGAACGGACACAGCCCATGGCACCGCCGAGCACCAGGTGGCGCGGATCAGACGGAACGGCCGGCCGATGATCGGCCACATCCGCCACCCCCGCGACCTCCGACAATCCGTGTGTGGCCTGCTCGCCGCCGACGTCCAGCGGTGGGAGACCGAAGACCCGCCACGCATTGAGTCCACCTGCGAGGACTGCTCCACCCTGCTGCCCGAAGCCGCCCGACCCGACGACGCCAACCATCCACCCGGAGACCCCAGACTCATCGACACACTGCGGCGCATCGTCGCCGACCGGCAGCGCGCCAAGATCGACGGTGTCCTCGTCGACCTGTGGTCGGCCAGCGTCACCGTCCTCATCTGGGACCAGCTCCGCGACGACAAGCGGCAACGGCTGCTGACCCTGCCGTCACACGAGCTGATCCTGCGCTGCATCGCGATCTACACCCGCGTCACCGCGAAGAAGGACCACCAGTGACCGGCCCTCGGCTACCTCAGTGGTTCCACTTCGGGCCGTGGGTGTTCTCGATCGACGCCGCGCAGGCGCTGATCGCGGCGTCGCCCCGCGACAGCCGGCCTTTGGACGTGCCGGCGTGGGCCGCCGCGTATGGCCTTGCCCATCTCGACAACCCCAACAGGTGGGCAACCAGCCTCATCGGCCCGACCAGCACCGCCCTCAACCGGACCTACGCCATGACCACCGACCTGAGCCAGCCGTTGATCGTGGGCCAGCTCAGCGTCAGCGGGCACCCGCCCGGCCCGCTGCTCATCGACGGGACCCACCGTCTCTACCGCGCCTGGCGCGAACACGTGCCCCGCCTGCCGGCCCACCTGCTCACCGTGCAGGAGACCCAGCAGATCCAGGACGACCTGCTCCTCGGACCACCCGCAATCTCCAGCACCCCGCCGTCGACCCGATGACGGCCTGGCACCACCCGGTCCTCACCGCGTACGCCTCGGAAGCCGCCCCTACGACGGCGGCGACCGAGGCGTACGCGCATTCACCCCGTGCGGAGGAACCCGTGACGTACACGCCACCGTGGCGCAGGGTCTGCGACTGCCGCTGCATCATTCACCACCGTCTGCCGCGCACCACCTACAACGAGCCCGGCTGCGCCTGCACCATCACCTGCGCCACTCAACCCCTCACGCTGCTGGCCCAACAGCGGGGCCGCGCACTCTTCCTCGACCAGGGCGGCGTCCTCTGGCACGTCCCCGCCATGGCCAACGGCACCTGGGACTGGGACAACGCCACAAGGGTCGACACCCGCGCCGACGTCTACGACGCCGGCCTCGTCATCGGGCATCTGCTACGCCAGGCCGCCAACGTCCTCGACGCGTCCATCGACTGACCCGACCGTTCAAGGTGGGCCGCCCATGTGGGCGGCCCACGACCTTTTCGTGCTTCACGACCGAGGGAGACATCTATGCGCCGCACCTACCGCACGCCCACGAGCGCGCCTGCGACTGCCGCTGCCCGATCCACCACGGCCAGCCGCGCTCGATCTACAACAACCCCGAGTGCCACTGCCTGGCCACCTGCGCCAGTCAACCCATGACCCTGCTCGCCCCACAGATCAACGGCGCCGTGTTCCTCGATGCCGCCAAGGCCCTCTGGTACGTGCCCAGCTTGGAGCCCGGCCACTTGGACTGGCGCAACGCCACCCCCGTCGACATGGCCACCCGCTGTTCACGGCCAGCACCCTGATCGCCGACTTACTCCGCGAGACCCACGCCGAACTACTCCCCCTTCTCGACCGCCTCTAGAACGCACGTCGCGGCCTCCGGCCGCGCACCCGCACGCAGACCGAATCCTTCTCGCTATCCCGAGAGGTCATCACCATGACAAAGATCATCATCGGGGTCGTCGCCGTCGTCGTCACCGCCTGCTTCGGCCTGCCCCTCCTGCTGCTGTCCTCCGTCACCGGCGGCGGCCCCGGTGGATGCGCCATCGCCGCCCCGCCCGGCCTACGCCCCTCCGGGCAGCCGCCCGGCACCGGCCGATGGGACACCGAGCAACTCGACATCGCCGCCACGATCATCGACGTCGGGGTCGCCAAAGGCGTACCCCGCTGGGGCTGGATCGTCGCCGTCTCCACCGCCATGCAGGAATCCGCCCTGCGCAACCTGCCCTTCCTCGGCGGCCGCAACGATCACGACTCCATCGGCGTCTTCCAGCAACGCCCCAGCCAAGGCTGGGGCACCATCGCGCAACTGTCCGAGCCCGCCTACCAGGCCGGCAAGTTCTTCGACAAGCTCCAGACCGTGCCCGGCTGGCAGACGATGCCGCTCACCCAGGCCGCGCAAGCCGTCCAGTTGTCCGCGTTCCCCGACGCCTACGCCACGTGGACCGACGACGCCCTGCACCTCGTGAAGCAGTTGACCAACACCCTCGCCGCCTGCACCACCGACACCCTCAACGCGCTACCCGCCGGGTTCGCGCTACCCGCCAACACCCCACCCGCCGTAGCGACCGCCATCTTCTGGGCCGTGAACCAACTCGGCACGCCATACCGCTTCGGTGGCTCCTGCACCGACCCGCACTCCGGTAACCCCGACAAACAATGCGACTGCTCGTCGCTGATGCAATCGGCGTACCGGGCCGCCGGCATCTCCATCCCGCGGGTCACCACCGACCAGGTCAACGCCGGAAAGCCGGTGGCCGACCCGACGCTTCTGCTACCCGGCGACCTCGTCTTCATCCCCGGCAGCCAAGGCGCCATGGCCAACCCCCGCCACGTTGGCATGTACCTCGGCAACGGGCTCATCATCCAAGCCCTGAGAACCGGCGACATCGTCAAGATCACCAAGTTGAGCAGCTGGATCGATGACATCGCGGCAATTCGTCGTATCGAGACCCGATGATCACAGATGGGTCGAATCACCGCTGGCGGATTGTCCCGATCTTCTCAGCCGCTATGGCGGATTTGCCAAGTTTGCGAGAGCCGACCGACGCGGCGTCTCCGGATCGCGGCTACGTAGAGACTTTCCGCAGGATCGATGTCCGGCCATGACCGGACGTTCCTCAAACAGCTGCGTGATGCCAACCAATCCGGGTACCTACCTGGGGCACGCGAGTCTGTCCGTCGACGCCGTCACCCCGAATGGCTCCCGGTACACCGACCAGAACGGACGGCCGATCGGGTACCGGTGAGTGGTGGGCGAAGAAGAGGGGCCTATGAGGCGTACCTTCCGGTCCCGACCGGTGTTGACCGAGGAGACGCACCGGGCGACCACGTTCGAGATCTTCTTCGACATCGTGTTCGTCTTCGCCCTCACCCGGCTCATCGCGTTCATGGGGGAACCACCAACGCTCCTGTCCATGGCGCAGGGGATGCTCCTGCTGCTGCTCCTCATGATCTCCTGGGGGGCCTACACCTGGCTGGGCAACCAGGCCCGCGCCGACACGGGTTTGGTCCCCGCCGGCACGGTGATCGCGATGGCTGCCATCTTCGTAGCCGCCCTGGTGATACCCGATGCCTGGCGGCACGGTCGCGACGTGAACGCACCGCTGACCCTGGCCGTGGCCTACATCGTGATACGGGCGGTGCAACTTGCCCTCTACTTCTACGCGGCGGCGGAAGACCGGCAATTGCGCGCCAAACTGCTCATCTTCGCGATCCCGACGGCGCTGGGCTGGATAGCGCTCATCCTCGGCGCGGTGCAGGGCGGCACCGCGCAGACCCTCCTGTGGGCGGCGGCGTTCGTCATCGACATCGGCGGCGGACGCGTCGCCTACGTCTTCCGCGGGGGGTGGCCGCTACGCAGCCCGAGGCATTTCGCCGAACGGCACGGCCTCGTGCTCATCATCGCCCTTGGCGAGTCCCTCATCTCGGTGGGAACCGGGGCCGGGACGGCGGTGGCCCGCTGGCCGGTCCTGGTAGCGGCGCTGCTCGGCCTCAGCATGACGGTGTGCCTGTGGTGGCTCTACTTCGCCAACGCCGCAGCGGCCGCCGCCCAAGCCTTGGCGCAGGCGACGGGGATTCGGCGCGACAAGATAGCCAGCGACGCGTACAGCCTGGGTCTCCTACCGCTGATCGCCGGGGTGATCTACCTTGCGCTGGGCACCGAGCAGGTCCTCGCCGACCTGGCCCGCAACCGGCCTCAGCACCCCTTCGGGGAGCCGTTGGACTGGACCTCGACTACCGCGCTGTACGGCGGGGTGGTCCTCTACCTCACCGGCCGACTGCTGTTCCTACGGCTTGCCGTCCGATCCGCCCCGACAGCGCAACTCGTCGCCGTCGGCGTGGCCCTCCTCCTCCTGCCGGCGGCCCGAGGCATGCCCTCCCTGGCCGCGCTCGGCCTGCTCACCGCCTTCCTCATCGCACTGGCCTGCTACGAGCTGCTGGCCCAGGGGTCCGAGGCGGTGACGCCCTCGGGCTGAGACCGGCGCCCTCATGTGCGGATGGTCCAGGAGGCCTGGCTGCGGCTCTCCCGCCAGGACACCATCGGTGCTATCAGCACCGCTCCACAGCGATAGCGCCGATTGCGGAGCGACAAGCAGCGGTCCGCCAGCCGACGAAACCCACGTGTACTGCAATGACGCTGCCTCCCGCAGCGATCTTGCCAGGCCACGGCGATACACGAGGGCCCGGCCAAGAGGCGGCAGAACGTTGTCGTGGCCGGAGAGCTGATTGCCACAGATCGACGGTCGCCGGACCGCCGCCGGGCTGTGCACTCATCGACACACGTCTGAGCGGCATCCACGTTAGCTCGGTGTAACGCTGTGTAGCACGCGGAGCGCGGCATGAGCGGATGCTCAGCTGCGGGTCAAGGGCCACCGTCCGTAGCAAGCTGGCTCACGGCTATGGCGTGAGGCCACGTTGACGACGGGCACAAGCCCATCTCGCTTCTCGCGTCAAGAGCGTGCCCGAACTACTCGAGGTTTTCCCGGGAGATCGGCGGCCCGATCCGAAGGTCCCGGAATGTAGCTTGCAGACCGGCACGCTCCGGCGAGCAGCACATGATGCCGACGTCCACAGTGGCGGGGAGGTCGAGATAACCAAGGCGCAACAACTGCCAGGGACCGTCGCCGCTGCGGCAGTGCACGGTCACTGCGGCGCCGAAGCGGGTGACTCGCATCGAGACCTCGCTGGGAACCCCCGCGATCGGCGCCATCGACACGTCTGAGAAATCACGTGTGAAGACCGTGCTGATCTGCACAGCGTCCGACGTGACCTCCAAGCCGGCCTTCAGCCAGTTGCGCTCGTCGGCTCGGATCATCATGCCGGCCTGGTCGAACCGTGTCGTATGCGTGGCAGACACGATGACCTCGGCCGTGAAGTCACCAGTCGTCGGCTGGTAGAAGAAGTGCCCGTTGTCGGTGGTCCAGCCGTAGAACGTCTCGCGCCAGAAATCGGTCCTCAGTTCCGTGACTGCGCGGAGGACGCCGTCCCCCAGTGACCAGTCACGCGGCTCGTTCAACCACGACATGTTCTTCAGCACGGCGGAGAGCGTAATCGCCAGGCGGCCCCCGCGCAGACCCTTACGACGCCGTCCAATCTCGAAGGACGCTCAGCACGGCACATCCGGTCATCGGCATGATGGGACGCCCAAGCCGGCAACCTTCGGCTACAGCCAGTGACGGGCCCTTCAACGACCGGCGGGCGCGGTCGGCGGCAGATCCGGATACGGCTCGATCACCGGCACTGGGGCAGCTGTGGCTTCCTAAGGCACCGGGCGGCCGAGTACAGCGAGTTCCTCATCGTCCATCCGCCAGCTACGGCGGCACCTGGAAGACCGTCCTTCTCGGCGTAGCCGGCTGCCTTGCGCCTATGAGGTTCGCTTCTCCCGGGCGACCGGCCGCGGGGGCAGCGGCAGGCGCCGGAACCCGGTGACCGCCCGGCAGGGTGAGCGGGCCGGTCCGTTGCGGGGCCACGACCCGTGCACGCCCCCCGGCTTGCGATGATGATGTTATGGTTGATCAACTGCGGCCGGCACCGTCACATCCCGCCTACCCCGTGCGTACGCGGCGACTGTCCCTGCGCCCGCTGACCGGCCGGGACATCGACGCCCTGCTCACCTACCGGGCCGACGCGGAGGTCTGCCGTTACCTGCCCTTCGAGCCGATGACCCGCACCGACATCGAGCAACACCTGGCGTCGCGCTGGGCTGGCACCTGGCTCACCGACGAGGGCCAGGAACTCAGACTGGGTGTCGAACTAGCCCCGACGGGCGAACTCATCGGCGATGTGGTCCTTTTCTGGCACAGCCGCGAACACCGCGGTGGCGAGATCGGGTATGTGCTGCATCCCGGCTTCCAGGGGCACGGGTACGCCACCGAGGCCGCGCGTGCGGTGCTGAGCCTCGGCTTCGAGGTGCTGGGGTTGCATCGGATCGTGGCACGGATCGACGAGCGCAACGAGGCCTCGGCAGGGATAGCGCGGCGCCTGGGGATGCGCCAGGAGTCCCGACTCGTGCACAACGAGGTTTTCAAGGGTGAGTGGAGGACAAGACTCGATTTCGCCATGCTCGCCGACGAATGGTGCCCGCCCGGCGCTAGCCGACCGGGACGCTGAACGTCGTGCCGGAGCGCCGCCCGGTGCAGCTGACGACGATGAGGCTGCGGCCGACCGCCTGCGGCGAACCGGGGCGACGACCGCAAGCCGAGGAGGCAGGCGTTGAATCGGTCGACGGCACGACGGGCACGTGTTCGCATGCGCGTAACGCTAGGGTCGCCGTGGACCGGCGGCCCGAGTGCGCGCGGCTGCTTTTGGCTCGGTAGGTTGTCGATCATGGCGGAAATTCGGCTGGAGCCGATGACCGAGGATCAGTACAAGCCGTGGCGGGCCGAGGCCGAGGCGCACTATGCGCAGAGCGTTGCCGCGTCGGGCCAGTCGGCGCACGACGCGGCCCGCAACGCCGCCGACACCTACGCGCGGCTGCTTCCCGACGAGTCCGCCACCCCCGACCACCATTTCTGGTACGCCTACGACGGCGACCGCCGGGTCGGTTTTCTCTGGGTGAAAGTCACACACGACAACGCGTTCGTCTACAACGTCGCCGTCGAACCCGACGTACGCCGCCAGGGCTACGGCCGCGCGATCATGCTGGCCGCCGAGCGCTGGTGCCACGACAACGCGCTGACCAGAATCGGTCTGCACGTCTTCGCCCACAACACCGGCGCCCGGGCCCTCTACGAACAGTTGGGCTTCACCGAGACCGGCCGCAACATGGCCAAAGACCTGTGACGAGGCCGGTCCTGGTTAGGGTCTCCGGGGGATCTCTTCGTCGCCTTCGAGCTCCCGTTCGACCTGGGCGGTGCGGTCGGCGCGTTGCTCCGCCTCCTCCTTGAGCCGATCGGACTCGGCATCTGCCCGCTCGATCGGGTCGTCCAGCTCTGTAGCATCCGATTCAGTGATGTTCAGCCTTCTACCTCGGGTCCTGCACGCCAAACGGGCCGAGCGGGGACGCGGCGGATCCAGATCTAGACGAATGTGTGGCTCCGAATCTCGCGGAGGGAATCCCTCGCGCGCCTCACCTCGAACCGTCGCCAATATGCCCTCGGACTTGCCTTGATCAAACGCACTCATCTCGGCACGTCCGGATGCAGGCACCCGCGATCCGGTTACCTTCCGTGACGAGCGCTTCGCGGCAGTTGCGGACGTTCCACTCGCTCGCATGCAGTCGAGTCGCACTGCTCGACGGGCGCAGAGGCATGCCGATTGCTAGATCAGTGGGCCATCCAGGTGACCAACTGGCTCGCTGTGCGCGGCTATGAGCACGCCATGCGATGCGGCGGGAGACACTCGGACGATGACCGGCATGCCCCCGGAGACGATGTATCACCGATCGCTGGGCTGGCACGCCCCTGCTCGCCCTAGGTGGAGGAACACTGTCGCGTTCGCCGTTAACAAGGGCCGTCTGCCGTCACGGGGCTAACAGCACCTTGCCGCGCAGGGTGCCGGCCGCAAGCAGGCGATGGGCCTCCGCGGCCGCGTCTAGTGGCACGCACGCGGCGACCACAGGGCGTAGCCGGCCAGCGGCCAGCGCCGCGACGAGCGCTGCGGTGGCGGTGTTGAGGCGACGCGGATTCCTCCGAGCGGCGACGCTGAGCCGGTAGAAAGCCGCGCGACGGCCGTTGGGTAGCGCATCCCACATCCGCAGCCGGGCGAGCCCGCCTAGCGGCGACGCGCCGTCGGCCAGGAAGCCGTAGGCCACCAGCCGCCCGCCGGGCCGCAGCGCCCGGAACGACCGCCGGACGTGGGCGCCGCCAACAGGGTCGAGCACGACGTCGGCACGCATCCGCTCCCACCCGGAGCGGTCCACATGCGACGCACCGAACGATTGGACGAGCCGCCGGTCCGCGGGCCGCGCGACGCCGTACGTCTCCGCGCCGAGCAGCCGACCGACGTCCAGCAGGGCCGTGCCCACGGCGCCGGCGGCTCCATGTACCAGCACCCGCTCGCCGGGCCGCACCCGCGCGGCGTGATGCAGCATCTCGTAGGCGGTGAGGTAGTTGAGCGGTAGGCATGCCGCCGCGGCCGTATCGACGCCGTCGGGCACCGCCACCAGTCCAGACTCCGGCACGACGACGTGGCTGGCATGGCCGCCGGTAAGGGTCAGCGCGAGGGCGCGCCGACCGGCCCACGACGGCTCCGCGCCGGGCCCGCACGCGTCAACTACGCCCGTCGCGTCCCAGCCAGCGACGAACGGAGGCCGGGGCGCCGGGCCGGGATAGCACCCGGCCCGCATGAGCAGGTCGGCGCGCGCCAGCCCGGCCGCGAGCACACGCAGCCGTACTTGGCCGGGGCCCGGCTCCGGCGCGGCGTCGGTGACGACGCGCAGGACCTCCGGGCCACCGACGTGTTCGACGACCACGCGGCGGCGCGCGGTGGTCACGGCGAGCCGGCCGACGACCGGAGGCGGAGGAACGCCGCGCCCATGGCGACGGCCGCGACCGCCCCGACCAGGCTGCCGATGCCGATCCGGCCCTGGACCGCGTACGACGCTACGGCGGTGATGAGCACGCCGGCCGCGAAGCAGAATGCGGCGAGCAGCGCCGTGCGCGCGTGGCGCGCAGGCAGGGCGGCGGCCGCCAGCAGGGTCGCGGAGAGCAGCAGGTCGGGCACGAGGAAGAGGTTGTCGGCGGTCCAGTTCGGCACGAGGAAGGCAAGCGTGCCGGCGCTGATGGCGACGGCGGTGATCCGGCCGAGGCGAAGAAGCGTAGGGCTCATGTCTACATGGTAGACATGAGATACCGCTGCTGTCTACGGTGTAGACGAGGCGTTAGGATGGGCGGGTGCAACGCCGCCTAACCCCTGAGCTGATCACCGCCGCGGCGCTTCGAGTCGGCGATGCCGAGGGCCCCAAGGCGATGACCATGCGACGTATCGCCGCCGAACTCGGCTGCGACCCGATGGCCCTCTACCGGCACTTTCCCGACCGCACCGCACTGCTCGACTCGGTCGCCGACCTCGCCCTCACCGACGTCACCGTGCCCCCCGGCGCATGGGACGAGCGGGTACGCGGCATCCTGTCCGCGGTGCGCGAGGCCGCCTTCCGGCACCCCGGCATCGCCGCTCACGTCGCCGCCCGTCCGCCCCTGCAGGACAACGGCCTCCGCCTCGCCGCCGCCCTGACGGCCGCACTCGCCGAGGCCGGGCTCTCGCCCGCCGACGTCGTCCGAGCGACACAGGCCCTGATCGCGTACGTCGCGGCGGCTCTCGCGATGAGCATCGCCGCCGGCGAGCCGGACGCCCGCTGGCGCCAGCTCGGCGAGATGTTCTCAGCGCTGCCAGGCGCCCCGCCGGGTGCCGAACTGCCGGTAACAGGCTCGGCCGAGCAATTCGCATACGGCCTGCGCCTGCTGCTGAACGGCATCCGGGCGGAGGCGGCGGCCTAGGCCCTTGCGCGGCGCCGGCCGAGGCCGGGCAGCACATCGCCGTAACCAACACGAGTGGCACACTTCGTGCTGAGCGCGCTGGCCACCGAGATCACCCCGGACATCGCCGGGCACCTACGGCCTGATGCGCAAGGACATCGCGCAATTCGCCGACGTGGTGCGGGCACGGGGATCGACCCCGACGAGCTTCGCGACCGGGGCCTGGCCGGCGCGGAGAGCCTGGTCGAGGCGGTAGACATCGTCGCCGGCCGCGCGGCCGGGACGGCGTAGTCCGCGCGGGGACGGTGGCGCGGCACCGTCGGGTACGGCGCCGCGTCGTCCCTGGTGGTCCACTCGAAGGCGGCCGGCCGCATCACCCGGGGTCGACCCGCCCGACGCCAAGCCCGCCGCACCATCATCTGGACCTGATCAGCCCATCTCAAACACGCTCTAAGGGTTGGTCATCCTCGTGAAGCCGGGTGGAGATGGCTACGCAGGAAGGTGAGGATTTCGCATCGCGCTGGCCGGGCGGCCGGCACCAGACCGGGGATGCTCAGGAAGGTGTGGGTGGCCCTCGGGTAGCAGGTCAGGTGAGCGTCGGTGCCGTCTTCGCGGAGTCGTTCGACGTAGCGGCGTCCATGGTCGGCCAGCGGATCCAGCGCGGCCGTGACGACCAGTGCCGATGGCAGCCCGGCGAGGCTGTCGAACGTGAGGGGCGACACGCCGCGAGCGTCGAGGCCCGGTGGGACGCTCAGCTTGCGGGCTGCGCGCAACCGGGACAGCGGCAGGGTGGGATTGTCGGCGTTCTCGTCAATCGACGAGTACTCGGTCATGGTCTCGGTCCAGTCCGTGACGGGGTAGTTCAGCACCTGGGCAAGGAGCGGTGGGCCGTCCTTGCCGGCGCGCAAGGCGATGAGCGCGGCGATCGTGCCGCCGGCGCTCTCGCCCATGACCGCGACAGCGCCGGGATCGACGCCCCAATCGGCGGCTTCTTCGACGAGCCGGACGAGGGTGTCGAAGCCGTCTTCGATCGGCTGGGGCAGCGGGTGCTCCGGGGCGAGGCGGTACTCCACCGACACGACCACCGCGGGGCACCGGACCGCGAGGTGGCTGTTGAGCCAGTCGTTCTGTGTGGCGGTCCCCGCGATGAAGCCTCCACCATGAAACGACACGATCAGCGGCAGTTTCCGACCTGCGTCCTTCGGTCGGTGTACGCGCAGCATCAGGCGGCGGCCAGGAAGATCGATCCTGGTCTCCTTGATGTGCGCGCGGCGGTCGGGCAAGCCAGTGACGATCCGGGCGGCACGGGACAATGCTGCCCGATTGGTCTTCTCACGCGCGGTGATCACCTGATCGTCGCTCAGGGCCTCCCAGTCCTGGGTGTCCCTGAGGATGCGGGTACCTAGTGGAGCCTTGCTTCTCATGTGTCCTCCGCGGTGCAACGACGCTGTGAACCCACTGTCACAGCCAGGGCCCGCCGGCGGATTGGACGAATGTTCCCGGGCCGTCAGCCACGGACTCCGATCGAGTGCTGCGTCACGGCCGGGCAGACCACGCGACATCGTCGACGGCGAGGAACGGCGCGCTCGCCACCGCCCCAGGCGTCACCCCGGTGAAGGTCATGACGTCGCGATGAAGGTGGGACTGGTCCGCGTAACCGCTATCCACCGCCACCGCGGCGGCGGCGTGACCAGCGGCGAGGCGATGGGCCGCGTGATCGAACCGGATGAGCTGGGCGGCGCGCTTGGGGGTGATGCCGATCTGCGACCGGAACCGTGACCACAACCGTTTGCGGCTCCATCCGACCTCAGCGGCCAACCGCTCGACCCGTGTCTGCCCCCGGCCGTTCACCATCCGTCCCCAACAGAACGCGACTTCCGGATCGACCGCGTGGCCCGCGCCGTGACGCCGGGCCAACGCGACCTCCACGATCGCGAACCGGTCTTCCCACGACTTGGCGGCGCGCAGCCGCTCCTGGGTCCGCACGGCGTCGCCACCCCAGAGGTCGTCGAGGTTGAGTACCGCCCCGCTCAGCTCCGACGCAGCACCTAGGACCATGTGTGCGATCACGGGCGACATCCGCACCTGAAGGCACGTGAAGCTGCCAGCCTGGCCCTGCCCTCGAGCGCGGTTGGGCGCCAGTCCGGCGACGACACACCCTCGTTGTTCCCGCCCATTGCCGTCATCGACGACCAGAGCCCGGTCGCCGAGGTCGAAGACCATCATGACGGCCGGATGCGGCACCACCTCAACGTCGACGAAGCTGTTGGCCCGATCGCTGAACCCCGCCATGGTGGTGCCCGCCAGCCGACTCGGCCGCATCGGGACCGCGATGTCCCACGTAGGTACACCGACGCGAACCGTCCCCGTAGAACGCACGTCACGATCGTACGTGTCATCGCAGACGGCTCCGGGTTAGTGCATCCGCACATCGGCATGTCCGGATCCCACGAGCCTGACCAGCGGCCGCGTCCCGACGGCAACTGGGCCCGCTCGGCGTGACGCTGCGTAGCGCGCGGATCGCGGTTTGAGAGTGCCGGTGCCGACCCCTCGACGCAGCGAAGCGAAGCAGCCGGATGCCGGGCGACTGCGCGCGAGGGAGCGAGAACTCAGCGGGCGGGCACCGGCTCGGACAACGGCCGCCACTCTCGCCTGATCAGCCCGTAGACCCACGAGTCAGAGACCTCGCCGTTCACGACGCAGTCTTCCCGCAACGTCCCTTCACGCACGAACCCGAGCTTCTCCAGCACGCGGGCAGATGCCACGTTGCGTGTATCGGTCTCAGCCTGGACGCGATTCAGGTCCAGCCTGTCGAATGCCCACCGCAGCAAAGCGCGCGCGGCCTCCGTCGCGTATCCGTGGCCCCATGCCTCATCGTCGAAGCAGTAGCCCAGCGACGCGCTGCGGTAGTCCGGATTCCACCGGTTCAGGCTGCACCAGCCGATGAACGCCCCGTCGGAGTCACGATCCACGGCCAGCCGCGCCCCGGTGCCCCCCTCTGCCATCTGCCGGCAAGCCGTGATGAACCGCTCGGCGCGCACGCACTCGCTCCACGGTGGCGCGTCCCAGTAGCGCAGCACGTAGGCGCTGCTGTGCAGCGCGAAGAGGTCGTTCGCATCCGCGTCGTCGAAGGGACGCAGTCTAAGGCGAGTGGTGTGCAGCGTGGGGGTGGGCAGCGACATGGGCGTCATGTTCCCTCCTGTGATTGGTGGCCGATCAACCAGACATCCGGTGCCGGCCACTCGCAATGGGTTTTCTCGGCGGGCGGGCGGAACGACGTGCTCGCTCATCGGCACGTCCGGATGTATGCACCCGGACGTTCACCTTCGTCGCCGGTATCGGGCCGCCCCTGACCTTCGTTCGCGCCCGGTCATGAGCGACCGCGCGCTGACCGCCGCGTGATGCAGTCCGGGGCAAGGCCACCTTGCCTCTCGCCCCGGCTCAGGCCCACGGCGGCGGCTCTGGGCAGGACGAACGAGAGGTCCCTGTGAGTTCTGCGGTTCAGCGGAATGCCGATCTTGACGCGGCGAGCGATCTCCCCGCAGCTGATACCCAGCCCCTTGAGCGATGAGCCGTTCGGGGCGAAGAGGTACGGGGTCGTCGAAGATGACCGGAACCTGGACGGGCCAGGGGCTTTCGGGAGGGGACGGGGCGAGCAGTTCCCAGCATGAGTCCCACTCCAGGGCGAACCGGTTGCGCCGGGCGATCAGCGGGTCGAGAGGGACGCGGGCGACGAGGGCAGAGGAGTTGCCGGAGTAGCCCTCCAGAAGGATCGGATCCAGGTACCGGACCGGGAGGCGATCGTGAACGGTGATTTTGCTGGTTCGGTCGCAGGAAACGCAGGCAACCAGGAGCCAGATGTCGAGGAGTTTGCCGTCGGCATTGACGCGGAACTTCCCGTCGCCGGTGCTGGCGGGGCCGGAATGGCAGTGGACGCAGTGGAACGCGAGCAGGGGAAGGCGCGTGCGCCGAAGGGTCCAGGACAGCACGATATGAGGACGCATAGACATGATCTCTCTGAAGACCTGACGGAAGGCATGGGAAAAGAGCCGACGGCGACGTCGGCGACCGATGCACGGGGAAGGTGTCAGGTCTAAAGAGCAGGCGGTGTCACGCGGGGTGAAGTCCTCTTGTGAGTGGGTCGGAGAAGAAAATCCAGTTACAACTTAGGGTGGGACGGGCTGGCGAGGCCACCCATTTTGTCCTGGTGCCGAGCACTGAGGGGCGGTCGGCGAGTTGGGCGTGGACCACGCGCCGATCGCCGCCGCGGCCCCTTTCTGCCGAATTCCGGCCCCCCGGTGGGACTTCTTCCTCCCGCTGGCCTTCGCCCTGTCCTTCGGCAGCCTCGCGGGGACGACCGCCGCCTACCTGCCGCAGCGGATTGGTGAACAGAGAGGAGACGTCGAGATGCATGCTCCCGTGAGCTGGTTACCTTGCGTGACGAGCGCATCGCGGCAGATCCGGGCATCTGGTGTTGGAAGGTACGGCCGGCTCCGCGGTCGCTAGGCCGTCGGGGCGATGGCCTGATGTGGGTCACCGAGCACCCGGTCGGCGCCTTGGCGGACGGTGTCCCAGTCGGTCTTGGGTGTGCGGTCGAGGTTCCTAGCGAGCCAATGCGCGCGGTCCTCGTGTTCCCGCCGCAGCCCGGCGAGGTCAAGGTCCACGCCGGGCAGACCGCCACGGCGTTCCAACTCCTCGACCCGCTGCAGCACCGCCGTCATCAGCCCTCGGTCGAGCGTGTGTACAGCCTCGAGGTACGCGACGGTCGGGACGCAGAACCGGACGGCCGGGCCGGCAGTGAAACCGATCTCGCCGTTGTCCTCATGCCGCCAGTCCATGGTGATCTCGTCGCTGTCGCCGCGGACGGTGCGCCAGAACCGCAGACTCGGAGCATTCCGCAGGTAGCCGAGGTCCAGGTAGTGCTCGCCGTGCCAGTTCGCGGCCGTGACCACCGGGTGGTCGGGCGCATTCGGGTCGATGTCCCCGAATCCGTCCTCGTCACCGGCGGTGACGAATGCGAGCGGATCGCATGCCCACTGCGCGGGGTCGGAGGCGATGAACAGCTGCAGATCGGCGGGCACCGGCTCGAGGACGTCCGGTGTGAGGACATTGACGTCCTCCCAGAGCCGGGCCAGGTAGTAGTCGACGTAGGGATGCGGATGATCGAGGCGGGTCCGCCGCAGCAGCTGGTGCCCGCCGACCTCGAGCCAGTACCAGCCCTCGGTGAGCCCGAACCAGTGCAGCGTTGGTTGGTCACCGCCCCACGACGACGCCTCGTCCAGCGGATACAACTCGAAGCGGAACCTGATCATCGAGGCAGTATCCCGTACGCCTCGCCGCGTCAGCGGATGTCGACATGGCGGTCGCGACCCGGTCCGCACTGATCGCGGCATGAGCGTGCGTCCTGTGCTGCCGAGGACACGGGGCGGGGGCCACCAGATAGTGCGCCATGTCGGGCCGGGCGGACCGATATTCGGGCGTCTCGCCGGGATGCGTCCACTAGCGTCCCGCCTCATGGAGAACACCACCGTACGCACCGAACGCCTCGAGCTTCGCCCGGTGCGGGACGAGGACGTCGACCGGATCCTGGAGTACCGCAACCTGCCGCAGGTCACGCGCTGGCTACTCCGCACGCAGGTCGACCCTGCATCCTTCCGCGCGGCATGGCGACGCGCGGCCGCAGACCCCGACGACCACAGCATGGCGGCCACGCTCGACGGCGTGGTGATCGGAACCGTCTCGCTCGACGTCGTCGACGGCATGGGTCAACCCGGCATGCCATCACGGACCGAGGCCCAGCTCGGCTACATCTTCGATCCAGCCTACGGCGGCAATGGCTACGCGACCGAGGCGGTCACCGCGGTGGTGGCGCACGCATTCGACCGGCTGGGCATTCGGAGAATCACCGCTGGCTGCTTCGCGGACAACCTCGCCTCGGTGCGAATCCTCGAAAAGGTCGGCATGCGTCGTGAGCAGCACGGCGTCGGCGATTCCTGGCACGCCGAACTGGGCTGGGTGGACGGCTACACCTACGCCCTCCTCGCCGAGACATGGCATCGAGAGGCAGCACCGTAGGAGCAGCCGAAGATTCTCAGGCCGGCATGAAGCCCTGGCCAGAATGTTCTCAGTGGGACCCAGCTCGGTAGTAACTGTCGAGGAAAGCTGCGTAGTGTCCGGGGTCGTACGCCTCCTCCACCCACATGATCACATCGAGGATTTCTCGGGCTTCCTCGGTGCATACGGTTGTGAGATACTCCTTGGTCCTGGCGACGCCCGCCCCCAGCATCAGTTCCGCGTCGATGGCGCCGGCCGCGTCCATACTGGTGCCGCGAGCGCGGTGAACCAACAGCGCGTCCTCGACGGCGCCGACGTGCCACAGCTGGACGGCGCACATCCGCATCAACTGCGTGTTGCCGGGTACGGTGCCCGTTCCAGAGTAGGTCTCCGCCTCGCGCCGGGCTTCGCGCACGAGGACATCCCGCACGATCGAGACCTGGTCAGCGCCGACCCGCAAACCGTAGGCGGCCAGGTGCTGGTCGGCGTCCCGCTCGTACTGGTCATAGATGTCCGACCCCATGCACCGTGTGTAGCAGGAGCCAAGCGCTTCGGCCAGACAGCGCTCCCGAACCGCGGCAGAGCCGGATGTCTGCGCGTGCCCTCTGGCTGGAGCGAGCTTGTCCTATCCCTGTGCTCTAATCCCGTCATGCATGTCGTCGTCTGCGGCGCACTCGTGGAGAACGGCGCGGTCCTGCTGGTACACCGCAGCCCGACCCGCCGGGCATACCCGGATCTCTGGGACCTGCCCGGGGGGCACGTCGAAGCGGGTGAGTCGGAACTACAGGCCCTCGCGCGTGAGATGCACGAGGAGCTAGGGGTTCACATTGTGGCGGAGTCCTCGGCACGGTTGGGCGACCTGCTTGCCGGCAGTGGCGAGGACGCCGTCCACGTGGGCGTCTGGCAAATCAGAGACTGGGTCGGCTCTCCCACCAACCGTGCACCTGAGGAGCATGACGACATCGCATGGGTCGGGATCAGCGAGCTGGGCGGCCTTCCCCTCGTGTTTGGCGCCCTGCCGGCATTGCTTCGTTCCCTGCCTGAGCCTGACCGGCTGCCTCGTCCCGACGAAGCACGGACAACCGCATCGCCGAGCGGCCCGTAGATCCATCGCTGCTCGGCACTTCCGTCCGGTTGAATCCCCTGCATCCGGTCATCGGCAGATGAGCACGGGTTGCCGTGGCCTGCAGTGCCAGGCGGACGATGCACCGGCCGGTTCGTGGCGGCGATGAGCAGCGGTCACAGGGATTGGACGATCTGGATCGGGTTGCCGTCAGCGTCTGCGATCCACGCGATAAGCAACCGGCCCAGCCACACGTGCGGGGATGCCAAGGCAGGTGCTCCGCCTGCGACCAGGTTGTCGTAGGCCGCTGTGGTGTCGTCCGTCCAAAGAATGACGGCCGCGCGCTGGCCTTCGGCGATGGGGTCTAGGCCATGGTCGTCGCGGGTGGAGGCAACCGAGGCGATGCCGATCTTGTATCCGTCGAGGACGAGATCGACGTGTATCGGATCGCCGTCGATCGGTACCCGGAAAGTCTCGGTGAATCCCAGCCGCTTATAGAAGGTGACGGCTCGGGGGAGATCGTCGCTGAAGAGAATCACCTGAGGAGTCCGGAAGATCGACATCCGATGACCGTATCGGCGCCGCGCTTCGGCGGCAAAGAGCCACGACCTGGGCTCGGTGCACACAGGCAATCGGGCAAACATCCGGTCATCGGCAGAAGCGGATGCTGGCGACCCCGTCTCCTGTCATCAAGGGTCACGTGCGGTTCCGTCCCCGCTTCTTCGAGGCGCTGGTCAAGGAGATAGCAGGGCGACCGCAGCGCCGGCAACCGGGAACGATCCGAGCGGCAGGAAGGCTCCGGCCACCCGGCGACCCATGCAGCGGTGGCCGAGGCCGATCGCGGTGATAGTCGTATCTCGGCCAGGTCAATGAACACGAGCAGGATCATTCCGCTGCCCACCATGCGAAGGCGGCCGGCACCCAGCTGGCCGGCCCGACAGCGGGAGGGCGACGGCGGCCAGCACGGTGGCGGTTTCGACCGGTTAACGGGGGCGCGCCGATGTGCAGGCCGCACGAGGTGTAGCGAACTGGCGGGCGGATGGCGTTGATCCATAGGGGTTGTCCGCATGAGTATGCGGCTCGCCATGGCTGGCTGTCCGGCGCACCTTGCACGCAATCGCCTAGTGGAGGATCGGCACGAGCGCCAGCAGGCGTAGCAAAGGTGCGCGGGGCGGCCTGGCGGGCACGGTCAATTCTCGTCCAGGGTGTTGCGTAGCTGTGTGGCGAGCGCGATTGTGTCTTCCTGCGGTTCGGCGTCGAGGTCGGCGAGGGCTTTGGTCAGGGCGCGTAGCAGGGTGCGGATGCCGTCGGCGTCGCCGAGGGCGTGTCGGGCGTGCATCGCCTTGGTGTGGAGGGCCTCGTTGTAGCGGTCGAGTCCGATGGCCTTGTCGAGCAGGTCGGATGCGGCCTGCGGGCTACTGTCGAGTAGGTCGTCGGCCAGCAGTAGGTGGGCTTCGGTGCCCCAGCGGCGGACCGTCTCGCGGTGTGGCTGCAGCCACTCATAGTCCTGACCATCCGCAAGGGGTGCGGTGTAGAGGTCGCAGGCGGCGGTGAGGAGTTGGCGGCGGCGCGGCTCGGTGGCGATGGTGGCGCTGCCCATCAGATCGCGCAGTGTCCACACGTCGACGTCCACGGTCGCCGGGTCGAGCAGGTACCGTCCGGCGGACTTGATGACGTAGGCGTTCTTCGTCTCAGCGGTGCCGGCGCGGCCGAGGACGTGACGCAGGTTCGAGGCGTTGGTGTGTACGCGTTGGTCGGCTTGGCTGATTCGGGCGTCGGGTTCGAGGTATTCGCCGATGTCGCGGGTGCCGGCTCCATCTGGGTGGACGGCGAGGTACACCGCCAGTTCCAGGGCTTTGGCGCGGAGCGGCCGGCCTTCCGCGGTGATGCCGTCGATGCGCGGGGTGCCGAGCACGCGCAGCCGCGCCCGTCCCGACACGGCGTCGGCGGTGGGCTTGACGGCGATCGGGGTAGCCGGGTCCGTGGCGGTGGGCGTGATCTCGGTACGGCTGGCGTGCAGGGGCACGATCGTGACCGGCACGGCCGGTGAGGTGATCGCGGGCGGTTCGCCGGTCTGCGCCTCGCGCAGCGTCGTCAGGATCTGCATAGCGGCGGCCAGTTCGAGCACAGGAAGTCTCGGCGGCAGCGGTTCGGCGGACTGCCCGGAGATGAGCGTGGTGTGTCCGTCCGGGGCGACCTCGACGGTGGCGCCGTGTGCCCATTCGCCGAGCAGCATCGCGGACACGTGCAGACCTTCACCCAAGGCGAGGGCAACCTTGGCGCGCATGCTGGCATTCGCGGGCGGGGTCTCGGTGATGAGCATGACCGGCGGTAGCGCTTCCTCGTCGGGCACTGTCCGCCGCAGCTCGTCCAAGTCGGTCAGGGCGTGTTCGTCGAGGATGCGGCTGCGGTGCAGCAGCCGGGACTCGATCAGGGTGAGCGCGTCGTCAATGCTGTCGGTGACGTGCAGGCGCGGCCATGGGTTGAGGGTCACCACGTCCGGGCCGAGCAGCGTATTCAAGCTGGCGGCGTCGATGACGACCTCGCCGCGGGCGTCGGGGTTGTGCGGGCCGCCGGAGGCCAGCACGGCGACGAGGGCGGCGCGGGCGGCAGCGTGCGCGCCGTCGCCGACGACTCCGCATCCGCCGCTCGGCAGTGACGCGAGCTCGGGTACGAGAGCGAGCGGCGGGCCGTCGTCGCTGCTCGCATTCGACGGCTCGGGATGGCGGGCGGCCACGGCGCGGCGGACCTGGACCACCGGCGGAGGCAGCTCGGTGGGCGGATCAGCGTCAGGCTCGCCGTTGTATCGACGGCGGCGTTGGAGCCAGACCATTGCGGCGGCGGCGCTGATGGCGGCGGCGAGCGACCAGGGCAGCCAACCGGAGTCCGACAGATGCACACCCCGGTCATCTGTGGCCGCCGTAGGGCTGTGCGTGACGGGCGGCGGCGCCGCAGGGTTGGAGGCCCCGGACGACGGCGCTGGCGACGAAACGGATCCGCTTGGGGCTGCCGACCGCGTGGTGGTGGGAATGGCAGCTGGTTGCTCGGGCGCGGGCGGCGGCACGGCGGGATCGGGCGGGTCCGGGGCGGCACTCGGCGATAAGGGCGGTGTCGCAGGCCGACCCGACCGGGGCGTGGGGGGCGTTGCTCGTCTGGCGGCTTGTGGTGGGCGGGCATCGGCAGGTAGGCGAAGCTCCCAGCCGGGGTAGATGAGGTCGCAGTCACGCAGGACACCACCGACAGGAAAATGGCGGTGCTTGTTCAGGCGGCAGACCTCCGGCCACCGACCCGCATCACCGAGCCACTCCTTCGCGACCTTGGACAAGGTGTCGTGTCGCTCGACGGTGTAGAGGTAGCGCTGGTCGGCGACGTGGATGACGGCGGGCCCACGGGCTGCGGCTTGCCGGGGAACATCGGCGCGCTCGGTCGCGGCGACGGGTGTAGACGGCCGATCCGAATGCACCGCCGCGTTGAGGGAGCCGGCGGGGGTGACGGCGAGCGCGGCGGTGCCGGCCAAACCGAACACGAGCCGGTGCAACGGGGCAGGCAGCCTGAGTATGGGGATGCGCCACCGGGTCACCGCCCCGAGGATCTCGGCGAGCAGGAGCAATGTGAACACGCCCCACAGCAGCCACATCGCCCAGACGGCCGCACCGATGAGGAAGTCCGGGGTGAACCGTCCGCTAGAGCGCTCGAACCAGTCTGGGATCTGCGACCAGGCCGGCAGCCGGCGGAGAGGGTTCCCACCCGTAGCCCACAGCAGTGCCGGAACGGCGACGAAGAAGAGGCCGGCACCGATGACGCCGCGAACGGCCCCCACTATGGACGGCCGCGCGCGGCGCGGCAGCGAATCGGGTGGAACGCGGACGGTAGCTCGTGCACCGTACTCGGCAAGTCTGTCGCCTTTGCCCCGGCGCGTCTGCGGCACCTGTCCCCCTGCGATTGATCCTCGATCTTCTCCGAATACACGAGCGTGAGTGTCTCCGGCTATCCCGTCGAAAGGATTCTCACCATCTGCGCACAAAGAGTCACGTTCAGCGGATCACGGTTGACGCCACCTCGCCCTCACGGGCGAGACTGCCCCTCATGCCAAGCGGGGGCACTGTGTTGTCGATCGACCTAAGTTCGTCGGCCATCGCGGCCACTGTCAGCAGCCACGGCCTGAAGATCCCCATCCTCATCGACGGTCGCCTCGTCATGCCGCCTGGCGCCGCCATCGGCCCCGCAGGGGAGATCTACGTCGGTCTCGACACCACGGCCGCGATGTCCTTGCCGGCAGACCATCGGTTCGTCGATAACCCGACTGACCTCCTCGGCGGGCCCGCCAACGCCGCCGTGGGGGCGCAACCCGACCCGGTGGATCTGCTCGCCGCCGTGCTGCGGCACGTTACCCATCATGCTGCCGTCCAAGTCAACGGGCCGATCACCGCGCTCACCGTGACCGTTCCGCCGAGCTGGGGTCCACGCCGCTGCGGAAGCGTCAGCGAGGCAGCAAACCGCGCGGGATTTCCACCTCCCGCCCTGGTCACCGCGCCCGCCGCCCTCGCCGCCTACGCCACGACGCTCGGCGTCACCGTGCCGACAGGCTCCTGCGTGCTCATATGTCAGGCAGACCGCGAACCGGCCATCCTCACCGTCCTGCAGACCGTCGCCGACGGCTACCGCGAACTGGCGACACAGCAGATCAATCTCGACCGAGGCCTCGACCACCACATCGCCCAACACGTCATCCGGACGGCAACCGCCGACTCCGACCCGCTCCGAGCGGTGACAACTGCGCCCAGTAACGACGAAGCAGACTGCGGACCTGCCCTCCTGGAATCTGTCCGGACCGCCAGGCGTCTACTCGCGACCCAAGACCAAGCGCCGATCCTGCTACCCGCGCCCCGCCAACCCGCCGTCATCACCCGCGACGACGTCACGGTCGCCGCACAGCCTCTCCTCGACCAGATCCCCGGCGCAGTCGACGAACTCCTCGACGCAGCCGACATCGACACAACGCACCTCGCTAACGTCATCCTCAGGCCTGCCCTCGGCGTGCCCGCGCTGGCCGAAGCCCTCACCGCAGCCGCCGGCATCACCCCTACGCTGATCGATCACCCCCACGCCCTCGCTGACGGGGCCCTCTCCCTCACCACCCACCAACCAGGATCCGCAGCCGCCGCACGGCTACCCCGCGTCCGCCTACGCGTCGGCGACCTCACCGGCGCCCTACTCCTCGGTGCCTGTTCCCTGGCCCTGCTCCTGCAAGCCGTGCTCACCGCCGACATCTCCACCTACAGCACCTGGGTCGTCGGCGTCCGCACCTCGCTACCGCAACTCGGCGCCGCCGGCGCACTCGTCATGCTCACCGCATTCGCCGTGGCGCACCTCGCACCCACCACCTGGCTCGCCGGAACATCCGCCGCCTCAACGCCCGAACCCACAACAGGCAGCCTCATCCGACGCGGATACCTGACCGCCGCCGTCGGCGGCGCCATCACCGCCGCGCTCTACGGCCTCGCCACCGGCACCGCCGTCAGATTCGACTACACCCCCTACCTGAAATGGACCCTCGGCGCGGCCCTGCCGCTGGCCGCGTGCGCCGCCCTCGTCGCTGCCACCGCGCCCCGCATTTCCGCTGACGACCTACCCAGCTGGCTCGCGATGGCCCGTCCCGCCATCACCCACGCGATCACCGCCACCGCGGGTATCTACCTCATGCGCGCAGCACTCACCCTCACGGCGCCCATCTACACGAACAACATCGCCGGTATCGCCGGCAGCATTGGCGCAGCCCTTCTCGGTGTAGCCACCGCCCTAACCATGAGCCGGAGCCGTGCGATCCGCGCCATCACCGCACCCGGCCTCGCCATCGGCTACGCCCTCGTATTCACCGTCGACACCACCAGCGCCCTCATTGTCGGCTACCTTGCCGCCCTCACCTGGTGGGGCATCCGACTCACCGCACACACCCTGCGGCTCGCCTTCGCCCAGTCTGGAGCAGCGCTGCACCGCGTCACTGACCGTTTGGGCGGCTGAAAGGACCGCGAAGGGTCTCGGGCCGCTACCACCGCACATACGCCGCCGAGTACGACGACGTCAATCGCATCGATCACCCGCAAAGCGTCAATGTCCGCGAGGAGCAGATCCTCGAACAACTCGACCCATGGCGACACCGGCCGACTACGCAAACCTCGCCGCACGGTCGTCGCCCCTACCGACGAAGACCTCCAAGCCGTCCGTACGGCGATCCGCGACTGGCAGCGACCAATCCCCGGCAAGCCCGGACCTCGGCACACCGGCGACCTGGCCGACATCGTCGACCTCATGCTCGCCACCGGCGCTCGCAGCGGTGAGGTCCTCGCCCTGCGCTGGGAGGACGCAGACCTCGCCACCGAACGTCCCACCCTGACGATCTGCGGCACCCTGCTCGTCCGCTGACGTCCGCCCCGGTCGCCACTCAACTAGTCACTCGGTTTAGTCCTCAAGCTCGTGCTGCGCCAGGCGCCCCAACGTGGCAGCGACCTCGTTCCAGCTGGCACCCTCAATGTTCTGGATGAGCTTGCGAAGGAAGTGCTCGACGCGGCCAGCGTCGAAGTGATCGACAAAGAGCCAGTGTCTTCCAACGATGACGTCCTGATCGGCGAGCATCCGCGACAAAGCAGCCGGCGTAGATACCACCTCCTGGAACCGCTCCTCACCCGGACCGTCACTCGGGCCTGCGTAGATCTCCACGAGCTGTGCCGTGACGGCGGGGTCCTCGGGCGGGCCCTGCTCGAGGTCGGGAAACCTGACCGAGTGGACGACGACACGCATGCCCCGGACTCTCGCGGCGCGACGCCTCCCCCGCGCTGACCAACGGGACGGTTAGCTTGGAATCGGGTTAATCGATGCCGCTTGAAGCTGCGTCACCTGGCAGAGGAGGGCGAGCGGGATACCTTGCTGTTGGTTACCTCTCCGCCATAGGCCCCGTTTGCCCCTACACCGGGCACGGAACGGGCACGCCAGGCTTCTGCCACGTCTAGGGCCTTCAAGCCGTCGCAGTTGTCGGGAGTGACACTCGCCGATCTAATGCGGACACGGAGACCTGCCATCGCGTCGTGGAACTCGCCGCTGGGACCGTTGTCATCGAGCAGCGCGAACCGTACGGCGACGGCCGCGCCGTGAGCGGGGTCACCGGCACCGGGCGTCGGCGTGCCGCCGTAGAGGTCGGTCGCGACGTACCCGGGACTGCGTTGACCGCCGATGAGCGGGTGGTGAGAGCAGGCGCCTGCATGGCCCATGATTGTGGGATGGGTGGCGAGGCATCGTTCGGGGCGACGTTGCGACAGGCGCGGCATGCCGCTGGGTTGACGTTGGAGGAGCTGGCCGAGGCCTCGGGGGTGAGCGTGCGGGCGCTCAGTGACATGGAACGCGGGCGGGCGCTCGGGCCGCAGCGGCGGACGGTGGCGTTGATCGCCGACGCGCTCAAACTCGAAGGTGCCCAAGGGGATGAGCTGGTCGCGCTGGCCAAGGCCGGCCGGACGAGGCCGGCGTACCTGGCGGCCGCAGCGGGCCTGTCCGAGCTACCGGGGTCCATCGCCGATTTCACCGGCCGGACGGCCGAGCAGGCGTGGATCTTCCGCCAGGTGGACGCGCTCACCGGCTCCGCCGACCGGTCGGGCGCGGCAGTGATCACCGGCGGCGCCGGGATGGGCAAGACAACGCTGGTGGTACGAGCCGCGCACCATATGCGTGACCGGTTCCCCGGTGGGGTGTGCTTTGTCGATGCGTTGGGGATGAGCAAGCGGCCGGTCGCAGAGGACGAAATCCTGGCGCGGGTCCTGCGGGCCCTGGGCGTACGGGATCAGCAGATTCCCGACGACACGGCCGAGCGTGCAGGGCGCTACCGGCAGATGCTGCGCGACGAGCGTGTGCTCGTGGTCGTGGATGACGCCGCATCAGAGGCACAGGTACGCCCGTTGCTTCCCGGTAGTGGGAACAGCCAACTCCTGGTCACCAGCCGGCGACTGCTAGCCGGACTCGAAGGCGTGCAACGGCTTCACCTGGACCCGATGCCGCCGGGCGACTCCACCGACCTGCTGCGGCGGATTCTCGCCGAGCGGGCGGACCTGCAACACGACAACGACCTGCATGGCTTGGTGGACCTGCTGGGTGGGCTGCCGCTGGCGGTACGCATCGTGGGAAACCGGCTCGTCTCACGGCCGATCTGGAGCGTCGCCGACCTGACCACACGGTTGTCGGTCGCCGAGCGACGGCTCGACCAGCTCAGCGCTGGCGATCTGAAGGTCGCCGCGGCCTTCGGGATGTCCTACGAGCAACTGCCCAAGATGACCCGGCAGGTGTTCCGCCGCACGGCACTGTCGCTCGGGCCGGACTTCAGCGCCGCGCTGGCCGCGGCGACCGGCGAGGTGACGGTCCCGGAGGCTGAGGACCACCTCGACGATCTGGTGGATCTCGGGCTGGTCGAGGCGGCGCAGGCAAGCCGGTACCGATTGCATGACCTGGTGCGGCTGTACGCGCAGCAACGCCTTGAGCATGACGACGATGCCGCCGCGGTAGCGGCCAGCCACCGCCGGATGGTCACCTGGCTCCTGTCGACGCTCATCGCGGCGGGAAAGTGGTTCGCGCAGCACCCGGCTGAGGCAGCCGGCTCCGATTTCCGCTCCCGTGAGGAAGCCGTGGCCTGGATCCGGGCCGAGGCCGGACACTGGTTCCCGGCGCTCGCCGATGCCGCGGCGGCCGGCGACCATCGCCTGGTCGTCCAGGCCGTTGCCGCCACGCGACGGCTCGTCGGCCGCCTGCGCTACTGGCCTCACTGGGCCGAGGTGTACCTGCTCGGGCACGACTCGGCCGCCGCGATCGGCGACACCGCGCGGCAGGCGGCGTTTCTCAACGGGCTTGCGCGCACCCACACGGTGCTCGAGCAGGATGGTCAACCGGCGTTGGCCTATGCCGAACAGGCGCTGGCCCTGGCGCGCCAAAGCGGCGACGTCCAGGAGGAGGCGTGGGCGTGGCAGAACATCGGCCGCGCCCGGATGAGAATGGGCCAACTGCGCACCGCCATGGATGCGGTGCGTGCCGCGGCCGAGCTGTTCGAACAGCTCGGCGACGCCGACGCCATCTGCCAGACCCTGATCGGGCGCGGCGACATCGGGATGCGACTCGGGGAAGTCGACGAAGCGCTGGCCTGCTTCCAGCGCGCGCTTGAGATGACCGAGGATCCCGCCTCGGGCATGGCACCTTCGACCGTCGAGATGACCCAGCCTTACGTACTGGGCATGACGGCACGGGCGCTGGGACAGCTCGGCCGCGGCAGCGACGGTGTCCCCCTGGCGCGGCAGGCCGCGGCCCTGTTTGAGCGCATGCAAATGCTTGATGCCCATGCGACAGCGCTGCGCATACTCGGCGAAAATCTGTACGGGGACGGCAACGCCGCCGAGGCGCGGGAGGTACTGCGGCGGGCCGCCACGATCTACGAGTCGATCGGGCGGCACGACGACGCGGCCGACTGCCGGGACAAGGCCGCCGCGAATGGCGACGGCGCCGGCAGTTCCTAGTTCTGCATCCTGTTCTGCCTGGGCCGGCGCTGCCGCAGCGGCTTGCATGGGAAGCAAAAGCGGCAAGGGCGATCAGCCCGCCGCCCTGGACGCAGGAGCATCCCATGAGCACAGCAACTGTCCGCAACGTCGTGCTGGTGCACGGCGGTTTCGTTGACGGGTCCGGCTGGCAGGCGGTACACCGGCTGCTGACCCGCGACGGATTCACCGTCAAGGTCGTGCAGAACCCGACCCTGTCCCTTGACGGCGACTCCGCCGCGACCCGCTTCATCCTCGACGGCCTCGACGGCCCGGCCGTCCTGGTGGGCCACTCCTATGGCGGAGCGGTCATCAGCGAAGCCGGCACCCACGACGCCGTGGCGACGCTGGTATACATCGCCGCCTTCGCCCCGGACAAAGGCGAATCGGTCAACACCCTGATCGCCGACCCGCCACCCGGCGCTCCCGTACCGCCCATCCTGCCCCCGCGCGACGGATTCCTGTTCCTGGACCGGGACAAGTTCCACGCCTCGTTCGCCGCCGACCTGTCCCCCGAGGACGCCACCTTCCTCGCCGACAGCCAGGTGCCCTGGGGCGTCGGCGCGCTCAGCGGCGCGGTCACCGAGCCCGCGTGGCGGCACAAGCCCAGCTGGTACCTGGTCGCCACCGAAGACCACATGATCCCGCCGCCGGCGCAGCGCTCAATGGCCCAGCGCGCCGGCGCCACCGTCGTGGAAGCCATCGGCAGCCACGCCGTCTACGCCTCCCAGCCCGGCGCCGTCGCCGACCTCATCCGCCAAGCCGCCACCTCGGTCACGCTGTAGGAGTTTCTCTTGTCTGCCAACATGTCCCGCCGTACCTTCGTCGGCGCCGCCGGCGTCGCGTTAGCCGCCACCGCCACCGGTATCGTGGCCAGCCCCGCCACCGCCGACAGCACCAGCTCGACCGGCTCGAGCGGCTCGGCCAAGCCAACCGTCGTGCTTGTGCATGGTGGCTTCGCCGACGCCAGCGCCAGCTGGAACGACGTCGTCGCACAGTTGCAACGGCGCGGCTACACCGTCATCGCCCCGGCCAACCCGCTGCGCAGCCTACCGACCGATGCCGCCTACCTGGCCAGCGTCCTGGCCGGCATCAACGGCCCGGTGATCCTCGCCGGACACTCCTACGGCGGCGCCGTCATCACCAACGCCGCGGCCGCCGCACCCAACGTCAAAGCCCTCGTGTACGTCGCCGCGTTCGTCCCGGACACCGGCGAGTCACTCGGCGAGCTCATCTCCAAGTACCCGGGCAGCGAAATCCAGGCCGCCCTCAACCCGGTCCCGTACCCGAACCCCGACGGCACCACCGGCACCGACCTGTACCTACAGGCCGACAAGCTGCGCCAGGTGTTCGCCGCCGACCTGCCCGCCTCCACCACCAGAATCATGGCGGCAACACAGCGGCCCTTCAACGCGCAATGCTTCGCCGACCTGACCCAGGGCGCCGCTTGGAAGACCATCCCCTCGTGGGGGCTGATCGCCACCGAGGACAAGGCCATCCCGCCCGCGTTGCAGCGCTTCGAATACCAGCGGGCCAACGCGCGCAAGACGGTGTCGGTGGCAGCGTCGCACTGCGCGATGGTCAGCCACCCCGATCTGGTCACCCAGCTCATCATCGACGCCGACCGGCGTACCAGATAATCATCTGAAACCCGGCAGATCGGGTAGTGCCATGCCTGCAGACATGGCACTACCCGGCCTCACGCCTTTGAGCTAGCCGACCGCCTGCGCCGCCTGCTTGATTAGGTGAGCCACGGCCTCGGGCCGCGGCACATACGTCGAACGGCTTCCGGGGACCTCGACCATGGAAACTGCCCGCCCGTTCAGCCACCATCCGCTGAGCCTGCAGCGGGATCATGCGGTCGTCGGAGGCCACATATTTGGATGACCTGGCACGGGTGTACGGACACCTGGACGAAGCTCGGGCAATTGCCGCCCTTCGCCGGGTTCAACCGATCCCTTATGTCCGCGGTGCCGTGAGCAACCGCGCTGGAAGAAATTGAAACCTTCCTACATCCTCGGCGCGCCCGTGGCGGGGGCCAATGGAATAGCGTGTCGGCGACCGGACGGTGAACGACGTGAGCGATCGAAGCCAGCCCGGCGGGACGTCGATCGAGCGTGGTCACCAGGAGGCCTTGCGGATGCCGGGCAGTTCGCCGCGCAATGCCAGCTCGCGGAACCGCACCCGGGACAGCCCGAATCGGGCGAGGACACCGCGCGGCCGGCCGTCGATCTGATCCCGCGAGCGCAGCCGCACCGGGCTGGAGTCGCGTGGCATCCGCGCCAGCCGACGGACCGCGTTCGCCCGTACCTGAGGGTCAGTGTCCGGGTGGGCGATGGTCTGTTTCAGCCCCGCGCGCTGGCCGGCATGCCGGCCGACGAGGGCCTCCCGGCGGGCCTGCCGGTTGCCGAGGCTCTTCTTGGCCATGTCAGCGTTCTTCGCGGAAGTCGACGTGCCGGCGGACCATCGGGTCGTACTTGCGCAGCACCATACGGTCCGGGTTGTTGCGACGGTTCTTGCGCGTCACGTACGTGTAGCCGGTGCCGGCGGTACTGCGCAGCTTGACCACCGGCCGGATGTCGGTGTGCCGGGCCATCAGACCTTCACCCCCTTGGCCCGCAGCTCGGCGACGACCCTTTCGACGCCCTTACGGTCCACGGTCTTCAGCGCCCTGGCGGTGAGTGTGAGACGGATCCATCGGCGCTCCGACGGCAGCCAGTAGCGGTGGTTCTGCACGTTCGGGTTCCACCGGCGGCGGGTGCGCCGGTGGGAGTGGGACACGGCGTTGCCGAAACTCGGCTTCGCACCGGTGACCTCACATCGTCTGGACACAGGGACTCCTTCCCCTTCGCAGTTGACTGTAACGACAATCGTTTTCATTTCTACATCAGCCCATCGGGTGGCTCCATCGCGGGGTCCCCGATGCCCCAGAGCTGGGGCGGCAAGGCGCAGAGCAGCAGCCAGCGCCACCACGGGTGGAGGCCGTTGACAAGCTCGCGCCGGGCTTCACGTCCGCCCGCCGGATGCGGCATCCCGAATGCGCGGCTCGCAGCAGGCGGCTCCGGAGCGATCGAGCAGGTGACGACGAGCAAAGACCGGCGAGGCGCTGCGAGCCGGACGGGTCCCACGATGACGCCCGCGCCCTCTGCATGACCGCACGCTCAACGTGCCTATAATGACAATCGTTTTCATTTACGTTGAGAGGACTGTGATGCCGTCGTCACCACTGGCTCCGGCCGACACCGCGACCATGGACCCGCAGGCGCGACCCTCGCTGACCGTGCTTGGTGGCTTCTGGCCGGCGGCAACCTTCGCCGTCGCCCGGACCCTGCTCGCCGCCGACCCGTCGTTGCTGCTGGTGCGCCACGACCTGAGCGATATCCGCGACGGCGTCATACGCCGGGTCATCCGTAGCGGCGCCGGCATCGTCTCCGACGATCAGGTCGACCTGATGCACGGTTGCGTTTCCTGCACGCTGCGCGAGGATGTGCTGCCCACCCTGGCCCGGCTTGCCCGCAGCCATCCCGACCGGGACCTGGTGCTGATGCTGCCCGAGGTGGTCGAACCGGAGGCCGTCGCCGCCGCCTGTGCACACTGCCTCGTCGATGGCGCTCCGGTCACCGATCTGATTCGGATCGACTCCTATGTCACCGTGGTCGACGCCGAGCACCTTCTCGACGGGCTGGCCAGCACCGACGACCTGCGGGACCTCGGCATTCATGCCGCCGAGGACGACCACCGGGCGCTGGCCGACGTCGTTGTGCGCCAGATCGAGTACGCCGACACCCTGGTGCTGTGGGGCAGGTCCCCCGAGGGCCCCTTCGACACCAGCCGGCTATCCGTTCTGTTGCAACGGATGGCGCCGTGGGCCGCGCAGATCCACGTCGGCACCGACGTCGTCGACGCCGACGAGCTGTCCCGGCAACTGCGCGATACCGACAGGCACCGACCCGAGACTCCGGGCGTGCTCGCCCGCGGTCTGGAGGGGTACGCGCTCGGAGTGCACGAACCGCAGTCCGACTGTGGCGTCGTGTCCGCCGTCTTCCGCGCCCGCCGACCGTTTCACCCCCGACGGCTGCACGAGATGCTCGAAACCGTCAACGCCGACGTCATCCGCTCCCGCGGCCACATCTGGCTGGCCAGCCAAACCGACACCGTGGTGGCGTGGGAATTCGCCGGCGGTGGACTCGGCATGGGGTCGCTGGGCCGGTGGCTGGTCGCCCTACCCGACGAGGACTGGGACCACGCATCCGACCAACGGCGGCTCGCCGCCGCCCTGGACTGGGACCACTACTACGGCGACCGCCACCAGCACCTGGTCTTCCTCGGCCTCGACCTGGACGCGGTCGACCTGCACCACACTCTCGCCGACTGCCTACTCACCGACGCGGAACTCGCCGACGGCGAGGACGCCTGGCGAAGCTACGACGATCCGTTCGCCGGATGCTTTCCACTTGCCACCCTCGACCCCGACCGCACCGACACCGAAGGAGCAGTCTCATGAAGCCCGGTATCCACCCCGCCTACCAGCCCGTCATCTACCGCGACCGCGCCGCCGACTTCGCCTTCCTCACCCGCTCGACCGCAACCAGCGACCAGCGCGTCGAGTGGACCGACGGCAATACCTACCCCGTCATCGACGTGCAGATCTCCTCCGCCAGTCACGCCTTCTGGACCGGCCGGCAGCGACTGCTCGACACGGAGGGCCGGGTCGAGAAGTTCCGTGCCAAGTACGCCGGCCGGGCACCGCAGTCGCGATGACCATCCGAGTCGACATCGACTTGGTCGCCAAGGAGCCGATCTCGTCGCTGCCCGTCGGCATGGGCGGCAGCGGCGGTCCACACTCACCACTCTGTTCGCCCGCTACCGACCGGTGTTGGTCATTGACGCTGACATCAACCAGCACCTCACGGTGACCCTCGGTGGCACCGCTGTGATGGCCGCCCAGCCACCTCCGCACATTGCGGCGTCAGCGCAACGCTGCGGCGTTGGGCTCACGGACCGACCAGGGCCGGGTCCTTAACGACATTCCGGCCCTGGTCGGTCACTAGACAGATCCGCCGAAAGCTCAGCGCACGCACTCGGCGCAGGTGCCGAAGATTTCCAGGGTATGGCCGACATCCGTGAATCCGTGTTGCGCGGCAAGCTGGTCTGCCCACCGCTCCACGGCTGGCCCGGCCACCTCGACGGTGCGCCCGCAGTTACGGCAGACCAGGTGGTGGTGGTGTTTGCTCTGGCTGCACCGGCGAAAAAGTTGCTCGCCCCCCGGCAGCCGAGTCGAGTCGATCTCCCCGGCGTCCACCAGCAGCTGCAATGTCCGGTAGACGGTGGTCAGGCCGACCCCCGCCTTGCGCGCCAGCAGCATCTGGTGCAGTTGCTGCGCCGAGTGGAAGCCCTCCACCTCGCGCAACAGCGCCAGCACCTCGCCACGCTGTCGGGTGTTCCGGGTTACATTCGGCATCGCCTGGTTCACCGTGGCCGCCATCCTCCCGTGATCTCGGCCGCCGCCGGCCTACCGCTTCCGACGCTTGCCGCGCTGCCGGTCGGACCATTATGCGTCGTGGGCCCTCATCGACGCCGTGCCATCTCCCGACCTCGCCTCTGCGGCGTTGCGGGACGGCGGTGACCAGGCCTCCATGGCAGGGCTACCGCCGGCCCCGCTTCCGCTCAAGGGGCAGGTTGACCGATGAGTACCGGGTGTCCGGCGAGGTCTTCCACGTCCTCAGCGAGCCGGCGCGACAGGCGCTACGCGCCCCAGTAGGGGCGGCCCTGCGGGGGTGCGGGTTGCTCCGACACTCCGGTTGTGGACATCGGCGCTGGCACCGGTTTGAGCACGGTGGGTGCTGGCCGCGGCGTTCCCCGGTGCTGACGTACTGGCGGTCGAGCCGTCGCCGGTCCTGCGCGCGGCGCTGCTCGCCCGGATGGTCGACAATGTGGAGCTGCGTGCCCCGGTCACCGTCGAGGCCGCAGACGCTCTCCGCATCGAGCTGCCGGACCGGCTTAGCGCCGCCCTGGCGATGAACCGGACACCTCACCCCGTCCGGGCGGCGGGAGATCCTGCGACGCATCGCCGCCCGATTGGCGCCCGGCGCCGCTGATGCTGCTGGAAACGTGGTCTCCGCCGCCGACCTGCTGGCGGAGCTTGCCGACGTCGGCTTGGCCGGTGAGGTCGGTCCGATCGACGTCATCCGCGCCGTCCGCTCGGCTTGGCGTCTGCTCGCTGGCGTGCTTGCCACCCGGCCAGCGACGAAGCGCCCCGTCTGCGGGGGCGGCGACGCCCGATGCTGGTCAAGGGGATCGTCCTCAGAGGCCCAGAATGCCGATACGCGTTTTTGATCAGCGAGGGGCGTGCTGGTGATGTCACGGTGAGATCACAACGTCGGTCCACGTATCGACATTGACTACCAACACCACGAAGGATTCGCTCACGCGTGCCCTGCACCAACAGGGCCCTGTTCTCTGGAGGAAAGAGAACGTGAGTAAACCCCGCAACCTGAGCAGGCGTACCTCCGCTGCGCTCTTCGCATCGGTCCTGGCCGCCGGTGCCATGACCGTGACGGGTGGTGCCGCCACCGCGAGCGCTGCCCCATCCGCACCCGACGCCCCGCAGGCCACCCCCGCCGAGGCGTTGGGCTCGCACGACGCCAAGCTCCTCGCCCAGGCTGAGGCGAAGCACGCGCCGACGGTGACCCTGATCGTGGCCGCCGAGAAGGGCGAGACGACCGACGTCGCCGACGGCGTCAAGGCTCTCGGCGGCGCCGTCAACCGGCGCTTCGACCAGATCGGCTACGTCCTGGCGACGGTGCCGACGGCGAAGGTGCTCAGGGCGGCCACGCTGCCGGGTGTCGCCGCGGTCGACCTGGACGAGACGATCCAGCTTCCGGACCCAACCGCCGGCACCGCACCCTCCGGGGCGAAGGCCGCCGTGCAGGGCGCCACGCTGAGCGGACCCGGAACAGGCACCGGTGCGGTGAACCCGTACATGCCGACCAACGAGACCGGCGCCGAGTCCTTCAAGGCCGCCCACCCGCAGTGGGACGGCCGCGGTGTGACCATCGGCATCATGGACTCCGGTGTGGACCTGGACCAGCCGGCGCTGCAGAAGACCACGACCGGTGAGCGGAAGATCGTCGACTGGGTCACCGCGACGGACCCGGTGACCGAGAACGACGGCACCTGGCGGCGGATGGCCACCGAGGTGACCGGCCCCTCGTTCACCACCGGCGGCGCGACCTGGACCGCGTCGGCGGGGACCTACAAGTTCAACCTGTTCCGGGAGAACATCACCGCTGCCAGTGACCCCGCGGGTGACGTCAACCGCGACGGTGATGCCACCGACGCGTGGGGCGTCCTCTACAACCCGGTGACCCACGACATCTGGGTCGACGTCGACCAGGACAACAGCTTCACCGACGAGACGGCCATGCGCCCGTACCGGGAACGCTTCGACGTCGGGCACTTCGGCATCGACAACCCGGCCACCGCGGTGCGGGACCAGATGCCCTTCGTCGTCGAGTACCGCGAGGACGTCGATACCAGCCCGCTGGGCATTCCCGGCACCGCGGACTACGTCAACATCGGGATCATCGAGTCCACCCACGGCACCCACGTCGCGGGCATCACCGCCGCCAACGACATGCTCGGCAACAGCGCGTTCGACGGCGCGGCTCCCGGCGCCAAGCTGGTGTCATCCCGGGCCTGCTCGTGGGGTGGCGGCTGCACCGCCGCGGCGCTGACCACCGGCATGGCCGACCTGGTCATCAACCGTCACGTGGACGTGGTCAACATGTCCATCGGTGGCCTGCCGACGCTGAACGACGGCTCGAACGCCCGCGCGCAGCTCTACAACGACCTGATCACTACGTACGGCGTGCAGATGTTCATCTCGGCCGGCAACTCCGGTCCAGGCCTGAACACCGTCGGCGACCCGTCGGTCGCCGAGAACGTCGTCAGCGTGGCGGCGAACATCAGCAGCGACACCTGGCTGGCCAACTACGGCTCGGTGGTGCGCACCAAGAATGCGCTGTTCAACTTCTCCTCCCGCGGCCCGCGTGAGGACGGGGGCTTCAAGCCGAACATCACCGCCCCGGGATCGGCGATCTCCACCGCGCCGACCTGGCAGCCGGGCAACCCGGTGCCCGAGGCCGGTTATCCGCTGCCGCCGGGCTACCAGATGCTCAACGGCACCTCGATGGCCTCCCCGCAGGCTACCGGCGCCGCCGCGCTACTGCTCTCCGCCGCGAAAGCAACCGACAAGGGTGTCACTCCGGCCGCGCTGCGCCGGGCCATTTACACCTCTGCCAAGCCAATCGCCGCGGTCGCCACGTACGCGCAGGGCTACGGCATGTTCAACGTGCCGGGCGCGTGGAAGCTGCTCAGCAAGAACGTCGAAACCCGCTCGTACGTCTCCGACGCTCCGGTCTGCACCGAGCTGTCGGAGAACCTCACCCGCTACGACCGCGACCTGAGCAGGTTCGTTCCGAACCCGAACCGCGGCGCTGGCGTCTACAACCGCTGCACCTCTGCCGAGGGCGGGCAGAAGGTCGGCCAGAACCGGACGTACCAGGTCAAGGTCACCCGGACCAGCGGCCCAGCCGGCACGGTCAGCCACAAGCTGGCCCTGCGCGGCAACGACGGCACCTTCACCGCACCCAAGACGGTTGCGCTTCCGCTCAATAAGGCCGTGACGATCCCGGTCACCGCCAAGCCGAAGTCCACCGGCGCGCACGGCACGATCCTGACCGTGGACGACCCGAAGACCTCCGTGATCGACTTCGAGGTCTCCGCCGTCGTGGTGGCCGGGAACGATGTCACCAAGCCCGGCTACTCGTTCTCCGCTGAGGGATCGGTGGCGCGCAACGGCTTCACCTCGTACTTCGTCACCGTGCCGGCCGGCGCGGGGGCGCTGCAGGTGAACCTGTCGGGCATCGCCACCGGGTCGCAGACCCGGTTCATCGCCATCAACCCGTACGGCGTGCCGGTGGAGAGCACGGCGAGCACCGCCTGCTACACCAACTTCTCCGACGCTGCCGCCTGCAAGCCGCAGGAGCGGGACTACCAGAACCCGATTGCTGGGATTTGGGAGATCGAGGTGGAGTCGCGGCGGACCTCACCGGCGCTGAACAACCCGTTCCAGCTTCAGGCGCGGGTGCAGGGCGTGCAGGTCGAGCCGTCCGTGATCGAGCTGCCGTCGGTCACCGCCGGTGAGCCGACCTCGGCGAACTGGACGCTGACCAACACCTTCGGCCCGGTCGCGGTGACCGGTCAGGGTGGTCCGCTGTCGAGCGTGCACGCCGAGCGGCCGACCATCGCCGAGGGCGCCCAGCAGGAGTACCTGCTGGACGTTCCGGAGGGTGCCACCAGCTTCACGGCTCGGATCGGCAACACCGCCAATCTGGGCGCGGATCTGGACCTGACGGTGTTCCGCGGCGATGTCCAGGTCGGCCAGGCGGCCGACGGTGACTCCGAGGAAGCTGTCACCGTCGCGAACCCGCCAGCGGGCACGTACCGGGTCGTCGTCGACGGGTATGCCGTGGACGGGCCGGGGACCAGCACCGCCTACGACTACCGGGACTCGTTCTCGGCTCCGTCGCTGGGCGCTCTGGCCACCCCGAGCACCCCGCTCGCCCTGCCCAACGGCGCTACCGCCACCCTCACCGGTACGGTGACCGCCCAGTCCGCCCCGGGCGCCGGGCGTGAGCTGTTCGGCGAGCTGGCCGTCGTCACCACCGAGGGCGCGGTCGTCGGCCGCGGCGCCGTCTCCATCGGCACGGTCAACTGAATCACCGCACGACGCAGGAGCCCATCCCCGATCTCTCGGGGATGGGCTCCTGCGCACAGCCCCCACAGCACCGCGACGTCAGGGCGCCGGCAGGTGCCCGGCCGAACCATCCGCGGATAAGCGCGAACTCCGGCCCGAGTCACCGTCGTCGCAATGGGGTGCCGGTCACCAGGGCAGGTTGCCGTTCGCGTCGTGGAACTCGCCGCTGGGACCGTTGTCGTCGAGCAGCGCGAACCGTACGGCGACGGCCGCGCCGCGGGCGGGGTCACCAGCACCGGGCGTCGGCCTGCCCCCGTAGAGGTCGGTCGCGACGTACCCAGGTGTGACTGCGTTGATCTTCACGGGTGTGTCGCGGAGTTCCTTGGCGTAGAGGATGGTCAGCGCGTTCAGCGCGGCCTTCGACGACTGGTACGCGCCGACGTTGATCGGTATCCGGTTCCTCATCAGGGTGAGGGAGCCGACCTCGCTGGACACGTTGACGATCCGCGGTGACGGGGAACGCAGCAGCACGGGCAGGAAGGCGTTGATGACGGCGACGACGCCGAACACGTTCGTCTCGTAGGTGCGGCGCAGGTCCTCCGGCGACGTCCGGGACGGGGTGTCGTAGCCGCTGCTGATGCCGGCGTTGTTGACGAGGATGTCCAACGCCGTGACATGCGCGGCGGCAGCCGCGACGGAGGCGGCGTCGGTGACGTCCAGCTGGAGCAGCTGCACGTCGAGCCCTTCGGCGCGCAGTTCGTCGACCGTGCGCTGGCCGCGCGAGGTGTCGCGGGAGCCGGCCAGCACGCTGACCCCTGCCTGTGCCAGCTGCCGGGCGATGTGCCGGCCGACGCCCTTGTTTGCCCCGGTGACGAGCGCGATCTTGCTGTGGTGAGCCATGGCTCGAGGCTGCCCGGCGGGGTGGGCCGGGCGACAGGCCCAGCCAATACCAGTCTCGGCGGGCACCTTTGGGTCGTGTACGGCCGACTGTCTGGTTCATCCAGGTACCGTTCGTACCTGGCAGCTGGGCGAGCGCGGGCGATACTTGCGGCCATGGACCGTACCGAGCTTGGCGAGTTCCTGCGCAGCAAGCGGGAGCGAACGCGACCGCAGGACGTCGGCCTGCCGGCCGGCACCGTGCGCCGGACCCCGGGGCTGCGCCGGGAGGAGGTCGCCCGGCTCGCGCACATCTCGGTCGAGTACTACACGCGGCTGGAACAGGCCCGCGGGTCCAGCCCGTCCCGGCGGGTGCTCGGCGAGCTGGCCCGGGCTCTGCGCCTGAGCGCGGACGAACGCGACCATTTGTTCGACCTTGCCGGTGTCGCACCGGAATCGGCGGCCGGACCCCGCTCCGACGTCCCGGCGACCGTGTTGAACCTGCTGGAGCACATGACGGACGTCGCGGCGTTCGTGGTCAACGCCCGCTACGACGTAATCGCGTGGAACGGCCTGGCCGCGGCCCTGTTCGAGGACTTCTCCGCGGTTCCACCGGCCCGCCGCAACCTCATCTACCGCCACTTCCTGCACCCCGACCCCGCCGCGCGGCACTACGGGATGAGCGGCGCGGGAGAGTTCGGCAGGCTGGCGGTGGGCCAGTTGCGAGCGGCCGCTGGCCGGTACCCGACCGACCCGCAGATCCACGCAATGGTCGACACGCTGTACCGGGGCAGCGCCGAGTTCGCGCAGCTGTGGGACGTCCACCATGTGGAGACCGGACACCACCACCGCAAGACGATGCACCACCCGATGGTGGGCACCCTTGAGCTGAACTGCGACACGCTCGCCGTGCCCATGCGCGACCAGTACCTCGTCTGCTTAACCGCTCAGCGGGGCAGCCCCTCCCATGACGCACTGCGCCTGCTGTCGGTGGTCGGCACCCAGGACATGAGCGTTGCCGTGGACACCGAGTGACGACGTTCCGGCTGGGGCCGTTCCCGGTCGCGCGAGTCGGGTACGGCGCCATGCAACTGACCGGGCCCGGTGTGTTCGGCCCACCGGCCAGCAGTGACGATGCCATCGCCGTACTCAGGACCGCAGTGGAGATCGGTGTGAACCACATCGACACCGCCGAGTACTACGGACCCCGGGTCGTCAATGAGCTGATCCGGGAGGCGTTGCACCCGTACCCGGACGGGCTGGCGATTGTCAGCAAGGTGGGGGCCCGGCGGGACGACGCGGGTGCGGTACTGCCCTACGACGAGCCCGACGAACTGCGCAGGGGCATCGAGGACAACCTCCGGACGCTGCGGGTCGACCGCCTTGCCGCGGTCAACCTCAGGCTGATGGACGACTCACCTCCAGACGGCCGGTTCGATGCCCAACTGGCCGCGATGGTCACGGCTCGAGACGAAGGTCTGATCGCCGGAATCGGTCTCAGCAATGTCTCGCTCGCCCACCTGCGGCGGGCGCTCGCGGTCGCCGAGATCGTGTGCGTACAGAACTCGTTCAGCTTGCTCGACCGCGCTTCGATGCCGGTGCTGCAGGAGTGCGCGCGGCGCGGCATCGCGTTCGTGCCCTACGTTCCGCTGGGCTGGCCGCGAGATCGGCGCGAGGCCATCTTCAACAACCCGGCGGTGAACCGCCTCGCCCGCCGGCACCAGGCCACGCCGGCGCAGATCGCGCTGGCATGGCTGCTCGCCCTGTCCCCGAACGTCCTGCTGATACCGGGCACCGCCTCGCTGCGGCACCTGCGGGAGAACCTCGCGGTGGATCGCATCGAGCTGGACCGGGACGCCACGAACCAGCTCGACTCGGCGTTCGCCTGAGCGGCCGGGCGGCTGGGACCTACCGCCGAAGGCCCCGGTGTCCCGCGACCCCGGGAGCCGGCGGCTGGCCGGCGCCCGGGGAGAGCGGCGTTGCGGCGGGCACAGTTCAGGGATGGATCTGGGATCCGAAGCCGAGGTCGAGACGGACGGATTCGAGGATGGTCAGGGTGCTGCTCGTGGTGAAAACGTCGGCCGCAGCCAGCACCCCGGTGTATTTCGCGATGACGGGGGCGGCGGCCTGGTCGGTGACCGCGTCCAGGTAGGTCTTCACCGCGGCCCACGGGTTCGGGCCGTACTTCACGAAGTATGGCGTCGGATCGACCGTGGCGAGCGCGGTCTTCACGTTGTCGACGATGTCGGTCACGTACTGCTGGTGCAGGCCGAGGTCGGCGCGAGTGCCGAGCCGGCCCAGGTGGCCGCCGATGTAGTGCTTCCAGGGGTAGGAAAGGGCGGTGGTGGGGGCGGCGATGAATCCGGGTATGTCGGCGCTGAGGTTGAGGTTGTAGATGGGTACCCAACCGGGCAACGCGATGTCGACGAGCATGAGGGTGTCGTGGTCCGGCAGGTGGATGTAGATGTTGTCTGGCGCGTGGTTAGAGCCGCGCCAGGCCAACTCGACGCGTTCCCCGCCAACGCGCAGGGTGCGACGGTCCTGGAAGGTGACATCGGGGGCGGGTCGGGCCGGGTCGTTGTACTGCAGCAGCAGCCGGCGGGTCTCCGCGTGGCCGACGCGCACGACATGCTTGCCGAACAACGCCGACGCGCCGATATGGTCGGCATGGTGGTGGGAGTACACCAGGTGCGTCACCCTGTTGCTGACGCCGTTGGCGGCGGCGATCTCGTCCACGGCCCGCCGGAGGTTGTGGCCGATGGTCGGCGGCGCGTCGAACAGCACGACGCCGTCGCGGGTGGTCAGGAACGCGGACTGGTAGGTGCCATCGGTGACCCAGTACAGGTTCCGCTCCACCCGTCCGACGTAGTAACCCTGACTGTTGAGGGCGGGTCCGAGCGCCGACGGGGGTACGGGCGCGTAGTCCTGCAGGGCCGAGTCGGCCTCGGCCGGCGACGGTCCCGCCACCGCGGCCATGATGGCGCCGATCGACGGCGCCGCCGCGAGCGCCGCGCCGCGGGCGAGCAACGACCGCCGGCTCGTACCGGACCGGTCGGTATTGGTTGGTGTCACAGTGACTCCTTGGTACGTGATGGTCTGAGCTTCGCGAGGCCACCGCGAGCCGTCCATAGCGGACGGCCTGCGGTGGACGGGGTCCGCTGGCTAGTCGACGCTGACGGCGTCCTTGTGTTCGAGCAGCCACTGGTGGAATGTGCGCAGTCCGGGGTGCAGCGCGCGCACCACGGTCAGGTCGCGGGCGCCGGTGAAGGTGCCGGCGGCCTCGGTGTAGTACTGGAACATGTTTCCGATCTCCGCCGCGGCGGGGATGCCGAGAGCTCGGAACTGGTCGTGGGTCAGCGGCCGGTAGGCCACCGGCTCGCCCAATACGTCGGCGAACACGGCCGCGATCTGCGCGCCGGTCAGGTGCTCGCCGGCGATGCTGACCGTCGCGCCGAGGTAGTCCTCGCCGGCGGCGAAGATGCCGAGCGCGGTGCGGCCAATGTCCTCGGCGGCGATCCCGGCCAACGCGCTGTTACCCATCGGCAGCGTGAGCACCAGCTGTCCGGACTCGTCGCGGAGCGGCCCGAACCCTTGCAGAAACGCCTCCCAATAGAAGGTGGTGCGCAGGAACGTCGTCGGCACACCGAGGTCGAGGAAGTACCGGTCCGCCTCCGCCTTCGCGTCGAAGTGCGGCACGGTGTAGGAGCCGTCGAGCACCGGTACCCGGGGATCGGTGACCGGGAGTCGTTCGCGGGTGTCCTCCAGCGTTGACCAGATCACGTGCCGCAGGTCGGCCTGCTTCGCCGCCCGGGCCGCGTTGCGTGCGTGGCCCAACTCGGTCTGCGCCGACATGCCTTCCCAGTAGTTCGTCACCACATAGGCGCCGTACGCGCCGACGAACGCGCGCCGCAGGCTCGACTCGTCGTCGAGGTCAGCCTCGACCACCTGCGCGCCACGGGAGGCCAACTCACGGGCGGCATCGGAGTCCGGCCGGCGGGTCAGCGCCCGGAGCGTGAACTCACCGCGTGGATCCGCCAGGATGGCGTTGGCCAGGCCACCGCCCTGCGCGCCGGTGGCGCCCACCACCGCGATGGTTTTCGTTTCGGACATGCCAATTCCTCCCGTGTCGGGGTCTTTGCGCGAAACCCATGCGCGGGATAGCGCACGGGCGACGGGGAGCTGTGTGCTGTGTCAGCTCGCCACGGGTCCAGCGTCGCGTGCCGGTGGACGACCAACCAGGTACAGCCTGGGCACGGCTAGCGGCAGGAATGTCCGCATTGCCGGGAATGGCGGTGGTCGGCAGTCGACAGCCGCAGGGGCCACCTGCGGCGAAACCTGCTCAGGCTGTGGCGGAATGAAAGCCAAGCTGGCCCTGTCCGAGCGGACCTACACCTTCACCACCTGCGCACTGACCCTCGACCGAGCCGTCAACGCCGCCCGAAACCTCGCCGCACTCGCGACGCAGGTCAACACCACCGGGAGTGGGCCGGTGACAGGACGTGGAGCAGACCGTGAGCCGGGCGAGCATCGGCTATAGCGTCTTCGCTGTTCCGACCCCGAAGCCTGAGTCAGGGACCAACGGTCGTTTGCCCGTTCGGCTAATGGGAACAAGCCGCGGGCCCGACGCGAAGTCTGCCAGCAGTACAGCACCGGCAAGGAGATCAGATGGATGCGAGCGTAACCGCCGGAGCGGACGAGACGTCACCCTCGCCGGCACCCGACCAGGTCGCCGTACTCGCCCAATTCATCGCGAAGCCCGGCCGGGAAGCCGACGTGTGTGACGCTCTACTGCACCTGGTCGGGCCCTCGCGCGCCGATCCAGGGAACCTCAGCTACGACCTGCATCGGCTGAAGAACAATCCAGCGGCGTTTTACCTTCTGGCCAACTGGGCGGACCAGTCTGCCCTCGATCAGCACATGGCGAGCGCGCACGTACGGACTCTGCTGCGCGAGCAGACTGTGCCAGAGCTGGTGGCTCCGCCCATGGTGCGCTCCGCGCGGCTACTTTCCAGCCCGGACACCAGACCGGACAGTCCGCGGGCAACCGCGAACTCCAGCGCCCAAGTGACCCTCGTCCCGTTCTTCACCATCAGTCCGGGTGCGGTCGACGTGGTACGCCAGGCCCACCTGGCGATGGTGGAGCCGACCCGGGCTGAACCGGGTTGTCTCGACTATGACCTGTACCAGACCCGGGAGGACCCGCGGGTGATGTTCTTCTACGAGAACTGGACTGACCAGGATGCGCTCGCCAGGCACATGAACACGCCGAACTTTCTTCGCTATGTGCGGGGCGAGATCGACGGGCGACTGGTTGTCCCGTGGACCGCGCACATGATGGCGATGATCAGCCAGCCTCCCCCGGTAACGAGCCGGACCGCATCGGAGGGAGGACGTTAAGAGGTCCTAACTCTTTGAGTGTTGGAGTCGGCGCCAGCAGATGATGGCGCAGGCGAGGGTGAGGAAGGCTTCGTGGATGTCGTCGCGGATCTCCCACCGCACCCGCAGGCGGCGGAACCAGTGCAACAGGGCGATGGTCTGCTCGACGACCCAGCGTCGGGTACCGAGTCCTAAACCGTGGTCGACGCCGCGTCGGGCGATGACGGGTGTGATGCCTCGGGTCCGTAGCGCACGGCGGTAGATGTCGTAGTCGTAGCCGCGGTCTGCGTAGATCCGGTCGGCCGTTGCCGGGCTCTGCCGCGGATGCCCTTTGATCGGCGGGACTTTGTCGATCAGGGGCATCAGTTGGGTGATGTCATGGCGGTTGCCGCCGGTCAGGCTGACGGCGAGGGGGATGCCGCCTGTGTCGGTGATGACGTGGTGTTTCGAGCCTGGCTTGCGGCGGTCGACCGGGCTCGGGCCGGTTTTGGGCCGCCCTTGAGCGCCCGGACGTGGGAGCCGTCGATCACCGCCCGGGACATGTCCAGTTGCCCGGCGGCGCGGAGTTTGCCCAGCAGCACTTCGTGCAGTTGCTGCCACACGCCGGCGTCGTTCCAGTCCCGCAACCTGCGCCAGCAGGTCATCCCCGACCCGAACCCGAGTTCCTGGGGCAAGTGCTCGCACGGGATTGCCGTGTAGAGCACGAACAAGATCCCGCACAACACCTTGCGGTCATCCAGCGGCTTACGGCCGGGATAGCGACGCCGACGTGGTGCTCGAGGTGGCAGCAACGGCGAGATCTCGGCCCACAACTCGTCCGAGACGATCCACGGCGGCTGCTCACCCCTCCTCACGCCCAAGCACTCAAATCGACCGTCCATCAAGGACGAACGCCCCTAGATCATTCTGTTAGGAGTTCTAAGCCTTCCGCAGCACACCCGTGGAGAGCCACTGAACCAGGAATACCGCCAGGTTGACCGCGGCCTCTGCCTCGTCCTGGTTCTGGCGTCGCGAGTTCGGTCCTCCACCGTGACGCGAGTGTTGGGCGTTCCAAAGCGTTTCCATCATTATCACGATGCCCTCGGCGGCACGGGGATTGCCGCCGGCTCGTTGGCACACATACGTTGCGGCTTGCTCCCGAAGCTGGCATCACGCCTTCGGGCCGCGACGAACCTCGCCAAGCACAGCGCTGATCGCGCCCGGCCCGACGAAGCATCGAGCCGGGCGCGTCGAGTGAGCTATGCCACGAAGCGGGAACGGCGTCGGCGTCCGATCAGGTAGCCCGCGCCGCCGAGGAGCAGAAGCGCACCGCCAATGCCGGCCACGGCCGCGGTGTCGGCACCGGTCACGGCCAGCCCACCGCCCTCGCCGCCGGGGGCGCCCAGGCTGGCGGAGGTAGTAGGGGTCGGTGCAACGGTCGTCGTGGCGCTGGGCGTGGCGCTCGGTGTCGGTGTGGGCTGAGACGTCGGTGTCGGTGTGGGCTGAGAGGCGCAGTCAAGCGCACGTGCGGCGTACAGGCCGTTGTTCAGGTAAGCCAGGTAGGCATCGATGGCCCCGTCGTCGAGCACCTTTTGCGCGGCCGCCTTCACGTTGGCGCCAGCGCCCGTCAACGTCCGGACCACCGTGATCCGCAGATCCGTTGACCAGGCGTTCTGCACGTCCGCCTTGAGGAATGCGCGGAGATCATCCGCGGTGCCGTTCAGCCGCTCCTGTATTACGCGAGGCAAAACGGGCAACGAGTCGGCGTTTGCCGTGGCCAGGATCTGGGCGGCCAACACCCGCACCTGTACATCGGTGGCGGTATCCAGGTCGATGGTGACAAGCTCGCGGATATCCTTGTACACCTTGCGCTCGACCGTTTGGCAGGCCTCGTTCAGCCCGGGCGATTCGGCTTGAGCCACCGCCGGTGCCGCCGGAATCAGAAAGGCCAGCGCCATTAGGGCGCCGGCCGGGACCTTCCATCGCATGTGGTCTTCCTCCCCGTTGCAAGCCAAAACATGGAGATATTACCGTCAGTGGGCGGAAAAGCAAGAAGGGATGGACGTCCTAGACTGCGCAATGAGCAAGACCGCGGCGCAGAAGCTGTTCATCAAGCCAGGCACGGCGGTCTGGGTCGCACCGGCAACCCGTGATGATCCACACCAAGACCTTCTGCCATCGGCTGCATCGACTTACGCCGCCCGTCCAGAAGCAGACCACGCAGTTACGCCTCGCCTTTCGTGCGCTGGTCCGACCGGGCCGAGGGGCGGCGAATCCGTCGCCTACTGGCGGTCCCGCTTCGGCCGGGCGCTGCCGCAGCCGGTGAAGAACGGCGTCGGCGACGCCGCCCGGCGCGCCTGTACGACGAGCGGTCGCTGCTCAAGTCCCTCCACAAGGGATGAAAGACCCACCACCTAGATCGTTTTGTTAGGAACTCTAAGTCGGGACGGCGCCTTCTCGGCTCGCTTCGCCGCCGGAACCGCTGTACGCGAGCATGGTGCTCTCCGTCGCGCAGCACATCACGCCGGCTTGTACGGAGGTCCTCCACGAACGGCTGCCACATGTAGCTCCATGCGTTATCCCGCCGGAACAGGATCACGGCAGGCCCACATGGCTCGACGTCGCCGGAGCAAAGTGGGCATGTCAGCACAGATCAAACATCGCCCGCTGCCTGCCTCGCACCAGAGCAAGTGGCGCCCCCGTCGGTGAGCCTTCCAGCGCGTCCAGCTGGTAGCTGTTCGCCGAGGAACGACGGCACGCAGTGCAGATGGCGGCACCCCTTTGTATTCTCACGGTTGCGGGCTTCGCGGCGCTGAGGCCTAGCACATCCGAGTGGCTCGAACGACTGGAGATGCCATGACGCGCCAGCTCTCTGAGAATCAGCAAGGGCGCAACAACCTCGCCGTTGCGGCATGCGCGGTGGGTCTGGTGTCGCTGCTAGTCATTGCCGCGGCCGCGATGGGGCTGATACCGCTGCCAGTCACAACCATGAACCCCCTGCTGATCTCGCTGCTGGTCAGCGGTTGTGCGGTTGTCCTAGGCGGGATGGCACTAAAGAAGATCAAGACAGACGGGCAACATGGCCGCGGCCTGGCGATCGCCGGGTGCGCGCTTGGCGCAATCGGACTCGTGATCGCGTCTCTTATCGCACGGACCCTGTCGCAGCTAGCTGGCTGACGTCCAGTCGTTGGCCTTGCTCGGCGGCCCACCCGCCAGCCGCATCCCCAACCTCTCCGGGCAGAACACCTAGGTCCTGTTTCGGAATGGGAGACGGGCTGCGGCGTCGCCTCGCTCCGGCCCCCATTCCGAACAGGACCTAAGCTGGCGCCATGGTGGAGGTGCGGCTCGAACCGATGACCGAGGAACTGTTCGGACCCTGGAAGGCGGACGCGGAGGCGCACTACGCGCAGAGCGTCACCAGCTCCGGCGTACCGGCCGAGGCTGCGGCGGCGGAGGCCGCCGAGACCTTCGCGAGGCTGCTCCCCGACGGCGCCGGGACGGCCGGGCACCACTTCTGGTACGCCTGCGAGGGCGACCGCCGGGTCGGCTTCCTCTGGCTGAAGCTCACCGGCACGGCCGCGTTCGTGTACGACATCGCCGTCGAGCAGGACCAGCACCGTAAGGGCTACGGCCGCGCCATCATGGAAGCCGCCGAGCGCTGGAGCCGAGCGAACGGCGCCGCGACCATCGGCCTGCACGTCTTCGCCCACAACCACGGCGCCCGCAGCCTGTACGAGCAACTCGGCTACGTAGAGACCGGCCGCAAAATGTCGAAGGATCTCTAGGCGGGCGAGTCATGAGGAACCTGATCATGAGTGTCCGAAGGGGAACCCAGTCACCTTACGGTGAAGAGGTTGATCGGCCCCGACAGTCGGCCAGGGGGCCTCGGACGACAGGCTGACCGCTTCGGGGAGGCCATCACCGAGTCGTCGGAGGCGTCGGCCTACATCGTGGTGCGGGCACTGCACACCGCCCTCTACTACTACGGAGCCGCCGGAAATCGGCGCCTGCGCGTTCAGATACTCCTCTTCGCCATCCCGGCCGCCGTGGCCTCGATACCGCTGATCCTTGGGGCGGTGCTCGGCGGGCTCGCCCAGACTGTGCTCTGGGTCGGGGCGCTGCTCGTTGTCGAAGCAGCTAGTGGCCGGGCCGCCACCGCGTTCGGCGGATTTGTGTTGCGCAGGCCCAGTTACTTCGCCGAACGGCACGGCCTGGTGTTGATCATCGCGCTCGGCGAGTCCCTCATCTCGGTGGGCGCCGGCGCCGGCTCGGCGGTCACCCGCTGGCCGGTCCTGCTCGCCGCGCTGCTCAGCCTCACCGCGGCGGGGTGTCTGTGGTGGCTCTACTTCGAAAACGCCGCATCCGCCGCCAGTCAAGCACTGGCGAGAAGGCACGGCGAACGCCGAGCAGTGACCGCCGCTGACGCCTACAGCCTGACCCACGCCCTGCTGATCGCCGGGATCATCTACCTCGCGCTGGGCCTCGACCGGGTCCTCACCCACGTGGCCGACAACGAACCCGGATCGCCCCCGGGGGCGCCGCTGCACTGGCCGTCGACGATCGCGCTGTACGGCGGAGTGGTCCTCTACCTCGCCGGGCGGGCCCTGTTCCTCCGGCTCACCGTCGGGCACACCCCGCCAGCACAGATCGTCGCCACCGGCGTCACCCTCGCGCTGCTGCCCGCCGCTCGACACCTGCCCGCGCTGGCTGCCCTAGGCCTGCTCACCGCCGTCCTCGTCACCCTCGTCGGCTACGAACGGCTGTTCACCTGGGAGCCCGCTGCGGCGGTCAGGTGACTTTCGGACCCAAGCCCAACGGCCGCCACGCCCATATCCGACTGCGGCGGCCTTGCCGTCCTCGCCACCGACAACCCGGGCGTTTGGACCGACGCTGAAGCAACCGAGCTGCTCCACCCCGACGACGCCCGCCGAGTCAGGCTCCGCCGGTCGAACTTCCGCCGGCGCGTCTGGCTCCCATCGCTGGTCCGCGCCGACCTTCACCCCCATCAATATGCGTCTGCCTAGGTTCTGCGCGGGCGGTAGCCCCTCCGGGTCGGCCGGTCAGGCGTCCCTCGTCGGTCTGGCTAGCGTGCGGGAAAGCGCAGGATGCGGTCGTCGCCATCGCGTACGTCGCTGTGGCCGTCGGTGTTGGACGTGGTCAGCCAGAGCGCGCCGTCCGGGGCGATCTGCACTGTCCGCAGGCGGCCGTAGCGTCCTACCAGCTGTGCGGAGGGATCACCGGCCGTGTCGCCGTTGAGGGGAATGGCCCACAGCCGCTGGCCTCGCAGTGCGGCCACGTAGGCCGTATCTCCGGCAATCGCGATGCCCGACGGCGAGGCGTCGCTGACTGGCCAGGTGACGACCGGGTTCGTGTACCGCCCCCCGTCGCTGTCGCCGTCCCCTTCCACCTGGGGCCAGCCGTAGTTGTGTCCCGGCTCGATGCGGTTGACCTCGTCAAGCTCGTTCTGCCCCAACTCGGCCGCGAACAACCGGCCGTCGGAGTCCCAGGCGAGACCTTGCACGTTGCGGTGCCCGAGGCTGTACACAGGCGATCCGGCGGTCGGGTTTCCCGGCGCCGGTGTCCCGTCGGGTGTCAGGCGCAGGATCTTGCCGTTCGGGCTCGCCGGATCCTGCGACCGGCCCGTGTCGCCGGCGTCTCCGGTGCCGACGTACAGCATGCCGTCGGGGCCGAACGCGATGCGTCCGCCGTTATGGTTCCCGCCCTTGGCGATACCGCTGAAGATCACCTCAGGCTCTCCGCCGTCGAGGTGGAAGCGGACGATCCGATTGTCCTGCTCGGCTGTGTAGTAGGCGTAAATCAGGTTGTCGCCGGTGAAGTGGGGCGACACGGCAAGGCCGAGTAGGCCGCCCTCACCGCCTGCCACCACACCGGGCACCTGGTAGACCTGCCGGGGCGCGCCGCCGCCGGGGGTCAGCTGCAGCACCAAGCCGGTGTTCCGTTCGGCGATCAAGGCGTCGCCGTTTGGCAGGAACGCCAGGCCCCACGGGACGTCGAAGCCCTGCGCGATCTCTTCGCCGGCGTCCAGATCCGGCGTTCCGGACCGAATGCTGGCCGCGATACTGGTGGCGGTGGCCGTTGGAGAGTGAGCTCGGTCGCCGACGCCACCACAGCCGGCGACGGCGCCCAACACCAATAGAGCCGCGCATACCCGTTGCCACCGTTTGCCTGCCCTAATGACTGTCATGCTGATCCTCCGAAGCCGTGATGAGGTGCCGCTTCCGTGGCCCGCGGCGCGTCTGCCGCGACCAGCGAACAAGGAGCGGTCGGATTCCAGCTGCCGACGGCGACGGCGGCAGCTGGCGCCCTAGAGAACGGGGAGCTAGGGGCTGAGGTTGGCGGTGGGTGTCGGGGATGGCGCCGCAGTGCCTAGGTACTCCTGGACGGTGTCGTGGGTGATCGCCTGGTAAAGCGCCTTAGCCTTCGCGGTGTCCGCCAGCACCACGCTCTGACCGCTCTTCATGCCGGTGCCCGCGCTCGGGCTGCCCAGGAAGGTGAGGTTGTCGCTGCGCAGGTCCCGCAGCTCCATCGCGACGTCCACCAGGTTGAAGTCCTGGTCTACCGTCATCGACTTCGTCACGGCCTGGAGGAAGGAGTTGAGCTTCACCGGGTTCGACAGGGTGCCGAGGCCAGCTGCCCGGTCGAGCAGGGCCTCAAGAAACTCGCGCTGGTGTCGTTCGCGGCTGAAGTCGCCGTCACTGAATTGGTACCGCTGGCGTACGTAGTCCAGCGCCGCGACGCCGTCCAGGTGCTGCCTGCCCTTCGTGAAGGTCCGGTGTGGAGCGTGGATCGACGTGATGGTCTTCTCGATAGCCATGTCGACCCCGCCCAGGGCGTCGACCACCTGCGCGAACCCGGCGAAGTCGATCAGGGCCACGTGGTCGATGTGCACGCCGGTGAAGGACTCGACGGTCTGCACGGTCAGCGGGGTCCCGCCCCAGGCGTACGCCGCGTTGATCTTCGCCATGGTGTCGCCGTGCCGCCCGTCCGGCGAGCGCGGGACGAAGACCCAGGTGTCCCGGGGAATCGAGACGACCTCCGCCTTCTGATGGTCGGCATCGAGGTGTAGGAGCATGATCGCGTCGGTACGGGAGTCCGCCGTCTTGTCCGGGTCACGGGAGTCGCTGCCGAGCAGGAGCACGTTCATGGCGCCGGTGACCGCCCGGGTCGGGCGCGACTCCTGCGGAAGACCCGCGAAGGCGTCGGTGCGGGCGAGGTTGCCGTCGAGCGAACGACCGTAGACGCCGACGGCGACGCCGCCTCCGCCGCCGAGCGTCAGCAGCGCCGCCAGTACGCCGATCAGAATCCGTCGAGATCGTCTTTGCACCCGCTCCAACCCCTCCCGCCCTACCAGGGAGATCACCCCGGCCATCAGCTGGTCACCCAAAGTAATGGGGAAAGCTGGGAGGCGGCTTAGAGTTGTTCTGGCGCGCAGCAGATCACCACCGAACCCCTGCTGACCGCGGACATTGCTCAACGGAAAGCCTGGGCAAATTCGGTCAGCCTCTCCGGCCTGCCCCAAGTTGACGGGCGACGGGCAGCCAACGGTGGCGCCGACGGGCGACCACAGCCTTGGACCGGTCACCTGAGAGCGAGGGGCTCGCAGTCTCCTGTTCTGGCTTGCCGTCAAGGTCGTGGCGATGCACGTCGCTCTCGCACCGGCGCGGTAGACGCCAGTGGCGCCTGGGTGGGTCGGGGCGTACCGGCGCGTCGGGCAGCGCGGAGCGGGCCAGGTCGGCTAAGCCGGCGTTGATCAGGAAGGGGACTAGGGGGGTCATGGTGGTTCCTCGGGTTCGGGCCGCGGCGTCGGGTGGCGTCGCAGCGAAAGTCACTGGTGCCACCCTCCGCTACAGCGGTTTAGCTGTCCAACAGAAGAGTCAGATCCGAGCAATCATCGTTGGTGATTAATCGTGGAACTACGCCAGCTCGAGTACTTCGTGGCGGTCGCCGAGGAGCGTCACTTCACGCGGGCCGCCGCGCGGATGCACGTAGCGCAGTCCGGCCCATTCCGCGTCGATCCGCTCCCTTGAGCGCGAGCCCGGCGAGAGCCTGCTCGTGCGCAACACGCGCAGCGTCGAGCTGACCAACGAAGGGCAGGCACCGCTCACCCAGGCGCGGCACGCACTCGCCAACGTTGCCGCCGCCAAGGGCGCGGTCGCCGCGGTGCAGGGACTACTGCGCGGTCGAACAACGCGTCAGCCCGAGCGGTCAAGCAAGTCGTAGAACTTCCGCCGGAACCCGCCAACTCCCCGACGGCATCAGCCAGGCCGGCGGCTGGGCAAGGCGAAACTTGAGGAAGGGATCGCGGGGTTCGCTCGGCTGCACGCGCTGATCGGCGAGCATGTCGGCGCTAACGATGAGCCGCGCAGGTGGTGGTCGGTATCGAGACTGACCGGGGTCCGTGGGTGCAGGCCGTGATCGCTGCCGGCTACCAGGTGTATGCGATCAACCCGCTGCAGGTGGCCCGGTATCGGGAACGGCACGCCGTCTCGGGGGCCAAGAGCGACGCCGGTGACGCGCACGCCTTGGCCGACATGGTGCGCACCGACCGGCATCAGCTACGCCCGGTCGCCGGTGATCCAGGCCAAGGCCCCGGGGTAATCGCCCCTTCAGCATCGCCAGCGCCCGGCGAGGTTTAGTCGTGAACTCCACCTTCTCAGGACGCCGGCGCACCCATCGACTGCCTTCAAAGGTGGACTAACGTCGATGACCCGGTTTCGCCGGTGTCATCGACTGCGATTGCCCGGTAACCCGTCTGCCTCCGCAGCCACGACAGGCTGCGGGAACCTCCGGCGATCGCAGCCGTGGCGTAGACGTCCGCCCAGGTCAAGGAGGGACCGATCACGGTCACCGAGGCCAGGGCGTTGACCGGCCGGCCGGTGTGCGGGTCGAGGATGTGGGCCCCCCGGCGACCGGTACCGGATGTGGCGACGGCGCCACGGCGTACCGGCAGCACGGCCAGCAGCCGGCGCGGGTCGGCGGGGTCCTCCACTCCGACCCGCCACTCCGGCTGGCCCGGCCCGGTCCGCAGGATGATGTCCCCACCAGCGTTGAGGCTGAAGTCGGCCACCGCTCGGTCGGCGAGCAACCAGCCGGCCCGCTCCACCGCCCAGCCCTTGACCAGGCCGGACGGGTCGAATCGAACGCGCCCGTCGACGCCGGGCAGCATCGCGTCGAAGTAGCCGTCGGTGCGCCAGCGGGCCTCCTCACACAGTTCCAGCACCTCGCGCACGGGCTGGTCGCAGTCCGCGAGGCGCCGCAGACCACGGTTCAGTTCGCTGATCTGGCTGTCCGGCCGGTACGTGCTGAACATCCGGTCGACCGCACGCAAATCGTCGAACGCTGCGCCCACTGCGGCGGCAATGCCCGGTGTTTCCGCCCCGGCTCGTACGTGGACCGAGATCGGCATGCCCATGATTTGCTCGACCCACGCCCGCCGAGCGGTGGCTTCCAGGCCAGACGTCGTCACGATCCACCGCCCAGGTGCGCCGCATCCAACGCGGCCTGGATCGACTGGAGGTAGGCGTCGGTGGTGGCGGTGGCGCCGCTGACGGTGTCCACCTGCACGTCCTGCGCGCTGAGTACCTCCTGGCGCAGTTGCGGCACCGCGTAGGAGTTGATCCGCCGCGAATGGCCGTCCTCGGGCAACGCCAGCGTCGTCACGTCGGTGATCCGGCCCGCCGTGATCTGCAGCCGCACCTGGACCGGGCCGTACCCGTTGTCGACCACGCTTCCATTGACCGTCACCGTGTCGGTGGGCCGAGCCGGGGCCGCACCGCCTTGGGCGGCACCGCCCGGTGACGCGGTGCCACTCGAACCGGTCGGCGGCGCCTCGGCCGGTACGGCCGGGCCGACGATGCCAGGTGGGGCGGTACCTGATCCGTTGGGGATGCCGGACGTGCTGGTCCGGTAGCTGAATAGCAGCACCAGTACGGCGACGGTGCTGACCAGGGCGAGCGTGATTCGCCTCATGCCACTTTCTCCTCGTCTGCCCGGCGAACATCACCGGATGAATGTCTGCCTCGGCGCAGGCCCGCCTTCCTTGAGGCCCAGGGCATCTGACCGGGCGGGCGTCCGGCTCACCAGGCGAATGCTTCGCAATGGATCTGCTTGGCAGGCACGCGGGCCGCTCGCAATGCGGCCCGTACGGCGGCCATCCACTGCGGCGGGCCGCACAGGTAGACGTCGCGCTCCCGCACGTCGGGCGCTATTCGCAGCAATGCCTCCTGGTCGGACAGGTGCGCCAGCCCGGCGGGCAGCCACGACCCGCGGGCCAGCGCCGGACCGGCGAGGTAATGGACCGACGCGCCCCGGCGGCTGGCAACGGCGTCCAGCTCGGCGCGGAGGGCGAAGTCGTCCGCGCGGTTGGCGCGGTACACCAGGGCGGCCTCACCGGGCTGGTACGGCAGATCCTCCAGCAGCGCGCGGAGCGGGGTGATCCCGATTCCGGCGGCGAGCAGCAGGATCTGCGGCCGGCTGCGTACGGCGCTGGTGAGGCGCCCGTATGGGCCTTCGATGAGGACACGGGTCCCGGGGCGGGCGCGGGTGATGCGGTCCGCGTCGTCGCCGCTGGCCCGTACGGTGATCCGGAGCAGGTCTCCCCCAGCTGGGGCGGACAGCGAGTACGGGTGTGCCCGGCTCCAGCCCCTACCGGTGAGGAAACGCCAGTTGAGGAACTGCCCTGCGCGGATCGGCAGCCGGTGCAGGTCGCGACCGGAAATGTGGACCGAGAAGACCCCGGGCGACTCCCAGGTGACCTGCCGCACCCGCAACCGGTGCCGCTGGCTGCGCCATAGCGGCAGGCCCAGGCGGAACACCAGCACGCTGCCCGCACAGAGCAGGTAGCTGGTCCACCAGTAGACCCGGGTGGCCGGCGAGCCGATGAATTCGGCCCCAGTCCAGAGTTGGTGCGGCAGGGCCAGGCCGACGCCCAGGTAGGCGTACAGGTGCAGGAGATGCCAGGACTCGTAGCGCAGCCTGCGCCGCGCCGCCCGGATGGACAGGCCCACCACCGCGATCAACAGAACGGTGCCGGCGACCGCGAGCAGCATCCCAGGGTAGGTGGTGGTCAACTGCCAGGACTCGGACACCACGTTGGTCTGGCCGGTTCCGGCGTAACCGACGACGATCAGCACGATGTGCCCCAGCATCAACCAGAACGAGCTGAACCCGGTGTACCGGTGCCACCGAGTCAGCCGGTCCTGGCCGAAGGCGCGCTCCACCCAAGGCACCCGGGCCATCAGGAGGACCTGGATCAGCAGCAGGTCACTGGCGAGCAGGCCGGTCAATCGGCCCAGCGACGACGTTGCCGCGACGCCGCCCATGGTCAGTGCCTGCAGTCCGGTGCCGTGCAGCCACAGCGCGAGCACCACGACCAGGGATGCGATTGCTTCGGCGCCTACCGCGTCCGCCCGCCACCGGGCCGGTTCCCGCAGCCGTTCCGCCGTGTGTCGACCGATCACGCCGCAAGCCTGACGGCGGAACCTAAGAAGTCGATGAGGAGCCGCTGTGGTCAGCTTGTGAACGCCGGCAGACGTACCGTGAGCAGGGCGCCCCCGGTCTCCGACCGGCCCGCCGCCACAGTGCCGCCATGGAGCTCCACAGCTTGGGCCACGATCGCCAGACCGAGCCCGGAACCGGGCATGGCGCGGGCTGCGGTGGCCCGGTAGAACCGTTCGAAGATCCGGGGCAAGTCCGCTTCCTCGATGCCGGGCCCGGAGTCGGCAACGGTCAGCTCCGCCCAGGGCGGAGTCCTGGGCTGGCCCGTACCCGGAAGACCGGTGACCGGGCGCAGACGGATCCGGACCAGTCCGCTCTCAGCGCTCCATTTGGCCGCGTTGTCGAGCAAGTTGGTGACCATGCGTTCCAGGGACGCAGGCCGGCCGGTGACCGTCACCTCGGCCAGGTCGGTAGCGAAGTCAACCCGCGGCCAGCGCTGGCGTAGCCGATGCACCGATAACCCGATCAGATCGGCCAGGTCGACCGGCTCCGCCGGCTCGGCACCGCTGTCTTCCCGGGCGAGTTCCACAAGCTCACCCACCAGCTGGGTCAGGTCGGTCGTCTGGGCGTCCAAGTCGCGCAGCAGCCCCGCACGATCTTCCGCGGACAGCGTACGGCCGGCCCCAGCCGGCCCGTCTGCCCGGATGAGTAGCTCGATGTTGGCCCGCAGGCTGGTCAGCGGGGTCCGCAGTTCGTGACCCGCGTCCTCCACCAGCAGCCGCTGCGCGGCCCGCGAGGACTGCAACGCAGCGAGCATGACATTGAAGGCCTGCGCCAGCCGGGCGATCTCGTCGCGGCCGTCAACGGTGATCCGGCTGCTCAGGTCGTTGGTCGCTGCGACATGCTCCACCGCCCCGGTAAGCCGGTGTACCGGCGCCAGTCCGGTCCTGGCCACCAGGAAGCCGAGCGCGGTGGCGGCCGCCACCCCGCAGGTGCTGACCAGCACGAGCGCCAAGCCGATCCGGGCGAGCGAGTGCTCGACCCCCGCCGTACTGATCGCGACCTGCACGGTCCCGCCATGCTCGGCCGCGGTGGTGAGCATCCGGTATTCCTGGCCACCGATGTGGATCTCCTCGAAGGTCTTCCCCTGAGTGCCGTGCGCCACGGTCAGGGCCGCCGGGGTGACCGGCAGCGGTGCGGGCCCGCCCGCCGCCAGGATCGGCCGGCCCCCGTCGTCGAGCAGCTGCGCCCGAGGACCTATGTCGTCGTCGTGGTCGCCGTCCGGATCGTCGCTGCCGTTCCACGGGTGTCCGGGCCGCTCGGCGACCCCGTGCGCGTCCGTCACGAGCTGACTGTCCAGCTGCTGATGGAGCTGGCTGGCGACCACGAAGAAGACGACCGCGGAGACCGCGACCACCGCGATCGCTACCGCGGTCGCGGACGCCACCGCAATGCGGGACCGCAGAGACAGCCGGCGCCACCGCAGGCGGCCCCGGCGGCCGCCTTTCCGACCCCGGCTCGGCCTACTCACTGCGTCCCGGTACGCAGCGCGTAGCCGACGCCCCGCACGGTCTGCAGCAACCGGGGCTCCCCCTCGGCCTCCAGTTTCCGTCGCAGATAGCCGATGTAGACGTCCAGGCTGTTGGAAGCGGCGCCGAAGTCGTAGCCCCACACCTGCTCGAACAGCACCGCGCGGGTGAGCACCTGACGGGGGTGCCGCAGGAACACCTCCAGGATCGTGAACTCGGTACGGGTCAGTTGGATCTCGCGAGCGCCCCGGCGTACCTCCCGGGTGAGGGGGTGCAGGCACAGGTCGCCATACCGCAGCGGTGGGCCCGCATCCCGGCCGGCGCTCGCGTCGGTGCCCGCCGACCGGCGCAGCAGCGCGCGGATCCGAGCCAGCAACTCCTGCGACGCGAACGGTTTCACCAGATAGTCGTCGGCTCCGGCGTCGAGCCCGGCGACCCGGTCGCCGACGCTCTCCCGAGCGGTCAACATCAACACCGGTACGTGGTTCCCGTCGGCCCGCAGCGCCTGACACATCTCCAGACCATCCCGGCGCGGCATCATGACGTCGAGGATCACCGCGTCCGGTCCCCGGTCACGTACCTCCTGCAGGCCCGACACCCCATCTGCGGCCAGGCCAACCTCATATCCGTCGAATCGAAGCATACGGGACAGAGCATCACGCACCGCCGCATCGTCATCCACAACCAAGATCCGCACGAGTAGCCCCGCCATCTCGTAGAAGCCCTGGTAGCCGTCATAGCTCACGAGGATGAGAACCAGATGAGAGTTGCCTGTGTGCGGCGATCGCTCGCCCGGCTCGGCACTCGGCCGTCCGGCCGTCCGGGCGGGCGGGCGGGCGGGCGGGCGGGCGGGCGGGCGGTGCAATCTCCGACGGCCTCGCTCGTACGACCAGCAGACGACGCGGGCTCCGGGAGCCGCTCACTACCCGGCCGGCAACCCACGCCAGGCCGGCCGGTCCGCCGGCGCACGGGTTCGTCAATCGGACCGCACAGGGAGCCAGCAGCGCGCGGATCATGACCATGGGGAACGCGGATATCCACGGCACCGCGACCAGCGTCATCGACGCTGCGAAGCGGCGGCCGGTCAGCGCCCGGGGCCGCCCGGCCCCGGTCGCACGCCGGGTGCGGAGGCATGCGCGCGATGCCGGGCGCGCAGCAGTTCGATGGCGATGGGTACGACCGAGACGAGCACGATGCCGATGAGGATGAATTCGATGTGGGAGCGGACGAACGTGACCTGACCGAGAAGGGCGCCGAGCACGGTGACCCCGGCTCCCCGGAGGCTGCCGCCGATGATGTTGTAGGCGACGAACCTGCGGTAGTGCATCCGGCTCGCGCCAGCGACGATCGGAGTGAAGGTGCGCACGATCGGCACGAACCGGGCCAGCATGATGGAGCGGGCCCCATACCGGTCGAAGAAGCCTTGCGCCCGGTGCAGGTTCTCCTGGCGGAACAGTCGGGAGTTCGGGCGTCGAAACAGCCGCGGTCCGACGCGGCGTCCGAACAGGTAGCCGACCTGGTCACCGGCGATGGCCGCCACCACGACGAGGAGGCACACCAGCCACAGCGGATACGGCAGGTAACGGCTGCCGGCGACCAGCAGCCCGGTGGTGAACAGCAGCGAGTCGCCGGGCAGGAAGAACCCAAGCAACAGTCCCGATTCGGCGAACACGATCGCGAGGATGCCGACGAAGCCGAAGGTGGAAATGAGCCACTGCGGGTCCAGGACGTTCATTCAGCTACTCCATCCGCTCAAACCGGAAGCGCCGGCCGTCGGTTGATCAAGCTCCCGTCGTCGGGCTATTGCCCAGGTGACCGGCTGATCCTCCAAAGCCGTGATGAGGTGCCCTTGACGTGGCCCGCCGGGCGTCTGCCGGGGGACTCGCGAAAACGGAGCCCTCGGTTTCCGGCTGCCGACGGCGGCAGTGGCGCCATGGAAAGGGGGAGCCAGGGGTCAGGCTGGCGGTGGGCGTCGGGATGGCGCGGCGGCCCCCAGGTGCTCCTGCACCGTGTCGTCCACGACCGCCTGGTAGAGCGCCTTGGCCTTGGCGGTGTCCGACAGGACGACGCTCTGGCCGCTCTTCACCCCGGTGCCCGCGCTGGGGCTGCCCAGGAAGGTCAGGTCGTCGCTGCGCAGGTCCCGCAGTTCCAGCGCCACGTTGACCAGGTTGAAGTCCTCGTCCACGGTCACCGACTTCGTGACGGCCTGGAGGAACGAGTTGAGCTTGACCGGGTTCGAGAGCGTGCCGACGCTGGCCGCCCGATCGAGCAGCGCCTGCAGGAACTCCCGCTGGTGCCGTTCCCGGCTGAAGTCGCCGTCGCTGAACTGGTAGCGCTGGCGCACGTAGTCCAGCGCCGCCGCGCCGTCCAGATGCCGGACGCCCTTCTGGAACGTCCGGTGCGGCTCGTGGATCGAGGTGATGGTCTTCTCGATCGTCAGGTCGACCCCGCCCAGGGCGTTGACCACCTGCGCGAAGCCGGCGAAGTCGACCAGCGCCACGTGGTCGATGTGCACGCCGGTGAAGGACTCCACGGTCTGCACGGTCAGCGGGGTGCCGCCCCAGGCGTACGCGGAATTGATCTTCGCCATCGTGTTGCCGTGCCGCCCGTCGGCCGACTTCGGTACGAAGACCCAGGTGTCCCGGGGGATCGAGATGACCTCCGCCTTCTGGTGGTCGGCATCGAGGTGCAGCACCATGATCGTGTCGGTCCGGGAATCCGCGGTCTTGTCCGGGTCGCGGGAGTCGCTGCCGAGCAGCAGCACGTTCATCGCGCCGGTGACCGCCTGGGCGGGGCGGGCGCTCTCCGGAAGCCCGGCGAAGGCGTCGGTGCGCGCCAGGTTGCCGTCGAGCGAACGCCCGTACGCCCCGATGGCGATCGTCGCACCACCGCCGAGCACCAGCAGTGCCGCCAGCACAGCGATCAGAATCCGTCGTAATCGTCGTTGCACTCGCTCCAACCCTTCACGCCCCAGCGGGGAACCACCCGGTGTTCGATGGTTACCCAACGTAATGGGGAAAGCTGGGAGGCGGCTTAGAGTTGTTGTAGCGCGCAGCAGATCTCAACCGAACCCCTGCTGACCGCGGACGTTGCTCAACCGAAAGCCTGGGCAAATTCGGTCAGCCCTTCCGGCCGAGCGCAGTTTGACGGCCGCCGGGCCGTCAAAGGTAGCGCCGGCGGACGACCACAGCCTTCGACCGGGTGATCCGCAAGAAACGGTTGCACGTCGACCGGACCGAGAGAGCCCAGCGGACGGCCGGCACAACGAGCGGACCCGGAGGCGGGGCCGGGGCCAGCGACACTCGCGCTTCTGGGCTCGGAGACGGACGTGTCGCCGCCGCCTTCGTCGCGGCCCGGATCACCTCCTCGCCGGGGTCGGATCGCCTGTTCAGGAGGTTCAGGGCCCGCCCATAGGTGCCGCACAGGAACGGCAGTGACTCTTGCCTGGCTGTCCGAGTGAGAGGAGCGCGATGATGAACGAGCACAAGTCGACACACTCACACGAAACCCTTTCCGCTGGCCCGGTTACGACCGCCACATCAGGACCGTCGGCCGCTGGATGTTCAGGCGGGGGCGCTGCGCCGCCTCCTGCAGGACAGGCAGGCCGGTCGAGGGTCTGGCGGTTGCTGCCGAGCAGGAAGGGTGGCTGGATTGCGGGCGCCGCACTGATGTCTGCGGTGATTGGACTCTCCGCCTGTACCGCTACGTCTACCGCTACGTCCTCCCCGGCGACAGCCGCTTCCCCCACGGCGACCGCCGAGTCAGGCGCCCCCGGCAGCGGCCCCGCTGGCGCGGGATCCAACGCCCGATCCGGACCGGCCGAAGGGGGATCGATCGGCACGGTCGACAGCGTGTCCACGCCGAGTTTCACCATTGCGACATCAGCGGGTCAGAAGGTGACCGTCAACGAGACAGCCTCCACCACGTACCAGAAGGGGACGACCTCATCCTCGGCGAGTGCCCTCACCACGGGTGAGCCTGTGCTCGTACTCGGGACGACCAGCGGAACCACGATCACGGCCACCCAGGTCGTCGTGCAACCGGCTGCCGGCGAGGGATCTGCGACGGCCTCCGCCGCAGATGTGGTCCCCTTCCAACGTGGCGCACCCAGCACGCCGAAGCAGCTCGGCCAGGTCCCGGCAAACTACACCGAGGGTTCAGGAACGGTCGTCGACGGAACGGCAGCGGACAACGCCACGAAAGCCGCGCTGGCCGCCTACCCGGGAGGCGTCGTCGACCGCGTGGTGCAGCTGAGCAGCGGCGAGTACGAGGTGCATTACATCGGTGTCAACTGGCCGCACCACATCTTCGTCGACCAGGACTTCCACGTCATGGGCGCCGAGTAGCCCTCGACCCGCACGATTGGAGCGCGCCGCCGACCGGGCGCCATGAAGTGGACCGTGACAATAGGGACGCTCGCGCCCCGGGCGGTGGTCTGCTTGGCTTTGCCCCCGGCCGGCGCGGTGGCCTGATGTGCTTTCCCCCAAACCGCCCAGGGCCGCTCCTACGCCCCCTTCCCCTCAAGACACGAGTTCCCCTGGACACCAGTGGACTGTCGGCGACGGGTGAATCTGAACCTGTGGGGCTCGTCTTGTCGGTCTGGCTACGCTGCCTGCGAATACTCGTTGATCAATACCGACAGCCGAACCCACCACCGGTCTTGCGGACGCATTCGCTCGAATGATGCTCGGTGGGTCGGTCGCCGGTCTCTGTTCTGCGTCTGCAGTAATCCCGATGTCATCGATAGGCAAACGTGGCCTGTCCGGGGAGCAGCCGAGCGGTCACGGGCACGGCGGGTCTGACTGGCGAAGATCTGGGTATGCAGGGCGGCGTGGGGGGGCCGCCGATTGCCGACTACGGCTTTCTGTCCGACTGTCGCTCGGCGGCGCTGGTCAGCCGGGACGGCTCGGTGGACTGGTGGTGCCCGGCGCGGTTCGACAGCCCGTCGGTCTTCGGCCGGATCCTCGACTCCGACGCCGGGCACTGGGTCCTGCGCCCGAGCGGCGAGCGGGACGGCCGGCGCATCGAGCGGGCGTACATCGGCGATAGCCTCGTGCTGCGCACCGTGCACCAGACCGACGGCGGCAGCGTTGCGGTCACCGAGGCGCTCGCCGCCGAGCCGGGTGCCCGCGGCCACGAGCTGGGCTCCGCGTCACCCGCGGTGCTGTTGCGCACGGTCGAGGGGCTGAGCGGCCGGGTGCGCATGTCGACCGACTTCGTGCCCCGCCCCGAATACGGCCTGCTCACGCCGTTCCTACACAGCCAGCCGGACCGAGTTGTGGCAACCGCCGGACCGGTCAGCCTGACCTTACGGGCAGGCGTACCGCTGACCTGCGAGCGCGGCCGTGCCCACACGGACTTCGACGTCTCTGCCGGCCAAGTGGTCGGGTTCGACTTGGCGTACGCCCCGTCGTTCGGTGGCCCGCCGGCTGCAGAGTTGGATCCGGTCGCGGCGATCGCCGAAACCGCCGAAGCGTGGCAGGTTTTGCAGGACAGCCACCACTACGACGGCCGCTATCCCGATCTTGTCCGCCGCAGCTCCGTGATCCTGCAGGGCCTGACCTATCGGCCCAGCGGTGCGGTCGTGGCCGCCGCGACCACCTCGCTGCCCGAGCAGCTCGGCGGCGACCGCAACTACGACTACCGGTTCGCCTGGCTGCGCGACTTCTCGTACACCCTGCACGCGCTGTGGGTCGCCGCCTGCACCGAGGACACATCGCGGCACTTCGGCTGGGCGGTCCGCTCCGCTGGCCGACTCGGAATAGAGCCCGCGCCGATCATGTACGGCGTCGGGAGTGAACGGGACCTGTCCGAACACGTCCTCGATCATCTAGGCGGTTACGCGGGCAGCCGGCCGGTACGCACCGGAAACGACGCCTGGCGGCAGCGACAATTGGATGTGCCCGGCGAGGTTCTCGAGGCCGCCTACCTGCTCCGAGACCGGTTGGGGCAGTTCGACGAGGAGCTGCGGCAGATGCTGATAGATCTCGCTCATCAGACGGTGGACATCTGGCACAGGCCCGACGCCGGCATGTGGGAGATCCGAGGGGAGCAGCGGCACTACACGTCGTCGAAGGTGGGGTGTTGGGTGGCGCTGGACCGGGCGGTGCGGCTCGCGCCGCGGCTCGGGGAGGGGGCGGACCCTCGGCGGTGGGCCGCGGCCCGTGACGAGATCCACCGGACGGTGCTGGAGCGGGGCTGGAACGAGCGTATTGGGGCCTTCACGGGCGCGTTCGGGTCGGACGAGTTGGATGCCTCGGTGTTGTTGATGCCGCTGGTGAACTTCCTCCCGGCCACCGATGGGCGTATGCGGGCGACGATCGAGGCCATCGAGCGGGAACTCGCCACCGACGGCGTCGTGCGGCGCTCGGCGAACGAACCCGCCGGCTTCGTGTGGTGCTCGTTCTGGCTGGTGGGGTGCCTGGTGCTCGCCGGCGACAACCAACGAGCGACGGAGCTGTTCGAGCGCACCAGCACCAAAGCCAACGACCTCGGCATCTTCGCCGAGCAGATCGACCTGGTGACGGGTGAACACCTGGGCAATACGCCCCAGGCGCTGTCGCACATAGGCCAGATCATCGCCGCCGCCCGGCTCACTGACCCGACCATGCACTTCTGATCAACTCGGGCGTGGCACGCGCAGGCCGGTCCTCAGGCTTCAAGATCACGAGGCCGAATAAAGCCAGCGGTCAGCATCGGACCGGGAGCAATTTTGGGGTCATGGAATCGCGGTAACAGATGGTCGCGCCGGTTTGGGCGTCGGCAGCACCATTTTGAGGAGTGCATCCCTGGCTGGGCTCGACGGAGCGGCCGCGGGGACGGCGACGGACACCTGCCACCTGGGGGCGGCCGGGTCGCTGAGGGTGACGGCATGGAGCCGCTTCGCGGATGGTTTGCGGGCGACGGGGGCCGGGACCATTGCGACGCCAAGTCCCTGCTCGACGCATTCGAGCAGGGTGTGTACGTCATTCACCTCCAGAGGTACCTGCCGTTCGAGGCCGACGGCGGTGAAGGCCCGGTCGGTGAGTTGGCGGGCACCCCAATCCGGGGAGAAGTCGACGAACAACTCGTTACGCAGCGATTCCCAGTCGACGGTGTCACGGGCCGACAGTGGGTGCTCCGGGTGGCAGAGCAGCAGCATCGGCTCGGTCGCCAGCGGCATGAGCGTCACACCGTCTGGTGGTTGCCCCGGCAAGGCGACGAAGGCGACATCGAGGCGTCCCAGGCGAACCTGATCGGCCAGGTGTGTTGATCCGCCGTGCCGCAGCCGGATCTCTACTCCTGGATAGGTGCGCCGGAAGCGGGCTAGCAACGGGGGGAGGTTGATCACACCGAGGCACTGCTCGGTGCCGACGGACACCGTGCCCCGCAGGAGCCCCTGCACAGCAGCGACGGCATCCCGCGCGGCGTCGACGCTGGCCAGGGTGCGGTGCGCCTCGATCAGCAGCGCCCGTCCCGCCTCGGTGAGCTCGACGCGGCGGGTGCTGCGGATGAACAGGTCCGCGCCGAGCTCCCGTTCCAGCGTGCGGATCGACGCGGACAGGCCCGACTGGGCGACGTGCATGCGTTCCGCGGCCCGGGTGAAGTGCCTCTCCTCGGCGACCGCGATGAAGTACTCAAGGTGTCGCAGCTCCATGATTGAGCATCATATCTGCTCATTCTCAGCGGTTTTTGCTGTTGGACGGCAGGATGTGGGTGGGTGAGTCTGGTGCCTGCCGCTTTGACGAGCCCAGACGATCCGCGACTCGGCGGCTGCGGCGGACCTGGTTCTCACCCACGAGGAAATCGCTGATCTCGACGCCGCCGGCGCAGCGCCCTGACCGTTACTACACACATCACACATACCTGGGGACTTTCTGTTGACATCCTCCACCGCCGTGAAGGGCGGGGATTCCCTCGGTCGCCCGAGAGGGTTCCTGTTTCACCGGGCCGCGCCTTCACCGCTTGCGCGGGTCGGGTCTCACCGTCCCTCCACAGGCGTTTTACCTCTCCGCCAGCCCGGCGGCGAGAATGTTCTTCGCGGCGTTGACGTCCCGGTCGTGCACGGCATCGCAGCCGGGGCACGTCCAGGCGCGAACGCCGAGGGTCATCGCGGTGTTGATCCGCCCGCACGCCGAGCAGGTCTTCGTGCTCGGGTGCCAGCGGTCGACGGCGATCACCGTCCGCCCGTACCAGGCGGCCTTGTACTCGATCATGCTGCGCAGTTGCGTCCACGCCGCGTCGGAGATAGCGCGGGCCAGACTGTGGTTGCGCAGCATGGTGCGCACACTGAGATCTTCGATCACGACCGTTTGGTTCTCGCGGACGAGTCGAGTCGACAGCTTGTGCAGGTGATCCCGCCGCCGGTCGCCGATACGGGCGTGGATGCGGGCCACCGCCAGACGGGCTTTGGCCCGGTTGGCGGAATCCTTGGCCTTACGGGCCAGCCGGCGTTGCGCGTTGGCCAGCTTGCGCCGGTCAGCGCGCTCATGCCGAGGGTTGGTGATCTTCTCCCCGGTGGACAGGGTGAGCAGACTGGTGATGCCCGCGTCCACCCCTACCGCCGTGTCGACCGGCGGGAGCGGTGTCACGGTGGGATCCTCGACCAGCAGGGACACGAACCACCGACCGGCCGCGTCGCGGGACACCGTGACCGTGGACGGCTCGGCGCCGTCGGGCAGGGCCCGGGACCACACGATGGTCAGCGGGGCGTCCATCTTGGCCAGGGTGAGCTGCCCGTCGCGCCAGCGGAACGCCGAGCGGGTGTACTCCGCCGACGCCCGAGACTTGCGCTTGGACTTGAAACGCGGGTAACGCGACCGCTTGCCCCAGAACGCCGCGAACCCGGCTTGCAGATGCCGCAGCGCCTGCTGCAACGGCACGGAACTGACCTCATTGAGGAACAAAAGCTCCTCGGTGCGCTTCCACTCGGTCAGCCACGCCGACGACTGCACATAGGTGCTGTGCTGCCCGTGCACCGCCCACGCGCGGGTGCGCGCATCCAAGGCCAGGTTGTAGACCTTGCGCACGCACCCGAAGGTGCGGTTCAACTGCTCAGCCTGCTGCGGGGTCGGATAGAAGCGGTACTTGTACGCCCGCTTCACCACCTCACCCACGCTTCACATTCTAGCATTTGCCTATGTGAGTCTGCACTTGAAGGGAGGGAGCGGCGTTTCCTCCCCCGCCTGAAGGCAGGGGTATCCACGCCGCGACACCGATGAGTTACACCGCCGAACCCACCCGCTACGGCAGCATGAGCTACCGCCGCTGCGGACGCAGCGGGCTTCGCCTACCGGCCATGTCGCTCGGCTTGTGGCACAACTTCGGAGGCGATCGGCCGCTCGAGAGCCAGCGCGCGATTCTGCGTCGCGCCTTCGACCTCGGGATTACGCATTTCGACCTCGCGAACAACTACGGCCCACCTTACGGGTCCGCTGAGCAGAACTTCGGACGCCTGCTCGCCGAAGATTTTCGGCCGTACCGCGACGAGTTGGTCATCTCAACGAAGGCCGGGTACGACATGTGGCCCGGCCCGTACGGCGAAGGGGGCTCGCGAAAGTACCTGCTCGCCAGCCTTGATCAGAGCCTGCAGCGGATGGGGTTGGATTACGTCGACGTCTTCTATTCGCACCGCTTCGACCCGCAGACCCCACTTGAAGAGACAATGGGAGCCTTGGACAGCGCCGTACGGCAAGGCAAGGCTCTGCACGTCGGGATCTCGTCCTACTCACCCGGCAAGACCGCCGAGGCGGCCGCAATCCTGAAGGATCTCGGCACGCCGCTGCTCATCCACCAGCCCTCGTATTCCATGCTCAACCGCTGGATCGAGCAGGATCTCCTCAGAGTGCTTGAGCAGGAGGGTGTCGGCTGCATCGGATTCTCGCCGCTGGCCCAGGGGATGCTTACCGACCGTTACCTTGGCGGCGTGCCCGAAGGTTCGCGTGCCAGCCGAGACAGCTCGCTGTCGCCGGAAGCGCTGAGCGAGGAGAACCTCGCCAAGATCCGGGCATTGAACGAGATCGCCGCACGACGTGGACAAACGCTGGCCCAGATGGCGCTCGCCTGGTCACTACGCGATCCGCGAATGACCTCGACCCTGATCGGGGCCAGCAGCGTCGCACAACTGGAGGCCAACGTGGCTGCCCTCGACAACCTGACGTTCACCGAGGACGAACTGACCGAGATCGACAGATTCGCCACGGAGTCCGGCATCAATCTCTGGGCGCGTTCCAGCAGCGAGTAGTCCCCGCCCGGGGCGTCCTTTCAAGGTGAGGCCCACCAACGCTCCTCCAGATGCTCACGGCCCTACGGCGGGTCGTACGACTCCGGTCAGTAGTCGACGACCCGAATGATCAGTTTGTCATCGGAAAGCTCGAACCACATGCACGCGTCCTGGTGCTCATTGCCGACGCATGCATCGATCCACACCGCCGCATGGGGGCCATCGGCGGCGATGCGACGTACCTGAAGATGCCAGTCCTCAGGAAGCCGATGCTGGCCGCGCCGGCCACCTCGGGTATTCCTTATTGAACTGCATCAAAGCGGACCTGAATCCGTTCACGGCTCTGCGGCAGCTCGTACACCATGTTTTCAGTCAGCAGATCGCTGAGTCGTTGCCAGTCCGCGCTGCTCGGCGCTCGCTACGTAAGCGCGCACAGCGTCTCGGGTTCTCGATGTCTCGTCCAGGGGCCGCACGCTACAGAGCAGCCTCGACAGCGGGTCAGGTTCACAGGCGCCGGCAAGATTCATCGCGCTCAACGATCGAACTGATCAGTTCCTTCTGTTGGACAGCTCAATCCGGGTCAATCAGACTCCGGGGTGGATCTCGAGGGAGGCAGACCGATGGAATATCGCACCTTGGGCAACACCGGCACGGTGGTGTCCTCGCAGTGCCTGGGCACGATGACGTTCGGCAACGAGAGCAGCGAGGAGGTGTCGCACGCCCAGCTCGACCGGTTCACCGAACGCGGCGGGAACTTCATCGACACCGCCAACGTGTACTCCCGAGGCTTGTCCGAGGAGATCGTCGGCCGCTGGCTGGCGGCCCGGCGGGGGGTACGGGATCAGCTGGTCATCGCGACAAAGGGACGTTTTCCCATGGGGGACGGGCCCAATGATGCGGGCCTCACCCGCACCAACCTGTCCCGGGCGTTGGAAGCGAGCCTGCGCCGGCTCGGGGTCGAGACCATCGACCTCTACCAGGCGCACGCCTGGGACCCTCTGACCCCGATCGAGGAGACCCTCGGCTTCTTTGACGACGCGGTGCGCGCCGGCAAGATCCGATACGCGGGCGTCAGCAACTTCCTCGGCTGGCAGTTGCAGAAAGCGGCGCTGCTGACCCAGTTCCGCGGGCTCGCGCCGATCGTGACGCTGCAGCCCCAGTACAACCTGCTGGTGCGCGACATCGAGTTTGAACTGGCGGATGTGTGCCGCAACGAGAACATCGGGATCTTGCCGTGGTCCCCGCTGGCCGGTGGCTGGTTGACCGGAAAGTACACGCGTGACCATGTGCCGACCGGCGCGACCCGGCTCGGCGAGGACCCGAAGCGTGGCATGGAGGCCTATGCCCCGCGCAACGCAGAGGAACGCACGTGGCGGGTCATCGACACGGTGCGGCAGGTCGCCGAGGGGCGTGGTGCATCCATGTCACAGGTGGCGCTGGCCTGGGTCGCGGACCGCCCCGCCGTCACGTCGGTGATCCTCGGCGCACGCACGCTCGAACAGCTCGACGACAACCTCGGCGCCGCCGATCTGCATCTGTCGGAGAAGGAGACAGCTCTGCTCACCGAGGCAAGCTCGCCGAGCGTGTCCGATTATCCGTACGGCGCACCGGGCGTCCAGCAACGCTCGCGTACCCTGCCCCTCTCCATCTGAGCGACTCCAGCGGCCGCCGGGCTCAGCAGCGTCACCGTGGCTGCGCCCGGGTCTCGGGACCGGGACGCGTAGAGCTGCGGTACACCTTTGACCTGCCCACCGTGGCGCCGGTGCGGCTGGTGCTCGACCACGACTACCGACACCCCAACCACTCTGCCTCGCCGATGCCGGCGCCGCCCGTGTCGGCGTCGGCGTCGGGTGATCCCGACGATGCCCCGTTCCCGCTCAGGAGAAGTGGGTCTGCGGCCGGATGAGTCGCTCCCCGTCGATGATCAGGTCGACCTTCTCGTTGTAGAAGGCGATCAGCCCGGCGATCGGCAGGAGCGGGCCTGTGGGGAAGTCGTACGACCAGGCCAGGTCCGGGTAGACCGTGCCGTCGACACGCACGGACCAGTAGCGGCTGACCCGGCCCTTGTACGGGCAGGAGGTCGTCGTCTCTGACGGCACGAGGTGCCCGAAGTTCACCTCGGTCCGGTTGAGGTAGTAGCGAGTCGGCAGACCGGTCTCGAAGACCAGCACCGGCGACGCCGACTCGGCCAGCACGACCCCGTCGTGTTCCACCCGTACGTGGCGGGTGGACCGCAGTGCGTCCACCCGGGCATACGGATTCCGGGGGTGCACGAAGACCTCTTCGTCCTCTTCGAACCAGCTGTCCATGGCGGCCCAGTCGAACCGGACGGTGTCCGCCAACCCGGGCAGCGCGTCGTCTCCGTAGCACCGGGCGGACGAAGGACGGGAAGTCTCGCCGACGCGCAGCCCGTGCACCCGCCCGGTTCCACATCGGATCCGCTCCGTGCGGTGCTCATCGACCAGGAGGCTGCGGTTCACGTCGGCGATCGGGATGTAGTACTGGGGGTAGAAGGGCGACTCCCACACGTACTGCGCCCGCCTGGTGTCCAGCACCAGTTCGCCGGCGAAGTAGGCGCGGATCCGGCGGGGCACCGGCTCAACGCGGTCGTCCGGGGCGATCGCCTTCGGATAGTCCGGCACCTTGTCCTCCAGTTCAGCAACAGCCCCGGTTCGGGGGGGTATTGGCTCAACGATCAGGAGGCGTGGGTGTCTCGCCGGTTCGGTGACGCGCCGGTACGCCTTCGCGCCGGGGCGCCCGGCAAAGGCGGGGTACCGCCAAGGCCAGGGCCCCGGCCGCTGCGGTCCATGCGGATGCCCACCGATCGGTTTGGCCAGCGCGAACCCTGCGAGGCGTGCCGCCCACGACTGCGAACGCGTACTGCGGCGGGCGGGAAGGGGCGCCAATGGCGGTGCTTGCGCCGGGGTGGCCAGGTCGACGGCGAACACCCGCCGGAAGATCGCATACTCGATGGCGATCACCGCCAGCCACGGCAGGGCCATCAGCGCCGCGAACCGGGTAAAGCTCAACCCGCTGACGGCGAAGGCGAGCGGGTTGCTCACATTGGAGATCGGCAGCAGCAGCGACGCGGAGTTGGCCAGGTTCCCGCAGGCGTACAGGTGCGGTTTCGGCCGCACCCCCACGCGAGCGGTGGTGGCCAGCACCGCCGGGGTCAGCAGCACCACCGTGGCGTCGAGGCTCAACACGGCGGTCACGATCGAGACGAGTACGAAGACCAGCCGCAGCAGACGTCGTGGTGAGCCCCGGCTGGCACGGCCGACGACCGCTCCGGCGTAGCCGACCACACCGTGTTCGTCGGCGAGGTGCGCCAGGACCAGTACGGTGGTCAGGAACCCCACCGTCGGCCCACGCGCCACCAGTTCGCCGCGCACCTGTGGCCGGGAGACCAGCCCAACGCGACCAGCAGCCCGGCGCCGGGCACCGCTTCCGGCAGCCCGCGCGGCGGGGCTACCGCGAAGCCGAGCACCGCGGCCAACACCAGCAGACCGACGGCGGCGCTCACCGCGCCAACCCGAACCGGTCGCCGGCCCACTCGAGCACGATTAGGACGCTACCCGGCCCGTTCGGGTCAGTCGTCCCGCTGCGTTGGGATCGGACGGAACACTTCACTCGGCGGCGGGAGTTGTCTGCCGGTGCCGGAGTGATCGGAGGCCGCCGTCGGCGCGGACAGGCTCAAGCCGTACGGCCGGAGACGATCTCGGGGGGTTTCCTCCATTGCGGGACGACACGTGGTGCATGGCCTTTGTAGTCACCATTGGGGTCGAGGCTCCATAGCGCCGTTGCGAATATCCTGGGACTTTTCAAGGCGCACATGGCGGGTAACCGCGGCACAGACAACGGACAGTTGAAGGGAGCAGACGATGACCGCTAGCGTCACTGCAACTCATGACGTCCACTACAACGTGATCAGCCTCTTGTACCACACCTTGCAGGAGGCCGACACGCTACAGCAGTACATCGACGACGCTCAACGTAGTGGTGATCCGGCGGCCGCGCAGTTCTTCAAGGACGTGCAGTCGAATGACCGGGACCGGGCCCAGCGAGCGAAGGAGCTCCTGCGTTCCCAATTGGCAAGCTGACGCGGACACCGGGGCTGACGCCATCGGAAGGTTGAGGCGGCAGCCCCCTGCGCCGTTTTTCTCGTGCCTCAGGCGTCCCGGAACGGGGAGTAACCCAGTGATTCGCCGGTCTACATCAGCGTCTTGAGGCCGATGAGTACGAACATCCCGCGGGCAAAACGCCGATGGAGGCCATGCGCGCACTCAAGCGTCGTCTACAAGCAAATGATCAAAGACGCTAACAAGGCTGGGGCGGGCCCGGGAGGACACGTGGGGACGACTCTTCAATCCAGCGTGGCCAACCCGATCCCCATGATCGACACTTCGGAAAAGTCACTTCCCGGACCCCCGAACCCCAGCCTGGAGCACCGCTCCTCGCCGCCTCTTGACACGGAGGGTGCCAGATGCGTGCACATGATCATGAAGATGCCGATTACGGCGAGTTCGGAGGCTTGGCCTTTTGCGGGTAAATCGTCTCGTGACGGGCCAGCATGGCGACGAACTCGCCGATCTTCCGCTCGCGGGTCTGCGCGCGTTTGACGGCATTGACTCGGTGGATGAGAGCGTACCGGTTGGTTTTGGTGAGTACGTCGAACATGGCTTGGGCGGTGGGGTCGGCGGCAATGGCGGCGAGGAGGTCGGCCGGCACCTCGGCTTCGGACGGCGGGGCGTAGGCGGCCGCCCACCGCCCGTCCGCCTTCGCGGCTTCCACCGCGGCGCGGCCTGGGGGCAGCATTCGCTCCTGCACCTCTAGCCGGGCCACGTGGGAGACGTTGCGTTGTGACCAGGAACTGCGGGGCCTGCGAGGGGTGAACCGGATCCAGGAGGTTTCCTGATCCCGTTTACGGGCCTGCCCGTCGATCCAGCCGAAACACAGGGCCTCGTCGACCGCCTGCTGCCAGGTCAGCGTCGTGACTGTGCCGCCCTTCTTGGTCAGGGCGAGCCAGACACCGGGCGACGTGGCGTGGTTGGCCGACAACCACGCGCGCAGCGCCTCGGCGTCCGCGACGATCAACTCATCCAGTTCGGCACTCGCCATAACGGCAGGCTAACCGCTGCGCCGTGGCCGCAGCCTCTGCCCGTCGGCCAGCCCGACTCGCCGGGTTGCCGGCGCGCAGGCAGCCCGGCGGACCGTCGGGGGCAGGACCTCGACGCTCAGGACGGTCTCGACGCCGGGCCGGCATGTGTGAGACTCCACGTGCAGGCGCCGCTTTTGATCGGCACAACGTGCTTCGAGCTTCCGCCCCGTCGTCGCCAAAGCGGGCCTCGACCCGCGCGACTGGACTCCCCGCGAGTTGCGTGGCACAGCTTCGTGTCCCTGCTGTTGGACAGTGGCATGAGCCTTGAACAGATCGCGGACCTCTGCGGCCACTCCGGTACGACTGTCACCGAGGGCGTCTACCGGCACCAACTGCGGCCGGTGCTCCTGGGCGGCACAGTCGCGATGGACCGGATCTTCGACGCTGAGGCGTAGTCACTCAGTTAGTCACCCACGACAAAGGGGCCGTCTCGATCTTTCGAGATGGCCCCTCACCTGCGTCGGGACGGCCGGATTCGAACCGACGACCCCTTGACCCCCAGGACGCTTCGCCACACGTCAACGCACGTCACGCACGTCATCCCCAAAATCAGGCGGTGCAGTCGACGGCATGCCGGCCACCATCGTGCATGCCGTGTGGTTCCCGCCTGGTCCCCGGACGCTGACAAGCTTGGCGACCGCAGCACGCGGTTCCGGAAGTGCGGATACGGGCGGAGGCCGTTCGGCGGTCACCCGGCTTGACCTGGGTCGCCATGCTGGCTCCCACGTCCGGGGGCTGACCGCCGGTGACCCTCGGCTTCCGCCCCATCGGGCACGCAACCGGCACGGCGACCGAGGGATTATGAGATCACATTGCCCGCCCCGTCGACCTGGCCGCACGAGTGTCTACTAGCGAAAACGCCTCTCAACATCTCACACCGCTCCCCCCGCTACCGGTCGCCGTCTTGTGGACTAGATGCGGACCACTCGCCTGGCGCAGCGTCAGCTTGGGAATCGCACAAGACCGGGTAGCTAGGACGTGTTTGAGATGTGCCGCGTGCTGTTGTTGTTCGGGGGCGGCTGTCGTGCGCCAGGCGAGCCGGACATCAGCGACTGGCAGACTGACCTGGTTGTTAGCGCGCTATAGCTTGGAGTCCGCATGTCGTTGCAGCCGTCACACCCCGTCGTGCGCCCCGCTCTCATCGAGGACCTTGTGGCCCTTCAAGAGCTCGCCCGCCGTACGATCGACGCGAGCTACCGTTCGTTCCTGGGCAATGAGGGCGTCGACTGGTTCATCAACTCGGGCGCATCGGATGATCACATCGAGAGCCATTTCGGCCAGGGGCATGTCTACTGCCTGGAAGCGGATGGAGGGATCGTGGGCCTGATGATTCTCGACGGGCCGACCGTTGACCTGATGATGATCGACGTCCGTCACCACCGCCAGGGCCTGGGCAAGGTGCTTCTCTCACGGGCCGAGGAGGTGCTGTTTACCCAGTACAGGGTCATCCGTCTCGAAACCTTCGTCGGCAACAAGGCGGCCATCGCCTTCTATGAAGCGTACGGCTGGCTGGCGGCAGGTCAGATGGACTCGGGTTCTGAGATGCCCGCCAAGATCGAGTTTGTCAAGCACCGTCGAGAGGAAGGCGCCGCATAGCGGTCAGCCCGCCCCTGCACCGGTCGAACAAGGATTTGTGAAACGATCATGGATTGGCCCGTCGTCCGCCCTCGTGCATGACGGTTGTTTCCTGCCTGGTCTCCGGGAGCGGCCCTGCCAGGACTTGAGGTACAACAACGCGGTGACACCGAGCCAAGAACTGAACCCGCAGACCTTGATTGAGCTGTGGGAGCAGCGGTGGCCCGAGTGCCCGCCGTTCGCCCACTGGCTTCGCGGCCGATACCCCGATCGGTGGGTGCGATTCCACAGCCTGCCCGGCTCGAAGCGGTACGCAGACAACGATAGCGAGTACGCGATCGTGCTCGACCGGCACTACACGGTGCTGTCAGAGCTCGGTCCAGGTGCCGTCCTTCTTGTTGTAACCAGCGAGTGGACAGAGGGCCCGGCAACCACCCCCCGGATGTGGCTGAGGCGTTCAGAAGTTGCGCCCTCGGCATGGCACTGGCAGACCCTGCTGGAAGACCGAGAGGATGAGCCTGAGTACCGTATCTACACCCAGCTCTACGCCGAGACCGTCCCTTGGCGACGGGGCGCGATTGACGTCCTGTTGAGGGCTGTCGCCGACGACGAGTTGGCAAACGTGATCCTCGCGCCGAATGATTTTCGATGGCTGTATCACCCCTACGACGGTGGAGCCGATGTCATTCTGCCGACGCAAGAACAGCGGGATGCGCTGAAGGCACGGCACCCGGATTGGCTTTCGGAGCAGCCGTCCGGACTCTAGATGCCACCCGGCCGTCGTCCTTGACCGCTGGTCAAGGAGCGCCACCACACGGCGCACTTGACCGGCGTGGTCCCCCAGAACGTCAGAGGCCGGCCCGGTGTTTCGGACCAGCCTTCTGACCTGCTATTCCTGTTGGGACGGCCGGATTCGAACCGACGACCCCTTGACCCCCAGGATGATCCGCCACACGTCCACACACACACGCTATGGCCATGATCAAGCCGTGCACCTGCCCGCACCTCGTCCGCCGTCGGGCGCTACGTGTGGTCCCTAGGTGGTCCCCAGAACCGCAGGGGTTCAGGAAGGAGACAGTCGCAGTCTTGCCATTGTGGCCGCGACCTGTATGGGCCGGTCGCCCACCGGCCCTACGAATCGAGACCATGGCACGCACTTTGCACGAGGCGCTGCGGACGGCGATCTCTGCCTTGCAGAGATCAAGGCTGCCGGCGACCGCCTCGCTCGCCCACTCGCCGAGTCGCGCATCGTCAGCCCGGGACCGTATGCCGGTCGGCTTGGTTGTTCAGCATGAGCGCCCCTCCGCTTGCCGTAGTACCACAAGTCACGGACTTGACGCCCCACAGCTGGGGCTTTCAGTCCAGCGGGTGGTTGGGGATCCTCGATCGGACGGCCAGGCCGTACAGGCAGGCCAGCCCGGCCAGGATGCCGAACAGGACGAACGGGCCGGCGGGGCGCCAGTTGTCGTACAGGGTGCCACCGGCGGCGAACGCGATCATGATGCCGATGCCGCCGCTGAGCGCGAACGTTCCGATGACCGAGCCCCGGGTACGGCTGGGAGCCTGTTCGGCGATCAGCACCTGACTGGAGATGACGGCGCTGACCTGGCCGAGCCCGATCAGCGCGGCGACGGCGTAGCCGAGCGGGCTGAACGGGTCTCCGACGAAGATCGTGGCGGTGTAGCCGAGGGCGGCGGTCCCCAGGGAGATCAGCACCGCGTCGGTGCGGGACAGCCGGTCGGCGATGATGCCGATGGCCGGTGCCCCGATCAGCGCGACGCCGTTGGCCACTCCCAGCAACAGACCTGCCTTGGCCAGCGCCTCGGCCTCGCTGAGCCCGAGGTGCTGGGTGCCGTACTGCTGTGCCCAGAGGGTGAGGTAGGCGCCGACGAGCGCCAGGTCGGCCCGGGCGACGAAGGCGCTGAGGTAAGCGAAGGAGACCCCGGGGCGCCGGATCTCGGCGACGCCCTCGCGCAGCAGCCTGGGGATCGGGATGTGCTCGGAGTGCGTTGTCGCCAGGCCGCCCCGGAGGGTGAGCCGCATCAGGATCGCGGTGAGCAGGGCCAGCCCGCCGACGATGAGGTAGGTCGCCCGCAGCGCGGCGGTCGCGTCCATCCCGATGCCCTCGAAGATGTCGGGCAGTTTGATCAGCACGAAGAACGTGACGAGCGCGCCGAGACCGTTGCAGAAGCCGAGGATGCCGTTGGCCCTGCCGCGGGTGGTGTCCCGGACGTAGTCGGCGACCACGGCCGTGAGCATCACGGTGACCATCGCCATGCCGACGGCGGCGACACCCCGGGCCAGGTAGTAGGGCAGGACCGAGCCGAGGAACGGTGCCATGCCGACGCCGAGGCCGAGCAGGATGTAGCCGCCGACCACGATCGGGCGCCGTCCGAGGCGGTCGGACCAGGCGCCGGCCAGGCCGACCGCCGCGATCAGGACGATCTCGCTGATCAGCCCAGCGGTGCCCACGATCGAACCCTGCTCACCCTTGGGCACGCCCAGGATGGAGGTGAGTAGCGCGGTCTGCGCGGCCGGGATGAACGTGAACGTCATGATCGACGTCAGCGCCAGCCAGTAGTACCCGCTGATGTTGGTCCGGGTCGTGCCCGGTGAGAGCCGGAGTGGGCCGAACGTGGTGGTCTGCTCGCCGGCCTCCGGCGCGGCGGCGGTGTCTTCCTGGCTGCGCTGCACGTTGGCCCCTCTGCCCTATTGTGGCACGAATGGAAACGCTGTTTCCACACCCTAGCGGGTCAGGGCCCGGACGTGATCGCGTCGGTGCGGCGCATTTCTCGTCACCCGGTCCCGGTCCGGCGCCGTCGACCCGTCCCTGGTGTCGCAACCGGCCGGCTCAGGGGCCGACGACGCCGCGGGCGTGTTCGAGGGGAAGCGGGTCAACGGCCGGAATCGGTTCATCGTCACCGACACCCTCGGGCTGCTGGTCACGGTCTGGATCCTGGCCGCGTCCTGGCAGGACCGCGACGGTGCCAAGGGCGCGCTGCTCGCCGCAGTGGCGGCCACCCCGATCCGGCACGTGTTCGCCGACCGGGGCTTCGCCGGCCGGCTCGTCGGCTGGGCCGCCGCGATGCTGAACCTGACGTTGGACATCGTCCGGGAACCCGCTGATCAGAAGGGATTCGCTGTCCACCCCAGGCGGTGGGTGGTCGGGAGGAGTATGGGCTGGCTGATGGGCCACCGCCGGCTGGCCCGCGACCACGAACGCCGGCCGGAGACATCCGAGGACATGATCCGGTGGGCGGCCTGTGTGCGGCTGACGCTAGCAGGGCCTGCTGACCAGGTGATTCGGTGCTGGCCGAACTCCTTGCTGGCCCCCGTTCTCTGACCCTGACCCTAGGCCTCGTGACCCGTACCGGAAGATTCGTGACGCCATCCCGCGGTTCCTAGGTCGATGAGAGCGAATCTCTGAGGAGGGCCGAGGTTCGGGGCGGAGCCCCGAGGTCTTCGGGGTCTTGGTCTTCCGAAGCGTGGCCGGCCGGGCCGGCGCGGCCCGCTTGCGGGCCGCCTTTGATACGTCGAGAGAACAATTCGGCGGTGTCCTGTGCCGGGTGATGCTTGACGTCGTGGCCTCGGACGACGCTTGACATGATCGCGAGGCGACAACCGCGCCTCACAACATGACCGGTCACGTTATGCCGGGCGACCAGCGCCGGCATGACAGTCCTTGTGCGCCGCGACCGCAGCCACTTCCACATGCGGCAATCTCGCTCACTCGGACAGTGGCGCGCGCGAAGAGCCTGGCGCGCATAAGGTCGGCTCGACATGGCGACCTTCGCGAGACTAGGACGGAGCAGGACATGGACCAAGGCAGCCGCGACGAGTTGCTCGGCCGCCTGGCTGAGGCAGTCGGGGCCGTCACAGTCGCACACCCGACGCGGGTTGCCATCGACGGACCCCCCGCCGCAGGCAAGACCACCCTCGCCGACGAACTGGCCGTCGCCTTGCGCACACAGGGTCGCGACGTCATCCGCGCGACGATCGACGATTTCCTCTTCCCACAGACGCAGCGCTATCCGCGCGGCGAGTACTCGGCCGAAGGCTGCTACTTCGACGCCCACGACTACGACGCGTTGAACCGGCTTCTGCTCGATCCGCTCGGCCCAAGCGGAGATCGACGCTTCCAACACGCGGTGTACGACCGCACCGCGGATACTGCGCTGTCGCCGCCGGTCATGACTGCCCCCGCCGACGCCGTGCTGGTCTTCGACGGCGTCTTCCTCATGCGCCCGGAACTGATTGATCGGTGGGACCTGCGCATCTTCGTGTCGACCGCCCTCGACAAGACTGTGGATCGTGCCGTGATCCGAGAGCGCCGGGTGTTATCTCGGGCCGACGTCGAACGGCGCTGGCGCGAGCGTTACATCCCCTCCCAACAGCTCTACTTCGCCACGGTCCGCCCGACCGATCACGTCGACATCATCGTGCACAACGACGAGCCCCAGCAGCCGGTCTGGGAAACCCAAACACACTGACCGCGCTCCGTTCGGCTACTTAGTCCACGTCGACGTCGGCGGCGGCCTGCGGCTGCTCACCTGCCACCTCAAGTCAAAGCTGCTGACCTACCCCAACGGCCGCCGGTACCCGAAGTACGAAGACGAACGCGCCCGGGGCGCCGGATACGCCCTGCTGCGGCGCGCCGCCGAAGCCGTCGCCGTCCGCGTGCAGCTCAACAAGGTCATGACCGCCTCCGCCACCAGCGGCGAACCCGGAACACCCACCGTCGTCTGCGGGGACCTCAACGACGGGCCCGACGCCGTCACCACCACCCTGCTCGCCGGCCCCGACGACGGAGACATCGACCGGCCCGACAAGGGCGACCCCGTCCGGCTGTACAACCTCGCCCCGCTCCTACCTCCCGGACGGGCATACTCACGCATCTACCAAGGACGAGGCGAACTCATCGACCACATCCTCGTCTCCCGCGACCTGCGGCTACGACTCGCCAGCGTCGACAGCCTCGTCGATGACATCGGCTCGATCACCGCATCCACCGAACCCGACGCCCCGCCACCGTCCCCGACCACGCCCCCGTCATCGCCCGCTTCCACGCCTAAGCAGCACCGTTCGAGCTTGAGGCTGACGGAGCCGGCGGGCATTCTGCCTGCCGGCGTAGGTGCTAACGGCCCCGCGTGACCGCCATCTGGGGCTCCGACGCGACCGGCAACTGGCAGCCACTTGCGGCAAGTCAGTACCCGGCGGAGCAGGCCTTGCACGACCTGGTCGCTGAAGGCCCGCAGATGCTTCCACTGTCCGGGGCACCGGGCCTGACCGTACTCGGCACGGAGGTACAGCTCGGTACTGGCCGCGCTGACATCGTGGCCGTGGAGTCTTCAGGCCGGCTTGTCGTCGTCGAGGTCAAGCTCGCCGGGAACCCTGAGGCGCGACGCGCGGTGGTTGCCCAAGTGCTCTCCTACGCCGCGTATCTGCAGGGGCTCGACCCCGGCTACCTCGAGTCGACCACCCTCGGCGCATCCCTTCGGTCTTCCGGCCGGTCGTAGGAGGAACGGCGCGGACCACCACCCGGTGGCTCGCGCCGTTCCATCCGATCGGCTGCCGGTTAGGTGAGTGGCAGGTTGTGGAAGGTGAGCAGGCCGCTGCCCGTCGCGTTGACGATCCACGGGCCGGCGCGCAGGTGGCTGAGGTAGCTCACGCCGGTCGCCCCGTCGGCTGGCGCGGAGAGGGTCAGCACGAGCCGGCCGCCCGCCCGGTACTCGACGCCGGTGACGGTGGCCGTGCTGCCGTTGACCCGGAAGTCGGCGGCGACGCCGGGGTCGACGGTGAGCGGGTCGTCGCTGCGCAGGTGCACGGTCACCTCGGTGCGTTCCGGGTTGGAGAACGTCGCGGCGCTCGGGTTGGGTGGTGCCACGCCCTCGCTCGGGCCGTGGTAGAGGTCGCGGGCCACGACGGCGAACGTGTGGTCGCCCATCTCGCGGTAGCCCTGCTCCCAGGCGTAGTGGCACCCGTCGTGGCCGGACAGGCCGTTGGTGGAGAGCAGGGTCACGCCGTGCGTGTCGCCCATCTGCCGCTGCGCCTCCCGCAGTGCGCCGGTGGTGCTGTTGCTGCAGGGGGAGGTGCGGACCTGGTAGACGAAGTACCGGGTGCCGTCGGCGATGCCGGTGCCGATGTCGCTGCGCCAGTCGGTCAGCAGCGCGGTGAACCCGGTGACGTGGACGGCGGCGTTGTCGCTGTCGGACTCGCCCTGGTACCAGAGCAGCCCGCGCACGTCGGCCCGTACCCCGGCGGCGTCCAGCCGTTGCCGCAGCCGGCCGTAGTTGGTGGTGACGGCGTCGGGGTTGGCGTCGTTGCGCTGGAAGAACGAGATCGGTTGGCCGCCGTGGCCGCCGTTGACGACGGCTACCGGCACGCCGTAGGTGTCCACGATCCGGCGGGTCATGCGGATGCCCCACTGGCCGATGGAACCGGGCTGGTTGGTGACCTCGCTGCCGGCGTAGTTCCAGCTGCGTTCCGCCGTAGACAGGACGGGGTCCGCGGTGGGTGAGCCGTAGCTGCGGATGAACGGTGACTCCTCCCCTGCGGACGAGCCCCGGTACACGGCGGCGACCGCGTTGGACTGGCCCTGGATGACGTAGACGTCGCCCGCCAGGACGCCCTCCCACAGGCCGGCCCGGCGGGTCACGCCGGAGCCGAGCGCGCGCAGCTCGAACCGGTATTCGCGCAGGGCGGCATCGATGCGCGGGCTGAAGGAGAAGTCCCGCCGGTCGGTGACCGGCGAGGTGTACGTCCACTCGTCGGCGCCGCTGGTCACCTTCAGCTGTACCGCCTTGACCCGTGGATCGCTGATCATCCCGGAGACCGGCACGGTGGCGGTGTTCGAGGCGTCCCGCGGGTAGAGCTGGCGGTCCCGTGGGCGCTGGTCAAGGGTGAGCACGGAGGGTCGGGCGTACACGGTCAGCCGGCGCTGGGTGAAGGTGCCGGCGTTCCCGGCGAAGGTCCAGTCCGGGTGCCCGGTGGGTGCGGAGCCGATGCCGAGCGAGAGCGGCGCGCCGGTCGAGGTGAAGGTGTTAACCGCGAAGACGGTGCGGGGCGCCGCCGGGGACGGGCGGGTGGCGCCGACCTGGTGCACCTGGAACGACCCGTACCCGCCGGACGAGTTCACGGTGTCGTCGGCGTCGTAGGCGCTCGGCGAGGCACCGGAGATCTGCCGGGAGCCGCCAGTGCTGTACGTGTGGGGCCACATCTCCACGTAGCCGGCCAGGTCGGTGCCGGTGGTGACGCCGGGGACGTTGGAGGCGACCTCCAGGTCGTTGACCCGCTGTCGGGTGATCTCCCCGCTGCGGGTCGGCAGGCCGAGCCGGCGCGCGTCGGTGGTGAACGGTGTCATGGCTGTCCACACCCACTGCGGACCGGCCGGGGTGGTCAGCTCGAGGCAGTACCCGACGCGGTCAAAGCCGGCGGCGACGTCTGCCGTGCGGTCAAACGTGTACGGCGGGGTCTGGTTGAGCCAGCTGGCCCGCTCGGGCAGGTCCAGGCCGAGGACGGGGGTGAAGTCGGCCATGCCGTCGACGTTGGCGGCACACGACGTGCCGTCGATCGGCGTGTCGGCGGTGGGCGCGGGGCTGGCGCTGGCGCCGGGTGGTTGGCCGAAGATCACGGCGACGGTGGACAGGAGGAGGCTGGCTGCAGCGGTGGCGGCACGGCGCGCGTTGCGCGTCCGTTGGGGACGGTGTGGATGGGGCATGACTCGGACCTCCAGCAGGTCGGGTAGGTCGGGTCCGCCGGAACGGCGTGGCTCATGCCTAGCTGTCGATATTCATAATCGGCAATGCACTTGCGACGAACGGTTGGATCCTCGCGGCGGAGCGGCACATGAAGGCGACGAGCGGGTGACCGGTTGCCCGGTCTGGCGCGCGCGTACCGGGTGGGTCAGGAGCGCGATGACCGCAGACGGCAGCGCCGACGAGGTGACGACGGAGCCCGCTGAGCGCTGCTCCTCACCCATCCAGCGGTCCCTGCGGAGCTGTCCTTCTCATGACGGATGGCCCGGCGCGCCGACCTGGCCGGCTTGGTCCACCACTCCGACAGGGGTATCCAATATCGGGCGATTCGCTACACGCAGCGGCTGGCCGAGGCTGGCGCCGTCGCGTCGGTCGGCTCGGTCGGCGACTCGTACGACAACGCGATGGCCGAGGCGTTCAACTCTCTGTTCAAGGCCGAACTCGTGCGCAACAAGGGCCCCTGGCGTGGGATCGACGACCTGGAGATCGCGGCCGTCGAGTACATCGACTGGTACAACAACCGACGCTTACACGGCGAGCTCGGGCACGTCCCGCCCGCCGAGTACGAAGCCCTACACACGATGACCCGTCCGGTCAACGCAACCCCGAAAAACAGATAATCCCGTCTCCATCAAACCCGGGGCTTGACAGTCCCCAGATGTCGGAACCTGGCGACGGCAGCCCCGGTTTAGGAAGTGTCGATACGCTGCCGCATCGCGGGTCCATCACCAGACTTGGCCTGCGCTACCCGCCGTGGTCCCCTGCACCGAACCTGACCGCCGCTGACTCCCGCCGACCGCCCAATCGGGCACGGCACCGGCCTTGCAAAGATCAAGCCCGTTGTCGGCTGGCCTCGATGGCGGCCGTTGACCTGCACGGCTTGTCGGTTGCCGCCGCTTCTCACCCGCACCCGTCGGGCAGAAGCTGCACGACTGCCGGGGCCCTCTACCAGCACTTCACCGGCCGGTGGGCGATCCTGACCGAGGTCACCGCCGCACCGGCGGCCGCCAGCAGGACCGCCGCATCGACATGCTGCTGGTGCACCCGGACCGGCGTACCGAGGCGCGGGCCAGTGCCCCGGCCTGTGCGCGGCGAACTCGTCCGCACCCGGATCACGGTCGACGGCGCGGACTGGTTCGACGGCGAGGCGAGCTGCGTGCTCTTCGGCAACGTGGGCACGATCACCGGCGGCATCCGGGCGTTCGACGACGCCCGTCCCGACGACGGCTGCCTGGAGATCGGCGTGTCCACCGCCGACGGCGCGGTGGACTGGACGCGCACCCTCGGCCGGATGGCCGCCGGCCGCACCGAGGAGTCGCCGTTCGTACGGATCACCCGGGGCCGCAAGATCAAGGTCCGGCTCGCCGCGCCGCGCACGTACGAGCTGGACGGCGGCGCCGCGGCGGCACCACCCGGCTCAAGGTGCGGGTGGTGCCCGGCGCGCTGACCCTCTGCTGCCCCGGACCCGTCTGTTGAGCCCCGGGGCGGTCCGGCATCGACCGTTCGTCGGCACCGGCCCGCTCCGATGGGACCGCACCGGTTACCGGCGGGCGCCCGGGCGCGGCAGGAAGTACGGGTCGTGCACCCAGCTGGCGCAGTGCGGCCTCCGTACGGGGATTGCCCGGCAGGACCCAGTCGGTCTCGCCACTGCCCCTGGAATCGAAGTACACCATCGCCCGTACCAGTGGGAACGTCGTCCGCAGGTCCGTCCGGGCCTGGCGCAGCCAGTCAGCCTGCACCCCGGGTGCGGTGTCGTTGACGCCGACCTCGGCGAGGATCATCGGCTTGTCGTGCCGGATCCCGAAGTCGTAGAACCAGGGGAACAGCTCGGTCAGCGGTGCGTGATCGTTGCTCGGGCGGGCGTACCCGTCGGCGCCGACCCAGTCGACCATCGAGTCGCCGGGCCAGAAGGACGAGACCCGCCCGGTCCTGAAGGCCAGCCAGGTCGGGCAGAAGACGAACGCGACGTTGTCGGCGCGTTCCTCCCGGAAGATCGTCCGGACCCGGCGCCACGCCTCCTTGAAGGTCGCCGGGGTGTAGCCGCGCTGCGGCAGGTCCATCTCCCAGGTGAAGCGCAGCAGCACCGGCTGCCGCAGGGCCCGCAGCCATCCCGCCTGTTGCCGAACCAGTTCATCGTTGACGCCCTGCGCGGTCGCGGCCAGCACGCTCTGCGGGCCGGCTCCCCAGGAGAGCAGCGGGGTACGCCCTCGGGCGATGTCGTCGGTGAGCCGGTCGGCGCGGAACGTCTGGCCCCAGTGCTGGAAGGAGTGGTCGATGCCGAGCAGCTCATGGGTCACCGACTCCAGCGCCTCCGGTTCGGAGATCCCCGGGTCGCGGTCCGGATCGTGCTTGACGAAGGCGCCGAAGAGGGCCCCGGCAGCCGGGACGAGCGACGCCGCCGGAACCACCTCCGACTGATCGACCGTAGTCGGACCGACGCCGATCGGGTCGGTGCCTGCTGCGGTTCCGCCGGTGGTCGGGTCGGTCGCGCCGGCGGTGGCCGGAAGCGCCGGTAACAGCGTCGATCCCGCCGCGGCGGCCAGCAGACCCCGGCCCATCGCGCGCCGGCTCACCCGGCTGGTTCGCCACGGTTCAGCGGATGCCATGGATCTCCACCTCGAAGACTCGGGCCAACCCGTCGGTCGGGCTGGGTTCGGTGAACACGAGGCGGACCTGCCGGATCCCGGCCGGCGCGCCGCTGAGGTCGACCTGGGCCGGGCTGGCGGTGTTCGCCCCGGCGGACCCGATGGTCGTCCAGGCCCCGTCGACCAGGGCCTCCACCCGGAAGGCCCGCACCCGCAGGCTCTCCGAGCCGGCCACTCCGCTGTAGAGGTCGAGCCGTTGGAGGTCCGCCGGCCCACCGAGATCCAGGGTGAGCGTCGGCGCCGGGTCCACTGAGCCAGAGATCCAGCGGGCTCCGGTCCGGTTGCCGTCCACCGCGTTGCCCGCGACGTTGCCGGAGAGGACCGAACTGGCCTGCACGGCGGCGCCCCGGGCGAGGTTCTCCCCGGTCACGCGCACCCGCAGGGTCTGCGGAATCTCCTGCCGCTCACCGCCCCGGGTGAACGAGACGGTCAACCGGACCGTGCCGTCGGTCACCGCGTCGGTGGGGACCCGCACGCTGACCGCGACCGGCGTGGTCGCGCCCACGGGCAGTCTCGTGGCCTCCGGGCGCGCCTGCGCCTGCCAGCCGGCCGGCGCCTCGGCGTCGACCGCCAGGCCGGTGACCGGGCCGGGGCCGTCGTTGCGTACCCGCAGCACTGTGCTGCCGGACCGGCCGGGCAGGACCCGGATCTCCGGCGTGTCCAGCGCGATGTGGGCGCCGGCCGGGGTGGGCGTCGTACCGGTCACCCCGACCCCCAGGTACGCCACCTCGATCTCGGGTACGGTCCGGCCGGTCGCCACGTCGGCGATGGTGGCGCCCCACCGGGTGTTGACCACGTTGTCCGGCCGGTAGCCCCGGGTGCCCCGGATTACGATCCCGGTGCTGTTGCGCAGCCCCACCGCGTACGGGTACGGGCCCTGCACCGTGGCCACCCGGAAGAAGACCGTGTTGCCGAACAGGACATCGTGCACGTCGTCCAGTTCGACGGCCTGGGAGCGCCAGCCGTAGATGTGGTCCTCGGTCTGGAGCGCGTGCAGTTCCCAGTTGCGGACCCGGCGCAGCACGACCTCGCGGTGCTCGTGGTGCTCGACGGAGACCTCGTACATCTGGCCGCGCACCGAGGTGTCCTCGACCAGGAAGCCGTTGTCGGCCCAGCCGGCGACGCTCCAGATGTTGGCGAAGGTGCCGCCACCGCCCTGCACCCAGAAGCTGTACTTGTGCCTGCCGCGGTACTGGTAACCGGGGTCACCGGCGCCGGGATCGCCGGGCTCGGTCCGCTCCGGATGCCACTTCACGAACTGCGTGGCGATGTCGGCGAGGTAGCTCTGCGCGCCGGAGCGCCAGTGCACGTGCACCGAGCCCGCGGTCTGCTGCGCGGAGTCCAGGCCGAGGCCGGTCACCTGGTTCCTCCCGCCGAGGGGGGTCTGGATCATCGCCTTCGGCTGGTCCGGGTCGGTGAATCCGGCGGCACTGTCCGGCAGCTTCAGCCAGGTCTGCCGGGGATGCAGGCCGATCAGGTTGCTCTGTGGCCGGAGCCGCAGGGTGTTCCCGATCAGGTACTGCCCCATCGGCACGTACACGGTGTCGTGCTCGTCGATGGCCTGCTGGAAGATGGCGTAGTCGTCGCTGGTGCCGGTGCCGACCGTGACGCCCCTGGCGGCGGCGTAATCGACCACGTTGACCCAACCGCCGGTGGCCGGTGGCAGGGGCGCGTCGGAGCGCAGGAGCCGGGCGAAGCTCGCCGGTGCGGCCGGTGTCGCCGAGACCAGGACGCCGTCGCTGCGCCGCTCGGCGGCGCCCAGCGCGTCGTCGACCCGAAGCCCGAGCGTGGCGTCCCGCACCAGATAGGACGCGCCGGGTCCGGCCCAGGTACGCCCGCTGGGCACGGTGGTCAGCAGCGCGCCGGTCCCGGTGACTCCGGTGTCGACCACGTTGAGCTGGTTCTGGGCGCGGACGAGTTCCGGCTCGCCGCCACCCGGGACGGATTCGCTGTCGTTGAGGGTGATCGCCGACCCGCTGATGTTCTGGAAGACCGAGTCCTGCACGTAGAGGCGCTGGGTCTGGTCGGGGGTGGCGACGATGCCGGTCGGCGAGTCGGCGATGCGGTTGCGGATCAGACTGAGCTTGCTGTCCGTGTGCAGCTTGATGGCCGCCTCGCGCTGGCCGGTGAAGGTGGTGTCCAGCAGGGTGGTCTGCCAGCCGGGCGAGGCGGCGAAGGCCAGCATGCCGACCGTGCCGCCGTGCACGTTGACCCGCTGGATCAGGTTGGCGTTGTGGTCGATCCCGGCGTAGCCCGTACCCACGTGGATGTCGAGGTCCTGCAGGACGAACATCTGCGCGCCGCTGAAGCGTACGGCCACTGCGGCGGGGTTGCCGGGCGCGATCCGGATGTCCAGGTTGATCAGGCCGGTGCCGAAGGTGTCGTTGTTGCCGAAGCTGCGGGGCGTGTCCGGCTGGAACGGCCGGCGCAGCGCGGCGAAGAGGAAGGACTGGTTGCCGTCCTGGAAGCCGGGGGTGGATTCGCCGAGGACGAACTCGGGCCTCTCGGCACCGAACCCGACCAGGCGTACCGAGGCGTGCAGGTCCACCTGCCGGGAGAGGCGGTAACGCCCTTCCGGCACGAAGACCACACCACCGCCGTCCCCGACGGTGACGTCGCGTGCCCCGCCGACGATGTTGCCCAGCCAGTTCCTGCCGCCTCGGCGGGACGCTTCGTCGATGGCGGCCTGCACCGAGGCCGTGTCGTCACCGATTCCGTCGCGGTGCACCGGGAACTGTGCGCTGCCGAGGACGACGGCGGTCGGGTCGGCCGGCATGCTTTGGTAGACCGAGGTCGAGGTGGCCGGCTCGGTGGCGGCTGTCGCCGATTGGGAGACGACTGCCGGCGCCATCGCCGTGGTGGCCAGGAGGAGGGAACCGGCTAGCATGCCGACCCATGCCCGGCCCGGTAAGGGTCGGCGGCCGGCTGCCTGCCGGGGTGGAGCTTGGATCATCTGGTACGCCTTTCCTGCCCTGGTGGGACCGGTCGGCGACCATGTGGTCATGCGCATAACCAGAATGTTTCCGCAGCCTCCAGGTGTCAATAGCCGGTCCGCCAGAATCTGAAACCGCCGCGTAACATTGACAAAATGCGGCTGATGGGCCGACCATTCACGCCAACCCGCTCCCGAGACGTTGCCGTGTGCGATCGTGTGGTCATGCGCATGACCAGCCGGGGCGACGGCCCGGGAGCGGGCCCCGGCCACCGGCGGGGACACGGAGGTGACGACGATGCCAGGCGCCAACGGACGGGCCACCCAGGCCGATGTGGCCCGGGTTGCCGGGGTCAGCCAGGCGACCGTGTCCCTGATCCTCAACGGGGGCGACACGGGCCGCCGACGGGCCGGTGAGCAGACCCGTCGGCGGGTGCTCGACGCCATCCGGATGACCGGGTACGTCGCGAACCCGGCCGCCCAACGCCTGGCCGGGGGACGGACCCGGATCATCGGCGTCTTCACCTACGAGCCGGTCTTCCCGCGCGACAGCCGGGACTTCTACCACCCATTCCTGGTCGGGGTCGAGGCGCAGACCGAGGAGCTCGGATGCGACCTGCTCTTCTTCACCAGCACCCCGTCGCGGGAGGGGCGGCGCCTGCTCGGTGCCGGCTCCCGTCGGCTCGGTATCGCCGACGGTTGCGTCCTGCTCGGCCGGCACGACGACAAGCGCGACCTGGCTGACCTGCTCAGCCGCGACTTCCCCTTCGCCTTCATCGGTCGTCGGGAGTCCGACGCCGGCACCGTGCCGTACGTCGGAGCCGACTACGTGACCGCCACCCGGGAGGTGGTCGAGCGATTGTTCGCCCTCGGCCACGAACGGGTCGGATTCGTCGGTGACCTCCGCCGGGACGAGCCGTCGGTGGACCGCGCGCAGGGCTACCACCAGGCGGTACGGGCCGCCGGGAGCCGTCCGGTCGTGCTGAACGGGACCGGGCTGACCGGCGGCGAGGCGCTCGACCTGATCGGCGAAACCGGGCTCACTGCGGCGGTGGTCTGGCCGTCCGGGTTGGCCCCGGACATCCGGGCGGCGGCGCTGGCCCGGGGGATGTCCGTACCCGGCGATCTGTCGCTGGCACAGCTCGGTGACGTCGAGGACGGCAGCCCGGACGACATCGATTGGACCGGGTTTCGGATTCCTCGCGAGCAGATGGGCGCGGCGGCGGTGCGGCTCCTCTTCGAACAGCTGGTCAGCCCCACCCTGCTGCCCGCCGACGCGCTCCGGCGCAGCCTGCCCTGCACCATCGTGCCCGGCGCCACCACAGGAGCACCGGCCCGCACCCGGTCACGGTCCGACGGCGGCGTCAGGTGAACCGGCTGCCGCCGGGGTGGCCGGTACCAGGCGACGGGTGATCCACAGCGGCGAGGTGACCGCGTTGCCCATCACCACCGAGTGGGCGCCGGCGGCGAACGCCTGCCCGATCTGTTCGGCGTCGCGGTACCGCCCCTCGGCGATCACCGGCACCGCCAGCGCGCCGGCCAGCCGGGCCACCAGCGTCAGGTCCGGTCCGTCGGTCGGTGGGCTGGCCGGGGTGTAGCCGGAGAGGGTGGTGGCGACGGCGTCCGCACCGGCCCGCACGGCGGCCACGCCCTCCTCGACGGTGGAGACGTCGGCGAGGACCAGCGCGTCGGTGTGCTCCCGGAGCGCGCGGACCGTGTCGGCGAAGCTCCGCCCGTCCGGACGGGGGCGGTCGGTGGCGTCCACGGCGACGATGTGCGCCCCGGCCGCGGCGACGTCGAGCGCGTGCGCCGCCGTCGGGGTGATGAACACCCCGTCGACGCCGTGCTTGTGCAACCCGATGACCGGTACGTCGACGGCGGCGCGGATTGCCGCCACGTCAGCGGTGCCGTTGACCCGGACGGCCACCGCGCCGCCGCGTACCACCGCCGCAGCCACCCGGGCCTGGACGTACGGGTCACGCATCGGGTCGTCCGGTTCGTTCAGCAGTGGCTGGCAGGAGTTCACGAGGCCGCCGGCCAGATCGTCGAACACACTCATCATCTCGTCGCGGCGTTGCGGGGCCGGTGGTATGCCCAGGCGGTTGAGGATACGACGGATTGTGGAGGTGCCGATCCGGTGACCGAGGCCGTGTAGTTCGCCTTGGATTCTCTGGTAGCCCCAGCCGGGATTGTCCCGGGCCATCTGCTCAACCAGGGCCACGATAGCCGCGTCAATCGGTGGGCGTCCCGGCCGGTTCGGGTAGGTCCAGTGATGGGCGACCAGCCGCCGATGCCAACGCAGGAGCGTGGCAGGAGTGACGAGCCGGTGCATCCTCACAGCGCGGGGAAGGAGCCTGATCAGAGCGCTGAGCGTGGGCCCGGTCGGCCCAATCCAACCGAGGCCTCGGGTTGGCCCGGCGTAGCACCGCGTTCTCATGACGCAGGACGAGGATCTCCACGTCCTTCGCGGCACTGGTCTTGGCGAGCAGGGTCAGCCATTCGGCGAGGCGGCAGAACATGAGGTAGAGCATGCGTAGCGACACGGCAATGGTCCTGCCGGACAGCAGTGCGGACCACCGCGCCTGGTCAACCACGGTAAGCAGGTTTTGGCACCCGACACGATGGGCTTGACCGGGGCACCGTCGGTGTTGGCGTACGCGAGGCTGATGTGCGGTCGCCATCTGGACGTCGAGGCCGTCGGGTTGGAACACGAGATGGTCGTCTTCCCCGGTGTGAACCACGCGTTCTTCAACGACACCGGCCGGAACCACAACGCCAACGCCGCGGCGCAGGCCTACGACCGGGTTCTGTACTGGTTCGGCAGGTTTGTCGGCCGTGGCGGTCGGGGCGGCTGAACCTGGGCGAAGGCCTGGCCAGCCAGGCTCAGGCGAACCTGAGCCTGGCTGGCCAGGCCACGTGCGGCTAGACGCCGCCGGACCCTGCCCTGGGCAGCGTCCGCACGACGGTCAGCGTCACATCGCCGTCCTGGTAGGACACCCTGAACATGTGGTGGCCCGCGTTCAGGATCCGCCGTTCCGGCAGGGAATGGAAGTTGCCCTGGATCGAGTCGCCGCTCATGATCGTCAGTACCGTGCCCGGAGTGAGGGGCGCGCGAATGTCTAGGGCGAGTTCGCCGTCCAGCACCAGGTCACCCGCGGCCCGCACGCTGGTGTAGTCGTGGTCGCCGGAGATGGTGATGGCGAGGCGACCCGCTCGGCTGACGGTCACGTCGCCGCCGACGTTCAGGACGTTGCCGGGCGCGACGTCGGTGAGGGTGATGGACGCCGCGGACGCCGCTTCCCCGGACGACAGACCGGGGTGCAGCACGCCGCTGTCGACGTCGATGCTGCCTGCCACGAAACCGCTGCCGCCGAGCGTACCGCCCTTGACGTCGATCGAGCTTGCGTGCGAGCCGGTGATCGAAAGCTTACCGCCTTCAACCGTCGTGCCGCCCTCGTAGGTGTCGTCGCCCGTCATGATCAGCGTCCCGGGGCCTTGCTTGGTCAGAGAAGCCGTGTAGAGGTTGTTGTCGATGTTGTTCTGAATGTAGGCCGCGCGCTCGTCCATCCATTCCTTGCGCCACTTGACGGCGTCCTCATAGGTGATCTTGTCGTACAACTCGGGATGGCCGTTAGTGATAGCTTGGATGTAAGGATCAGCCAAAATGCCCTGAAGCATGAAGGCCTGTTCGTTAAGCGTGGCGTCCGGGTTCAGCACGTTGGGGCTGAATTCACCGGCGTAGGCAATGCCTTGCTCCTTGTAGCCAGCCAGCCACTCCAGATCTTCCCTTTCCCTTTCCTTGATCGCGATCTGGCTGATGGCGTTCGACCAGACGTCCAGGGGCGCTTTATCCATGTTGTAGGTCATGGGGCTCAGGAGCTGGCCGGGGCCGTACATGCCCTTGGCCAGATCGGGAATCCCCCAGCCCCAGCGTTCGTCCGGAAGACCGTCGGGAGCGGTCCAGGCGATGGACGCCCCGGAGGGGGAGGTTTGCCCGGTGCCGAGGAATCTCACGCCGTCGGACATCTTGTTGTTCGCCGTGGTGAGCATCAGCTCACGCACCTGCTTGGCGTCCATGTTCGGATAGCGGGAGAGCAGAACCCCCATCACCGCTGTCGCAACGGGCGTTGCCGGTGACGTGCCGCTTGAGTTTGAATAGTTAGTGTCACCACCGCTGTTCGTGGTCCGAACGCTGTTTGAAGGGGTAGACACGGTCCACCATTTGGCGAGCGCCGCCTCGTTATACCCGAACTGCTTTGCGTATTCGGGATTGGCCACAGTGGGCGGTTGCACCCCGCCGACTGCTATCCACTGCTTTTCCGCCAACGGATTGAAGAAGGGATACGCCGGGCGAAAATACGGGTTGCTCCAGTCGTTGTTGCCGGACGACCTTACGTTGACGGTACCGCTATCCTTGATGGCGTCCCAGATGGCGTCCATAAAGGAACGTCCGGGGTAGTTCGGATTGTATTGAATGCCGCCTTCCGAATAGCTTTTCTTGAAGAAGAAATACTGGTACTCCAGATCCTTCAGATACTCGTTGGGGATAATGGTCGCCATTGCCGTGGCGCTGGCGCTGTCTTTGCCAGGCAGTTGGTAAGCGTTGGCGAGGTTGCCGTTGACTCCAAGGTCGTTTCCTAAGCCGTCAAAACGGGTTCTGTCAATAGTCTGGACAAAAGAGCCCCAACTGCTGTTGATGACCCGGGCGCCTGCGTCGACCAAAGCCTTATTGGCTGTATGCCAATACACGTAATCGTGGAAGGGACCGTGGGACTGGGTATCGGAACCGCCGGTCTTGGCAACATACATCTTCGATCCAAAGGCGATGCCGTGCTGGTCTTTACCATCGCGCATGCCGGAGGTAACCCCAAGCATACCGGTCCCGTGCCCGTAGTCACTTGTTCTCGCCTGATCACCGGCCACACTGAACCGCTCGCCCGCAGTAAACGGGTTCGCCGGGGTTGCTGCGTTACGATACCCGAAGCCGGACGTGCCGTAGACACCCTCCGCTCTCACCGAAGCGATCAGCCCGGTCTGAAATGCTTCGTGTGTAGCCCTGTAGCCCGAATCCATCATGCCCAGCGTGACGCCCTGCCCGCAGTACCCTAGGGCGTAGGCGGTGGACGCGTTTACCGCGACGAGCTGCCATGGGGAATTGACCGCTGTGCCAGGAGTAGAAGGATTATGGCCGGTATAATAACCATATTCCGGCGTTTCCCAACTGGCTTTAGCGGCATCTAGTTCCCCTGGACTCGTGGCGACAAAGCCGGGATCTTCCGGGTACGCCGGCCCGCCGCCCGTATGGCCAGGGGTCGATGTCGGACCGGACTTGGACGATGCCGAGGCGAACCCAGCCGGAAAAAACGCGATGCCTACTCCGGCAGCAAGGGTGCCTCCCAATCGCCGCAGGAACTGCCGCCGACTCGTGGACCTCATGCTCATCTCCGTCTCCTTCCCGATGGGTCGATATCTCTAACGGACCGGGGCGGCCTGTTGCGTCCCAGCCCCATGATCTACACGCGCCGGTCGAGACAAAATAAGGAAACCCTGCCACGTCAGAACGGCGAACTGGAACTCTCCCACGCGTGGCCTCCCTACATGATCACCAATTAGACTGCGACAGAAGTGCCTCGTCAAGAGGGCAACATCTATCCACCAGAAGCGGTTTGAGCGACCGTCTACATCTATGTACGTAACTGTCATGGACCGGGCCATGGGCTCCTCGCGGGGCCGGATGAGTGACGGCCCTGGTCGAGACTCGGTCCGTGTTGAGCTGGGGTTTCATGTGGTGGCTTGGTGCTCGTTGGAGAATCCTCCGAGGCGACTGCGGCGATGTATGCGGTCGGTTGGGGTGGGGAGTGGGACGTTGCGGTCGTCGGTCGGAGCTCGCAGACCGATCCCATGGTCATGGTGGCTTCGGCCGGTGTTGTAGTGCTCGATAGAGGTCTGTAGCACGCGGCCGCGAAGCAGCTTGGGTATGAGCCTGGTCAGGGCGGCGAGTACGGCCTGTCAGTCCACCGCAGCCCAGCGTGCGCGAAGCGCGCGTGGTCTCGGGTTGCCTCGGCGCAGCACCGCCACCTCGTGACGCAGCAGGAGGATCGCCGCGTCCTTCGACCCGGAGGAGCCGGCGAACAGCGCCAGCCACGAGAGCACCTGAACCAGAATCTGGTACAGCAGTCGGACGATCACGGACATCGATCGTCGAGTGCAGACGATCACGAGGTCAAGGGAGCTAGCCGAGTCCTCGACCAGGACAGCCGCCTCGATGACGCCGTAGCGACCGTGACCATCCTGCTGCACACCTTCTGGCTGGCCGGCTGGACCGCGGTCACCGGCGCAGCCGCACGGCTGCTGCGCACCCCACGCGTGCGCCGTACCCTCGACCGGCTCACCGGCACCGTCCTCATCGGCCTCGGCGTCCGCTCCGCGGTGACCTGACCCGAGACAGCAGGCGGTCCGTCGACGCCTTCTGGGCTCAGGAAGGCTTGGCGCGGGACCTGCCCACCTACCCCACCTCCTCGGCGTGTTCGGTGAGGACTACCGCCCGAGAGTCAACGGGCCCAGCAGAGGATTGACAGTTCACGCTGTGACAGCTGAGGATTGCCTCAGTCCACCAACTGTCACCGGAGAACCTCCGTCACCATCGTTCGACACCCCGGAATTCGGCGTTGCGGGTCCTGTCGAGGCGACGGAGCCGGACGACGTCACCTTCCCTTTCTCAGCGTGTCGCGCGCTCGGTTGCCGCAACGACCGCACGCGACCCAACGGATGGAGCCGCGTACCCCGGGCGTGCCCCTCGGCCATCTCCTACGGCCATCAGGCCGAGTAGCCAGAAGGGCAGACATCACCATGCCGAAATCCCTACCCGCGCGGTGGCGACGCCGCCTCCCGGTCCCGGCGGCGCTGGCCGCCGCCATGGCCGTCGTGCTGCTGGTCAGTCCGGCCTCGGCGACCGCGCCGGACGCCGGCGCGCCGGCCGATTCCGGCCCGGTCGCCGGTGAGCCGGCGAACGTCGTGGAGGTGCTGCTCGCCGGCACCGCGGAGCTGGACGCGCTGGTCGCCACCGGAGTGGACCTCGACCACCATGTCGAACGCTCGGAGAACGGCGTGGTCGCGCACGCGGTGCTCACGCCGAGCGAAGCCGCCCGGCTGACCGCGGCCGGCTTCACCCTCGGCGACGTGCTGCATCGCCCCGAGGACGCCCGGGCCCGCGTCGAGGAGCGCGAGTCGACCATCGCCGAGCACCTCGCCGAGAACCGGGAGTTCGCCGCCGCCGCGGCCGACCCGACCGCTCCGGACGTCTCCGACATCAAGATCATCCGCGCGGACTACTACACCTCCGGGACCAGCCAGGTCCTCTCCGTCGAGGCGAAGTGGGCGCAGGGCCAGACAGCCAGCAACACGCTCACCGTCGAGCGGGACAGTGGGCCGGGAACCGCGATCGGCTCCGGCGGCACGCAGACCATCTCCCGCTTCGTCGACGCCGGCGTCTACCTCTACCACCGTGGCGCCTCGGCGGTGACCAGCCGGCCGGACCGTATCCGGATCACCAGCCCCGCCGGGGACGTGGCCGAGGTCAAGGTGCAGGAGTGGCTGCCCACGCCGGAGACCAGCCCGGAGGGGCCGGGCTACCAGAAGGACTTCGTCACCAGCTACCTCACCCCGACCGAGCTGTACGCGCGGATCCACCAGCTCGCCGCCGAGTTCCCCAACCTGGCCGAGATCGTCGAGCTGCCGTACAAGACGAACGGCTACCGGCGGCACGCCCAGGCCGTCCTCGGCAGCGCCAACGCCAGCCGGGTCGCGGTGGACTCCCTGGCCTGGGGGCACCAGGGTGGCAACGACATCTCGGTGGAGCTGGTGAACCCGGGCGTCGGCAACTCGGCGCTGGCGGTGACCGTGAGCGGTAAGGCCATCCGGGTGGCCCTCGGTACCGACGGAGCGGGCGCGGTGACCAGCACCGCGGCCGAGGTCGTCGCGGCGCTCAACGCCGTGGCCGGGTCCCTGGTCAAGGCGTACACCTATCGCGGCAGCCCGGGCGGCGGCGTGGTCGCGCCGGCGGCGCGGACCCTGCTCACCGACGACCTGAGTGCGCCGGCCTCCGTCTCCCGCGATCCGCAGCCGGTGTACGCGATCCGGATCGGCAAGGTTCGGGACGGTTCGAAGCCGGGTGTGCTCGCCTACGCGCAGGAGCACGCGCGGGAGTGGGTGCCGCCGCTGGTCACCGTCGAGACCGCCGAGCGGTTGCTGCGCAACTACGCGCACGACGGGCAGACCAAGCAGCTGCTGAACAACCTGGACATCTGGATCGCGCCGTCGGTCAACCCGGACGGCGGCCACTACTCCTTCTACGACTTCAACTCCCAGCGCAAGAACATGACCAACCACTGCCCGTCGACCGGGGCCGCAGACTTCCTCGGCCGGGACTCGTGGGGCGTCGACAACAACCGCAACTACACCGAGTACAGCCTCTTCGACGGGTACTCGGGCGCGTCGAGCAGCTGCACCAGCGGCACCTACGCCGGGCCGAGCGAGCTCTCCGAGCCGGAGAACCGCAACGTCGACTGGCTGGCCGCCCGCCCCAACATCAAGTTTTCGATGAACCTGCACTCCTCCGGGAACTACTTCATGTGGTCGCCGGGCGCGTACGCCCTGCCGGACCGGACCTCGGCGCCGCGGCCGACGCTGGCCGAGGAGTCGGCCTTCTGGGGCGCGTCCTCGCGGATCCTGACCGCCATCAAGCAGCACCGGAACATGCCGGTCACCCCGGCCCGCACGGGCCCGATCTCCGACGTGCTCTACTCGGCGGCGGGCAACTCCGGCGACATGCTCTGGTACAAGTACGGCATCTACGCCTGGAACTTCGAGGTCGGCACGTCCTTCCAACCTGACTGGGAGGAGGCGCACTCCGAGGCGATGGAGTTCTCCAATGGCCTGGTCGAGCTAATGCGGGTGGCCCGGGACTTCGCCAAGGACCGGACCCGCCCGGAGAGCACCCTCACGGTCGCCCCCAGCTCGACACCGGGCATGGTGAACGTGACCTTCGGCGTCTCCGAGCCCGCCTCGGTCTTCTACACCCTCGACGGCGCTACGCCGACGTACTCGTCGACGCTCTACGGCTCGGCGGGCATCCGCGAGGGCGGGGAGACCCTGACGATCCCGGCCGGCACCCGGATCAACTGGTTCTCGGTCGACTCGGCCGGCAACGTCGAGAACAACTACACCCCGGACGGCAGCGGCAAGAACTACCGCAAGGGCCAGGCGGTCCTGCCGACCAGCTGACGAATCACGGCAGGTAGGGACGGCCGCGGCGCTCCTGGGCGCCGCGGCCGTCCCCGCTCAACGCAGGAATCCGGCCATCGTCTCCACGAACCACTCCGGATCGTCGAGCCACGGATAGTGCCCGGCGCCCGGCTGCACCGCCAACTCGGCCCGCGGGAACAGGCCGGCGTACTCGGCGGCGCGCTTCGGCGGGAGCCCAACGTCGTACTCGCCGGCGAGCAGCAAGACCGGCGCCTGAAGGTGACCGAGGGCGGACCTGACAGCCTCCGGGTCGACGGCCCCGACCGAGTAGTAGACGGCCGCTGCGTCGTCATTGCGCTGCCCCGCCTCCCCGGCGACCCGGGCCCCGGCGGTCGGCGTCCCACCGGCCGTGGGTGAACGGTGTGATCGCCTCCCAGTCGGCGGCGGTGGGCTGGCCCGACCAGATGCGTTCGAAGGCGGCGAAGGCCGCCGCCGCACCGGACATCCGCGACCCGCCGTCCATTGTGTCGCGTCGTGGCAGGAATCCGGTGATGCCGAACAGTTCCGCGGAGAATGCCTCCCGGGTCAGCGGCTGGCCGGCTGCAGCGGGGGTCGGGCCCCGCGATTACGGTGACCATGAATGGGGGTGGGCCATGGCTCCGGAGGTGTCGCCGCGAAGGGCCAGGGCCGTGCTCGTCGCGCTCTCCCTTGCCGCGTTCGCGTTCATCACGACCGAACTGCTGCCCGTCGGCCTGCTGACCCACATTGCACCCGATCTCGATCGGTCCCGCTCGCAGGTAGGTCTGCTGGTCAGCGGGTACGCCGTCGTGGTCGTGCTGGCGTCCGTGCCGCTGGCCCGGCTGACCCAGCGGGTCCCCGGCGTCAACTGCTCGGCGTCACGATGCTCCTGTTCGCCGCCGGGAACGCCACCGCCGCGCTCGCGCCGACGTACGCCGTGCTGGCGGGCTCCCGCCTCGTAACCGCCCTCGCCCAGGCGCTGTTCTGGTCCATCGCCACGGCGACCGTGACCGGGCCCTTCCCGGTCGCGGTGCGCGGCCGGGTGATAGCGCTGTTCGCGACCGGCGCGACGCTCGCCCCGGTGCTCGGTGTACCCCTCGGCACCTGGCTCGGGCAGCAGGCCGGTTGGCGTGTGGCGTTCGCGGCGCTGGCCGGGGTCGGTCTGGCGATCGTCGCTGCGGTGCTCGTCTTCCTTCCTTCCTATCCCCCGGCCGCTGGCGGCGCCGCCCGGGGCACCGCACCGGACGGGCGGCGCTTCGCCCTGTTGCTGATCGCGACCGCCTTCGGCATCGGCGGCTTCATGACCCTGCAGACCTACGTCACACCGTTCCTGCTCGACGTCAGCGGCTTCGCCGACGCGGTGCTGGCGCCGCTGCTGTTCGCGGCCGGCGCCGCCGGCGTCGTCGGCACCCTGGCCGCGACCCGGACCCTGGACACCCGGCCGATCGCTTCCCTGCTGACGCCGCTGAGCATCGGCACGGCCTCGCTGTTCGGCCTGTACGCGCTCGGCGCGCTCCGGCCCGGCGCGGTCGCACTCCTCGCCGGGATCGGCCTCGCCTACGCGGCGTTCGGCTCCGCCGTGCAGAACCGGATGCTGCAACTGGCTCCGGGTAGCACCGACATCGCGTCGGCCGGCGTCAGCACCGCCTTCAACGCCGGCATTGCCGGCGGATCACTGCTCGGCGGTGCCCTCCTGCCCACCTCGGGGGCACGGTCGCTGGCACTCGTCGGCGGGCTGCTCACGCTGGTCGCCCTCACACTGCTCGCCGTAGACGCGCGGCGGGGCCGCGCCGCCGGGCCAGCGCCGACCGCCACCCGACCCTCGTTCAGTGTCCGTATGCGTCGTACGCCTTCCAGTCCTCGACCGGAGTGAGCGGAACTGGTGCGGGCCGCTCCACCACCGTCGTCAGCTCGATCCGCTGGCCTTCGCTGCCGACTGGGATCAGGGTGGTCATCGTTTCGAGTACGTGCAGCCCGACGTCGCCGCCAGCGCGCGGCGGACGCCAGCGCGTCGGCGAGCCTCATCACCGCGATAGCCGGTCTGCTGGCAGTCGTCAAAATGGTGGGTGATCATTGATGCCAGACACCGAGGCATGGCTCCTGGGCGGTCCTGCCGACGGCCGCATCACGCCGATCGAGCTCGACGCCCCGGGACAGCTGCCCGCAGCACTGGCGCTACACCAGAGCGGGGTCCATGTCGGCGCCGACAACCAGCCGAACCCGCTCACTCCGCATCGATGCGCGAGAAATGCAGAGGTTTTGGCCTGTCCAGTGCAACGCAGGTCAGCGGCGGGGTAGCACACCCAGGAGGGTTGCGGTCAGGGCCAGCTTCAAGTAGTCCTTCAGCTCCAGGTGGAAGCGGGCCAGGTCGGGCTCGGCCTGGTAGGCCGCCTGCAGGCTGGGTGGGGGTGTGCTGTACGCCGACAGCGCGCCGGCCATGACCATGGTTTGCAGGCTGAACAGTGTTGCGTTCTCGCCCAGCTCCGGCAGGTACTTCTGGATCAGGGCGGTCATGGTTGTCAGGCGGTCCAGCGAGGCGCGCTTGTAGCGTGCTACGACCTCGACGGAGACGTTGTGTTCCAGGACGCTGCCCTGTGCGCCGAAGAGGTCGCACAGCACCACTCGGCCGGAGAGCGAACGGCTGAGGATCTCGGCCACCGCTGCCGCTCGCTCGGCCATGGGTAGATTCTCGTCGATGCCGGCAGCCAACTCGCTTGCCAGTTCCGTCAGCCACTCCTGCAGGAAGTGGTCCAGCAGTTCTAGCAGCACCGCCTCGCGAGACTCGAAGTAGCGCAGCACGTTCGGCTTCGCCAGGCCTACCCGGCGGCTGAGTTCGTTCAGGGTGACCGCGGCCACGGGCATCTCGTTGAGCATCGCCGATGCCATGTCGAGGATGGCCCGTCGGCGGATCTCCCGCTGCTCTTCGGTTCGCGCCCGCTGGAAAGTCACGATCGCCAGCCTAACTTAGGTACCTGCGGTACGTTGACAACGTACCGAAAGTACTTTAACGTCGTCGGCACAAGATACCTTCGGTACGTTAGCTAGTTGGGAGCCTGACATGCGCGAAAAGTGGACGACAGCGAACATTCCGGACCAGCGCGGACGGGTGGCCGTGGTGACCGGGGCCAACACCGGACTGGGGTACGAGACCGCCAAGGCGCTCGCCGAGCGCGGGGCGTCCGTCGTCCTCGCCGTGCGCAACGTCGAGAAGGGCGAGCAGGCCGCGGCCCGCATGACCGGCGACGTGACCGTGCAGGCGCTGGACCTGACCTCGCTCGACTCCGTCCGGACCACGGCGGCGGCGCTGCGGTCCCGGCTCGACCGGATCGACCTGCTGATCAACAACGCCGGCGTGATGTACACCCCGAAGCAGACCACCCGGGACGGCTTCGAGATGCAGTTCGCCACCAACCACCTCGGCCACTTCGCGCTCACCGGGCTGCTGCTGGACCTGATGCTGCCGGTGCCCGGCTCCCGCGTGGTGACGGTCAGCAGCACCGGCCACCGCATCCGGGCCGCGATCCACTTCGACGACCTGCAGTGGGAGCGGTCGTACAGCCGGGCCGCCGCCTATGGCCAGTCCAAGCTGGCCAACCTGATGTTCACCTACGAGCTGCAGCGCCGGCTCGCCACGCACGGCACCACCGTCGCGATGGCCGCGCACCCCGGCATGTCCAGCACCGAGCTCGCCCGCAACACCCCCGCGGCCCTCCGGCTTCCGCTCACCTGGCTCGCGCCGCTGATCACCCAGACGCCAGCGATGGGCGCGCTGCCGACCCTGCGCGCCGCCACCGACCCCGCCGCGCTCGGCGGCCAGTACTACGGTCCCGGCGGACGCAACGAGGTCATGGGCCACCCCCGGCTGGTCACCTCCAGCCCAGACTCGTACGAGGTAGCCGTCCAGCAGCGGCTGTGGGCCGTCTCCGAAGACCTCACCGGGGTGAAGTTCCCCGTCGCTCAGTCCAAGCAGAACTCGCTTCCCTCCGGATCGACCATCACGATGTAGCCCGCGCTGGTAGGAGGCGCCGGCTCGTCGCGGCGCAAGCGGGTGGCGCCGAGACCGACGAGGCGCTCGCACTCCGCTTCGAGGGCGGCCATCCGCTCGTCGCCGTGCAGGCCGGGTGCGGCGCGTACGTCCAGGTGCAGGCGGCACTTGGCGGTCTTGCCCTCGGGGACCTGCTGAAAGAAGATCCGAGGACGTACGCCCTCAGGGGGTCCTCCAGGGCCGATCGGGTGCTGTGCTGCTCCACCGGGACGCCGTGGCGCAGGAGTAACTCGGACCAGACGGCACCGGCCTTGCAAAGATCAAGACGACTGTCGGCTGGTGTCCATGGCTGCTGCTAGCCTGCTCGTCCTGTCGTCCGCAGTCGGCCTCGGACGGCGTCCGTAGGTCGGCTTGGCTGTACGGATGGCTGTACAGCCCCACGGACCACGCCAGTTGTGCAATGGATCATAAGTGCTGTCTTTGGTCATGGCCGAACCCTTCTGGCCTCGACTGGGCGTGCGGAGTTGTCGTACCAGTCCTGCTCGTTTGCGGGCGGTTGGGTCCACTGGGGTCACTTCCGCCGATGTCGCTGTAGCGGCAGTTGAGGGCCGCGGGCCGAGGAGGCGGCCCGAGCGTGGCGCTCCCACTCTGCCGCGCAACCTTGCTGTATTCACCTTGACTGAATATTCTGATGTCATGACTATCCGCGAACAGAGCTATTTTGCGCTCGCCGCGCTGATGGACGGCCCACTCCACGGATACGCGATCATTAAACGCGCCGAGGAACTGTCGCGCGGTCGGGTACGCATGGCGGCTGGCACCCTCTATGCGGCACTCGACCGGCTCAGCGCCGAAGGGCTTCTACGCGTAGCTGACGAGGAGGTGGTCAACGGGCGTGCCCGGCGCTACTACAACCTCACGGACGAGGGCGTTGCCGTGCTCCGCGCCGAGGCCGATCGGATGATCCAGGCTGCGCGCGTGGTGATCGACCGACCGGCGCTGCGCGTTCGGACGGTGAGACCGGCATGACTCAGGAGGTACTTGAGGCGCGGTACCGGCTGCTGCTGTGGGCGTACCCGAAGCGCTACCGGCGTGAGCGCGGCGCTGAGATGATCGGCACGCTCATGGAGGCGGCCGGCCCTGATCAGCAGCGCCCAACGGCGCGGGAGGGGGCGATGCTGGTCCTACGGGGATTGCAGACCCGTGCCAGGACGCACGACGCACGTTCGACAAGCCAGGGCTTCCGTGGGTCGCTGCGCCTGGCTGTGCTCCTGCTGCTGGTGTATGCCACGGCCGGCAGCCTGGCCGAGACCGGCAGAGTCCTCCCCCGCATCGTCACCGACGGCGTGGATTACCCGCCTGAGCTCACCTATCCACTGGTAACCGTCATCGCCGCCTCGGCGGTCGTCGCGGTAGCCGGCGGCCGATACGTACTGGGCCTGCTGGCAACGCTTAGCGCGCTCGCTGCGGCGCTGGTCGTTCTGCGCCTCGCCTTGGTCGGCGTAGACAGCGTCACCGGTGAGCGCCATTATCCGCCGATCGAGTTCATCCGCGAAGTCGCCATGACTGACTCGACCCTCTGGCCGCTGCCACTCGCCGTGCTGTTGATCGTGCCGTTGATCCTCTGGCCGGCGCCGGGCACGCGGCGGCCAGAGGCCTGGCTGCTCGCCGTGCCGGTCGCGGTGTTTCTGCTGCCCACGGACTACGACGTGACGATCGGCCTGCAACCGGGGGCCACCGTCGTCGTGATGGCCGGTTTCCTGCTATGGGTTGCCGTCGATGCCCGGGCGACCATCGCGGCCGGGGTGCTCCTCATCCCACTGATCATCGCCATGCTGTCGCTCAGAGCCCTGGGCGCCTGGGGTCAGCCCGAGGTTCTCGGCGCCACGTGGTTCTGGTCGGTCGTCATCGGGGCCATCGCCCTGCTAACCGCCGGTGCCCTCGGCCTCCGCCGCCAAGCCCGCGCCTAGCAGGCCCCGCGCCACATCGGTGTCGGGTGTGGCGACAGGCTAGTCGTCGGGAAAGCCCAGGTTCGGTAGATTTCGAGTCCGGTGACGGTGCGTAGTACTTCGGGGAAGTCGGTGAGGCGTCCGCGCCAGCCGGTGTCGAGGACTTTCCAGTTGACCAGGTGGGCGATGGCCCCGCCGCGCGGGCGCTGTTGATGGCGGTGTTGCAGGCGCGTTGGACGCCGGTCAGGTCGGCTCCGCGGGGTTTGCGGATGCCGGTGATCGCGCCGGTGCCCAGGTAGCCGAGGTCGGCGAGCATGCTGGGCCCGCCGGGTTCGAGGTGGCTGGCCCACCGGTCGGCGATGCCGGACTCGGCCAGGGCTTTGCTGTCGTGGCGGGCACCGGGCACCGGTAGGCCGGTGTCGACCAGCCGGCCGGCAAGGTCCGATACGGCTTGGATGTTCAACCCGTAGGTATGGCGCTTGCCGGAGAACAGGTCGCTCACGCCGGTGCGGTTATCGGTCGGGGCCAGGAACCCGTCAACCAGCACCGCCGAGCGTTTCGCCTGAAGCCGTACCTGGCCGGCGACCTCGGCGGTGGCCGCGCGTAGCAGCGGCCGCAACCGGCACACGATCCGGAACACGGTGGACTGCGAGCAGCCGAACAACTCGCCGGCCACGGCCTGGGACTCGTTGCGGCGCATGAGAAACAGCGTCAGCACGACGGCCCAGTACAGGCCCAGCACCCGGCGCCGGCCCCGAACCGGCTGCCACACCCCGTCCAGCACCGCCAGCATGCGCTCTGGCTCGGCCACGCCACCATCCAGATGACCCAGGCCCATCTTCACGCTGATTTGGAACTGAACGCCTGGTCCCTCGACCGCTACCTGCGTGTCAGGAAGGCTGAGCGGCGTTGATGCCGTTGACAGCCGGAGCCTCGGGCCGTTTGTTGGCGTTCTATCCGACCTTGAGGGCCAGCTTCCCGACATAGTGATCATTTAGGGCGCGATGCGCATCCTTGACTCGCTCCAACGGGAAGGTCCGGGCGACGTGGACCTCGAAGGAGCTGGCCTCGATGGTCGCGTTCAGCCGATCGGTGGCGGCGCGGCTTCGATCCCCGTCGTAGTAGGACACCGTCGCGTCCGGCGACGTTACAGGCGCGGGCAGGACACCGTTCGGCCAGGCGATCCGTCCCGAATTCTTGATCGCGCGAAGAGACCGTTCGGCAGTCTCGCCTCCCACGGTGACCAGAGCCGCATCGAGCCCGCCTGGTGCGAACTCGAACGCCGCAGCCAACACATCGTCTTTGCGACCGTCGACGGCGTCGTCAGCGCCCAGCCGCCGGGCCAAGGCGACACCGTCGTCACCAGAGGCCACGGCCAACACCCGGATGCCGCTGTGCCGCGCCAGCTGCACGGCCATGTGCCCGATACCCCCGCTGGCCCCGAAGACCATGAGCGTCTCGCCCGGCCGCAGGCCGAGCAGATCGAGGCCGCTCAGTGCGGTCAGGGCATCCCAAGCCATTGCGCCGGCCTGTTCGGTCGGCACCCGGTCAGGCACGCGAGCCACGAACTCCGCCTCAACGACGCCGTACTCGGCGTAGAAGCCGCCACGCGGCACCGGCATCGACGCAGCGTAAACACGCTCACCCACGTCGAACCGGATGACGTTGCGTCCGACCGCGGCCACCGTGCCCGCCGCGTCCCAGCCGAGGACATAGGGGAAGGTCGACGCGACACCGAAAATGCCGTCGTAGTCCCCCTCCCGCTCGCCCGCGTCCCAGGACCCGACCCCTGCGAACTCCACCCGGATGAGGACGTCGTCGTCGCCGACCTCCGGAAGCGGTACGCGGCGCGACGAGAGTTCGTCGACACCGCCGAACCGGTCAAGGACGACCGCGATCATCTGCGGCACCACGATCGCGCCCGCTGTGCGCTCGACTCTGCTCTCCATTGCCCCTCCTTGTTGCTTGAGTGAATCAAGGATCATTGGATCACAGCTATTTGAGCGGATCAAGTAACTGTTCTAGGCTGGGAGCCATGGCACTGCCAAACGGACCCGTAACCACCTCGTCCGAGGCCGAGGCCGTCCTGTTCGACCTGGTCGACGTATACGACCGCGCCTACGAGGCGGCCGCAGCCCAACTGTCGCTCAGCCCGGCCCAGGCATGTGTGCTCGGGCGACTCGATGAGCGACGCGGCATGGGCGCCTTGGCCGAGGAGCTCGGCTGCGATGCCTCCAACATCACCCAGATCGTCGCGCGCCTCGAAGCGCTCGGCCTCGTGACCCGCGAACCGAATCCCCAGGACCGCCGCGCACGACTCGTCGCGCGAACCCCCCGAGGAGACGAGATCAACCACCGGTTCACAACAGCCTTCACCTTCGCCCGCACGGCGGTCGGACGACTCTCACCCGACGAACAGGACCAGTTGACGGCACTGCTGCGCAAAGCACTGGGCTGACACGCACCCGCAGCCCCACCCCATCAAAATGGACCTCAAACGGCTTCATGCGTGCTGCAGCAGTCTCTGCTTGTTCGCCGTCACGCTGCGGGCCTCGACGTTGCACGCCCTGCGACGATGAGCATGAGCGCGCTTCTGTCCTGGATTGTGTGCGTTCAAGCCCGTGGGATGTCTATGCTGGTCGGCCGGTACCCGGCCGCCGGCCCAACAACAAGCCAGCCGAACCTTCACTGGACCTGATCAACAACTTCTCAAACACGCTCTAAGGCGGAAGAGCACCTTCATTGAGCCTTTTTCATCGTGACGGTGCAGGTCACGGCAGGTGGAACCCTGGCGCGCCAGTGCCGCGGCCGCGTCGGCTGCGAAAATCGCTGTCCGGTTGTCGGAGCACACTGGTAGAAAGCCGGAGTGCAAAAGACTTTGACGTTCTCTGATCATCTGCGGCTGATTGACGAACGGTCGACCGCCTTCCGCGCCGCGGTCGCTGCGGCGCCCAGCCTCGACGTGCCGGTGCCGAGCTGTCCGGAGTGGACGCTGTTCGATCTCGTGCAGCACCTGGGCATGGGCCGCCGCAGGTCGGCCGCCATCGTCGCCGCCGGGCCGGCCGACGCTCCCCCGGAGAAGTCCGCTTGGGACGACGGCACGGGTGCGCCTCGGGAACGCGAGGCTCTCCTGGCCTGGTGGACCGAGTCCGTCGAGCGACTGACGAGCGCGCTGCGTGAGGCCGGCCCGGACCGCGGTTGTTGGACGTGGTGGGGTGACTCGCAGTCACCGGAAACCTCCGGTGCATGGGCTCGGCGCCAGGTTCCCGAGATCGCGGTGCACACCTACGATGTCCAGCTCACCGTGGGGGACCCGGAGCCGCTACCAGTCGAGGTCGCCCTCGACGGTTTCGACGACTGCCAGTTCACCCTCTGCTCGACGGATGTCGCCTGGCCGCACGAACCCGCCGTCGTCGATTACTACGCCACCGAGGGCCGCTCTTGGCGCCTTCGACTGTCCCGCGACGGCGCATGGGCCGCCCGCCTCGGCGCGCCGGCTGCCAGCGAGGACCCGGACACGGCCGACGCCTCCGCCCGGGGCACGGCCAGTGACCTGGTCCTGTTCTTTTACGGCCGCATACCGCTGGATTCTCTGAAGCTGAAGCTGAAGCTGGAGCTGGACGGCGACCGTCGCATCTTCGATCAGCTCATCGCCTGGGACCCGTCCGTGTAACAACGAGCCCTTTTCATCGTGGGTCGCGGCTGGTCTGGACGTGATGTAGGACGAGGATGGCCTGGACGATCGCGGTGGCGCGTCGCGGGCAGCAGCGGAGCTTGGCTAGGACCTTCCAGCCTTTGAGGGTGGCGACGGCACGTTCGCCGACGGCTCGGATCTTGGCGTGATGGCGGTTGACGGTCTCCTGCCGTCGGGACAGTCGGGGCCGGTGCGAACGGCGTTTGAACGGCGTGTGGACGCTGCCGCCGGCGCCTTGGTACGCCTTGTCGGCGAAGGTCAAGACGTTCGCGCTGGTCAGCGCGTCGGTCAGGCCGTGGGTGCGGGCGGCGGTCAGATCGTGCGCAGCGCCAGGCAGCGCGGGCGAGGCCCAGATCAGGCGTCCGGCGCAGTCCGCGATGACTTGCACGTTCACGCCGTGGCGCTTGTGCTTGCCGGAGTAGTAGGGCCTTTGGTCCACGACCCGGTCGATCGGGATGAGGGTGCCGTCGAGAATCGCGTAGGCAAGCCGGCCGATGCGACGCATCGCCGCGTTCAGGTCCTCGGCGTGCGCCGCGAGCAGGTCGATCGCTTCCCGGACGTACCGCCAGGCCGTCGAGACGCTGACTGCGAAGCCGCGGGCCAGACGGGCGATGGTGTCACCGTTGCGGAGCTGGGCCAGGGCGAGCAGGGCCTGCCGGCCGGCATCGAGGCGCCACCACCGACCTCGGCGCCGGGCGCGTTCGGCGCGAAGGAGGTCGGCCAGGTGGTTCAGGGTGCGGCTGGACAGCGCGACTACGGACGGGTAGGACAGCACAGCGAGGCTCCCGGTTGGGGCATCGGATCTTGGTCGACTGCTGTCTTACCGGGAGCCGCGTCCTATGTCGACACCAGATCTCCGCCGCGCCCACCGTGACCCGGCCCCTCACGATGAAAAGGGCTCATTGAGGTGATCTCAGCAAGGATTCGGGCGGGATTCGGGATGGCGTAGCGTCCATAGCGGACAGTGTGGGATAAGGACGTGGAGCCATCGGTAGACAGGTTCTTGCGACAGAATCAGTCTCCGAGAGAGCTCCACGTGATCACCTATTCTGCCAGGCTCGACGTCCCCAGGGAACTCGTGCGTCACGTGGCGCGTCTGCTACACGCGGAGCGTCGGGCGGTGGGAACCCGCCGCCGAGCCCGGGCGTTGACGTGCTTCTACCAGGCGCTTCTGGTGCTGGTGTGGTTCCGCAAGGGCGAGGACAAGACGACCCTCGGGGTCGGGTTCGGGGTGTCGAGGGCAACTGCTTACCGGTACGTCGCCGAGGCCGTGCGCGTCCTCGCCGCGCAGACCCCCACCCTGCACGACGCCCTGACCCAGGTCGCGGCTGACGGCTGGTCCCACGTGATCCTCGACGGCAAGTTGTTCGACACCGACCGGCTCGCCGAGACCACCACCAGCGTCAAGGGCAAAACGATCGACGCCTGGTACTCCGGGAAACACCGCGACTTCGGCGCGAACATCCAAGCGGTCATGCGCCCGGACGGACTACCGGTCTGGACCTCGAGTGCGATGCCCGGACACCTTCACGACCTGGCCTGCGCCCAACAGTTGGACATCACCGGCGCGCTCTACTGGGCGGCGTCGGCGCTGGATCTACCGACCCTGGCCGACTCCGGCTACGAAGGCGCCGGCCAGGGCATCCACACCCCGTACAAGCAACCCGCCGACGGCCGCCGCCTCGCGGTCGACAACCGCACCTACAACGCTGCCCTTCGATCCATGCGATGCCTCGGAGAACGCGGCTTCGCGATCCTCACCCGGCCGCTGGCGCACACTAGGCCACAGCACCGCCAGCCCACGACAGGTCGGCGACATCGTCCGCGCCGCTCTCCATCTCACCCATTTCGAATACCGATACCTACCGGATTCATGTTGAGATCACGTCACTCCCGGCCGTTCTTCGTGCAGACCGCCAGTTAGTCCGGCAGGTCCTCCATTGCGGGGTCCTGCGGCAGGCGCGCGGCGGCCTCGGCAACCGCAGGCAGCCAGGCCAGAGCGTCGCCGTCGAAGATGTCCCAGCCGCCGCTGCTACGCCACGGCTCGACACCGTCGACCGCATAGGAGGCAGTGCGGGACCGTCGCAACCAGCTCATGACTCTTTCTACCTCAGAAGGGGCCGCCGCTGACGCCTAAAGCTGGTCGGGCAGAGGGTGCTCCACATACTCGCCAAACGGCTCGATGGATCCATCCCAACCGTTCCAACCCTGTTGAGTGACCTGCCCATCAGCATAGGAATAGGACCAGCGGGCACCGTCTTCGCCCTCGATATGGACGACTCCCGAGCGAACGAACGGCGCAATCGCGACGTAGAAGGCCGTAGCTTGATCCGACCACTTGGGATCGCCCGCATCGTCGTAACCAAACTCGATCCAGTCTCCGGCGCGGCTGATCGAGGCTCTCGCCGCCTCCGCTATGTCGGCCAGTGTGTCGCTTGCGGCAGACTCATCCGGGGCGAACCAACCACCTCGTTCAGCCATGGCGGCCTTGGCGGCGGCGACGGCAGCGGCGTCGTCCGACTGCGGAAGGTTCAGGCGGCCTGAAGGCCATACTAGGTAACCCACGGTGCGCATCCTACGGGCACTCAAGGGCACTGCCTCCGGAGCCCTGCGAGGGAATCCGGGCCCATATCCCGCCCCGTCAACTTCGGGCATTTTGTCCGTGCCGTCCAATCAGCAGACTCGCGTTGCTGAGATCAACTCATTGGCTGGAACAACGTCTCGACCCCTCCCAATGGTGCTGTCGTCGTGGATCCGCATCGTGGGTGCAGTGTGGTTGGTCGAAGGGCCACCCGCAGATCAGATAAGGACCGAACTGTCAATAAGCGAATCAAGATTGGGTAAGGCCACAAGCGACCCGGAACTGCAAGGCATTGAGATCCCCATCTCTGCCGGCGGAGTTCCTGGCCGACAAGGGAAACCAGCCCTATGCTTGCCGCCGAATGCACTGCGGCTCATCCGGGCCGAGGGGAACACCAATACAAGGACTTGCGAATGCGCCGGAAGTCTGCTCTGAACAACCACACTGCTGGCGTCAGCGAAATAACACCGGACGGCGAACCGCCGACCTCTACCGCAGAGGGCGTCGCGCGCCGATCCGCGGTCGCCGAGGAACAGGCGTTTCTCGACTTGGCCACGGCCCGGCGCGACAGGCTGGCCGACCACCTGCAGGTCGAGCTTTCGTCAGAGGCCCTGGACGCGTTGGAACGGGCCCGGCAGCGCATGCTCCGCCAGCAGTACGAAGAGCTGCGGCGAGCACGGGAAGGGCTGGTCTTCGGCCGCCTCGACGGCCTTGATGGCACCGTGCGACACGTAGGCCGTGTCGGTCTCCGCAACGATGGCGAGGACAGTGAGCCACTGCTGGTCGATTGGCGCGCTCCCGCAGCTCGGCCGTTCTACACCGCGACGGCTGTCGACCCACAAGGTCAGGCACGGCGCCGTCACATACGCACGACGGGATCGACCGTCGTCGGCGTGGACGACGAGCCACTGGACGGGACCATAACGGCGGAACTCGTCGGTGAAGGCGCTCTTCTTGCCGCCCTCGACCAGCGGCGCACCGGCCGCATGTCGACGGCGATCTCCACGCTGCAACGCGAACAGGACGACATCATCCGGGCTGAGGCGACCGGCCCGCTGATCGTTCAGGGCGGTCCCGGCACCGGTAAGACCGTGGTTGCTCTGCACCGCGTCGCCTACCTGCTGTTCGCCCACCGGAAGATGGCCGACCAAGCGGTCCTGGTCCTCGGCCCCTCGCCGCGGTTCCTCCAGTACATCGGCCAGGTGCTACCCGCGCTCGGTGAGACCGCCGTCGTCTCGGCGACCTGCGACACTCTGCTGACCGAGGTCCGCGTGGGCCGCGACGAGAGCCGGCTTCTCGCCGAAATCAAGGGCCGCGCCCTCTGGCAGCCCGCGCTCGAAAACTACGTCACGTCGCTGCTCCCCCGGCCTCGCGAGCTGAAGCTGCGCTGGGAGGGCGAGTTCTACGTCGTCACAGCCGCAACAGTGGCGCAGGCGCTCGCCTCGGCGGTGCAGGGACGCCCGTACCACCGCGCCCGCGCGGCGTTCGCCGAGCAGTTGCACCACCTCCTTGCCGAAGTCGTCGTCGAGCAGCGCGAGGCGCTGATGAACGAGATGGAGGAAGGCTTCGAGGACATCCTCGCCCGCGTCGACAGGGGCATGCGGCATGACCACCACTCCGGCAGGACGTCCACCGGCAGTGACATCGACGGATTGCTCTCCGAGGAAGAGATCGATCACCTCCGTCTTCGTATCGCCGAGAACGCCACCATCGCCCGGTTTATCAAGGCATGGTGGCCCACCCTCGACGCCGAAACCCTGCTGGGTGATCTCCTGACCGACCGCACCCTGCTGGCCCGGTTCGCCCCGCAACTGTCCCCGGAGGAGATCACCGCTGTCTCGGCCGAGCCCGCCCCATGGGCATCGAGCGACATTGCCCTGCTCGACGCCCTCGCCGACCTACTCGGCGAGGTCGACGCCCCGCAACCACAGGGCGAGTTCATCGCCGACCGCGCTCGCCGACAGCGCGGCTGGGTGTATGGCCACGTCGTCATCGACGAGGCGCAAGAGCTGTCCGAGATGCAGTGGCACATGGTCCTACGGCGCTGTCCCAGTCGCTCCATCACCGCCGTCGGCGACATCGACCAGGCGGAGGCAGCGCACCGGCACACCAGCTGGGCACAAGCGGTGCAGGCTGTTTTCGGAGACCGCTGGACCGCCGCGGAACTGACCATCTGCTACCGGACCCCACGTGAGGTTATGGACCTCACCGAACCGGTCTTGACGAAAGCTGGCAGCCACAACACTCCGCCACGGGCGGTACGCTCCTCCGGCATCGCCCCCTGGGAGCTCACGATCACGTCCGCCGAGCTTGCCGACGCCGCCGCCCAAGCTGCGCGACGGCTGCAGCAACGGTGGCATGGTGGCACGGTCGGCGTCATCGCCCCCGCGGACCGCATCGCCGAACTCCTAGCCGTGCTGAGTGATGTGCCAGTGCTCACTGCAACCCAGTCCAAGGGATTGGAATGGGACGCAACGCTACTCATCGACCCCCAGGGCATCGCCGCTGAACCGCGCGGCTGGAACGGCCTCTACGTCGCGCTCACCCGATGCACCCAGGAACTCGGACAGCTGATACTCACGCAGCAATCGCGACACCCTGGGACAACATCTCCAGATGTTTGGCGTGTCCTCGGGACGTGAGGATCGTCCTGTCTCAACGTAAGGAGGGGTGAGCAGCCGCCGTGGATCGCCTCTGACGAGCTGTGGGCCGAGATCGCGCCGCTGTTACCGCCTCGACCACCACGTCGGCGCCGCTAACCCTGGTCGCAAGCCCCTTGATGACCGCAAGGTGCCTACCCAGGATCTGGGCTTCGGGTCGGGCATGACCTGCTGGCGGCGGTTGCTCGACTGGACCGACGCCGGCGTGCGGCAACGCCTGCACGAAGTGCTGCTGGGCAAGCTGAGAGCCGCCGAGCAGCTGAACATCTCCCGGGCGGTGATCGACGGCACGCACGTTCGGGTGCTCAAGGGTGCCCAAAACCGGCCAGAGCCCGGTCGACCGCCGCAAACCTCTGAGCGCATCGCCTTCGACCGACTGCACCGCGATCGTCGGCCCGCCAAACAGTTCACCCCTGCCAGGAGGCAGGGTCGGGTGCTACCACGCGGTCACCGAGCGGGGAACGGCGGTAGAGCACGGACCGGCCGTCGCGTACCCCGACAAGCAGACCACCGTCGCGCAGCGCGCGCAGGTGCTGGTTGACCGCAGTTGGCGTGACGCCGAGGCGGGACGCGAGTTCGGTGGATGACGCCGGCGTCTCCAACGCGACGAGCAGACCGGCCCGGACAACGCCCAGCAGAGCCGCCAACGCGCCCGGCGCGGCCAGCGGCTGCGGCTCCCACAGCGTCGCCACCCCACGCCCCGCATAGATGATCATCGGCGGTTCGGCTTCGGAGGCCGGCGTCGATGCGTTGAGCGTCCAGAGGCTCGGCACGAGGGTCAGGCCGCCGTTGGTCGCCCGCGTGTATTGCAGACGGGATCGCAGCCGCACCTCGACGGTCGCGTCGACGAGCCGGACTGCAGGCGAGAGCCCGTTGAACATTGCCGCAAGTCCGTGTTGGGAGATCTGCCGCGCGCGGAACGTCACATCGCCCTCAAGGAGAGCTCGCATGCGCGGCCAGTGCGGCGCAAAGCAGTGCCGCCAGTAGCCGGCCAGGGCATCGATGATCCTGGACAGCACCCGAGGGACGGGACCACGCAACGCGCGGGGCAGCGGCCCCGCACTGTGCACGGCCCGCAGGTCGCGGACGACCACGGCCGGGTCGATGGTGGCCAGCCTCGCCAGTTCATCATCGAAGTGGGTTAGCGGGGAGGACGGCCGGGGATTGAGGAAGTCAGGCGTCCAAAGTCTCGAATCAGTCAGGGCCAGCAGTGTCTCGTGGTCCAGCGCGCTTCGCGACTCGTTGACGGAGCGCACCCAACGCAAATGCAGGGGATACCGACCCGGGTCTCGCCACGCCCGCAGCGACAGCACCACTTCGTTGAGTGGCGACACCGCGAACCGGACATCAGCCAAGTCGTTATCGACCAACTCATAGCGGACCATGAAGCACAACGCTACATCGTTGGCGGCAAGGGACCGGACAGTGCGACAACTGCAATCATGCTTCCCGCAACGGTCCGGCGGCCGTCCATCACTGAGTGGCTTGCCCCATACCTGAACCCGGTCGACCCAACCGCTCGGGCGCTGACCTGGTCGACGATCGCGTCCTCACTGTCAAAGGGCGTGTTCTTCAGCGTCAGCGTGCTGTACTTCACGCGCGTGGCCGGCTTCCCCGCCACGACCGTCGGGCTCGGGCTGACCATCGCCGGATGCCTCGGGGTCGGAGCGGCACTGGGTGCCGGCTACCTTGCCCGGGCGATCGGCGCGCGGCGGGTGATGGTTCTGGCCACCGCCGGACAGGGTGTAGCGCTGCTTGCTTACCTGTTGGCCCGGACGCCGGCTGCGTTCGTCGTCGTCGCGAGCGTCGCGGTCTGCGGACAGGCCATGCAGCGCACCGCACTCACGACGATGATTGCGGAGTCCTTCACCGCGGCAGACCGGCTCGCTGTGCGGGCCCGGCTGCGGGTGGTGATGAATGTCTTCATCGCCTTGGGGACCGCGCTGGCGGCGATCGCCCTCGCCATCGACACGAGACCCGCGTACCAGGTGGCCATGCTGGCCACCGGAGCGTTGACGCTCGTCGCCGCCTACACGCTCGTCCGGGCACGGTGGCAGCCCCAGGCGACCCACGTAGACACCGACCCAACACAGCGGACCCAATCCGGTCGGCCCATGCGACGCTCACCGCTGCGAGACCGCACCTATCTGGCGATCACCGCCCTCTACGCGCTCCTCTCCATGCAGTTCGGATTATTGACGATCGGGATGCCACTGTGGGTCGTTGGCCATACCCAGACGCCAGCGGTGACCGTGGCGGTGCTGCTGGCCGCGAACACCGCCATCGTGTCGGTCCTGCAGCTCTGGGCGGCACACCGAACAACCGACCTGCATTCCTCCGGCCGCGCAATCGCGCAAGCCGGCGCACTCCTGGCGCTCGCCTGCGCCCTGTACTCCATCGCCGCTTTCGGCTCACTCGTGATCGCCGTGGCCGTCCTGGTCCTCGCAGCCATCGCGCACAGTCTCGCGGAGATCCTCTCCGAGGCCGGCAGCTGGACACTCGCCTTCGAACTGGCCGACCCTGCCAACGCCGGCGCCTACCAGGGCGTCAGCCAGACCGGCGCAGCACTCGGCGCCATGCTCGCGCCCCTCGTCGTCACCGCCGCCATCGAACACGGCGCGGCGGGCTGGGCCATCCTCGCCGCCGTCTTTCTTGCCGCCGCGCTGATGACCCAGGCGCTTATCAGGGCTCGCGAAGGCCGCATGGCATGAATCAGCGCGGCCCAATCGCGCACGGTGACAGCCGGTGCGTCGGACAAGGACGAGATCAGCGATGATGGCAGCGCGGGCATGACTCACTTCGGACGATCAATAAGGCGTCGGAACCTCAATGATCATCTGAACCGGTCATGCCCGCCCTGCTACCACCAGCACGGGCGCGTCTACACCACCCACATCAAGCCGGGCACCCTCACGACTTTGCCGGGGCCCTGCACCGCGCATGCCCTCTCGTCCGCGCGCTGAACTTCGGGTTCACACGCGTCACACGATGGAGATCGACCGCACCTGGGTGTTGCCCTTGGTTTCGACGTATACCTTGTAATCGCCGACGGTGTAAGTGCCGGCAGCGTTGTTGTCGATGGTGAACGTGGTCGTCACAGGAGACTCGCTGCCGTCGATGTGGGTCTGGTTCACCGTGATGGTCAACTCGTTCTTGTTGCCCTTCAACTTCTTCACCACCGCCGACGGCTTCGCATCGGTGACCGCGTTGGCGACTGTCACGTAGACCGCGTCGGGTGAAGAGAACTCCGCGTTCTTCTGCCCATCACCGAAGGTGAAGAAGCCCCGTTGTTCGATGGCCCCGCGACCGGGGAACGGATCAGGGTTTGAAGCCAAGTACGTCGGATTGACCGTGTACAGGTCCGTCTTGGAATCCGCGAGGATGCCCTGCACCCCGGTGTACGGGGCATCGGTGATCGCGAGGTTGACCGACAGGTAGATGGCGTCGGGGTTGTTGGCCGAGATGCGCGAGGAGAAGTACCTGTCCGCACTCTGCCCTGCAGGAACGGCCAGCGGCACAACCGCGTCGCCGACGAGAATGTTGAACTGGAAGTCGCCGTAGCCGCCGGCGACGAACTTCGCCCAAGCCGCGTCCGACATGTGGTCGGGGCGCTCCACCTTGAACTCCAGACGCATCGGCGCCACGTACGTGTTGTTCAGGTACTCGGTGTCGGTCAGGGGCAAGTAGACCCCTCCCGGGGCGTGCCCCAGTGCGAAAGCCGACGCCGTCGGGGCCGAGTTGCCGCGCCCGTTCCACATCGGGATGTTGAACGAGGTGGCGCCGAGCAGGGCCTGGGTGCCCAACTGGCTCGTGCCGACAGCGGCCGACGCGTCCTTGTAGGTTCCGATCGTGACGTCGAGCAGGTCGAGGTCCGCCCGGTCGGCGTTCAGCCCAGGGATGTTTGCCGACATGAACTTGGCACCGGCGGGCCCGGAGTACCGGGCCATCTCCAGCATGCCATCGGCCATGATCTTGGTCATCTGCACTGCCGAGTCGACCTTCATCCGCTCGTTGGCCGTGTGCCACCAGCGCTCGTTGCCCGGGATGACGGCGCCGAAGGCGGTCATCTTATTGCGGAAGCTGCTGGCCAGGGTGCCACCGGTCGTGCCCTGCGGATAGACCACGTCCCTGAGGGAATATGGATCCGCAAACTCCGCCGGATTGCGGTTGATCGAGGCTTCGTAGCTCCCGAACTGAAGAGCCGTCAGCGGGTTGTCGTGAGTAACGTACAACCCGGCGCCGACGGGCGAGCCGAGGTTGCCGATGGTGAACCCCTTCGCCTGGAAGGCGGCCGTGACCGCCGCCGTTGCCTGGCCGGAGTCAGCCGCGGTGACGTGCATGCTGCGCACATACATCGGCATGCTGAGACTGCCGGAGGCGTCCGTGTAAAAGCTCGTCGGGGTCTCTGAATTGATGCCTCCCATGAGGGCAAAGGTCAGGTTCGGCGTGCCGTTGCTCGGGTTGCGCAACAGGCTCGCCGGGATGCCCATGTACTTGCCGATATAGGCTTCGCCTTCGACACCGTCGCGGAAGAACAGGTCGGCGATGCCGTCGGCGGCTTTCTTCAATTGCATGTCGGCGGCCGTGGTTCCCAATGCGCCGAGTCCCTTGGAGAGGAGGAACATTCCCCACACAATGGCATTCTTGCCGTACTGCGGGGTCGGCATCTCCATCGCCACATCGGTGTTGATCTCGAGCGTGAGCGAGTCGCCGGTGATCGTAGTCTGCACCTTGGGCGTGGTGCGGGGAGCAGCCGGGAGCCAACCCTTCGTGGTCGCGGCAGCGGTGATCGCCGACACGAATCGGTCGCGCTCGGCAGAGCCGGCCCCCGCCACGTCGAGGGTGAAAATGGCCCGCGAGGCGATCTGCGTGGTGCTGCCGTAGGCGATGTCCTTGAGCGTCGGGTCGCCTTCGCGCCGGGTGACGCCGGCTGTGGCATCCGTCAACCGGAAGGCCTTGGTGCTGTCTGCGGACAAGCTCATCGACACCGACGGGGTCACCGATCCGGAGTTGCCGACGATGACCGGGAACCGCGAGTCGGAGGTGTAGCCCGCGATCGGGATCTCCTCCCGGTTGAGGTTCTTGTAGGCCCAGTTGTCGTAGAAGCTCGGGTTCGAGTTGTACGGGATGGACTGGAAGGTGGCGGTGTTCGTCGTCGAGGGCGTGCCGGGACCGCCGTCTTCGTAGATGCCCATGACGATGCGGATGCGTCGGTCGAGGGGCAACCCCGCCTCGAGCAGCGCCTTGGCCGCGAGCAGCGTCGCCAGGGTCGGGCCGCTGTCGTCCTGCAGGCCCGCCCCGTAGACCCAGCCGTCCTGGACATAGGGCGAGTGGTACGCACCAGGAGTGCCGAGGTTGCCATCGGCGTCCCGCCAGCGCGCCAGTTGGGCTGGCGAAACGGAAGCCGTCGGCGAGTCGAGGTGGCTCAACGCCATGACCATCTCCGGGGCGTCCGGGTCACCGATCTCTGCGTAGACGTACTTGTCGGCCTGGCGTTGGACGACCACCGGGAAACCCAGGTCGGTGGCCAGCTTGACCACCCAGGCGAGCTTGGCGACCTTGCGGTCGTACTCGTTCTGGTTGGCTTCGGTGTTGCTAACCGGGAAGGGGTACGCCGTCGCGGCCGTGCCGCCTCGGGAGATGGAGTCGTAGCTCGACCCGTCCAGCATCGCCCCGATCAGACTGAGCGGGTCGTAGGTGCCGTCCCCCGCCCGCGCGCTGTTGACGCGCCCAGCCAACGCCTCGACTTCCGCGTGGATCGCGTCGCGCTCGGCGTCGGTCACCGACAGATCGTAGGTGGCGCTCGGCTGGAAGCGCTCCTCGCCGACGCTGGTCGCGGACGCGTCAGCCGCTACACCCATGGACAGGAGCAATGACATGCCAAGTGTCATTGCAAGAGGTTTCTTCCGCAGCACCGTGATCTCCCTGAATGGTCAGACCAAAAAACGTCGGATGAATTTCGTTGTACGCGAGACACTTTCAGGCGCTTCCCAGCTTGTCAATGAGCCTTTCTGAGCAACGGTTGTAGCGCTGCGTGACCAGGTGGTGCGGTGCGGTCGTGTTCGAAGTGGAGGACGACGAGCGCGGCGGACACAAACATCGACACTTTTCAAGGGGTGACTGAACAGGGCGGTCCTCGATGTCCCCCCATCGAAGGTTTTCAAGGGGGCACCCACCCAGCCCTCCATTGATACTTTTCAAGGCCTCCCATCGATATTTCTTAGGGGATCATTCAGGGGCTTCAAGATAGGTGGTTACCTCTTTTTCGATGGCCCCCCATGAATCGGGGCGGCCCTCTCGACGGCTGCGCAGAGCAGACAGCCACCGCGCGCCCCATCGCGCTGCCCTGTAGTCAACGCTGCGGGCCGACCGTCGCCCCGACACACCGTCAGCCACCGATCGGCGTACCGCTTGCCTCCGATATGGAGGTTCGGGCCGGCCGGGAACATCCCTGCCGGGCGCGGGTTCGGTGGGTCGACGCGACGACCAAGCGCCGCCTGTCCACGTCAACATCGGTGGCGACACCGGAAGAGGCGCACGCGTGGATCGGCGCAATGGTCAGCGCGGCGCAAGGATGCGTCGACCCGGTGGCCGCGACAACGCGACTGGCCGAGTACGGCGAGAGCGTGATGACGCTGGCGCTGCGACCGTGCAGCTGGTTGAGGGCGGTGATCCGGGCCTTAGCGGCGAGGGCGCGGTCGGGGGGCGACGGTGGCGAAGGGCTCTGGCGTGGCGGGCAACGCGCTTCGTCGTCTGGCGCGTCGCCACTGACGAGGAACTCCGATTCTTTGCCACCAAGTGCGCGAGTACGGTCCGAAGCCGCACACTCGGTAGTCGTGGGCAGAGCCTCGCCGGTGATCCTTTCCGAGGAGGCTCTGCCCACTGCTGGCGGATAGGTTGGCTATCTCATAGGCGCGGGTCCTGCTGGACCTTCAGGGCGTTGAGGATCGGGTCGCTCTCGCCGATCTCGCGGCGAAGCTCGACCTTCAGATCGCCACCGGCGTGCTCGACGGTGACCGTGTTCACGTCCGCGGTCAGCGCACCCACCTTCGCCTGCACGTCGTGGTCGTAGAGCACGACCTTGCCGTCGATCAGAACATCGAAGGCACGCTTGCCGGCCTTGACCTTCTCGATCTCCGCGAAGTCGAGGCCGATCCGGTACTTCCCGGCGGGGGCGTTCTTGAACACGTAGCTGAACGTCTCGCCGGTCCGCTGGGTGCGGAACAGCGCGTCGTCCTCGGTGCCGGCGATGTCGGCCTTGGTGGCACGCGCCTTGCCGCCGACGTAGCCCCACGACCGCGAGCCGAGCTGCTGGTCGGGCGCCCAGACGAAGCCGTCGGCGCCGACGTACCCGGACCCGCCGGCGTCGACGCCCTTCCAGTAAGCCGAGGTCGCCAGGCGGACCGGCTTGAACTGGGCTTCGCCCTTGCCGGCGTTCGACGCCACGAGCACGTCCCCGACGAGCACGCCGGGCTCGACGTTGGCGTTGTCGGCCGTCGCCGTGACCGTGGTGGACTCGCCGGCCGCCAGCTTGACCGTGCCGGCCGCGGCCGCGCCCGTGAGGGTCAGCCACGGAAGGTCGGCGGCCTCGTGCCCGTCGTCGCTGGTGCGCTTCTGCTCACTGAGCCGCACCTCGAGTGGGGCGGAGCCGGTGTTGGTCACGGTCACGTCGGCGGTCGCCTTCTGGTCCTTGTCGAGGAGCCAGTCGAAGTCACCTCCGGTGATGGTGGCGACGCCCGTGGTCAACGCCGTGTCGACCACCTCGGCCTGATCCTTCTTGGCGATGGTCACGGGGTGGCTGGCGGTGACATAGTTCGGCGCCGACACCTCCACGGTGTTCTCGCCGACCAGCGCCTGGGCCTTCCACCGGCCCTTCTCGTCGGCGGTGATGACCCGCTCACCGCTCGGCCCCTTGAGCGTGACGATCGCGCCCGCGATCGGCTTGCGGTCGTTCGCGTCGGTGACCGTTCCCTCGATCGTGCCCGCGGCCGGGAGGGTGTACTCCAGCCCCAGGCCGGCCTTGAGGATGGGCTGGTTGAAGGAGTACTGGCTCGCGGGGTTGCGGTTCAGGCTCTCCAGGCCCACCGTCGCCGACGACCCTCGGGTGAGGGGGTTGTCGCCGCCGACGCCGTCGCCGTATCCGATCTGGACCCGTCCGTCCGCGATCAGGGTGACCGAGAAGCTCACGCGAGCCGTCCGGTCGTTGTAGAAGGTGACGTTGCGCCATTCGATGACCTGCGCCGCCAGCCCGTCCACCTCGGTCGTGCCGAAGTAGATGCCTGCCTCGTCGTCGACGATGAGGTCGTCCCAGAGCGGATAGATCGCGTCGATCGGACTGGGCGACGGCAGTGCGGTGTTGTTCCCCAGCGTGCTGGCGCGGTCGAAGGTCAGCGTGCCGTTCGTCGTCACGCACACCCCGTCCCAGGCCGTGTCGTAGAAGGGTTGCAGGAAGCTGGAGTCGAACCACAGCACGCCGCAGAGGTCATCGCCGTGCCACCCGGATTCCTCCGTGCCCTGGCGGTAGAGCCCGTCGGTCACCTTCATCGAGTACGAGCGACCGGCGGGGGCCACCGGCACGGGGCCCGGCTCCGGCTGCTCGGGCTGGGGCTCCGGCTCCGCCGTGTCTGCGCGCGGGTCGAGCGTCACACGCAGCGCGGCAATGGTCGGGGCCTTTAGGCCCTTCGAGCCCCGCAGCTCCACGGTCAGCGGACCGCCCTCGTGCTTCACGACGGCGGTGCGCCAGTCGGCGGCGTTCGGCCCCACGGCCGCGGCCGCGTCGTACGCGTACTCCGTCAGCGTTCCGTCCACGAGGACGTCGAACACCCGCTTGCCCTTGGCCACCTTCTCGATTTCGGCGAACCCGAGATCGATCGCGTAGGTGCCCTTGGGCGCGTCGGGAAAGCGGTAGAACAACTGCTTGTCCGGCGTGGTGCGCTGCGACTGGAACAGGGCGTCGTCCGTCGTGCCTTCGATCCCGGCCTTCGTGGAAGCGACCTTCGTCTTCCCCTCGTAGCCCCACGCCCCCTTGCCGCCGGCCTGGTCGCCGGACCAGGTGTAGCCGGAGCCGTCGGTGAACGAAGGGCCGCCGGCGTTGACGCCGACCTGGTACTTCGTGGTCGTGAGCGTCACCGGGACGTAGGTCTTGGACTGGCGTCCGGAGTCGGACCTCACCACGATGTTCGCACCGAGGACTCCTGGCTTGGTGTCCTTCGAGGAGATCGAGACCTTGACGGTCGTCGACTCACCCGGGGCAAGGGTGCCGCCGGTCGAGGAGAGCGACAGCCACGGCAGGTCGGTGAGCAGGTCGTCCTCGACGTCGACCAGCACGACGTCATCGGCGACCTGGTCCGCCGCCCACAGCGCCCCGGTCGAGTCGGTCTCGAGGCCGCCGCCCTGGCCCGCCTTCTGGCCGGGGAACCACCACGCGTTCACCAGCGAGCAGTCGTCGGGGTCCACCTGCAGCAGGCGGGTGGGCCTGTTCGAGGTGAGGTCGGTGTACCAGATGGTGTCGGACGCCTGGTTGTAGGCCAGGCCCATCACCTCGGGCAGCGGCGGGGCGCAGAAGGACAGCAGCGCACCCGCGTTGTCGTGCGACGTCCCGGCGACGGTTCCGATCATGCCGTTCCTTCGACCGCCGACGTAGAACACGTCCTCCGTCGGGTTGTAGGCGAGTCCGGTCAGCTGCAGCGTGGACCAGTCACCCTTGATCTGCCGGGTCTCCTTCCCGGTCTCCCGGTCGAAGCAGTGGATGTAGCTGGCCGGGCTGTCCTCCATCTGGCACATGTCACCGGTCTTGGTGTCGAGCGCCATGTCGAACGCCCGGTACGCGGGGTTCCACGACGCGTCGAAGACCTTCCCGGTCGGCTTGCCCGTCACCGTGTAGGCGGTGTTGGTCCGCGCGTTGTAGTCGTGGACCCAGACGTCGCCGTCGTACCCGATGCCGGAGGGCTCCTTGTTTTCGATCTTGCCCGGGATGGCGATCCGGGTGATGACCTCACCGCCGGAGGTCGCGCCGACCTTGCCAGCCGCCTGTGCTTCCGCGGCGCTCGCCGTCGCCGCCTTGCCGTCGACGTTCGACGGCTTCATGCCGCTCGCACCGGCCTTCCACGCGGTGAGGTCGATCGTGCTGTCCGCACCCTTCCCGGTGCGCCCGGTGGCGCCGGCGGCGTCAAGGTCGGGGTGGCGCGCGGCCTCGCCCAGGTTGTACGTGAGTGGGGCGGAACCGTTGTTGGTCAGCGTCAGCGAGCCGACACCGTTCTGGTCGGTGCCCAACAGCGCGTCGAGGCCGTCAGCCTTCAGGCCGGCGACACCCGTGGTCAGACGCGCGTCGATCTTGGCACTCGCGTAGAGCTTGTCGAGGGAGAAGGGGTATGCCGCGGTCGTGTAGTTCGGCGCGTCGACCGTCATGGTGTAGTCGCCCACCGGAAGCTGGCGATGCACGATGCCCGTCCCGTTGGTCGTGACGGTCTCGACGAGCCCATTCTTGTCCATGAAGGAGACCTTGGCCCCGGCCACCGGCAGCCCGTCGTTCTGGTCGACGACGGTCGCGTCGAGGTACCCGAAGTCAGGCATGTCGTAGGTGACGATCATCTCGTCGCGCAGCACCGGGGCGCTGTCGGAGAACCGGATGCCGTCGACACCGGCCCAGCCCTGAATGCCGGTGATGGCGTGCGCGCCGGCGGTCACCGGGTCGTCGGTCCCGATGCCGTCGCCGTACCCGAAGATCACCGTGCCGGAGCGGGTGAGCGTGGCCGAATAGCTGACCGGCTCCGTGTACTCCGACCGGTCCGGATAGGCCCAGAGTTTGGCGTTGCGGAACTCGACGACGAACGCGTCCTCGCCGTTGACCTTGGTGGCTGCCGTGAAGACTCCCCCGCCGGGGGCGAACTCGACCGGGGTCTGGACGTAGAACGGGAAGATGCCCGCACCGCCGCTGCCGGGTCCGGTGGAGGTGTCCGGGGAGATCACGCCGCGCAGGCTGATACCGAGGGTGTCGTGGCTGCCGTTGTAGAGCGCGATCGGGAAGGGCAGCTTCACCGTCGCCCACACGCCGCTGGTGAACGCGACCGGGTCGGTGCCGCGCAGGTACTCGCCGTCGGAGACGGCGCAGCTGTAGCCGCCCTTGTCGACGACGAGCCCGACTGGGATCTCGCGCGACTCGTTCTGTGCGCCGACGATCAGCGGGACCGTCGTGGGCGAGAAGCAGGCGTTGGGCTTGATGCCCAGCGTGTACCCGCCCTCGGGGACAGCGGCGATCGTGAACGCGCCGTTGGCATCCGTGCGTACCGGCTTCAGCGGCGTGTCCTTGACGGAGACGTCGGCGTTCGGGACGGGCTGTTTCTTGTCGTCGACAACCCTGCCGCTGATGTCGTGCCTAGCGGCGGCCGTGAGCGGCAGCTTGACGGAGGTGTCCTGGCCGAGGGAGATCGTGACGTTGGCGGTCGCGGTCAGGTAGCCGAAGACCTTGGTGCTGAGCTGGTAGTCGCCGACCGGGAGGTTCGTCGTGAACCGGCCGTCCTTGTCGGTTCCGATCGACCGGCTGAACGGCCCGCTGATCGTCACCTCGGCAGCGGGGACCGGGACGCCGTTGGCGGTGACGACACCGGTGAGGGTGCCACCCTGCCGGGGCGCGAGCTCGAGCAGGCGGACGAGGTCGAGCCGGCCCTCGCCGTACTTGTTGTTGACCTCGGCGGTGCCGCCGCACTCGGTGTCGTCGACGTCGACGGCCGACTCGGCGAGCAGGCGGCGGGTCTCCTCCACCTGCCCGATGAGGGTCGGGTCGTAGCTCCACAGCGCCGCGACGGCGCCAGCCACGTGGGGGGCCGCCATCGAGGTGCCGGACATCTCGGTGTAGCTGTTGTTCGGGTAGGAGGAACGGACAGCGACGCCCGGAGCGGAGATCTCGGGCTTGATCCGGCCACCTTCACCCTCGCCCTTGCGGGAGAACGACGCGAGCGTGCCGTCCGATGAGTAGGCGCCGACGGAGTAGGCACTCTCGGCGGAGCCGGGCGAGGAGACGGTGTCGCAGGCCGCGTACGGCGTGGTGTTGCCCGATGACCACACGCTGAAGACGCCCGCGGCGCTCCAGGCCTCGTCGATGGCCTGGAAGAAGCCGTTGAAGCTGTGCTCGTCGGTTTGGCCCCACGAGTTGTTGATGACGTGCGGGCGCTTGGACGGGTCAGGGTTGTTCCCATCCACATCGGTCGGGGCGAGCAGCCACCAGCCGGACTGAAGCAGCGTTTCGACGCCGGTGCTGTCGCAGCAGCCGTTTGTCGCGATCCACTGCGCGTCCGGCGCAACGCCGACGTGGTTGGTTCCGTCGTCGCCGACCATGGTGCCCATGGTGTGCGTGCCGTGTCCGTTGTCGTCGCACGGTGCGCCGGTGCACGTGCCCCGGGTGGCCATCCAGTTGTAGTTGTGGTCGACGGTGCCGTCGGGCTTCGTGCCCCGGTACTGGTGCATCAGAGCGGGGTGGTCGAATTGGACGCCCGAGTCGAGGTTGGACACGGTGATGCCCGCACCGGTGGCGCCCATGGCCCACGCCTGGGGGGCATGGATGGCGTCCAGACCCCACGAGACGGTGCCATCTTCGGCTGCAGCCTTCGGGGCGGCAGGGCGGGCAGCCTGGTCAGCTGGGATCTTCTTGTCCACTGGCTCGACCAGCGCGACCTGCGGCGTCGCGTGGATCTCGGCGACCTGCACCCTCGAGGCCACGTTAAGGGCGAGCTTTTCGGTGCCCCCCTTGACGAACACGGTGTTGGCGATCGGATAGGAGGTGTATTTGACGCCTGCCCGGTCGAGTTCGGTGGAAACAGATGCCAGGGAGTTCTTCGCCGCTGCGGTCAGCGCGTCGTAGACGAACTGACCACGAGCGGTCCAGTCGGTGATCTTCTTCGCCGACCCGAGGTCGGCTTTGGTGTCAAACGTGATCCAGAAGTCGGACGCCGGCTCCGTGCGGAAGCGGTCCTTCAGGTTCGACGCGATCTTGTTGGCGGCAGCGCCAGGATCCGGCTCAGCGGCGGACGCCGGAGATGGCTGGATCAAGCTCAAGCTGACCACTGCGGCCAGCGAAGCCGCGAGGGCTTTGAGTCTCATATGAGTCCTTGGCCTACAGGGGTTGATAGGGGTCGTGGTTTTTGTGGTCATCGGCACCGTCGGCACCGTCGGCGTCGGGGGCGCTGACGCGCGCCTCGCAGGGCAGCTCGGGTGGTGGCGGGTGCTCGATGGCGGCGTCGTCACGCGCGACTGGTCGCTCAGGCATACATTGCCCTACGGCTATGAATCATGGAGTCATGCTCGAGGGGGCGAGTGGCCGTCGCTATCCAGCGGATACGTCAATTTTCACGACGGGTCGTCGAGGGAGTCCTCTTCTGCGAACACTCCGGCCTCTACCGCCTTGACCGCGAGCGCGGTCCGGGAGGTTACCTTCAACTTGCGCATCGCCGCACGCAGCTGTTGATCCACCGTGGCCGGCGACTTGGCCAGGATCCGGCCGATCTCCCGGTTCGTCTTGCCGGCGACAACCAGTTGGACCACGTCGAGCTCGCGCGGTGAGAGCTGGTCGCCGTACCCTCGTCGGCCGCCGCGCCACAGTCGCGGAACCTCGGCGCCGTGTTCGCGAAGCCGCTGTGCGACACGGTCTGCGTCGCCGCGGGCTCCGAGCCTGAACAGTTGCTCGTACTGTGCGGCCAGCAGCTCTCGACCTTGTTCGATCTGGCCTTGCGCTATGAGCGCCTCGGATTGACGCTCGCGGGCGAGCATGGCGTCGTAGGGGCGCGGCAACGCGCTCCAGGCGTGCGCCGCCCGGTCGTATGCCGTCGCCGCCCGGGCGTGGTCTCCGGCTGCGGCGACCAGCAGGGCACGGCATACGGTGAGGGCGGCGCGAGGCGCAGGCGCCGTACGGCCACGCAGCCCTCTGGCGAACTGGTCGCCCAGGCGTGTCGCGGCCTTCAGGTCGCCTGCGGCGAGGTGCGCCTCGATCCGGGCGGGCACGAGGTCCGTCGCCCAGACCCAGATGCCTTTCCTCCGGACGGTGTCCATCGGCTCGTTCGTGATCTGCAGCGCCCGGCCGCTGTTTCCGTCCGTCAGCCACAGCCTGGCCAGCGCAGCGGCGGCCTCCATCGTGTCGTCGGCTGCGCCGAGACGGGCAGACTCCTCGAGGACCAGCCTGAACTGCTCCTCCGCAGCGCGCCGCCGTCCGGCTGCGGCTGCCAGCCGGGCCGCGAGGCGAATGCTGCCGAGGTAGTGCGCCGGCCGGTCTCGGTCGGCATCGGTGAGTGCCGCGCTTCGCTCCGCGAGACCCTCCCACCGGCCGGTGAGCCACGCCAGGTTGGCCTGTTCGAGTCGGACGTTGTGTTGCAACCGGGACGCCTGCTCGGCCTCGGCAAGGCGCATGGCCACGGCGAGGTGTTCTTCCGCGTCGGCGTACCGACCCCAGATCAATGCGCCGGTCCCGACATTTGCGTGGATGCGGGCCACGTCGAGACGCTCCGCCGAGGTCGCGCCGTCGATGGGCAGGCCGGCGACGACGTCCCAGGCCTCCTCTTCGCCGAGCATGAGCAACGCCGCGGCTCGGTTGCCGGCCAGGTTCAGCCGCTCTGCGGGAGAATCGAATTCGGCGGTGAGCTCAGCGGCGCGATCCAGCCAACGCCGATGGGTCGACGCCGGCCACGGCCCCGCATAGGCCCATCCCAGATAGGTCATTGCCCGAGCCGCCTCGACCGGCTCATGGTCGAGGTTGGCCACCGCTTGCTCGAGCTCGCTGAGTGCGGCCTGCGCCTCACCCCCGGTGATCAGGAGCCGACCCAGGGGGTTGCGGATCTCGGCCTGCTGGCGCGCGGAGAGACCGGGGGTCTCCAGCACCGAGCGCAAGGTACGGATCACGCGGTGATAGACCTCGTCGACCGGTTCACGACGGCCCAGTGCGGCAACTCCGGCGATGCGCGCAACTCGTGCCCGATCCGTCGGCGGCAACACGGCCCACGACAACAGATCGACCAGCAAGTCGACCGCCTTGGTGTGGTCACCCGAGGCCATGGCCAGCTCGGCACCCTGCTCGGCGTACCGCGCCCAGGACTGCGTCTCGCCCGCCTCACGGAAGTGGTGGGCAAGGCGTGCGACAGGCGGCGGATGGATGTCCTCCAAGGCCCGGCCGGCCAGCAGGTGGAAGTGTCTGCGGTCGGTCAACGGGATCGCTTCGTAGACAGCCGTGGCGGCGAGCACATGCCGGAATCGCCACTGGCCGCGGTCGTCTCCGTCCAGGACGCCGGCGTTGGCCGCCTCCGCGATAGCGCCTCGACACGCAGCTGGTGACAGACCGGCGGTCACCGCGATCGTGTCCACCGATGACCGCTCAGCCAACGTAGCCGCGGCTCGCAACACCTGCTGCGCCGTCGGCGACAGACGGCCCACCCGCTCCCGGGTGGAGTCGCGCACCGTTGGCGGCACCTGTAGCTCGCGCAGCTTCAGCCGGACCCACTGTCCTTCGCGGAAGACGAGGTCGGCGCGGTCGCACATGAGGCGAACCGACTCCTCCAGCGCCAGAGGAACGCCACCGGTCCGCTCGTGCATGAACGTCGTGAACTCCTGCGATATCGGGTTGCCGTCCAGCATCGAGGACACCAGCGCTGCCGTGTCGTTGGGTCGCATCGGCGCCAGGGCGATCCTCAGCTGGGTCACGCCAGCAGGCAACCGGGACGTCAGCCGCAGCAACAGCGATCCGACGTCCACCTCCTCCGGCCGATAGGAGATCACGAGGCTCGGCCCGTGCGATTGCTGTCGGGAGGCGACGAACAGCAGGAACTCCAAGGTCACCTCGTCGGCCCAGTGAGCGTCCTCGAGCACGAGAACGTCGACACGCAGAGCCCGCAGCAGCTCGTCCAGGGCGCGGAACAGGCGATGCCGTGCCGCCTTCGCATCGTCCAAGGGCTGCAATGCGGGCGGCAGGTCCGAGGACCATTCAGGGAACAGGGGCCGTAACGCACCCGCAAGCTCGGTGAGCCGCAATCGCGACACCGGGCGGTCGATCCCACGGAACGCGTCGACGATCGGCCCCAACGTCAGCGACTCGCGAAGCGGTGGGCACACCGAGACCAAGGCAGTGCGCTGGTCCGGCGCGGCCAACCACTCTCGCAGCAGTCGGCTCTTCCCGATCCCCGCCTCGCCCTCTACCAGCACGATCGCCGGTGGCCGGGCCAAGGCGACCCGAAGCGCCGCCATCTCCCGATCACGACCCACGAAATGCGGCGTAGAAACGGTCGGTGAAGTCCCGTCGTCCTCGGGCGAGGGGTCGAGCATGCGTGATGATCTCGCTTTTCGATGCTCGGGCGCAACGTGTCTGGTTCTGAAAGTTCGGGAATCGTCGGACCCAACGGCGATCCATCATGTAGTCCACAGTAGACATATCGCCTGGCCGAGCCACCCGCCTACCCCCTCCGACCTGTCCGACGCCCGCTGGGCGCTGATCGCACCACGGCTGACCGCCTGGCGCCAGGCCCGCACCGACGCCGGGATCGGCGGACGTACCGCCACCCATCTGGCTGTCGGACTTCTCGCGCCCACGACCGGCATTGTCGACGTCCTCGGCGGGCGGCCCGGGTCCAGCCAGGCGCAGCTGGCCCGGGTCGGGTTCGTCGCCCAGGATGCACCGGTCTACGCCTCGCTGTCGGTCGCGGACCACCTCAAGTACGGCGCGCGGCTCAACCCCGGCTGGGACGCCGCGTACGCAAAGCGCCGGATTGAAAGGCTCGGGCTGAACCTCGGCATACGGGCCGGGAAGCTGTCCGGCGGGCAGCGTGCGCAACTGGCCCTGACCTTGGCCGTCGCCAAGCAACCGGAGCTGCTGATCCTCGACGAACCGGCCGCCAGCCTCGACCCCCTGGCCCGACGTGAGTTCCTTCAGGACCTGGCCGAGGCGGTCGCCGAGCGCGAGATGAGCGTCGTGTTGTCCTCGCACCTGGTCTCCGACCTGGCACGAACGTGCGACTACCTCATCGTGCTGAGCACGGCCCGGGTGCAGGCGGCCGGCCCGATCAAGGAGCTCCTGGCCGCGCATCGCTCGCTCACCGGACCGCGCGGCGCCGCTGTCCCAGCGGACTGGCAGGTCGTCTCAGCCAACCACGGCGACGCCAGGACCACTGTCGTCGTCCGCGCGGAGAACCCGCTGCACGACCCGGCTTGGACCGTCTCGCAGGTCGGACTGGAAGACCTGGTCCTGGCCTACCTGAGCCAAGGCCGTCGAACCGATACGGAGCCGGCGAAATGATCTGGCTGTCCTGGCGTCAGTTCCGTGTGCAGGCATGGGTGGCGATCGGCGGCCTCGTGGTGGTCGCGATCGCGCTCGCCGTCACCGGCCCTCACCTGGCGCATCTGTACAACACCAGCGGGCTCGCCTCCTGCGTGGCCGACAACGACTGCGAGTCGGCTCAGACCGCGTTTTCCATCGCCGTGCAGGCCAACGACGCCTACGCGCTGCTGTACTTCGCCGGCATCGCGATCCTCTACCTCGCGCCCGTCGTCATCGGCATGTTCTGGGGCGCGCCGCTGGTAGCCCGGGACCTGGAGGCTGGAACCTTCCGCCTGACCTGGACCCAGAGCGTCACCCGCCCCCGCTGGCTCGCCGCCAAGCTCGGCGTCGTCGGCCTGGCCGCCGTGCTGGCCGCGGGACTGCTCAGCCTGGCCGTGACCTGGTGGTCCAGCCCGATCGACCAGGCCAACGGACTCCCCGGCCAAGACCAGGGCATCGGGTTCCCCAACCGGTTCATGCCCCTGGTCTTCGGCGCACGGGACATCGTCCCGATCGGCTACGCCGCCTTCGCCTTCGCCCTCGGCGTCACTGTAGGAATCCTGGTACGGCGAACCGTACCGGCGATGGCCGTCACGCTCGCCGTCCTCGCCGCGGTGCAGATGGTCGTGCCGATGTCGGTCCGCGCCCATTACCTCCCGCCCGCCCACACCACGACGGCGCTCACCCTGGCCGCCGGAACCCAATACCAAATAGGGATTCAGGGCAACACCATGACCGTGTCCACGCCAGTGACCATCCTTGGTGCCTGGATCACCTCCGTCCAGACCGTAGACGCGGCCGGGCGTTCGTTCACGGGGACCGCGCCGCAAGCCTGCCTGTCCATGACGAACTCGCAGGCGGACTGCCACGCCGCGATCAACCAGCTTCGTCTCCAACAACTCGTGGCCTATCAGCCCGCCGGTCGCTACTGGACTTTCCAGTGGTACGAGACAGCCATCTATCTCACGCTGGCCCTCGCCATAGCTGGGCTCTGTGTCTGGCGCATCCGTCGCTTTCGCCTGTCCTGACAGCCAGGTCGACCACCGACAGCGCGACCCACGTCCGTCGTGGTTCGCCTGGTCAGGCCGAGTCGCGTTCGATGATCGACGACGGGTCCGGTGGCAGGTCGCCGGTATCGAGTCCGAGCACGCTTCTCGCCGCGCGCCGACCGTATCCCACCGCGTCGATGTGGACCGTCGTCAGGGCGGGCGTCCACAGCGCGCCGTACTCGGTGTCGTCGAAGCCGATCAGCGCAACGTCGTCCGGCGCCGACAGGCCGAGGTCACCGAACGCCGTGAGCGTCCGCAGCGCGACATCGTCGTCGAACGCCGCGATGGCGCTGACGGAGGGTCGCTGGTCGACGAAGGTACGGAGGCGGTCGCGGGTCGTGCGGCGTGCTGCGCCCCGGGCCCGGGAGGACATGCGGGGGCGACTCTGCAATCTAGCGCGGCTGACCCGATCCCTATGGTCAACACTTCGGAACAGTCACTTCCCGGACCCGCCGACTCCCAGCCTAGAACACCGCTGCTCGCCGTCTCTTGACACAGAGGGGTGCCATGAGCGGACGTCACCCGTCCACTAATCGCGACGGGCCGAGCCGCCCGAGGTCGCCGACGTCACCGGTCGACGCCGCACACCGGGCTGTGGTCACCTCCAGGCCGTGGAAGCAAGCTAACGTGAGGTTCCCCCGCGCGGGATCACGCCGAGACCCGGGCCGCGCAGAGACTTCACCCATCTCTGGTGCGTGCCGGTCCAGCCGCAGGGAGCGGACATCGGACGAGGCGGCCGGGGCCGTGGCCATGCTCGAGCAGACTGCCGCTCCATGTCGCCCGGGGCGGTCAGCTCAGCGGCGGCGCAGCCGTTCGTCGTCGAAAACGATCTCGATCAGCGGGCTGTGCTTGAGCCAGTCCTCCAGGCGCTGGCGCTGGGTGACGCGCATGCGCAAACCGGGCTCGTCCTGCAGGGCAACTACCGCAGTCAGTACGCGATGGCGCACCGCGGGATCCTTGACCGGCACTGCCGTGGCCGGCAGGTCCGCCCGAACGCCGTTCTTGAGGTGGAAGGTGAAGTGCGGGTGCGCCGACAGGTTGGCGTGCCAGCTTCGGGGCACCGGCATCCCGCTGAGGTACCAGCGGCCGTCGACATGGTGGAACCAGATCTCGATGCGCCTCGGGCGGCCGGTGCGCCGGCCCAGGGTGGTGATGTCGATGGTGCGTGCCTCGCGCGGCGAGCCCGGGCCGATGGCCAGAGCGCGCCTGACCGCGCCCACGTCGTAGCTTCTGTCCGCGGTGTCGGTCATGGTCGGCTGCCTCACTCGTGCCTGACGGAAATGGCTTTGGGGCAAGTCAACCGTCACGGCGGGAGGGCTGGTAGGGACATCCTGGCGGATCCTTGCACGATCCTGCCCACGCGCAGGCACAGCACGGCGACGAGCCGGGCAGTTACGCAAAGGCCAACGCTCCCCTGCACGGCGGTCAGTGGCGGGGCACGGCTGACACGGCCCATGCCCCGTCCATCCAAGAGGATTGGGCAAGAGGCGAAGAGGATCATTCTTTTCGCGGGCCCGGCACAGCGGTCTCATAGAAGGGCCACACTCCCCACGGATTCCGACGAATCCTCGCGCCCAGGAGGCACACCATGAAGGTAGCCGTCGTCACCGGTGCAAGCTCCGGCATCGGCCAGAGCGCCGCCCTGCAGATCGCCCGGCGCGGTACCGGCGTCATCCTGACCTACAGCTCCAACGAACAGGGCGCCAAGGACACCGTCGCGCGGATCGAGCAGCAGGGCGGCACTGCCGTGGCGCTGCACCTGGATCTCGGCGATACGGCGGGATTCACCATCTTCCGGGAGACCGTTGCCGAGGTGCTGCGCGAGACCTTCCAGCGGGACTCCTTCGACCACCTGGTCAACAATGCCGGATTCGCCGGCATGGCGATGATCGAGGACACCCGCGAGGAGGAATTCGACCGGCTCACGGACGGCCTGTTCAAGGGGCCCTTCTTCCTCACCCAGGCCCTGCTGCCGCTCCTCGCCGACGGCGGCGCCATCGTCAACCTGACCAGCAACTCCACGCTGCCCCAGGTGACCGCGCCGGGATACTCCGTCTACGCGGCTCTCAAGGGCGCCGTGGCGGTGCTCACCCGCTACATGGCCAAGGAGTTCGGTCCCCGCGGCATCCGCGTGAACTCGGTCGCACCGGGAGCCACCGTTACCCGCTTCGCCGACGACGCGTTCAGCAAGAACACGCAGATCATCCCGGAACTGGCGAAGACCTTCACTCTCGGCCGCGTCGGCGAGCCCGACGACATCGGCATGGTCATCGCCATGTTGGTCTCCGAGGAAGGCCGGTGGATCACCGCCCAGGACATCGAAGTCTCCGGAGGTCAGAACCTCTGAACTACTCCTGCTGTGAGCTGTGAGCTGTGAGCCACGCCAAGCCCTTCCGTCCACACACGCCGCCCACGGCTCACTCCGCGACGGGCCAAGACAGCCGCCCACAGGCCGCCCTGCCTGGTGGGGGCACCTGCGGAATCATGAATGTGTGCCCAATCCTGCCCGGCCAGCGACCCCGTGTGGAGGTTCGTGCAAAAATGAATTCATGTCTGCCCTGGACGAAATGCGTGAGCTTCTTAACCGGCATGCGCGGCCCGACATGAGCACGGCGATCGACGGCATTCAGGTATGCAAATTCACCCATCCGAATGCTTCGGCGGCCGGGATGTCCGGGACCGTGCTCGCAGTCATCGCCCAGGGCGGCAAACGCCTCGCCCTGGGCGAGCGCCTCTACGAGTATGGGCCCGGCGAGTACCTGATCGCCTCTGCCGACCTCCCCGTCACCGGCCATGTCCTGGACACCGGGCAGCCCACCCTCGGCTTCGGCATGACTCTCGCTCCCTCAGCCCTTGCTGAACTCCTCCTGGAAGCCGACCCCCGAGACCTGCCGGCCACCCCACGCACCGCATCACCCGGCATTGCCGTCTCCACGGCCTCGCCTTCACTGCTGGACGCCATCGTGCGCCTGCTGCGGCTGCTGGAGCAGCCTGCAGACCGCAAGATCCTCGCTCCCATGGTTAAGCGGGAAATCCTCTGGCATCTCCTGCGCGGCGAGCAGGGAGTCGCCATCCGCCAGCTCGGTCTCGCCGACAGCGGACTGGCCCACATCAACCGCGCCGTGCGTCAGATCCGGGAGAACTACGCCACCGCCTTCCGCGTGGAGGACCTGGCGGAAATCGCCGGCATGAGCGTTTCCGCGTTCCACCGCAACTTTCAGACCGTCACAGGAATGAGCCCCATCCAGTTCCAAAAACGCATCCGCCTGCAAGAAGCCCGGCTCCTGCTCGCCAGCCGCCCCACAGACATCACCGGTGTGGGCCTCAGCGTCGGCTACGACAGCCCTTCCCAGTTCAGCCGTGAATACCGCCGCATGTTCGGCACACCACCCAGCAAGGACACCCAACTCCGCACTCCGCCAGCAGAACTCGTCACTGCGCTGCCCTGAGCTTGACCCTGTCGGGGATCTTGGTGTTTCCCGGTGCGGCAGCATGACGGACTAAGGCCTCCGTTTGGCCCTTACGCTTGGCGGACCGGCGGGTTCCGGTGAACTACGGACCGCCTCGTCGATGTCGTGCTCGGTGATGAGTGCGGGAAACCAGCTGACGTCCTCAGGGGTGCCGTCCTGAGTGCCGTGGTTGTTGTTGGCCATGTCAGCGGCCCGTTGTGCATCGTTGAGGGTGGTCAGCAGCGCAGCATCCCCCGGCCGGATGCCGAGCTTGTCGAGTGTCTGGGTATCCAGCCGGTAGCAGAGCCAGCTGTGGAAGCGGCCGGCGTCAAAGCCGAGTACCTCGAATCCGAGAATCGTGCCGGGTGGAGCGGCCGCAGGTTGCGCGAGGTTCATCCGGATTGGATGCGGAAGGTCGCCGATCCACATCTCGATCATGGTCGCCAGCTCGGTGGCCACCGTTGCCGCCACGCTCATGCTCAGCACGTGAGCGGTGCGGGAGTCCGAAGGCGCGTGCCTGACGGCATTAGCTGCGTGTTGGAAGGATCGGTGCCACGGCTCGAACAGAGGCTGTTGCCACGGCTCGATGTCCCGGTCCGTCGGGAGAAAATCGGCGAGGCAGTCGCTGACAGTGGGGACGACGCGCGGTAGGTCGGCGGTCCAGTCCTGTCCGGCTGGTATCCAGCGGAAGCCAGCTGCGAACCCGGCGAGCGTGTAGCTCTCGGTACGCGTCACCTGCTCATGATCGACGAAGCCGAGGTCCGACGCAGAGGATTATTCGCTGGTGTGCCGTTCCGGATTGGATTCCAGGAGCTGGCGGGCAGTGGTGGCGTAGCGGATCGCGGTCTTGGCGTCGAGGCCGAAGACCGCAGCCAGGTGCACCGGGTCACCGCCGTGGGCGAGGGCTTTTTCGAGTTGTCGGTCTCCGCACAGACGCTCCAGGGTGGGCGGTGTGGCTGCGGAGCGCGTTCTTGGTCCAGAAGGTGCTCACCGGGCCGACCTCCGTCGCGGTCTGCTGGTTGATCAGGAGGTATGGATTCGCGGTGCCTGGCCAGCGGCGGTTCCGGTGATCCAGCCATTGGCGCAGGAGTTGGTGGGTGAGGTCGTCCAGTGGCCGGACCCGGCCGGCGACGACGATGCGCCGGTTGCCGAGGTCGACGTCATCAAGGCGCAACGCGCGGATCTGACTGGTGCGCGCAGCGTGCATGGCGGCCAAGGCGAGCACGAGCCGGCCGCAGGGGTGGTCGCGGCGGCGACGGCCTGGTCGACGTTCGCTTCACGGTTGTGGCCAGGGCGGCATCGATGAAGCAGACAAGTGACCAGGTCCACTCACCTCCATGGGATCGACGACGGATCATGTGCTACGGTAGCCGAGTTGCAGTTTTGATTTCCGTAGACGTTTTCCAGCGCCTGATGGGGCATCTGAAACCCATCCAGGCGCTTTTCGTTTTTCGTGTCGTTTCGACGCGGGTGATCAACGCGGCGGCGTAAGGGTCCGCACAGTGCGGTCTCTAACAGCCTGCGAGGAGCAGACATGACTACAGGTACCGTGAAGTGGTTCAACGCCGACAAGGGCTTCGGCTTCATCAGCCCGGACGACGGCGGCGCCGACGTCTTCGCCCACTTCTCCGCGATCTCGGCGAGCGGCTTCCGCAGCCTCGACGAGAATCAGAAGGTGGAGTTCGACATCACCCAAGGCCAGAAGGGCCCGCAGGCGGAGAACATCCGCCCGCTTTGATCCACACTCTGCGAACGGCGGCCCGACTGATTCAGCGGGCCGCCGTTCGGCGTTTCATGCGCTCACCACGGCATCTCAAAATCGTCTGATCGGCAGAAGTCCGGCCATCTCGGTGTAGCCAGTGGGTGGCGCAAACGAGCGCCGCAGCACCAACGCTGCCTGTGGCCGAAATGGATCGGCTACTCACCCTCGCAGCTGTCTAACCAGACAGCTCAGCGGACCGAGGCGATTTGAACCCACGAGAACCTCATGTCAAGCCTCCTCCTTCAAGGCTTGTCATTGGTTGTCAAAACCCCTTGTTACCAACCGTAGCCGCCCCGACCTTGTCATTGACTGTCAGAAATGGGCGCTGAGCTGCACAGACACGATCCAGCAATGATCGCATCTTGTCACTGGTTGTCATCCGCAGGCGGGGTTTTCGGGGGGTAAACGGGGGCAGGCCGACAGGGCGTCGCCAGGACCCCGCCGCACCCCACTCCCCCACCATGGGACCTAAGGTCACCGAGAAAACGACCCATCGCGACCCGCCTACCGTAGGGATGGGGGTTCGTGTCGGTGGGGCGACACGATCTATTGCCCCACCACCGGCGATGCACTTCCCAACGTCGGCAAGAGCTGGAAGAGCGTAGGGTCGGCGTGCAGTGAAGGACTTCGCGCCCGCCGCGCGGGTCTTCCGTCACCTGCACGCCGCGATCAGGCGAGTACCACGCTGCACGTTCACCGACCTGCTCCAGGAGGTTCGATCATGTCCAAGGACTCGACGACCAAGGCGAACGTCAAGAAGAAGGGTAAGACGATCAAGGAGAAGCAGACTGCGAAGCGCCTGAAGCGCGACGAGCAGAACGGGCATTCCTCAAACATCGTGTCCACCGGGCGCTGACGCCGGCAGCATCGCTCAATTGTCCGAATGCGGCGATGAAGGTGGGGGCTGACGATCGTCGGATCCCCACCTGCCGCTGCGGCTGTAGAGCTGCGCGAGCCACAGATCCGGCAGTTCCGAACCCTTGTGCTTGCCTCGCGCGCGCAGGTAGCGGCTGATGGCCCGTGCCGTCTTCGGCCCGAATCGCAGCCGGCGGTCCTTGGCACCCTTGCCGTGGTAGTGCACCGACTCCGTGTTGAGGTCGACGTCATCGAGCAGGAGGTTGCCGACCTCCGACAGACGCGCTCCGGTGTTGTAGTACAGGCGGATGATCGCCTCGTCGCGCAGGTGCGGAAAGGTCTCGCCCTTGCAGGCGTCGAGGAGCTTCTTCGTGTCCTCGTCCCGCATGATCGGGATCAGCTTCTGTGGCGTCTTGGGCTGTCGGACCCGATCCATCGGAGAACGGTCGATGTCCTCCTCAGCCAGCAACCACTTGAAGAACTGCTGCAGACCTTTGTGCTTGTTCAGCGCGGTCGAGGGCGACCGGGTCTCGATCATCCACGCCTGAAACGCCTCCGCATGCCCCCGGGTCACCTCGGTGGGGTCCTCCGCAGCGTCGGCAGCATCGGGGTCGGGCCAGTGCTCGGCCAGGTAGCGGGCCAGTTGCGCCGCGGCGAGCAGGTAGTTGTAGCGCGTCGTCTCCGGGTAGTTGCCCGCCCGCAGCGTCCGGTCTCAGTCGCGCAGGTATCCCGCCCAGGTCGAGGACAGGTCGGCGGTGAGCTTGTTGAGGTCCAGTAGAGGCATGTCCGGTCACCCGTCGAGTCAACGGGTCGATAAGCGGCGTGCTCGACCTCGACGAACCACCTTGAACACGAAAAAGAGGGCTTCCACAGGCTCTGACCTGTGGAAACCCTCTCGCTGTCGGGACGGCCGGATTCGAACCGACGACCCCTTGACCCCCAGAGATCGGCAATACGGCCCCGTTTGGCTCCCACCGCTGGTCGACGGTCTGATGGTGGTCACCGTGGTTCCACTCGGTGCCGTCGGTTGCTGTACATCGCTGCTGTACCGCTGCATCCGCACGAGCTACCACCACCCGATCCAAACTCTCTCCCCCGCCGTCCTTGCCCGACTCCTCAGGTGGAACTGAGTGCCTTGCATCGCGTAGCTAGGGTGGGCAGCCGTGACCGAACCGACTGGAGAGCCAGCTTCCCACGACGAAGACAAAGAGTCCCCTGACGGCCTCTCCACCCGCACTCGCATAGCTGCCATCATCTTCGGGCTCGCTGGCACTGGCACCGGCGGTTGGGCAGTCTTTTCTTCCGACAACCAAGCAGGGACAGCAATCCTGCTCCTCATCGGTGCAGTTCTCTTGCTGGTTGGAGTGCAGGGAACACCGCTCCGCCGCTTCGGGCACGGTGACAGCAGCATCGAGCTTGCCGCTGTCCAACGGCGAGCTGCACGCGCAGTCGAGAGGGCAGCGCAGGAGCAGCCTCCGGAGGTCGCCGCGGCAGTTGCCGAGGCCGTAGAGACAATCACCCATCAGGTGAGCCTGCCTCCAGAGCAGGTCTACGAGGCCGCAGTCATCGACGCAATGCGGCGAACCGGAGCCTCGATCGACCCTACTCACCGGCCCGGCCCCGGGGACAAAGGCGTCGATGCCCGCGTCCAGGTGGGCACCGGGAAGGTTAACGTCCAAGTCAAACTACGTCGCCGGGGATCACTGGGAGCGAGAGACATCGAGCTTGCAGCCGCTAAGGCCCGATGGTCTGGCTTCGATGGCGGCTTCCTGCTAGTCACGAATGCTCCGCTATCCGACGACGCTCGGGCCTTCAATGCAGCGTTGTCACCCACCGGAGACGGCGTCGAGGCCATTACCTGGAATGACTCTCGAGACGATGGCCTCTTGGCGCGGGCCCTCGCCCGCAACGCCCGCTAGCCATCCCGTCGGCCTTCGTCCGCACACCGTGGAGCGGGTGGGGCCTGCCCGGTCAAGGTGGAGCACCCACCGTCTGAACGACCTTGACCGGGCAGGTCCTGCCCGCTCGGCTCTGCCCGGACGGAGGGTGTCGGGATGGCGCCACCATCCCGGAGTGCCCGAGGACCCCGCCGGAGGCACTGCCCTTGTACCAACCAACACCGAAGCCCCGGAACTGCCCGTACTCATGGCGGCCCGGGGCTTCGTCGTATGTCGCGCCGCCGGCGGGCTATCACCGACGCGCTGGCGGCCGAAGGCCAGAGGCGCGGCGGCGGGCCATCGGCCCGGCCCAGGTTCGGCGGCGCGAGCGGCCCGCGACGCGGGCCGCCTTGATCTCGTACAGAAAGTTCTCACAACCGACAGATGGCCAACGTGTCCAGTCTCGGGACCTGCATGACGCATCGGTATCAGGACCTACGTGACACTCCGCCGAGTGTGGTGGAGATGAGCGTGATGGAACAGCGGTATCGAGCCGTCCACGACGTGCTTGCCGGATCCACGGTCACGGACGTCGCCGAACGGTTCGAAGTCTCCCGCCAAGCGGTGCACCGCTGGCTGGCCTGGTATCAGGACGAGGGCCTGGAAGGGCTTGCCGACCGATCCAGCCGGCCGCGCTCCTCGCCCCCTGTTCTGGGCGGTTCATGATCGAAAAGTTCGGCATCCACCCCACGCCAACCGATGCACCGCCTGACCAAGCAGCTCCATAACAGTCGGAATCCAGCCCCACCCAGGGCATTCGCCAGGACTTGTAGCCTGAGCCGTAAAAGATCGTCTAGCCGGACGTGTCACCCACGTCCCGAGACTGATCTGTCACAGACGTCCGGAGACCCGACATCGCCGGCAGCCAGCCTGTCTGATTGCAGAACCTGCGTGACAGTGCGCCGTGTGCTGGTGGAGTTTGCCGCGACGGAGCAGCGGAATCGCGTGGTGCTGGAAGTCCAGGCGGTGCGTCGACGACGGAGATCGCCCGAACCGCTGGGAACGTCTCGGCTGTGGACCGCTGGTGGACTGGCACCATATTAGGCGTCCGGGTCCGTATCGGCCGGTTGAGTAGGAAGATGCGCCTATGGGGCATATCTTGGGGATTCGGCGACCGGTGCCGATTGGCGAGGCCCAACGCACTACCCCGTTTGAGGTCTTCTTCGACCTGGTGTTCGCGTTCGCCTTCATCCGCGTGGCCACGTTCATGGCAGGGTCGCCGACGCCGCTCGTCCTGGTGCAGGGCCTGGTGTTCCTGATGCTGCTGTGGTGGCCCTTCACTACCTTCGCCTGGCTGGCCAACCGGGTCCGCGCCGACGTGGGCCTGGTCCGCGCCGGGCTGGTCGTGGTGATGGCCGCAATGTTGGTGGCCGGCTTGATCATCCCGTACGCGTGGGGGCACGGCAGGTGGACGGTGTCCGAAGCGCTGACGGTGGCGGTGGCGTACATCGTGATCCGGATCGTGTTTTACCTACTCAATTGGCACGTGGCCGTCGTTAACCCGCGAATCCCGGCGCCCGGCTTCCGCTATGCCATCCCGATCGCGGGGGGCTGGATTCCGCTGCTGCTCGGGGCGGTGCTCGGCGGGGCCACACAAACGCTGTTGTGGGCCGCAGCGTTCCTCATCGACTGCCTCGGTACCGCGTGCGTCTCGGTGTTCAGCAGAGAGCGATTTCGGTTGCGCAGTGCTAGCCACCTGTGCGACCGGCATGGCCTGTTACTGATTATCGCCCTGGGCGAGTCGCTGATCGCGGTGGGCGCCGGCGCCGGATCGGCGGTCACCCGCTGGCCGGTCCTGATCGCCGCACTGCTCGCCGTGGCCATTGCCACGGCCCTGTGGTGGCTGTACTTCGAGAACGCCGCCGCACCGGCCGGACAGGCCCTGGCGCGCCTCCCCGACCAGGACCGCGTCCGGCCTGCCATCAACGCCTACAGCCTGGCCCACTTCCCGCTCATCGCCGGGATCATCTACCTGGCCCTGGGCATCGAACTCGTCCTCGAGCACCTGGCCCACCACCCGTCGCAGCATCCTGCCGGGGCGCCGCTGGATTGGACCTCCACAGCAGCCCTGTTCGGCGGCCCGGTCGTCTACCTCATCGGCCGGGGCCTGTTCCTCCGTTTCACCGTCGGACACACCCCACGCGCCCAAATCGTCGCGGCCGGCATCATGCTCGCACTGCTTCCCGTCGCCCGGAGCCTGCCCGCCCTCGGCGCCTTCGGCGTGATCACCGCTGTCCTCGCCGCCCTCGTCTGCTACGAACGCATCATGTGGCAGCCGACCGCAGGTGCCAGATGATTACCCACCCACACCCCATACCGTGAAAGACCAGCAATATCCCCGAGCCTTGGCCATCAGTCAGCGACGGCGTCCGACTCAAGACCGTCCCGTCCCGGCTCACCCCCGGCCACCTGCACCAGCTCCTCGCCGACGACGCCGTCCCGGCCGGACCACCACCGATCGCCACCGGGCCCATCCAGGCCGGCGCCCCGAGCGAGGTCGAACGGCTCGTCAACGCCACCGGCCTGATCGGCCTCGCCGGCTGGCAACACCCCGTCGGCTACCACTTCGCCGGCAGGCGTGTCACCGTCCGCCTCGACCGCGGCCTCATGCAGATCACCGCCGATGGTGTCCTGCTACACAGCCTGCCCGACCCCCTCACCACGGCCGAGACCGCCCACATCCGCGACGCCCGCCCCGCCGGACCACCCCGGCCTCGGCACTAAACGACTCGACGGGCGGCTGTCGGTACGAGACGTTCAGACCTGGCTCAACAAGGTCGCGAAGACCTGCCAGTGCTGCGCCCAGGGGAAAGACGATCGCCGGCCACCGAAGAGCCGCAAGTGCTGCGCGGTTGGCCGATGCTGCCAGGACCTCCCCGCGGCTCGCACCGTCAAGGGAATCCGCGCCGTCCTCCGCTCGGCGCTGTCTCAGGCCGAAGTGGAGGAACTGGTCGCAAAGAACGTCGCGGCCCTTGTGAAGCTCCCACCGATCCGCAACCGCAAGGGCAAGTCGTGGAGCAGCGAGGAAGCTCGGGCATTCCTGGAGGCCTCCCGCGACGACGACGATTACCTCTACGCCGCCTACGTCCTGGTCCTCGTGCTCGGCTTACGCAAGGGAGAAGTCCTCGGCCTCACCTGGGACCACATCAACTGGGACGGCTGGCAGAAGCCGTGCACCACCCACGGCGAGAAGTTCTGCGAGCACTGCCGCGACAACCACGACATCAGCCTCGTCATCGACAAGCAGCTCCAGCGGGTACGCGGCCAACTGCTGCACCGGGCCACCAAGACCGAGGAGTCCGACGCTCCCCGACCGCTGCCGGCGATCTGCGTCGCCGCACTGCGGCACCGCTACCAACAACAGCAGGCCGCACGCGAGAAAGCGGGCGATGTCTGGCACGACACCGGCATGATCTTCACGACCCGCTACGGACTGCCGGTCGAACCCCGCAACTTCAACCGCTCCTACGACAGCCGCATCGCCCGCGCTGGCATCCGAAAGATCACCGTTCACGACGCCCGCCGCACCTGCGGTTCGCTGCTGGTCGACCTGGACGTGCACCCTCGGGTCGCGATGGCGAACCTGCGGCACGCGGACTTCTCGATCATGATGGAGATCTACAGCCAGGTCTCGTCCAAGACGACCCGCGAAGCCCTGCGGAGACTCGGCGAAAGCCTCGATCAATGAGCCGTTGCTGTACTTCGCTGGTGTACAAGATCAGAAATGGCCATCCGGAAGATTCCGAATGGCCTCTGACCTGCGTCGGGACGGCCGGATTCGAACCGACGACCCCTTGACCCCCAGGACGATTCGCCACACGTCCATGCACGTCACACACGCTATGCCCGTGATCAAGGCGTGCTCCCGACGGCGCACCGCTTAGCATCGCGCACCACGTGTGGTCCCCGCCTGGTCCCCAGATGTCGGAACCTGGCGACGGCAGCCTCCGGTTTAGGACGTGTCGATACGCTGCCGCATCGCGGGTCCATCACCAGGCTTGGCCTGCGCTACCCGCCCTGGTCCCCTGCACCGAACCTGACCGCAGCTGACTCCCGCCGACCGTCCAATCGGGCACGCAACGGGCACGGGCACGGGCACGGCCTTGCAAAGATCAAGACTGCTGTCGGCCGACGTCGGCTACTGCGGCTGAACTGCTCGCCCCGTCGACCCGCGTCCACTGATGTCCGGCTCGATCTGTCGGTTTGGCTGTACGGATGGCTGTACAGCCACACGGTTTAGGAAGTGTTGGCGTGGGCGTAAGCCGCTCGGCAGCGGCCTGGCTTGACCTGCGTTGCCACGCTCGCTGTCGCGTCCAGGAGCTGACCGCCGTTGACCCTCGGCTCCCGTCCCATCGGGCACGGAGCGGGCACGCCCTGCTGCCCTCGGGTCGCCCGGCATTGCTGGCTGTCCTGCGGTACGCGCCTCTCGGATCACTGATCTCCTGCCCGCCGTCACTCCGGCTGGCTGGGCAGTGGAGTACAGGTGCTTTCGCCGGTTCTCAGGAACCAGAGCACCTGATCGGGTTCTGGCATGGGCAACGGGTCACCGAACGAGTGGAGCTCCAGCTCCGCGAGCTGCCCGCTGGCAAGGAAGAGCAAGATGCCTCCGAACCACTGCCCTTCTTGATCGGGAAACTGCCCTTGTACGCGTACCGGAGTCTGTGCCGGTGAGGCGGGAAGGTTCTTGCCTTGTGGAAAGAGGTGGATGGTCCCGCATCCACACCCGCATCCCGGGCGGGCCATGACGTCTCGCGCTTGCACGCGGAGTTCCTCAGCACCTGCGAAGTTGTGGCGGAGAAGTGCTTCCAGGACGCCGGCCTCGTTCGTGCTCAGGTGTCGTAGTGGTGGATCTGGCTCTGTCACGGCAGAAGCTTAAGCGCGGTTGGCCGAAGCGCCTTAGAGCCCATCTCCGCCGTGAGTCCGCACATCGTGGAACGGGCCTGTCCCCCGGTGTCAACACAACGATCCACCGTGTTGACACCGGGGGACAGGTCTGTTCGGCTTCGCCCGGACTCGCGGTGGAGGTGGGCGGCCCCATCTCTGTCGAAGATCCCCGCCGGAGGCATCGGTTCGTGTCCTTGGCGCAGCCTGCAACCGGCCGGCGCGCCGGCCGATGCCGGCGCTTGCGCCGCCAGCAGGCCGAGCGCGTCCGGCGCGGCCCGCTTGCGGGCCGCCTTGATCCAGAGAACGAACAATTCGGCAAATGACCCGGGTAGCCACCTGAAACTTGACCAACGGTCAAGCAGCGCTAGGCACGCTCCAACTTGACTGATCTTGGTCCCCAAAACGGCAAAAGGCCGACCCGATTTCCGGATCAGCCCTCTGACCTGCGTCGGGACGGCCGGATTCGAACCGACGACCCCTTGACCCCCAGGACGATTCGCCACACGTCCATGCACGTCACACACGCTATCCCCATGATCAAGGCGTGCTCCCGACGGCGCACCGCTTAGCATCGCGCACCACGTGTGGTCCCCGCCTGGTCCCCAGATGTCGGAACCTGGCGACGGCAGCCCCCGGTTTAGGACGTGTCGATACGCTGCCGCATCGCGGGTCCATCACCAGGCTTGGCCTGCGCTACCCGCCCTGGTCCCCTGCACCGAACCTGACCGCAGCTGACTCCCGCCGACCGTCCAATCGGGAACGCAACGGGCCCCGGACCCGGCCCCGGCCTTGCAAAGATCATGCGGTATGTCGGCTCGCGTCGGCTGCTGCGGTTGACCTGCTCGGTTTGTCGGCTGCCGCCGCTTCTTATCCCCGACCATCGGCCGTCTTGGCTGTACGCAAGGCTGTACAACCTCGTGCTCGCTTTTCATACTCGATCCGGTGTCGTCCGTGGTCAGACGTTCGGACGGTCACTCGTGGGCACCGCCCCTGGCATACTGCCGGCTGTGCCCGGGGCGGTCGGCCCGGCCGGCTCGGGTCATACTCTGTCAATGCCTACGTGGGCGAAGGTAGCCGGCGGATTCTTCGTATCTGTTCTCGGATACATCGCATGCGGCGCGTACGTCTACTTCGCCGCTGCCCAGGCCGGTGCCGAGCAGAGGGCAGACCCGGACCCAGGACCAGACAGCGCCGCCGCCTACACCGGGTTCTTCTACATCATGCTGTCGCCCTGCGTTCTGGCCGCTTTCCTGATCACCGGTGCGGTGCTTTGCGTCAGCCGACGCCGCAGGCCCCTCGGCGTCGGGATGGTGGGCGGGGTGATCGTTCCTCTGTTGATCGTGGTGGTCTTCCTGCGTGTCATGGCTTATGGAAGCCCAGCGCCCGTGGGCCGGTGAACACCTGAAGCCTGGACCGCGACCAAACCGGGCGAGCGGAGGAACCCTCGTGACGATCTTCGGCACACGGCGGCGAGTCTGGCCGTGGCGGCGGGCGCGAACGTCAAGGCTGTGCAGCGGAAGCTCGGGCACGCCTCGGCGTCGATAACGCTGGACTGTACGGGGGCCTGGTCGGTGACGACCTGAACGCCGTCGCCAACCGCCCGAACGAGGCGGTCGCGGCGCGGGATGCGGACTGGCACCAGCGGCGGCAGCCTGGTCGACCTCGGGAACGGCGAAGCCCAGGTCTCTGACACCGGCAAGTAGGCGTCCCATTCCGCGTAGTGGATTACGGCGGCGCACGCCTCGGCTGGGCTTGGTGTTCGGCCACCGCGCCACGCCGACCAGACCTCAAGCACCTCACGCGCCAGGCTGACTTCAAGCAGGTAGTCAGACCGCTGGTTCTCATCGTCCACCACAGCCGCCGCGCGTGCCTCCGGGGACCAGGGTCGGCCGGCGTAGACCGTCGCCTCATCGGGGAACTGGTCTAGGCGCTCCACCAAGTCGATCAACCGCATACTCACACCTTCAGTTTGGAAGAGCGCGCTCAAGCGGTCGTGATGCCCGAAACGCCTGCGGGCTGCGGTGGAGCTGGTTACCTTTCGTGCCCCTTCGTGACCGCTGCGCGCCACAGTTACTGGCCCATGGATGGCCCGTCACGGCCACCGGCTTGTGCGGCTGACTGTCAGCTTGGGAATTGTCGATCTCCGCCAGGCCACCGCCTTGACGGCCTGGTTTCGGCAGTCACTCGTGGCCTCGGCTGGCCCCTGTTGTCCTCGCCCAACGGCACGCTAATGGCATGCCCGGTGCTCGCCGCGACCGCCGGCCGGAACCGATCGCCAACCCCCGCCCTTGCAAAGATCAGGCGGGCAGCGGACGTGAGTGTAGCCCGGCGAACACGGCGTCGACCTCGCCGCGTGCGTCGGAGCTGAAGGCGTCTCTCGGTACTGCGATCGCCCGTCGGGACAGGAGGCCCTGGAACAGCCAGTAGCGGGTCGTCTGCTGCAGGGGCCGCAAGGACTCCCAACGGTGCTGCGTCGAGACACCGCCGAGGCACACCCTCATCCCCTCGTCAGTCAGCTCGTACCCGACCTCCATAGCCGGCCCATCGGCTGCCAGCCGCCGCCAGACGCGCCGCAACGAGAGCTCGAAGAAGAGCGGGACTGCGACCAGGAACACGATGAGCAGCACCACGCCAGCCACCGGCGACAGGAGCAGCCCGCCGATCGCCATCAGGAGGACGGCCACCCACAACTTCAGCAGCCGCCCCTTGCCGGACACCCACACCAGTCGCCGGTAGGCGGGATAGTCCAGCGCCGCGCGGCCCTCAATATGCACCTCGTTCTCCTTGCTCCGTCCGGGCGTCGCGCCACATGCGTTCCGACTGCCCGGCATCTTACGAGCAGGCCGAAGCACTGACACGCCTACGTCGCGCACCTGCTCGTAGCGGTGCTCCGGACAGTCCGACCAGCTCGTACTGCCACGCGTCGTCGGGCAGGCTGTAGTCCAGAGTTGACCTCGTAGAGCTTGCCGTCGTGATCCCAGACTTCCACGGCAGCAGGATCACACACCATCGTCAGACAACGCAGTGCCTTTCTGGTGCGGCCGGCCCGGCGCGGCCCGCCTTGATACAGCGAGAGAAGAATTCGGCAATCGACCACACTGGCCGCGCTGGCCGCTGAAGCTTGACCGACGGTCAAGCAGCGCCAGGCCACTCCAACTTGACTGATCTTGGTCCCCAAAACGGGGAAAGAGCCGACCCGATTTCCGGATCAGCCCTCTCACCTGCGTCGGGACGGCCGGATTCGAACCGACGACCCCTTGACCCCCAGGACGACTCGCCACACGTCCACGCACGTCACACACGCTATGCCCATGATCAAGCCGTGCACCTGACCGCGCATCGTCCACTATCGGGCGCAACGTGTGGTCCCTGCGTGGTCCCCAGAACCGCACACGGTTTAGGAAACCTCAGCTCGCTACTCCGCCGCCTGCTTCCTGAGCTGCACCAGCGTCACGGTTACCACCACATCAGCCCAACAAGGTCGTTGCACCTACTCTGCACGCAAGAAGACGGGCATGATGGCGCTGTGTCCCTACCTCCCGACCTCAAGGACGCGTTGCGGCGCCTTCGTGCTACTCAGGCTGAACAGCCCGCTGGGGACAAGCCAACCGAAGAGCTAGCCCTATGGCGGGAGCGGATGTCGGAGTGCCTGAGCTTCCTGTCTCGGCAACTCCTCTTCGAGTCGGACCGCAACCAGGCCGCCAGGGAGGCGGAGGCCGCGCGAGCAGAGGCCGAGAATATCCGCCGCTTGCTGAAGTCGTGACTTCGTGGCGAACCACTCGGCCGCACCGCCAGTTTGGAAGAGCGTGCTCAAGCGGTCGCGAAGCCCGAAACGCCTGTGGGTGGCGGTCGGCCCGGTTGCGTCTCGTGCCCGCTCGTGACCGCTGTGCGCCACGGTTACTGGCCCGTGGATGGCCCGACGGCTGCTCTGCGTAGTTCAGCCAGGGAAGGTCTCGACACGATGCTCGAGGCCCCCGAACAGATCCTCGAACGGGTCCAACTCGATCTCTCCCACTAGCACTCTGTAGATGCATTCGGTCGCCGACATGTCGGGCTCATACCACTCTTCAAGGTCCGCGTCGACGATGACGACGCCCCAGTCCTCCGGCACGACCCCTGGCCGAGCGTGCCAGAAGAAGTAGTTGGCCTCGACAGCTGCGAACGCAAGCAGTCTGCTTCCTGCCGCGAAGTACTTGCCTGGCAACTCAATTCCAGCCTCGCGGAACTCGGCCCAGGCACGCTCACGCTCTTGGACCAGAAGCGCGATATCAGAGTTCCGATTGCCGCTGTCGGGACCGAAGAGACAGAGCCACTGGTCAACGATGATGGGTCCGGTTCGGCCGATCAACGACTTGTAGTCGTCGGGCACCCCTACCCCGATAGCCGATTCGGCTGCTTCCCAGGAATACGGGACCTGTCTCGCCGAGACGCCGAGCAGTTCGATGACCTGGTCAGCGAAACTTTGCACGTCGTCACCTCCTGTTCCAGTCCGCACGGTCCGCGTTGACGGACGCCACACTGCCCCCATCCCCCGCATAGGTGCCACAGTCTGCGGTATCCGGTCGGGGTCAAGGGTGGCCGAAGGCCATCGGCTTGCCGACGCGTAGCGCCCTTGACGCCGGGTGGATGGCGTAGAGGATCGGGCACGCGGGGGATGAGTGACGCCCTGGTCCTCGTCGCAGCGACCGCGGACCCGAGCCCGATGACTTCGAGGGCAAGCAGCTCCGCTGCGCGGCAGCCGATCGCCCCAGCCTCGACGGTGGCCACCCTGCTCCGCGATCGTCCCGCCTGACGTCGGATGGTTTTTCGTGGCTCGTCAGCGTGGCCGGCCGGCCCGGCCGATGCCGGCCGGAGGTCGCCAGCAGGCCGGGGCCGGGCCGGCGCGGCCCGCGTTGCGGGCCGCCTTGATACAGCAAGAGAAGAATTCGGCAATCAACCACACTGGCCGCACTGGCCGCTGAAGCTTGACCGACGGTCAAGCAGCGCCAGGCCACTCCAACTTGACTGATCTTGGTCCCCAAAACGGCGAAAGAGCCGACCCAATTTCCGGATCAGCCCTCTCACCTGCGTCGGGACGGCCGGATTCGAACCGACGACCCCTTGACCCCCAGGACGTTGGAGTACCCCGTTTGCGCACGTCAAGCGCGATGACCGCCTCCGTCTGACGTGTCAAGGACTGCGGCACGTTCCGGATCGCTGACAACGTGTGGTCCCCGGCTGGTCCCCAGTAGACCAGCGGATTAAGAGGACCCGTGCCGCCCCTCGGCCACCATGCGCGACCTCGGCTCGGCCACCCTGCTGGACTTGCTGGGCGTGCGGTTCTTGCGACGGGTTGAGGTCACGCAGGGGTCAGGCATCCAACGCCCCGCCTGACCGCTTCCGTGTCAAGTTCACGCAAGGCGGTCGGATGCGGGCGCATACGAGGTCAGGCGGCGTGTCCAGCCTTCTCCGGTCCGCTGTGGTCTGGTCGGTCGCTGTACTTCTTGGCTGTACGGCTAGCGCCACACAGTCTCGGAACTCTCTACCCTCGGTGGATGCCCGTACCTTCGCCCAGCTCCCCCGATTCAGCCGATCGTCAGCCAGTTCCCTGTCCGATCAAGGACGCTCACAAGCGCCTTATGGATTGCCATGTGCACTGGCACATGACGGCGGGTGCTTACATGGACCCCGAGGGGTTCCGGTTGAACTTGAACGCGCTGGTCCAGAATCTACGAAACGTCACATGGCTATTGCAGAAACAGAAAAACTCCTTGCCGGAATTCCAGTCTTGGTACGGCGACTGGCAAAGCTCCGTTAAGAGCGACCCCGTAATGACATGGGTGGTAAAGGCGCGCAACCGGATAGTAAAGGAGGCGGACCTTGAAATCTACAGCGAAGCACGGGTGAGAGTTTCCCGCGACTGGACGCATGAATACGAGAACACCTTCAATTTTCCCCCGCGATTCCGTAATCGCGATATCTTGAGGGCCATCCTGACCCGAAATGCCATCGCGCCCGAAGGGACGATCTCGGTGAACCGTCGCTGGGTTGACCAACTGCTGCCGGACTGGGAACTGCTTGATGCAACCTCTCGCGCTTACGGTCACCTTACGCAAGTAGTTCAAACTGCACATAGAAAAGCGGGGGTCTCAGCATGTAACCTGGCCCCCCGCACCCCGAGTTGTGTAACCGCTGACGCCCACGGGCAGCCGGTCTGCATGGACTCATCCGACGAAAATCGCCTGTTGCATGTCGACCTCAAGACCGGTTATGAGATCGCCGAGATTCGCGCTCCTTTCAACGTAAGCAGCGAATCGCATCAGGCCGCCGCCGAGAGGTACGGGGTCGATTTCGGATCGGTGAGCGGTGATGCGATTGCCCGTGTTCCCGGCCTGTTGGCAATCGCAAAGCGGGTACTGAGCGTAGACAAGTCGCATCTTACATTCGCGTACATCATGATCGGTGACCAAGTGGCCGCTCACTTTCCAATGCTGTTCCCGGATCAGAACTCAAAGCGTCTGGCGCTTCGACGCTTCGCTGAAGAGGTAAGGAAGAGTGGGGGCGATGGCATCGTCTTGGTCGGCGAGCAATGGGTTGCCGATGTCGAACCAGGGGAAGACCTCAGGACACCGAACGTGAAGCCTGCGAGGGACCGCCCGAACCGGATGGAGGCCATTACAGTAACGGCGATGACCAAGGATGGCCGACTGAGCGAAGTAATCGAAATTTTCCGGCGACGGCGCGGCGAAATCGTTTATGACGGCGACCTGTCTCCTGATCTCGGCGGCGAAATACCGAACTTTCTGCTTCCGGTAGCGCGAGTCTGGGAGCTAGGGCCTTTTCGCCCGTCCCCCTAGCTGCATCGGGTCACCCATCCCGGATCCTGAGCGCCTGCTCCTATCTGCTCGTGCCCCTCTCCCCCGCGACCCGCGAAGTCACCCGGCACGGCGTATTGCTCGCGCTATTCCTCCGAAACCCCGGAACCGTTGTAACCAGCGGCCCGGGGCTTCGTCACATGTCGCGCCGCGGGCGGGCTCTACCGGCGACGCCGTGAGCGAAGCGGCAGGCGTCGGCGGCGGACCTTGCGTCCGGCCCTGGTCGGCGGCGCGAGCGGCCTGCGAAGCGGGCCGCCTTGAACGGTCGTACGTAAACAGGTCACTAGACCACACGACCCCCAGGACGCTTCGCCACACGTCCACACACGTCACGCACGCTATCCCCAAGATCAGGCCGTGCGGTCGGCCGCATGCCGCCCACCATCGCGCATGCCGTGTGGTCCCTGCCTGGTCCCCGGACACTGACACGCTTGGCGGCCGCAGCACGCGGTTTAGGAAATGTGGACACGGGCCGAAACTGCTTGGCATGACCTGGCTTGACCTGTGTCGCCATGCTGGCTCGCACGTCCAGGAGTTGACCGCCGTTGACCCTCGGCACCTGCCCCATCGGCACGTACGGGCACGCTGCGCTCCCCCGGCTTTGCAAAGATCAAGACGGCTGTCGGCCAGCGTAGGTGAGCGCAGCTGACCTGCTCGGCTTGTCGATGGCCGTCGCCCGTCACCCACGCATGTCGGCCGGCTTGGCTGTACGGATGGCTGTACAGCCGTCAGTCCTCGCGGTCGCTCCTGGCGTGCCTGCGTCGCTCGTCAAGCCGCCGCAACCTGCGGAGGTACTGCCCGGCATAGGACCGCTGTGCATCGTCCAGCGCCTGCGCCTCCGGGCCCGCGAACGCTTCGTAGTACGCGATCTCCGGCGGGTCGTGGTCGTGCTCGATCAGCCGGCCGAGCGCCTGGGCGTCGTGAACCAGCGGCAATCTCTTCGCCACCTCTTCGCGCCAGATGTGCCCGCTGCTGTCGTCGTCTTCCACGTGGGGATGGTAAGACCAACCGACTCGGCAGCTTCAGTTTGCAAGGGCGAAGATCACGGCCGACAAGGACCTAGTGGGCCAGGTCAGGCACAGGACGTGTAGACCGCTCGTGCCCTCTCGTGACCGTCAGGGGTACGGGCTACTGGCACGTGGATGGCACAAGCGACCTACGCATTACGAGATCAAGTTGGCGACCGATGGTTACCTGGCCTCGACTGGCGTGACGTGCAGAAATGCCTCTCGGCATCTCTCAGCGTCGGTGGTCGCGGTCCGACGTCTTGAGCACCAAGTGAGGACTGCTGCCGGCCGCGCGCCCGACCTCCGTCCGTCTGGACGTGGTCCTCGAACACTCGGCAACTCGATCGGTTCGGCCCCCCGGTCCAGTCCGCGCCGGTGGCTCCCAAGGCGTCAGCTTGAAACTTGCCAAGTCCGGCTGCGTCCTGGCCTGGCGGCCACCTCTACGACCGCCGGCCCCGAAACGGCACTCCACGGACCCACCTTGGAAGATCAGCACCTGGGTCGGCGGGTGTTGCTGATTTGCAGGATCCGCCCAGCCTGCCCCGCGTAGAGGCTGAGGTGCGGTGACGCCTCAAGGTAGCTGCCCAACTTCGGTGACCGCAGGTAGAGCCCTGCGGACGGGACGGCCGCCGCCAGGTGTCGCCGAGCCCTATGCCGTGGCAACTGGTGCAATGATTAGGTCTCGCGCCACCTTCGGCCTGGAACTAGGCCGCTAGGTGCTCGAAGATTGGTGAAAAGGTGGAAGTTTCGATTGCGAACGTCGGGCCCGTTCGATCAGCGACGATCAGGGTAGAGCCACTAACAGTTCTCATTGGCCCCAACAATAGTGGCAAGTCGGTGGTCCTGACTGTGCTCTACGCGGCGCTCGCACAGTTCGGAGCTGCCGTTCCGTTTGAGCTAACGCGCGCCATCCGATACCCCAGCTCTAAGACGAACGAGGACAATATCGAGTTCTCGGCCGCGCTGATGGAGGCCCTCACCGTCAGCAGAAAGCCTGAGCTCTCAGCGCTCCCAGCGCAGGCGCAGGAGATGTTGCAGGACCAGATCGACGTCTCTTTCCGTCTCTACGCCGAAGTGTTTAGCGAACAGTTGACGCGGGCCGCCGGAACACCACTTCCAGGCCTTCGCCGGACTAACAAGCGCGGAAGCCGAACCGCAATTATCGTGACAAGCGAAAATCCAACCTGGGGTCTCGAACTGCGGATCCTCGCTTCTGGCGTCAAGTCCGTGGTTACTCCTCCAGCCCTTCAAGACGCGTGGAATCGAGTCGATAAAACAGGGTGGCAAAGGTTCCGTAACCGTTCCCGGCGGCTCGCCCGTACCACAGCCAGCCAGGTACTCAGGGACTTGTCCATTGAAGTGATCCGAGCTTGCTTCAGTGATTTCCCGCGCCATACGCGGTATATGCCCGCAGCTCGATCAGGCCTGATGCAGTCACAGAAGGCGCTTGCAGGCTCAATTGTCAGAGAGTCTTCCTGGGCCGGCATTCGCGAAATGCGAATCCCCGCCGTTAGTGGAATCGTTGCAGACTTCCTAGGCGAGATGGTGGAAATGGGGGTTCGGCCACTCGGCCAGTTCCCCGAGCATGCAGCTAGATTAGAGCAGGAAATTCTGCATGGGTCCATCGAGATGAAGGAGGACCCCTCCGGGCACTACCTTGAGCCCGTCTACCTATCCAACGATGGGGAGTTCCCACTAAGCCGAACGTCTTCCATGGTGTCGGAACTGGCTCCTGTTGTTCTATACCTGCGTCAGCTTATGCAACGCGGCGACCTCCTGATGATCGAGGAACCAGAGGCGCATCTGCACCCTCGGGCTCAAGTCGCGTTTGCGAGGACATTAGCTCGGCTGGCTAATGCGGGCTTGGCAATCGCGACAACCACCCACAGTGAATTTTTCCTTCAGCAGATCAACAATGCTGTGGTTGCCGCCAACGTGAAAGGCTCCGGATCCGAGAAGATCGGCCTGGATCGAGATACCCGGCTTTCCGCCAAGAATGTCGCAGCCTACCTCTTTCGTCCAGGCGATGACGGCACCCAAGTAGTGGAACTATCGATCGATCCACGGGAGGGGATCCCGGAGGACTCATTCTCCGAGGTAGCCGAGTACCTGTATGCACAGACTGTTGCCCTCGACAAGAGGCTGAGCGATGATCCGGAGGACTAGGGCTCTCCAACGTATCGGACACTTAGATTGCTGCGCCGTTCTGCGCGCCGAAGACAGCGGCTGCAAAATGCTGCTGCCGGCCGATAACCGGCAGTGGCTTTGCCTATCGGGAACCAAATATCAGGCCCATCATGGCTATAGCAGTAAACTCTGCGACTTCATCCTTTTCTGGGAACCACGAGGCGGCTCGCTACACGTCGCCACTTTAGAGTTGAAGAGCGGCTCTTTTCGAGCAGGAAGTGTGGGAGATCAACTACAAAACGGCGCCAACGTGGCGGACCTCCTGTTAGGTGCTGCAAGCGCGAAGTTTGCGCCAGCTCTCATCCACAACGGCATCAAGACTCAAGAGACGCGGAAGCTCAAAAGTCTTCGCATTCGTCTGAGAAGTGCCAGCGAGCTAATTCAGCCCATAAGAAGCGGCCAGCCGACATCTTCTATCGACTGGGGATGACCTCTTGGTCAACGTCAACCGCGCGCGGCCTTAAGCGGATCTTCTCGTCGGGCAGTCGTAGACCGTCCAGCCTCCCCGGACGGGGACAAGGTGGAGCGCCCTGCCGGACGAACGACCTTGGCTCCGTCCGTCCATCGTAGATGGCCGGACCTTGTTGTACTTCTGTAGTAGCGCGCCTGGCGAGTCTCCTCGTCGGGCAGTCAGAGGCCGTTCGGCCTCGTAGGACGGGCCAAGGTCGTTCCTCCGGTAGGCGGCCCTACACCTTGTCGCCCTGGCCCTGGCCCGCTCCGCCGAGGTGTGGGTCAGCGGCAGGCGGGATGGCAGGTCACCTCCGGCGGCCCGTGGGGAGGGGGTACCTCCACGTCCGTTTCTGAGCGGTCGAAAGGTCGAACCATTCCACGGTGATCGTGAAGTCGCGGGTGGCCATCGTGGGAACTGCCATGAAGCCCAACGCCTCGCCGGCGTCGACGTTGTGCCCATCAGTAGGCTTCACCAAATCGAGTGACTTGTCAGCACTGATTCGCACACTGTGTGCGGCTGCATCTCCGATGTTCGTGAGTAGGTACTTATCGCCGTCGTGGTGCTCGAGAGACCAGCGGACGCGGGGTGCGGCGATCACCAGTTCAGCTCCCGCTGGGCGAGCGGCCATCGTTTCTAGCGCCTCAACGACCCGGCGCGTGTACTCCTCGGTCAGCCGAGCAGCCGACTCTGCCCGCTCAGCGGCAGCGGTCGCGTATTCCGACTGAAGCTGCTGGCCCTTCCTCGTAACCTTCTCCTGGCGGATCATGACGACGGTCGTTGCAAGGCCCACGGCGAGGGCGACAAAGACCCCAAGGACCGTCGCTTGATCCGATACTTGCTGCCAATCGACGGCTAGCGGCACGGGGGTCAGCAGCACGGGGCCACGGTAACGGGGATGCGCAAGGTACTGGGCGGCGTGCAGCGAACGTGCAACTTGTGGCGGTGACCCGGCTGCCGGATGCCGGCCGGCCTCACCTCGCCGGTTGCGTGGCCGCATCGCAGGCTCGGACCTACGGTGAGGGGGAATTGATCCGCAGCTCTTCTTCCTCGAGGCAGAAAGGAAGGGAGTCGGGCGGGGTAGCAGGGTGTCCACGGCGCCCAGGGCCAGTACAGCGACAACCTTGGTTGTCAGTCGGGGGCCTAGCTGCCGCAGCCCACGGTGTACCCGTGTTCTAGGCGGGAGCGGTCGAGGGTGTGGCGGCGGCCAGAAGGCTACCGGCGCCGACAGCAGCACGGCCGTACCACTGGGCGCCCTGTCGCCAGACGGCTTCGATACCCAAGGACACGATGAGATCTACCAGCGCTTCGCCCACGGGCTCGGAGAACAGCGCTACCAGGGATGGGTCGGGGCGGTCGTTCTCGCGGTAGCAGAAGTGCCGGTAGGAGAAGAGTTGCCCGATCGCGTCTCGGACTGCGTGCTCCGCGTTTGCGCCTACCGTCTTCACCTCAACTAGCCAGTGGTTGCCCTGGCCAGTGACTGTGAGGTCGCAGGGGTGAGCATTGTTAGCTGGGACGAGTCCGGCGGCCTTGGCTTGCTTGGCGAAGTCGTTCAGCAGAGCCTCATGGCGTGGTTTGCGGTCTTGGACATACGCCTTCAATTGCGCGCGGTACTCGGCAGGTGTCTTGGGGCGGAACGCAGGCGGCTTGGGCTTGAACTTGGGCTTGGCCTTGTCGGAGCCGGCCGTCGTCTTGATGAGGCCCGGGTCGGTCGCCAGGATCTCGCTCTTGATCTCGACGCACGTCGCGTACAGCGCGAGGAAGCGACTGAGGTCAGCTTGCAACGTGCCCTCGTCCGGCAACTGCGCCGGGTCGTACTCGATCGCGGCAATGTTGCCCTCTTCGTAGCCGCAAGGCAGGAAGCGATTCCGCGGTGCCCCAAGCTCGATAGCCTTTGTCAGGCCGGCCAACGCCTCATCGCTGAGGTGCTTGCGCAGCAGAGCCGCCTCCGCCCGAAGCTCGGCCAGAGCTGCCCGATCCTGCGCTACGCCGGTTAGCCCCGCCTCGCCGGCGTTCCGCTGATGCTGCGTCGCGCCCTGGTTCATGCTCAGGTAGACCCGCGAGAGATCCTGCCGGTATAGGTAGACGACGTAGAGCCCTTCCTGTGCCGTCGTGGTCACGTTGCTGTCGAGGACGGCGATCCACGGCACCACGGGCAAGCTCTGGCCGGCGCCGCTGGCAAGTACCTTCATGCCCGACGGCACGAGCGCCGGCAACTCACGCCGGACCGCCTGTAGATGCTGCTGCGCAGGCTGATCCCTCCCGTGCGAGTGAACGTAGGCCTTCAGTCGAACGCCGCGCAGCGCTTCCCCCAGATCCATGGCAACGGATCCTAGAGGGATTCCCGCAACAACGCGTGCCCGTCCGGGACGAGCGGGTCCACAAGCGGGTCGATGGAAGGCGGTAGCATCAATCCCATGAACCCCCATGGCTATGAGGAAGTAACGGTTGAGCAGGTCGATCAGCGCTGGCTGGATATAGTGCTGCCCCTCGTGCAAAGCGAACTCCCCACGCTCACCCTGCTTCCTCAGCGCATAGAGAATGGCGCAACGATATACGACGCGCAGTTATTGCATGCAGCCAAAACACTTCGCGCTAATGGCGTCGACGCACAATTTGTCAGCGGTGAGCGCGGAAGACTTTATCAGAGCAACTTCAGTGCTACCGGCGCCCTGCTTCTCGGTGTACTACTCAATCTAGCAAGCAGCGCAGCATGGGACGGCATCAAGTATTTTACCTCAATGCTGCGAACCCAACTAAAGACCTCTAGGGCGTCGACCCAAAAGGTCGTGATCGCGATGGGGATCACCAAGAACGCCGACGGTTCATCTACAACCTGGCAAAGAATCGAAGGGCCGGCTGACCTGGCATTGGAGCGAGTCGAGGCAATCGTTCGAGCTGCCGCCGAGAGTTCGCCTGGAGCCGCGGGGGTCATACCCCCGCCTCGGGAGACAGGCGAGGGCGAAACGAACAGCCGTGACTAAGAACTATCGTCGCATGACCAGCGGGGAGGTGGCCGTTTCCCTTCTACTCTTCGCCGGGACCGTTCATGCATTGGCAGTGCGTTATGACGTCGAAATTCCACCTCCTGACGGGCCCCTCCGTCAACGCATTCTCCTTCGAGAGGGAGCAGCTGAACTGGTTTCTGCAAAGCGGCTATTCAGCAACGCCGTAGACGCAGTGGCTTGCGCACGGCATCCTCATGCGTTAGAGAGCCCGAAAGCCCCTTGGTGGATCTACGGTGGCGTGCCATCTACCCCTCCCTTGGGGTGCGCGGGCAAACGAAGAGAGTCGGAGGGCTTAGCGCGAAGCGCGTTGAGCCATGCCGTAAACGCCCTCAACTTCTTGGAAGACCTGCCGCTGGCAAGTGACGCTCACCGCCTGATCCACGAAATCGGGGCCTTCGTGTCCTGGCATTTCGGCTGCCACATCGAGCTCGAAGACGGCCATTGGGTGTGGCGGTGCCCGGTGGTAATCTCGCACCTCCGGGTCGGCAAATCCGTTGGATTCACCGCTGCCAGACTCTGCTCCTTGTGTGGCGAAGATATATCAGAATGCGAGCACCTACCGGATAGAATGTACAGAGTCGTTGTTACTGACGGCGAAAGATGCCCATGCGGCTCGACCAACTGCAAGGAACACCGACCGGGAGACGTCATCGAGACGTACGCTGCGGCGCTTGTCCGAGAGGCAGATCTTCACGAGATTTCGACCGTGCTTAGGCCGCGCGACCCGTTGGCTCGGATTCAAGCAATCGCCCTAGAGCCCGCACGAATCGGCCAGATGATGCGTGGCGCAGTTCCGCGGGAAGTGACCACCCTCGAATGCTTCCACTGCAGACAAGGATGCACGGGGTTGTGGGACGGGGAGATATTGGAAAAGTTCCTCAGGTCGGATGACCAGTAGCCTTCAAGGGGTTCCGGAGGGACTTACAGTCGGGCGCCTTGCAGGATTGGCGGAAGTGTGCGGATCAACGAATATGGCGGGTACGTCGTGATTCGCTTGCGGCCACCCTAATCTTCTAGACGCTGGTTCGACAGATTCGCCGACCGTTGCTTCTTGAGCGGCAGCCGGCGCCATAGTGGCCCGCTCATCCATCGCTGCTATCCGGCCTTTCAATCATCCATGCCCCCGATCAAAATTCTGGCTATCTCGCCCATGCTCGTGATTACCACATCCGCCCCAACGGTCCGCATTGTCTCGACCTTGGCAGGCCGATTCGCGTAGCCAATCGCCCGCACTCCGGCCGCCCTCGCCCCCTCAATGTCCGAAAGCGAGTCGCCGATCAGTACGCACCTGTGCGCCGGCTCGTGGACGACACGCGCGGCTTGCAGGATCGGTTCCGGGTTCGGCTTCATGCGGACTGGATCGGCGTACGCCCGGCCGACCACCGGTGAGATGTACACGGCGAGCCGGTGCGCTGCCAAGTAGGCGTTCACCGCGCCGGCCGAGTTGTTGCTGACCACCGCCACCGACATCCCCGCCTGCCGGGCTGCCACGATGACCTCCCGAGCGTACGGCGTCGGTTCAGCAGTCTCGACGGCCCGGCGCTCGGCCGCGCAGAGCGCATTCTCCACGGCCTGCATGATGTCGTGGTCGCCGGCCGCCGCGGTGCGACGCAGCACCTCAAGCGGGTCCGGCTCGTTAGCGAGATCCGGCGGCACGTCAACGTCGTGCCGCCGCAGCACATCGACCAACTCGGCGGCAACCTGCGGCGCCGGGTATCCGGCGAAGATGCTGCATACGGGGCCGTCGAAGTCGAGCAGCACCGCGCCGACCTCGCCGAGCAGCCGGCCGAGGCCGGCGTTCATCCGTCGTACCGGTAGGCGATGGTCGACCACACTGAGTCGAACCACTGGCGGGACGCCTCCACGAACTGCGTTCCGTGCGAGGTGTCGTCGTCGGTTACCGCGTAGTGGAACAGCGGCACGTCCTTGCCCATGAGGTCGTAGATCGCCATGGGCTCACCCTTGATCGAGACGGTTCGCTCAACGACCGGGTAGAAGCCGTAGAAGACCTCTTCACCGTTCAAGATGTAGAGCTTGAACAGCGGAGATGCCCGATGCATCCGCACATCAACCGTGGCGGACCGGATTAGGCCGAGGTCGCCTAGCTCGGCCACCTGATCAACGATGCCGTCCACCGCCCGGCGGGTGATCCGCTCCGCGCGTTCGCGCACTGCTGGGTCGTCCGCCTGCGTCTCGGCCCGTGACGGCAGCGCCATCGGCACAGCCATGTCGGAAACTAGGACCCGCACGGCGATCGTCTCCGGGGCGAGCCTGCCGACGCGCACCTTGTCGAGTGCTTCGGCGAGCGCGTCGCGCAGCGTCTCACCGGAGAATCCGGCGAAGTCGATGGTGACGTTAGGTCGGTCGAACGAGGCTTCGATGTGCGGGCGCAGTTCAACCGCTCGCTGTGTTTGCGCGCGGACGAACGCGCCGCTGCCCTGCCGGGACACGATCAGGCGTTCCGCCCGGAGCAGGTCCAAGGCTCGCTTGACCGTCTCTCGCGCCACTCCGTAGCGGGTGGCTAGCTCGGGCTGCGACGGCAGCTTGTCGCCGGGCGCGAGTCGACGCGTGAGGATGGCGGCCCGAAGCTTGTTCGCGATCTGCTGCGAGGCCTGTTTGGGGTCGTCGGGGTCCAGCTCGCCGAGGAAGTCAAGGTTCTCGCTCACCCGCCCACGGTAGCGCTGACTAGCCAAGTCAGGAAAGTTCGCCGCACCCTCTTGACCTGACTAGCCAAGCCGGCCTACGTTCATCTCGTCGCACTTGGCTAGCCAGGCGCGGCAAGTCGAGCGGAAGCCGGGGAAGGTGGCGCATTGCGCTGCGCGCTCACGGGCCGGTCGTGTGGTCGTTCATTGAGAACTTCACAGCAGAAGCGCCGCGTAGATCCGTCTGCGGCATCCCCGCCTTGAGCCACACGGTGGCCGACCTCGGTAGATCCCGGGCGAGCGGGGCGAGCGGGCCGGATCTGGCGCGCGGTTGCTTCTGCCTCTCGTTCTGTTCGCCCGGGGTGCGGCCGTTCTGGTCGCGCCCCGGCTTTCCCCCACTTCATCGACTCACCGGAGGTTCCCCCCCGTGCGCACGCACCTCGCCCTTGTCACCGCCGAACCGACCGCCGCCGACCTGGCCGCGATCGACGCGGAGTGGCCGCTGATCGCGGCCGAACTGGACCTGCTGGACGCCGAGATCGCGATGCTCTACGCCGAGGACCACGGCGGCCCGTCGCCGCTGGACTGGCGGCGGCTGCGCCGGGCCGAGGCCCGTGTCATCCGCGCCGCCACCGAGACGACCGCCCGCACCGACCCGCGCCGCGCTGCCTGATGTCGCGTATCCGCGCCGCCTACTTCGATCCGGACGGGGCGCGGTACGGCATCCCCACCTACTGGTGGAAGGGTGCCCCGCCCGGCTACGCCACCCGCCGTCAACTGACCGCCGCCGGCCTGCGTCCCGGTGGTCAACCCGTCGCCGCTCAGGTGCTCTGGCGCGGCGTCGGTGGCACCCGCACCGCCTACCTGTACCGGGTCGACCTGGCCGCGCCGAAGCGCACCGCGACCCCCGCGCAGCGCGCCGCCATCGGCAAGGCCCTCACGGCCCGCCGGACCTGCCGCACCTGCCACACGGTTCGGCCTTACTTCATCCCGCGCTCGCTGGGCGAATGCCTCGCGTGCGCCTTCCCCCAGGAGGACGCAGCATGACCGCCCCCACCATCAACGGCACCCGCTACCCGCAACCGATCGAAGACCTGTTGCCCGCCGCCCGGGACCTGGAACTGCCGGACGGGGAGGTGTTCCCGTCGCGCAACCGGCTCATGCGGGAGTTCCGCATCGGCGCACCGAAGGCCGGCGAACTGCTCGCCCTGCTCAAGGCCGAGCCCGCCGCACCGCCGGCCGACACCACCGACCCGGCCACCCCGGACCCGGCACCCGCACCGGCCGCACCCGAGCCCGCGCCGCCGGTCGTACCGGACCCGACGCCCGCGCCGGAGATCACGCCGCCCGCCCCGCTGGTCGAGGCCAGCACGGTCAGTCGCCCGGACACGCCCGCACCGCCCGCGCCGGCCCGGTCGGCGGTGGTGTGGCCGGTGGTGCTGCTGGCCCTGCCGGCTTTCGTCGCGATCTGGTCCGGGTGGGTCGGCCTCGGCGGACTCACCGGGTTCGGCATCGTGCACCCGCTACCCGGGATCTGGGACAGCTTCTCCATCAACAGCGCGATCACGCTCCCGATCGGGGTGGAGACGTACGGCGCGTACGCGCTCTACGTGTGGCTGTCCGGTCGGGTGCCCGAGCGGGCACGCCGATTTGCCAAGTGGTCCGCCCTCGGTTCCCTCGCGATCGGCGCGCTCGGTCAGGTCGCCTATCACCTGTTGGAGGCCGCCGGGGTCACCTCGGCCCCGTGGTGGATCACCACCGCCGTGGCCTGCCTCCCGGTCGCGGTGCTCGGCATGGGTGCCGCCCTCGCGCACCTCGTTCGCAACCACGACTAGCGCCGCCCGGCGGCGCGGCCCCTGGCTTCCAACCTGCGCCGCGCCGCCGGTCTCACCCATCCGGCACGAAACCATTTGGAGAGAGCCTTGATGTTGTCATCCCTGCGGAAGCTCCTGATAGCTGCCCGCTTGCGGCCCCGCCGCCCGTACTGGCTCGGCACCCCGTTGCGGGCCACGATTGCCGCCGCCGCGTGTGGCGGTTACATCCTGCTCATCGACTACGCGCAGGGCACCGAGTGGGTTTCCAGCTTGACGACCCGCATGGAGGAGTACGACCGGCCCGATGAGCGGGAGTTCGCCGCCGTGGCCGCCGCGCTCGCCGCTCGTGGCCTGATCCGCACCACGGCGTGGCAGATCGATGCCTATGGCCGTCTGTGTGCCCCCATCGCTGTCATCCGCACCGGGAAGGAGTCCCGATGAGCGCCCCGAACAACGAGCCCGGCGACCGTTTCGACTGGCAGGCCGCCGAGAACGACCTGACCGACCCCACCGGGCCGGATGCCGAGGTGGTCGACCTGGACGACGCCCGCGCCCGCCGGGTGCCGCGCCCTCGTCCGCCGGCCGACGCGGACGACACCGCCGAGGACGGCAGCGGCGACGACGCCGAGACGGTCGACGACGGGCCGGAGCGCCTCGGCGGGTTGGTCGATGCGGCTGAGGACATCCCGCCGGAGGTGCTGGCCCGGCAGCGGGAGCGCCGGCCGATTCTGGCCGAGTGGGCGCGTTCGTGGCGCGGCCTGCGTGCGGCGGCGCGGCACCAATCGAAGGATGTCGGCTACGTCACCGCCTATCACGCGGTGCGGCTGCCGAAGTACACGGCGAAAACCGCTGCGTGGGCACCGGTTGGCCTGTTCCGCGGGCTCGGTCGGGCGTTGCACTGGGCCAGCGCCGAAGAGGGCAACTGGCACCTGCGGCAGGCTGCCGCGACCCGTGGTGAGGCCGATGTGTGGCTCAAGCTCGACGCCCGCCGGCAGCGCCAAAGCGTGTGGCGGTGGTGGGTGCTGGCCGCCGGTGCCGGCGCGACCGTGGCCGGGGCGATCGTCCTGACGGTCGGGCCGCCGTGGTGGCGCTACCTGGCGTTGGCGGTGGTGGTGCCGCTGCTGGCGACGCTCGGCCGACCGGCGGACAAGCCGCTGACCGACCGGGTGACCGAGGGCAACCGCTATCGCAAGCTGACCGCTGACCTCGTGCGGCGGGCGTTGACCTCGTTGCAGATGGCCGCGATCAACAGCGCGGTTGCCAAGGACCCAAAGGCCATCTCGTTCCCGGTGGACATTCACCGCGACGGCCCCGGGCACCTCGCGGTGGTCGACCTGCCGTATGGGGTGGAGGCCGCCGAGGTGGTCGCCCGGCGCGGCCGGCTGGCCTCGGCGATGCGGCTGCCGCTGGATCAGGTGTGGCCCGAACCGGCACCGGGCCACACGGGCCGGCTGGCGTTGTGGGTCGGGTATGAGCCGGCCTCACAGATGAAGCAACCCGCGTGGCCGCTGCTGTCGGAGTCGGCGAAGGTGGACGTGTTCAAGGCGTTCCCGTTCGCCACCACCCCGCGCCTGGACACGGTTGCGGTTGACCTGATGTTCCGCAACTACCTGTTCGGCGGGCAGCCCGGTTCCGGGAAGACGTTCGCGCTGCGGGATCTGATCCTGGCCGCCGCCCTCGACGCCCGCACTGAGATCCGGGGCTACGAGTTGAAGGGTGTAGGGGACTTCGCCGTGCTGGAGCCGGTCATGGCCGAGTACGGCAACGGCTTCGATGATGACACCCTCGCCCGCTGCTTCGCGTTCATTGAGTGGCTGTACGAGGAGTGCCGCCGCCGGTCCAAGCGCATCGAGCACTACGCGAGGTTGGGCAAGGCCCCAGAGAACAAGGTGACGCCGGAACTGGCGTCGCTCAAGGGGTCCGGGCTTCACCCCCTCGTCGCCTGGTTCGATGAGCTGCAAGAGCTGATGACCAGCAAGTACGGCAAGGAAGCCGGGGACATCCTGGAGAAGGTCATCAAGCTGGGCCGCGCGTTGGGCGTGATCATCCTGATCGGTACGCAGATCCCCGACAAGGACAGCTTGCCGACCGGCATCACCCGCAACGTCAACTCCCGGTTCTGCCTCTCCGTGGCTGACCAGACGGCCAACGACATGATCCTTGGCACGTCGGCGTACAAGAACGGCTACCGGGCGACGGTCTTTCAGCCGGTGGTGGAGGCCGGGTGGGGCATCCTGCGCGGGTTCGGTGCGAAGGCGTCGGCGGTGCGGTCGTTCTACGTCGACACCACCGCCGCCGCCCGCATCGTGGCCCGCGCGGTGGCGCTGCGGACCACGGCCGGGACGCTGCCGAAGCTGCACGAGCAGACCCGCGACGTGGCCCCGGTTGCGGACGTCCTCGGCGACCTGGCGCGGATCTGGCCGGGCGACGAGAAGGCCGTGTGGAACGAGACGCTGTGCGCGCTGCTGGCCGAGCTGCGGCCCGACGTGTACGGCGGGTGGGAGGCGGCGCAGCTTACTACCGCGCTCAAGCCGCACCCGCTGGTGAAGGTCGGCGACGTCGGGCGGCGCATCGACGGCAGGGCCACCACCCGGCGCGGCATCAAGCACCCCGACGTACTCGCCGCGATCGCGGAGCGTGACCGGAAGCGGTCCGCCGGCTAACCCGCCGCGAGGGTGCTAGCGCTAGCGGCCCGTCCTGCTAGCGCTAGCACCCTCGCTAGCACCCGATCCGAATCATGAGCTGCGACCTAGCAGATAGCAGCTCACGGCCCCGTGCACCCAAAAACCGGCCCAGGAGGCACCTGTGAACCCCCACCTGACCGCCGCTATCGCCCTCACCACGATCCCCGCCCTGATCACACTCGGTTACGCCGGACTGTGTTGGGTGAAGCCCGTGAAAACCTGCCAGCGGTGCGCCGGCACCGGCCACATCACCACCCGCGTCCTGCGCCGCCCGCGTGCCTGCCGGCGCTGCGACCGGGGCCACCGGCTGCGCACCGGCCGCCGCGTCTACAACCACTTCCACCGCCTACGCGCTGAGGCCAACCGATGAACCGCCGCAACGATCACACCGACTGGTGCGGCAAGGACCACCGATGCGGCCTCGACGAACACCGCTCCGACGAAATCGTGGTCGACGTCGCCGGCCGCTCCCGCGCCGTCCTCGTCAGGGTGCGCACCGCCGCCGGCCGCGAACACGCCGAGGTGCGCGTCAGGGTCGCGCTCGCACCGTCCGAACTGGCCGCCCGTCGGCAACTGGTCGGGCTGCTCGGCGACCTGCGGGAAGCGGTGACCCGGGCCGCGATCACCGCCCGACCGCGACCCGGCAGGGCTGGGCGGTGATCGGCGGGCGGTGCGGCCACTGGATCGGCAGCGAGCGCCGCTACTGCCACGCCCCGAAGAACCTGCGCCCGTACCTGCAAGGGCTGCGCTGCCCCGCTCACACGCCCGCCGCGCTGGCGGGGCAGCCCGAACCCCCATCGACACCACGGCACCCGTTCACCATCCAGGAAGAGAGGCGCCCTGTGCCGACCACCAACCTGCTCACGGCCGCGCTCGCGCACGCCGAACGCGGCTGGCACGTCTTCCCGCTACGCCCCGACGACAAGCGACCGGCGTTTCCCGACCACCCCGCCGATAACTGCGCCGGCCGTGACCCGCGCTGCCGCACCGCCGGTCACCACCTCGGGTGGGCACCCCGCGCCACCACCGATCCCGACCGCATCCGCCGGGCTTGGACAGCCCGCCCCTATGGCATCGGGTTGGCCTGCGGACCGTCGCGGCTCGTGGTGGTCGACCTCGACACCCCGAAGGACGCCACCACCGGCCCGACCGGGCTGGACACCCTCGCCGACCTGGCCGCCGCACACGCCGCCGCCATCGAACCGACGTACACGGTGACCACCGGGCGGGGCGGCACCCACCTCTACTACCGCCACCCCGACGACGGGCCGCCGCTGCGCAACACCGCCGGCACCCTCGGCCCGCTGGTCGACACCCGCGCGCACGGCGGCTACGTGGTCGCGGCCGGCAGCACCGTGGCCGGTCGGCTCTACCGGGTCGACCTGGATACCGGCCCCGCGCCGCTGCCCGGGTGGCTGGCCGCCCGGTTGGCCCCGGCGCCACTTCCGCCGCAGCGGCCGATGGTGGTGTCGTTGCCGACAGACCGCAGCGGCGCGTACGTGCGAGCCGCGATCATCCGGGAAGTCGACCGGGTGGCCACCGCGCCGGCCGGGGAGCGCAACCGCTGCCTGTACATCGCTGCCGTGGCCCTCGGGCAACTCGCGGCCGGTGGGTCGCTCACCGAGACGGATGCGTCGGGAGTGCTGGAACAGGCCGCAGCGTCTGCCGGGTTGGGCAGCGTCGAGACGGCCCGCACCATCCGATCCGGGCTGGCCGCCGGCAGCAAGCGACCCCGGCAGGTGGCCGCGTGACCCGGCTCGGCGACAACCGCAGTTGTCACCGCGCGCCCCAGCTCCACCCGGCAGCCGGCCACGTGGCCGACCACGCCGCCGCACTGGCCACCGCCCGAACGCCATCCGATGTCCTGGCCGCGCTGGCCGCGACGGAGGTTGCGTGCCGGGAGGCCCGGGAGTGGGTCGCGGTGGACCTCGTGCTCAACGACGGGTGGTCGTATGCCGAGGTGGGCCGGGCAATGGGCACCACCCGGCAGGCGGCCAGCAAGGCATACGCCGACCCGGTGAACGCTCGGATGCGCCGCAGCGTGATGGGCCGCGACGTTGCGGTGGTGATCGTGCCGTGCGGCGTGGCGAAGCTCGACCGGCCCGCGCCGGCCGGGCAGATGTACACCGGCAGCTACCACCGAGCCTGCCGCCGCGCCGCAGACCGCCTCGGCGGGCGGCTCGTCATCCTGTCCGCCCGCCATGGGCTGCTCACCCCGGACACGGTGATCGAGCCGTACGAACTGCGTATGGGCCAGCCCGGCGCGGTCACCGCCTCGACGCTGCGCGCACAGGCCCGCCGCATGGGCATCGACGTGGCCGGCACCGTGACCGTGCTCGCCGGCCGCGACTACGCCGACCCCGTATCGGCGGTGTGGCCACACGCCCACCGGCCGCTCGACGGCACGCGAGGCATGCCCGAACAGATGGCCGTGCTCGCCGAGCTGGCGCGCGCGACGACAACCCCGGTTGTCACCGATCCCCGTCTCACCGCACCGCTACCGGAAGGACGTGCCGCATGACGCCCGCCCGTCTGCACCTCGTCACCGACCACCCGGAAGCCACCGACGCACCACCGACCGGCGGCGGCCCGCTGTGGGATGTTCCAGTGCCCCTGACTGGGCCGAGCACCGCGCCGCCGCCGTTCCCGGTCGACGTGTTCCCCCGGTGGTTGGGCGACATGGTGACCGGCGTTGCCCGGTTCACCCAGACCGATCCGGCGATGGCCGGCACCCTCGCCGTGGCCGTGCTCGCCGCGTGCGCGGGTGGCCGGCTGGAAGTGGAGCCGGTCGGCGGGTGGCGGGAGCCGGTGAACGTGTTCGCCGCCGTCATCGCCGGCCCCGGCGAGCGCAAAAGCCCAGTGCACCGGGCCATGACCGCGCCCCTGTTCGCCGCTCAATCGACGCTCGGTGAGGTGATGCGACCTCGGATCGCGGAAGCGGCGGCGCTGCGGGACATCGCCGACCGGCACGCCGAACAGGCCAAAACCCACGCCGCGAAAGCCAGCGACCCGGGCAAGCGCGACGAGGCCGCCGCCGAGGCGGTAGCCGCCGCGATCGCGGCCGAGGCGATCACCGTTCCCGGCCTGCCACGGCTGATCGTGGACGACGCCACCCCGGAAGCCCTCATCGGGTTGATGGCCGCCAACGGCGGACGCATGGCGATCATCAGCGATGAAGGCGGAATTTTCGACACCCTCGCGGGTCGGTACTCCGGTGCTCCGAACCTTGACCCCTACCTGAAAGGTCATGCGGGGCAGCCGATGAGCAACGAACGGCAGACCCGGGAGGGTGCCTCGGTCGACAATCCCGCGCTAACCGTGTGCGTGATGGCGCAACCGACCGTGCTGCGGAAATTCGGCGGGAACGCCGACCTCGCCGGCCGTGGGCTTCCGGCCCGGTTTTTGTTCGCCCTGCCCCGGTCGCTGGCCGGGTATCGGTTGGTGGATACCGAGCCGGTGCCTGAGCAGGTGACCGCCGGCTACCGGCACCGGGTGCACGACCTGGCCGCCACCCTCGCCGAGTGGGAAGACCCCGCCGTCGTGACCCTCACCCCGGAAGCGGGGCGGGTGCGGCTGGCCGCAGCGCAGGAGGTGGAGGCGCAGCTACGGCCCGGCGGGACGCTGCACGACATGCGGGAGTGGGGCAACAAGCTCTCCGGCGCAACGCTGCGCCTGGCCGGGTTGCTGCACGTTGCCCACCACCCCGCCGACGCGTGGCGACGCCCGATCGACGCCGACCGGATGGCCGACGCCGTGCGGCTGGCCGAGTTCTTCGCCGCGCACTACCGAACTGCCCTGACCACCATCGGCAGTGATGCGGCGATGGAGAACGCCCGGTACGTGCTCGGCGTGCTCACCACCAAGGGCATGAGCACCTTCACCCGGCGGGAACTGCACCGACGTGTCTCCCGCCGGCTACCAAAGTCCGACGAGGTGTCAGCGGTGCTCGCCGAACTGGCCGCCCTCGGGTGGGTGCGCAACGGGCCGGATGGTCGCTACGAGCTGCACCCCCGCGCCGTGGCCGAGGTGCCCGAAAGCGTTGACACGTTGACAACCGGCCCCGACGCCGACGTTTCCGCAGCTCAGAGCGCCCGAGAGGGTGTCAACGGGGGGCGTTGACAGGCGTTGACAGGCGTTGACAGGCGTTGACAGTCCCGCCGCCGGCCGACCCGGTGTCAACGGGTGTCAACGCCTGTCAACGGGAGCGTTGACAACCCGACACCCACTCTCACCTGCGGAAACATGGCCGCGCCGACCGATTGTCAACGTGTCAACGCTTCCCGACCCTTCCCCACCCGCACCCGCGCCGCCACCGGAAACCGGCCCGCTGCGAGCCAAACAGGGTGGTACAGCCCCAAGCCCTTACACCAACCCCGCCGGAATCTTGCGCCTACGACGCTCCCAGCGGGCCGTTCTACGCCGTTCTGCCGCACCGCCACCCCGACACCCTCCACAAGCCACCAGCGTCAACCGAAAGGCCCTCACCGTGCGACTCGTGACGCAAAATCCCACACCGGAAAGGCACGCCACTCCGGAAGCGGCCGGCACCATCCGGCTTTCACCCAAGCTGTTCATGTCCACCGAGGAACTCGCCGAGCTGCTCGACGTCGACCCGTCGACCATCCGGCGGTGGCGTACCGTTCCACCCTTGCAGGGGCCACCGTTCATCCAGATTTCCGACCGCGTGGTGAAGTACGCGACGGCCGACGTAGAACGGTGGCTTTCCGCCCGCCGGGTCCACCCGAAGGCGGCCTGATGGCCCCTCCGCAGCAACCGCCGATCGGCGTACGGCTCGCCTCCGACGTGGAGATACGAGCAGGCCGGGAGCGCCCCTACCGGGCGCGCGTCCGGTGGGTCGAAGCAACGACCAAGCGCCGCCTGTCCAAGTCAACGTCGGTGGCGACACCGGAAGAGGCGCAAGCGTGGATCGACGCAATGGTCAGCGCGGCGCAAGGAGGCGTCGACCCGGTCGCCGCGACGAAGCGACTGGCCGAGTACGGCGAGAGCGTGATGACGCTGGCGCTGCGCGGCCTGGAGCGGAAGACGCTAGACCCGTACCTCGCCGGTTGGCGTAAGCGGGTGGTGCCGGCCCTCGGCCACATTCCGATGAGGATGATTACCAACGGTGCGGTAGATCGGGCCGTCCATGGATGGATCGCCGACGAGTGCAGCCGATCGACGGTCAAGAACAGCCTTGCCGTGCTGGTCCGAGTAATGCAGCAAGCCGTACGTGACGGCATCATTCCCCGAAATCCCGCACAGGTCACCGGGTGGCAACGCGAATACCAGCGGGCAGAAGACGAGTTGGACAACCCGCGCACGCTGGCTCTGCCTCACTGGGAAGCTCTGACACAGCTCGCCGCCGCGCTGGTCGAACGGTCCACGAACGGGTTTCCCGGTTGGGGCGACGTGACGATATTCGCCGCGTGCACGGCCGCGCGGATCGGCGAGGTTTCCGGCGTCCGCGCCGAGGACATCGACCGGGAAACGTGGATGTGGACCGTACGCCGGCAGACCACGCCCGGCCCCGGTGGCCTAATCGACAAGGGCACCAAGGGAAAGCGCGCCCGCATGGTGCCGCTGATCGAAGAGGTGCGACCGATCGTCGCTCGCCGCCTGGACTCGGTTGCCGAGCCGCACTCTCGGCTGTTCACCGGGCCGCGTGGTGGACGGGTCAGCACTGCCGTGCTGCGGGACGCGACCCATTGGGATGAGGTGGTGACGAAGCTGGGCTACGAACACCTGCGACGGCACGACCTACGGCACACCGGGCTGACCTGGATGGCCGACGCCGGGGTCCCGGTGCATGTACTGCGGAAGATCGCCGGTCACGGGTCGCTGACGACGACACAGCGATACCTGCACCCCGACAGGCAGTCGATCGCAGACGCTGGAACAGCCCTCAGCGCTCACTTGAAGGCCCGCCGGTCCCCAAGTGGTCCCCAGCTACGCGCCGTCTAGATCAGTAGATCTCCACTGTTCCAGTACGAATTAGAGGCCGTTGACCAGGGAGAATATCCCGGCCGACGGCCTCTTTTCGTGCTGTCGGGACGGCCGGATTCGAACCGACGACCCCTTGACCCCCAGTCAAGTGCGCTACCAAGCTGCGCCACGTCCCGCCCCCGCGTGGTTTCCCCCGCGACAGCCGGTACAGCGTAGCGCAGCAGCCCTCGGTCCTCCGCACAGGCCCCACCCGGGTCGCGGCATCACCGAACCACCGCACAACCCCTAGAGCGTCCTAGGAGGATAGGTGGGAGGTTGGGTGCAAAAGTGCCGGATGGGCGAGGGCCCATCCGGCACTTTTGCAGAGAGAACGTCAGCCGTGTGCCTTGCCTCGGCCGCCGGGGCCGAGCTTCTTGCGGGGGCGGACCGAGATCTCGATCGGGCTGCCCTCGTACCCGAACTCCTCGCGGAGCTTGCGCTCGACGAAGCGCTGGTAGCCGGCGTCCAGCGGGGCGGTGGTGAAGAGCACGAATCGCGGCGGCGCCACTCCGGCCTGGGTGGCGAACAGGATGCGCGGCGCGCGCCCACCGCGGATCGGGTGCGGGGTGGCCTGCACCAACGCGGTCAGCCACTGGTTGAGGTGCGCGGTCGGTACCCGGGTCTCCCAGCTGGCCAGCGCCTTGTTCAGCGCCGGGGCCAGCTTGTCGACCGCCCGGCCGGTCATCGCCGACAGGTTCAACCGGATCGCCCAGGGGATGCGGCGCAGCTCCCGGTCGATCTCCTTGTCCAGGTAGTACCGGCGGTCGGCGTCGACCAGGTCCCACTTGTTGAACGCGATGACCAGCGCCCGGCCGGTTTCGGTGACCATCGACAGGATCCGCTGGTCCTGCTCGCTGATCGGTTCGCTGGCGTCCAGCAGCACCACGGCCACCTCGGCGGCCTCGATCGCCGCCGCGGTGCGCAGGCTGGCGTAGTACTCGGTGCCGCTGGCCTGGCCGACCCGCTTGCGCAGCCCGGCCGTGTCCACCAGCTGCCAGGTCTGACCGCCGATCTCGACCAGGCTGTCCACCGGGTCGACGGTGGTGCCGGCGACCGAGTCGACGACCGCCCGCTCCTCGCCGGAGAAGCGGTTGAGCAGGCTGGACTTGCCCACGTTCGGCCGCCCGACCAGCGCCACCCGGCGCGGCCCGCGCGGCCGGTTCTCCACGATCGCCGGCGCCTCCGGCAGCGCGGCGAGGATGGCGTCCAGCAGGTCGCCGGAGCCCCGTCCGTGCAGCGCGGAGACCGGGAACGGCTCGCCGAGGCCCAGCGACCAGAGCGACGTCGCCTCCATCTCGATGGAGGTGTTGTCGGCCTTGTTCGCCACCAGGATCACCGGCTTGGCGCTGCGTCGCAGCATCTTCACCGCGGCCTCGTCCACGTCGGTGGAGCCCACCATCGCGTCGACCACGAAGAGCACCACGTCGGCGGTCACCACCGCCGTCTCGGCCTGCGCCGCGATGGCCGCGGCCCGGTCCTTCGCGTCCGGTTCCCAACCGCCGGTGTCCACCACGGTGAACGCCCGGCCGTTCCACTGCGCGTCGTACGGCACCCGGTCCCGGGTCACCCCGGGGATGTCCTCGACGACCGCCTGCCGGCGGCCGATGATCCGGTTGACCAGTGTGGACTTACCCACGTTGGGGCGGCCGACCACGGCCACCACCGGCTGCGGGCCGGTCGGTTCCTCGACGGTGATGTCGGGCTCACGCAGCTCGACCCACCCTGCACCCTCGCTCATGCCACGCTCCGTTCGCTGAGCAGGTCCCGCAGCTGGGCCACGACCTCGTCGATGCCCAACTCGGTGGTGTCCAGCACCACGGCGTCCGGGGCCTGGGCCAGCGGGTTGACCTTGCGGGTCGAGTCGAGCCGGTCCCGGCGGGCCAGGTCCGCGGCGGTGGCCGCCACGTCGGCGGCGTCCTCGGCGCTGCGCCGAGCCGCCCGGGCCGCCTCGGAGGCGGTCAGGAAGACCTTCAGGTCGGCGTCCGGTGCCACCACCGAACCGATGTCACGGCCCTCGACCACGATCCGACCGGCGTTGCCGATCATCTCGCGCTGCCGGCCGACCAGCAGCTCGCGGACCGCCGGCACTGCGGCGACGGCGGAGACCGCCCCGGTCACCTCGGCACCGCGGATCTCCGCGTCCACGCCAACCCCGTCGACGGTCACGCCGTACCCCTGCGGGTCGGTGCCGACGCGCAGGTCCACCTCGCCGGCGACCTTCGCCACCGACGCGGCGTCGGTGAGGTCGACGCCGGAGCGCAGCACGGCCCACGTGATCGCCCGGTACATCGCCCCGGTGTCCAGGTAGCGCGCACCGATGCTGACGGCGAGCCGCCGCGAGACGGTGGACTTACCCGAACCGGACGGCCCGTCCACGGCGACCACACATCGCCCGGCCCGTACGTTTTCCTCCACCGTCGTCCTCCTCAGCCCGTACCTCACGGATCGCCGGCCTTCCGGCGCCGCAAGCGGTTTGTTTATCGTCATCAATCATGCCCGCAGCTCGCCGCGCACCGCGCGCGGTGCCGCGCGACGCGACCCGCGCCACCCGCGCGGCCGCGTCCGGGCCGTCGGGGAGCCTACCGAAAGCCGTACCCCGAACCCGGGGGTCAGTCACCCACCGCGTTGAACAGGGCGGCGACCTCGGCGTTGGTCAACCGCCGGATCCGCCCGGTCCGCAGGTCACCCAGCCGGATGGGCCCGATCGAGGTACGCACCAGCCGGGTGACCGGGTGTCCGACCTCGGCCAGCAACCGCCGGACGATGTGTTTGCGCCCCTCGTGCAGGCTCAGCTCCACCTGGGCGGTCTTGCCCAGGGTGTCGACCACCTTGAACGAGTCGACCTTGACCGGCCCGTCCTCCAGCTCGACGCCGGCCAGCAGCCGCTTGCTCAGGTTGCGCGGGATCGGCCCGACCACCTCGGCGAGGTAGGTCTTCAGCACCTCGTACGAGGGGTGCATGAGCTTGTGCGCGAGGGTGCCGTCGTTGGTGAGCAGCAGCAGGCCCTCGCTGTCCGCGTCGAGCCGCCCGACGTGGTAGACCCGCTGCTCCACCCGGTTGCCAATGAACTCGGCCAGCTCGTTGCGTCCCTTATCGTCCGCCATGGTGGTAACCACCCCGCGCGGCTTGTTCATCGCCACGTAGACCAGGCGAGTGTCGACCTGGAGGCGCTCGCCGTCCACGTGGATCACCGCGGTGGCCGGGTCGACCTTGTCGCCGAGCTTGGCCACCCGCCCGTCCACGGTTACCCGGCGGCGGAAGATCAGGTCCTCGCAGGCACGCCGGGAACCCACGCCGGCGGCGGCGAGCACCTTCTGCAGGCGCTCGGCACCCTCGTAGACGGGGGCGTCGGGTTTGGGGGAACGGTTATCGGGTCGCATCAGCAAGCTCTTCTACGTCGTCGGGCAGGAAGGGTGCGAGTGGCGGCAGCTCGTCGACGGTGTTCAGCCCGAGCTTTTCCAGGAACAGCGTGGTGGTCCGGTAGAGGAACGCCCCGCTGTCCGGTTCGGCGCCGCACTCCTCGACAAGGCCGCGAGTTACCAGCGTACGGATGACCCCATCGCAGTTCACACCCCGGATGGCCGAGATCCGCGAACGGGTCACCGGCTGCTTGTAGGCGACCACGGCGAGCGTCTCCAGCGCCGCCTGGGTCAGCCGTACGGACTGCCCGTCCAACACGAACCGTTCGACATAGGTCGCGTATTCCGGCCGGGTGTACAGCCGCCATCCGCCAGCCGCCCTACGCAGCTCGAACCCGTGCCCGGCGGCGGTGTAGCCGGCGGCGATCTCGTCGAGCATCGGCCCGACCCGCTCGGCCGGCTGCTCCAGCACCTGGGCCAGGATCAACTCGCTGACCGGCTCGTCGACCACCAGCAGGATCGCCTCCAGCGCGCCGCGCAGCTCGGCGTCGGACAGCTCCGGCGCAGGCTCCGGCGCGACCGGCGCCCGCCGTCGCCCCCCAGCCAGCCGATGGGGTACGTCCCCAGCGCCGCTCTCCCCCACGGCCGCGCCCGCTTCGCCCCCGCCAGCCTCATCGGGCTGACGGGGCTTGGCCTCATCGGCGCCGGCCACCGCACTGGCCTCGGTCGCACCGGGCGCACTAAACGCATCGCGCTCAGCCGCCTCGTCGCGTTCAGTGGGCTCGGCGGGCTCATCTGACACGCCAAACTCGTCGGACTCGGCAGAGATCTTGGAAAATTCCGACCCCTGCAGGGGTGGCTGCCCTCCAAGATTTTCCGCAGCGGGCGTTGGGGTCGTGACAGACGTCTCCGGCGGCAGTTCGGCGGCGGGGTCTTCGTCGGCTTCCGGGGAGGTGGGAGCGGGCGGGCGGGGGCGCTCCCACGGGGGGACCCAGGCGGCGGCCTGGTCGGCCAGGGAGTCCTGGCGTTCCTCGTCACTCATCCCGCTCACCCTCCGTCGTGTCCGTCCCGTCCGGTCCCCCGACCTCTCGCGCCGGCGCGTCGGTCGGCTCCTGCTCCGTCAGCACGGCCTCCGGCTCCGGGTCGATGGGCACCACCTGCGCGGCGGTTGACTCCGGGTCGGCCGGGGTGCCGGCGTACTCGTCGACGTGCAGTTCGGTGTCGCCGTCGGCCGGGCCGGTCCAGCGTACGGTCAGTTCCTCCAGGGCCTGCTCCTGCACGAACTCCACCAGGCCCTCCCGGTAGAGCTCCAGCAGCGCGAGGAAGCGGGCCACCACCTCCAGCGTGGCCTCGCAGTCGGCGCAGAGCAGCGAGAAGGTTGCCGTGCCGGCCCGGCGCAGCCGGGCGGCGAGGATCGCCGCGTGCTCCCGGACGCTGACCCGGACCATGTGCACGTGGGCGATGGAGACCTCCGGCACCGGTTTCGGGGTCATCGCCTTCACGGCCAGTTTCAGCAGTCGCTGTGGGCCGATGCCGAGCACCAGGTCGGGCAGTGCCTCGGCGTACCGGGGCTCCAGGCTGACCGCCCGTGGGTACCGCCGACCGCCGACCGCCTCCAGCTCGGCGATGTGCGCCGCCGCCTCCTTGTACGCCTTGTACTGCAACAGCCGGGCGAAGAGCAGGTCCCGTGCCTCCAGCAGGGCGAGGTCCGCCTCGTCCTCCACCTCGGCGGCGGGCAGCAGGCGCGCGGCCTTCAGGTCGAGCAGGGTGGCGGCGATCAGCAGGAACTCGCTGGCCTCGTCCAGGTCCCATTTGTCGCCCATGGCGCGGATGTAGGCGATGAACTCGTCGGTGACCTTGTGCAGGGCCACCTCGGTGACGTCGAGTTTGTGCTTGCCGATCAGTTGCAGCAGCAGGTCGAACGGGCCGGTGAAGTTGGCCAGCCGGACGGTGAACCCGGAGGTCTCGGGGGCGTCCCCGGCGGGCAGCACACCGTCGACCTCGGCGGCCAGCTCGGCGGCGACCGTCGGGGCGGTGGCCTCGGGCGGCCCGGCCGGCGGGTCGAGGGGTGGCGCGGTCACCGGACGACCGTAGTCCACGAGACGGACACCGGGCGTTCCGGCTACCGCTCCGACTGGGCGGCGATCACCTCACGGGCCAGCTGACGGTAGTTGCGCGCCCCGGAGGACGCCGGGTCCAGGGTGGTGATCGGCGCACCGGCCACGGTGGACTCGGGGAACTTCACCGTCTTGGTGATGACCGTCTGGTAGACCTTGTCGCCGAACGCCTCCACGACCCGCTGGAGCACCTGCCGGCAGTGCGTGGTGCGGCTGTCGTACATGGTGGCGAGGATGCCCTCGAGCTCCAGGTCGAAGTTGAGCCGCTCGCGCACCTTGTCGATGGTGTCCAGCAGCAGCGCCACGCCGCGCAGGCTGAAGAACTCGCATTCGAGCGGGATGAGCACCCCGTGCGCGACGGTCAACGCGTTGATCGCCAGCAGGCCGAGCGAGGGCTGGCAGTCGATCAGGATGTAGTCGTACTCCTTGCGGACGTTGCGCAGCACCCGGGCCAGGGCCATCTCCCGGGCCACCTCGTTGACGAGCTGGATCTCGGCGGCGGAGAGGTCGATGTTGGCCGGCAGCAGGTGCAGGCCCGCCACGTCGGTCTTGATGAGGACGTCCTCGGCGATGACGTCGTCCTGCATGAGCAGGTTGTAGACGGACAGGTCGAGGTTGTGCGGGTTGACCCCCAGCCCCACCGAGAGCGCGCCCTGCGGGTCGAAGTCGACCAGCAGCACCTTGCGGCCGTACTCGGCCAGCGCCGCGCCCAGGTTGATGGTCGTGGTGGTCTTGCCGACGCCGCCCTTCTGGTTGGCCATCGCGATGATGCGCGCCGGACCGTGCCGATCAGTGGGCATCGGCTCGGGAATGGGCTTACGCATCGTGTAGGCCGCCGGATCCGCCGGACCCAGGTCCGCACCGAGCGTGGCCTGCTGCTCGCGGAGCTCCGACGTCCAGGTCTCGGCACGGTCACCGTTGCCAGCCATGTCCTCGTTTGCCCCCTCCCGACGACCCACCCGGCGTCGGAGCCGTCCGACGTCCTTCGCGGCGCCGCTGCGCACCCCGGTCGTGTCGCCCCAGGAGGTCCGCGCCGATGCCGACTGTACGCCACCGACCAGCAGGGGGTTCGGCACCGGCCCGGCGTGTCGGGACCGACCCCGACCGGGCTCAGCCGAGGGCGCGCGGGTGGGCGGTGGCGTACACCTCGCGCAGCCGCTCAACAGTGACCAGGGTGTAGACCTGGGTGGTGGTCACCGACGCGTGACCGAGCAACTCCTGGACCACCCGCACGTCGGCGCCGCCGTCGAGCAGGTGGGTGGCGTAGGAGTGGCGCAGGGTGTGCGGGGAGACCGCGGCGGGCCCGTCGACCGGTAGCCCGGCCCGGCCGGCCGCGCGGCGCAGGATGGCCCAGGCGCCCTGCCGGGTCAGCGCTCCGCCGCGCGCGTTGAGGAAGACCGCAGGGGTGCCCCGGCCGGCGGCGGCCAGCCCGGGCCGGGCCCGGACCAGGTAGGCGCGCACCGCCTCGACGGCGTACCCGCCGATCGGCACCAGCCGCATCCGGCCGCCCTTGCCGCGCAGCAGCGCGGTGCCCTCGTCGGTGTCGAGGTCGTCCACGGCGGCGCCGACCGCCTCGGAGATCCGCGCGCCGGTGCCGTACAGGAACTCCAGCAGCGCCCGGTCGCGCAGCGCCAGCGGCGCACCGTCACCGGTCGCGGTGACCGGGCCGGCGGTCTCCAGCAGCCGGACCACGTCGTCGACCGGCAACGCGCGGGGCAGCCGGCGCGGCGGGGTGGGCGGGCGGACGTCGCGGCTGGGGTCGGCGCCGGCCAGGCCCTCCCGCAGGGCGAAGCGGTGCAGGCCGCGCACCGCGCTGGCCGCGCGGGCGGCGGAGGAGACCGCCAGCGGGGGGTGCGCGGCGTCGCCGGCGCGCAGCCGGGCCAGGTGCGATTCGACGACGCCGGCGCCGACCGACGCGAGGTCGGCGACGCCGGCATCGACCAGGGTCGCGAGGTAACGGTCCAGATCCCGGCGGTACGAGGCCAGGGTGTTCGCGGACAGGCCACGCTCGACGGTGAGGTGGTCAAGGTAGCCGCGCACGGCACGGCGCAGGGCCGGCGCGGGCTGCTCGCCCGCGCCGGCCGGGGCCGCAATGCCGGTCAGCCCGCCACCGCTCAGGCCAGCGCGTCGGCCAGCGGGAGCACGCTCATGCCGTGCGCCTCGGCGACCGGGCCGTAGGTGACCTGGCCGTCGTGGGTGTTCAGGCCCAGCGCCAGCGCCGGGTCGCGGCGCAGCGCCTCGCGCCAGCCCTGGTTGGCCAGCTCCAGGGCGTACGGCAGGGTGACGTTGGTCAGCGCGTAGGTGCTGGTGTTCGGCACCGCGCCGGGCATGTTCGCCACGCAGTAGAAGATCGACTCGTGGACCTTGTAGACCGGGTCGGCGTGCGTGGTCGGGCGCGAGTCCTCGAAGCAGCCGCCCTGGTCGATGGCGATGTCGACGAGAACGCTGCCCTGCTTCATCCGGGAGACCAACTCGTTGGAGATCAGGGTCGGCGCCTTGGCACCGGGCACCAGCACGGCGCCGATGACCAGGTCGGCGTCGAGCACGGCCCGCTCGATCTCGTACGCGTTGGACGCGACGGTCTGCAGGTGGCCGCGGTAGATGGCGTCGGCCTGGCGCAGCCGGGCGACGTTCTTGTCCAGCAGCAGCACCTCGGACTGGAGGCCCAGCGCGATGGCGGCGGCGTTCATGCCGGAGACGCCGGCGCCGATGACCACGGTCTTGGCCGCGTACACGCCGGAGACGCCGCCGGGCAGCACGCCGCGTCCACCGCCGGTACGCATCATGTAGAAGGCGCCCACCTGCGGGGCGAGCCGGCCGGCCACCTCGGACATCGGGGCGAGCAGCGGCAGCGACCGGTCGGGCAGCTCGACGGTCTCGTAGGCGATGGCGGTGACCTTCCGGTCGACCAGCGCGTCGGTGCAGACCTTGGAGGCGGCCAGGTGCAGGTAGGTGAAGAGCACCTGCCCCTCGCGCATCCGGTGGTACTCCTCGGCGATCGGCTCCTTGACCTTGAGCACCAGCTCGGCGGTCTCCCACACCTCGTCGGCGGTGGCCAGGATCTTGGCGCCCGCCGCGGCGAACTCCTCATCGGTGATGCTGGAGCCGACCCCGGCGCCGGACTCGACGAAGACCTGGTGACCGCTGCGGGTGAACTCGTTGACGCCCGCCGGCGTGATCGCCACGCGGTACTCGTGGTTCTTGACCTCGCGAGGGATTCCGACCTTCACGATGCAGACACCTCTCTTCGGGGCTGCTCTCCCCCGACTGCTCGGTGCCGCGATGGCCCCATTGCCACCACGGTCCACCGGTCCCGCCGGCGGCAGTCTAGGCGCGCCCGGCGCCGCCGCGAGCCAGCACAGTGGCAATCGGTGCCCGGGTGTCCTGACGGAGTGTCAGGGCGACCGAACGGGCCGGCGGTGGGAGGCCACCTCAGCCGACAGGACAATGTTCGCCCATTATCGTCCCATCTGGCGGATACCGGTGCGGACAAGGAGCGAGTGGATCACTAGTGTGTCGGCCCATGACCACTCCTCAATACCAGCCGGGGTACGCCCCCGGTTACTCCGACAAGAGCAAGGTCGTCGCGGGCATCCTCGGCATCCTGCTCGGCACCTTCGGCGCCGGTCGGTTCTACACCGGACACACCAAGATCGCTGTGCTGCAGCTCGTGGTGAGCATCGTGACCTGTGGCGTCGGGGCGCTCTGGGGCGTCATCGACGGCATCCTCATCCTGGTGAACGGCGGCACGGACGCGCAGGGCCGGCCGCTGCGCGACTGACCGTCGGACCAACGCGAAGGGGCCCCGCGGCACGCCGCGGGGCCCCTCTGCGCGTACTCCTCGCCGGTGCCACGTGTGCGGCCCCGACGGCGACTCTCAGCGCGGCAACGGCGTGTCCGCGCGGCGCAGCGCCGACCAGCCGGTGTCCCGGGCCCGGGCCGCGGCCAACAGCCCGGCCACCGCGGAAGCGTTGGTGATCTCGCCGGCCAGGACCATGCCGACCGCCTCGTCCAGGTCGATCCGGACGATCTGGAGGTCGGCCTCCTCGTCGCTGCGCTCGTGACGCTCATCGGCCGGCACGTCGGCCAACTCCCGGGCCAGGTAGACCCGGACCAGCTCGTTGGTGAACCCGGGCGAGCTGTGCAGGTCGACCAGCGCGTCGATGCGGCCGGCGGTGAGGTCAGCCTCCTCGGCCAGCTCCCGCAACGCGGCGGCCGGCAACTCCTCGCCGGAGACGTCCATCAGCCCGGCCGGCAGCTCCCACAGGTGCCGCCCGACCGGGTGCCGGTACTGCCGGATCAGCACCACCTGGCCGGCGTCGTCGAGCGCCACCACGGCCACCGCCCCGACGTGCCGCACGAGGTCCCGCCGCGCGGTCCCGCCGCCCGGCATGGTCACCTCCTCGCTGACCACGTTGAAGATCCGGCCCCGATAACGCTCCTCGCTGGAGCGCACCTCGTAGCGGTGCTCGACAGCGCTCACGACGCGGACGTCGCCTTCGTCGCGGCGCCGTTGCGGGCCGCCTTACGCGCCGTCGGGGCCTCCGTGGCCGCGTCCAGGTCGACCGGCAACTGGTCGGCCTGCGAGTACGCCACAGCGGCCTTGACGAACGAGGCGAACAGCGGGTGCGGGCGGGTGGGGCGGCTCTTCAGCTCCGGGTGCGCCTGGGTGGCCACGAAGAACGGGTGCAGACCCCGGTCCAGCTCGATGAACTCGACCAGCCGACCGTCCGGCGAGGTGCCGGAGATGTGCAGGCCGGCCTTGGTCAGCGCGTCCCGGTAGGCGTTGTTCACCTCGTAGCGGTGCCGGTGCCGCTCACTGATGTCAGTGCTGCCGTACGCCTCGGCGACGATCGAGCCCTCGGTCAACGTCGCCGGGTACGCCCCGAGCCGCATGGTGCCGCCCAGGTCGCCCTTGCCGGCGACGATGTCCTCCTGGTCAGCCATCGTGGCGATGACCGGATGCTTGGCCTGCTCGTCGAACTCCAGGGAGTTGGCGCCGTCCAGGCCGGCCAGGTGCCGGGCCACGTCGATCGTCATGCACTGCAGGCCGAGACAGAGGCCGAGCAGCGGGATGCCGTTCTCCCGGGCGTACCGGGCAGTGCCGATCTTGCCCTCGATCCCGCGTACCCCGAACCCGCCGGGGATGAGGATGCCGTCCACGCCGGCCAGGGCCGCCGCGGCGCCGGCCGGGGTGACGCACTCGTCGCTGGGCACCCAGCGCAGCTGCACCCGGGCCCGGTGGCCGAAACCGGCCGCCCGGATCGCCTCACTCACCGACAGGTACGCGTCGGGCAGGTCGACGTACTTGCCGACCACCGCGACCGTGACCGTGTGCCGGGGCCGGTGCACCCGCTCCAGCAGGTCGTCCCAGCTGGCCCAGTCCACGTCCCGGAAGGAGAGCCCGAGCCGGCGCACCACGTACGCGTCCAGCCCTTCACGGTGCAGCACCTTCGGGATGTCGTAGATGCTCGGCGCGTCCGGTGCCGCGACGACCGCCTCGGCGTCGACGTCGCAGTAGAGCGACAGCTTCTCCTTGAGCTTCTGCGGGATCTCCCGGTCGCAGCGCAGCACGATGGCGTCCGGCTGGATACCGATGTTGCGCAACTGCGCCACCGAGTGCTGGGTCGGCTTGGTCTTCAGCTCACCCGACGGCGCCAGGTACGGCACCAAAGAAACGTGCAGGTAGAAGCAGTTGTCCCGGCCCAGGTCGTGGCGGACCTGGCGGATCGCCTCCAGGAACGGCAGCGACTCGATGTCGCCGACCGTGCCGCCGACCTCGGTGATCACCACGTCGGGCAGTTGACCGTCGTCGTCCGGGTCGGCCATCGCCACGATCCGCGACTTGATCTCGTTGGTGATGTGCGGGATGACCTGGACGGTGTCACCCAGGTACTCGCCGCGCCGCTCCTTGGCGATCACGTCGGAGTAGATCTGGCCGGTGGTGACGTTCGCCTTACCGGACAACGCCCGGTCCAGGAACCGCTCGTAGTGCCCGACGTCGAGGTCGGTCTCGGCGCCGTCCTCGGTGACGAAGACCTCGCCGTGCTGGAACGGGTTCATCGTTCCGGGGTCGACGTTGAGGTAGGGGTCGAGTTTCTGCATCACCACGCGCAGCCCGCGCGCGGTCAACAGGTTGCCGAGGCTGGAGGCGGTGAGGCCCTTGCCCAGCGAGGAGGCGACGCCCCCGGTGACGAAAATGTGCCTGGTCGTCCGTGCTGATGGGGCCAAGGCCTGCTCCCGTGTCGTCTGTCGCGGTCATGCAGACCGCCGTGCTTGATCAGCAAAATTGATCACGCGATCCACGGGATTCCACGGTAACACCTCCCGAGCGGGTACTCGCAGGCCGCACCCGGCTGGGACACCAACGGGCCATCACGACGACGCCCGACGCTCAGGGAGCGGCCACCTCGCTCGACGACCGGGTGCCCTCCCGGGGCGGCCCCGCCACCGTCGGGGTGACCTCCTCCGACGGATCGGCCGGTCGCTGCGCCGGCGCCACGGGCGACCCCGCCGGGGCGTTCGGCATCGGCCCTCCCGAGGGCGGCTCAACCGGTTCGTCAGCGCTGGAGCCGTCGCTGACCCGGTCAGCCGGCACGTCCGGAACCGCGGGTGACGCGACCGGCCGGGGTGGGCCGGCGGGTGGGCCGCTGATCGGACGGGGGTGCACCGCGCCCAGCGGCCCGCCACCGCCGGTCGGGCCGTCACCACCACCGGCCGAACCAGCGCCGCCAGAGCCGGAGCCGGAATCGTCGTCGGTGCCGTCGTCGCGAGCGCGGCTCCCGCCCGGACGGGTCCGGTCGGCGGCGTGCCCGAGCACCCGCAGCGAGGCCAGCGCGGCCATCGGCACCACCAACGCGGCGGCGGCGCCCGCGACGTCCAGCGCCGCGCCGTCGAGCACGCCACCGAGCACCGCGGCGACCGCGGTGCCGGCCAGCGCGGCCCGGACGGCCGGGTAGATGCCGAACAGCCGCATCAGCCCGCCCCACGGCTGCAACAGGGCGAACCACACCAACAGCGCCCCGGCCAGAGCCAGCACGGTCAGCGGGCTGTTGACCAACGTCTCGAAGTTCTCCGTGCTGGACCGGTGCATGGCGAACCCGCCGGTGCCGTCGCCGACGGCGGACAGGAACCGGCCCAGGCTGCCCCGCTCCGCCGCCGGACGGCGCAGGTCCACCACGGCGAAGCCGATGCCGACCGCCAGGGCGGCCATGGTGGCCCAGGCCAGCCGGCTGATCGTCAACCAGCCGCCAGCGCTGATCACCGCGGCCACGCTCAGCCCGGCGGTGAGCGCGATCGCACCGATCGGGTCGGCGCCCAGGTACGGGCTCCCGACCACCACCACGGCGAGCCCACCCACGGCCACCATCACCGCCGGCCGCCAACCGCGGTGCACCCGCTGGGCGAGCCAGCCACCACTCAACAGCGCGCCGGCCAGGAACACCCCCAGCCCGACCGTGCTCAGACCGGCGTACCGGCCACCCTGCAACGCCGAGTAGCCGACCACGCCGTTGAGCTGGAGGCGGGCGCCGGTGAGCACGTCCAGCCCGACGACAAGGGTGGTGAGGCCGGCCACCGCGCCGAACGGGCCGAGGGTGCCGGCGTACCCGGGGGTGAACCGGACCGCCGCGGTGCCGGCCGCCACCAGCAGCGCGGTGACACCGGCGAAGATCCAACCGGGGTGCTCGCCCCGCCACCAGGGCACCGCGTCGGCGAGCAGCGCGGCCGGCACGGTCAACGCCGCCGCCACCAGCACCAGCTCCGCCACCGACATGACCCGCCCGGACACCGGCGTCGGCCCACTCGGGCCTGCGTGCGGGCGTGCCCGGCGCAGCAGCGGCAGCACCGCGAGGGCCAGCAGCACCTGCACCCCGGCGAGCAGGGTGAAGAACCCACCGGAGACCGTCCGCTGGGCGGCCGCCTCCCGGTCGGCGTCCGCCGGAGCGTTGATCGCCTCCGCCAGGTCGGCCGGACGACCGTCCGTACTCACCGCCGGCCGGCCGAGGAAGAGCCGCTCCGGCATCGGCCGACCCAGCGCGGCCAGGGCGGTCGGTGCGAGGTCGACAAGTTGCAGGTACCCGTCCCGCCCCGTGCTGGCCGAGGTGAGCCAGCCCCGCTCCCAGCCCGGCCCGTCGGCGACCGCCACGTGCAACCGGGACGGCTGGGCGGTGTCGGAGATCCCGGCGACCAGCACCAGCGACCGCGGCGGCCGGGCAGCCAGCACCCGAGCCAGCTGAGCGTCCGCCGCACGAGCCTCCTCGGCGCGCACCGCAGGGTCGGACCCGTCGACCGTGCCCAGGTCGACGATGCTCAGCACACACGAGCCGAGCAGCCCACGCGGATCCTCCGGCAGCGCGGAGGCGTACCGGTCGACCCGGCCGAACGGGCGGGCGGCGGCCACGGCCGCGCCCGGGCCGACCGCGACCGAGCAGCGCACCGACTCCGCCAGCGACCCCGGCACCGTGCCCCAGGGCAGCACCTGCTGGTTGTAGTGGACCACGCTCTCCTGGTCGGGGAGGTTCGCGCCGATGCCGTCCGGTTGCTCGACGGCCACCCCCGTCGCCGGGCAGCCGCCGGCCGTCCGGCTGCCGTTCCAGGCCGCGAAGCTGCCCGCGCCCAGGGTCAACCACCCGTCCACGGGGCAGGTGGGCCGGTGCGCGGAGCGCACCGACAGCGAACCGATCGACCCGTCCTGGGCCATCCGCCACAGCGTCGGGGTGCTCTGCGGATCCACGTCCTCCCAGCGCAGCCCCGCGATCCCGGCGAGCACCACGAAGTCGGCGGTGCGCTGCGGGGTGCCCTGGGGTGGGCGGGCCGCCAACGCGGTGATGCCCAGCGCCACCACGAGCACGGTCAACAGGGCGGGGGCGAGTCGGCGCAGCATCACCGGTGTCCCGTCATCGGGGCGTCGGAGTCCGGGGCCGCCGGACCGGCAGGGTCCGCGGCCAACTCGCTGTACAGGGCGGCCAGCGCCGCGACGGTGTCCGCCTCGGTGGGCCACGTCGCCGCCCGCTCGGCGCCACGCCGGCCCAACTCGGCGCGGGCCGCCGGATCGTCCAGCAACGCGCGCACCGCCGCGTCGACCGCCTCCACATCGCCGGCGGGGACCAGCGTGGCGGCGTCGCCGACCAACTCCGGCAGCCCGCCGACCGCAGTGGCCACCAGCGGTACGCCGGCCCGCAGCGCCTCCTGCGCGAAGAGCTGCCGGGCCTCCCAGTCGCTGGTCACCACCGCGAGGTCCGCGCCGGCGAGCAGGTCGGCCACATCGGTGCGGTGCCCCAGCAGAGTCACCGGCGCGCGGGCCGCGGACGTCCGGGCGGCCAACGGCAGGTAGGCCGGACCACTCCCGGCGATCACCACGACCGGCGGCGGCGTGCGGGTACGCCAGCGGGCCGCTGCGTCGATCAGCACGTCATAGCGCTTCTGCGGGTGCAGCCGACCGACCGAGACGATCAGCGGCTGATCCGGGCGGACACCGAACTCGGCCCGGACGGCGGCCGGCCGTCGGCGCGGCGCGGGCAGCGTCGGCGCGGCGACCGGGGCGAGCCGGGCATCGGCGGCGCCCAGCGCGGCAGCCCGTTGCACCAGGTCCGCGGAGGCGCCCAGGGCCACCCGGGCACCCCGGGCCACCACCCGCTCGGCGAGCCGGGACACACCGCCACGCAGCCCGCCCGCGAGCACCGCGTTGTGCCAGGTGACGATCAGCGGGGCGGACGGGCGGGCCAGCACGGCCACCAACCCGGCCCGCAGCCCATGCGCGTGCACCACATCGACCTGCTCGGCGGCGAGCGTCCGGCGCAGGGCGAGCACCGCGCGCGCGTCGGCCGGGGTCGGGCTGGCCGGGATCTCCACCGGCTGGAAACGCGCGCCGACACCGGTGAAGTCGAACTGCTCCTGCGTCGCCGCCGGCCCGCAGACCAGCACGCTCGCGCCGGCCGCCACGAGACCACGCGCCACCGAACGGACGTGCTGACCCACTCCGCCGGTGCTGGAGGCGAGCAGCAGCGCAATGGTGCCCGACCATCCGGTGGGCAGAATGGGCAGGCCCGGCTCACTTCTCGCGCTCACCGAGACACCGCCGTTCGCGACTGCGGGGCTCGCAGGCCCGGCTCACTCCTCGCGCTCACCGAGACACCGTCTCCTTCCCGTCGCCCCGCTCCGGGGGGACCGTGCCCGGCGGCGGCGTGCCGGCCCGGTCCCGTGACCCCCGCCGGCCCGCCCGGCCCAGGCGCCGCAGCACCCCGGCGAGCAGTGGCCGTACGTCCCGCCGGTCGACGAACCAGACCACGGCGAGGAACACGGCCCCGACCAGAACCCCGGACAGCATGCCCTGACCGAGTGCCGCCGCCATCGTCGGGGTGCCGCCGCCCGGCGTGTCGAGCCAGCGGGTGAGGCCGAGCCCGGCGAGTGCGGCGAGCACCCCAGCGAGGCCGCCGGCCGCCCCGGCCCGAGCCGCGCCGGCCAACGCCGGACGGCCGGCGCTGCGCCACACCGCCACGACCAGCAGCGCCCCGAGCACCAGCATGCCCACCGAGTTGGCAGCCGTCACCGCGAGCACCCGCTCCCGCAGCGGCAGCAGCACGCCGAGCAGCAGGACGGCGGCGGGAACGACCAGCCAGCCGACCGCCGTGGCCACGGTCGCCGCCCGGGTCTCCCCCCGGGCGTAGAGCGCCCGGGTGAGCACCGCGAACAGGCCGTAGCCGAGCAGACCCGGGGCGAACCCGATGATCGCGGCGGCGGCGGTCGACGCGGTCGACGCGTTGTTGAAGAAGAACTGCCCGATCGGACCGGCGGTGCCGATCAGCGCGGCCGCGCCGAGGCAGCTGAACAGGAGCACCCCGCGCACGGCCGGCGCGAGGGTCGCCCGGTAGGTGTCCTCGTCCCCGGCAGCCTGGGCGGCGACCAGGGTCGGGTACGCGGCGATGGCCAGCGGCACCGCCAGCACCGCCCAGGGCAGCAGATAGACGGTCTGCGTCAGGTTGTACACCCCGGGGTTGGTCTGCGCGCCGTAGGTGACCTGGTGGAGGCTGACGATCAGCGCGATCTGCTGCGCGCTGACGGTGACCGCGCCGGCCACCGCCAGGCCGCCGACCCGGGCCCGCGCGGCGGCGGGGAACCCGAACCCGGGCCGCAGCCGCAGACGCAGCCGCCGGACCGGAATCAGCAGCGATAGCGACAGCACCACCACGCCGAGGGTGGTGCCGGCCGAGAGCAGCAGCTCGCCGCTGGGGGTCACCCCGCCGACGGTGGCCAGTCGGCCCTGGGTCGCGGTGAACCCCAGGTAGACGACGATCACGGTGAGGCTGGACAGCAGCGGGGCGAGCACCGGCCAGGCGAAGCGGCGGTGCGCCTGGAGCACCCCGGTGAGCACGATGCCGACGCCGTACAGCGGCAACTGCGGGGCGAAGACCCGCAGCATCCGGGCGCCGCTCTGCTGCTGGGCGGCGGTTAGGCCGTCGCCCAGCGACCCGATCAGGGGCCCGGCGAACAGCACGACGAGCACGGCGAGCGGCACCAGCAGGGCCAGCGTCCAGGTCAGCAACGCCCCGGTGGTCCGGGCCACCGCCGTGCGGTCGCCGACGGCGACCGCGCCGGCCAGCAGCGGTACGACGAGGCTGGCCAGCGCTCCCCCGGCGACGATCTCGAAGATGAAGTTCGGTACCGCGTTGGCCACCACGTAGGCGCCGCCGAGGTCGGTGGGCGCCAGGCTCCAGGTGAACACGGCGGTACGGCCGAAGCCGGCGAGCCGGCTGAACACGGTGAGGACGGCGATGAGCGCGGCTGCCCCGGCCAGCCGGCCGGCGCCGGCGAGGGGTGCCGGTGTGGTCACGTCAGTCGGCGCGCCGGCCCAGTGCGTCAAGCTCCCGCAGCCCCGGGGTCCGCTGGATCACCGACGTGAAGCTGACCTTCTCACTGGCGGCGGTGAGACCGGCGAGCACGGCGAGCAGCCCCGCCCGGCCGAGCGGGCCGGTCCGGGCGGCGAGCGCGACGCCGAGCAGCGCACCGAGCGCGTTCGCGCCGCTGTCGCCGACCATCACCTCTTCGCTCAGGTCATCGCGGAGCAGGCCGGCGGCGGCGCCGACCGCGCCCGCGGCGATCCCGCCGTGCGGGCCTGTGGTCAGTGGCGCGCCGAGCAGGAGCCCGGACTTGAGGGCCCGGCCGGGCCGCAGGTCGAGCAGGTTGAGCAGGTTGGCGGTGCCGGCGATCACCCCGGCGCCGAGCAGCACGTCCACGCCGCGGCCGAACGCGCCGTGGCGCTGGCGGCGCGGGTGCGCGGCGACCCGGGGGTCGGCGGCGAGCAGCGCGGCGGCTCCCAGCCCGGCGGCGCCCACGCCGACGACCTTGATCAGCCCGGCGGTGACCCGCCCCTCGCGCAGCGCGGCGAGGTGGCCGGTGAAGCCCTTGGACGCCTTCTGCTCCGGGCGCGCGCCGACCACGTCGTCGTACAGCCCGACGCCGCTGGCGCCGAGGCCTGCGACCAGGGCGGCCCCACCGGAGGCGGCGCTGGTGGAGCCGAACGCGCTGGCGGCGGCCGCACCGGCGGCGAGCGCCGGCCCGGCGGCCAGGGTCACCGTCCGGCCGCGGAAGTTGGTGCGCTCCAGCGCGGGCGCGACCGGGGCGGTGCGGACCTCGCGCAGCGCGTAGCGGGCGGCGGCGGCACCGGCGCCGGCGATCAGCAGCCGGCCCAGCACGCTCACGCCGACGCCTCGTCGGTTTCGGACACGGGGGTACGTCGTTCGCTCACTGGGGCAGTCTAGGCAGCAGCGAGGCGGCGTTGTCGCCGACGCCGTACTGGCCGGCCTTCTTCTCGGTGAGTTGCTGCACCAGGGCGAGGCTGGTGACCAGCTGGCCCTGCACGGTGTTGGCGTTGTCGACGGTGGAGATGGTCTGGGCCAGCACCGGGTCACCGCGGACCACGGCCACCAGGTTGCCGCCGACGGAACCGTTGCCGCCCACCACGATCGACCCGGTGCGGTCGAACTGCTCGGCGATCTTGACGACCGACTCGTCCCGCTTCTCGGAGTCCTTGTCGACGTACGGCTGGCCGCTGACCACGACGACGGCCTCCGCCGAGCCGGTGACCTTGTTGTTGTCGGTGGTCAGGTAACCGGCGTTGTTGTACGCGGCGAGCACCGCCCGCCGGTCGGCGTCGCTGACCGGTGCGGCGCCCTGGGACCGGTCCAGCAGGACACTGGCCAGCAGCGCGCTGGAGGTCTCCACACCGTGCCCGTTGCCCGGCAGGCCGGTGGTCTGCGCGGTCGGCCGGGCGGCGGTGACGGCCAGCTCCAGGAGGTTGGAGTTGTTGTCCGGGTTGACGAACTTGTCCTGCAGGTCGACCCGGCCGGTGATGGTGGCCCCAGCGAGCTGGAGCTTCTTGAGCACGCCGTCCGTGTGGTCACGCCCGTTGGGCAGGCTGAGCACCACGACCCGGCGCCCGGCGAGGGTGCCCGGCAGGACGACCTGGGACATCTCCTCGGCGAACTCCTCCTCCAGACCGAGCTGCTTCTCCATGTTGTTGACCGTCTGGCGCCACTGCTGGTTGTCCTTGCGCAGCCCGGTGACCTGCTCCTTGAGCGAGTCGGCGACCGGGCCGTTGAGGGCGGCTGTGCCGACCACCAGGCCGATCGCCAGAGCCAGGAAGACCGCGGTGAGGGACACCACGTGGTAGCGGAAGTTGATCACGCTTGCAGCCTCTTGATCGGTCGGGAACTAGAAAAGCCGGTACAGCTGGAACACGAAATTGTCCCACCACTCGGCGGCCACGCCCAGGTACGCCTTACCGACGGTGGAGACGGCCACCGCAGAAGCCATCGCCGCGATCGCCGAGAGCACCAGCAGCAGCAGCGACGACCCGGAGATGCTCTGCCGGTAGAGCCGGCTCACGCCCTTGGCGTCGACCAGCTTGCCGCCGACCTTCAGCCGGGTCAGGAACGTCGAGGCCATTCCGCCGCGACCCTTGTCCAGGAATTCGACCAGTGTGGCGTGGGTGCCGACCGCGACCAGCAGCGAGGCGCCCTTCTCGTCGGCCAGCAGCATGGCCAGGTCCTCGCTGGTCGCCGCGGCCGGGAAGGTCACGGCCGGGACGCCGAGGCCGTTGACCCGGGGCAGGCCGGGCGCCCGCCCGTCCGGGTAGGCGTGCACGATCACCTCGGCGCCGCAGCGCAGCACGTCGTCGGTGACCGAATCCATGTCCCCGATGATCATGTCGGGGGTGTAGCCGGCCTCGACCAGCGCGTCCGCGCCGCCGTCGACGCCGATCAGCACCGGCTTGAACTCCCGGATGTACGGGCGCAGCACGTCCAGGTCGGCCTTGTAGTCGTAGCCGCGCACCACGATCAGGCAGTGCCGGCCCTGGATCTGGGTCTGGATCTCCGGCACGCCCACGCCGTCGAGCAGCAGGTCGCGCTCCTGGCGGAGGTAGTCCATGGTGTTGGCGGCGAACGCCTCCAACTGGACCGAGAGCCCCTCCCGGGCGTCGGCCATCGCCTTGGCGACCGACTCGGCGTCCTGCAGGCTGCCGTGCGCCACCGGCTCGTCCCCGGCGAAGACCGTGTTGCCCTCGATCCGGACCTGGTCGCCCTCGCGGATCTGCTCGAAGACGCCCTCCCCGAGGTCGTCCAGGAGCGGAATGCCGGCGGCGATCAGCACCTCCGGGCCGAGGTTGGGGTAGCGGCCGGAGACCGACGGCTTGGCGTTGAGCACCGCCGCGACCCCGACGGCGACCAACGAATCGGCCGCCACCCGGTCCAGGTCGACGTGGTCGATGACCGCGATGTCACCCGGGCGCAGCCGGCCGACCAGGCGTTTTGTCCGGCGATCAAGGCGCGCGGTGCCGAGGACTCTGCCCGGCTCCGCGTTCCGGTGCCGGCGCAACGTGGGTAGACGCATCGTGACCATCCTGGCATGTGGGGCAGGCTTCTCTGTCGCGACATGCCTGAGCAGGGCCGCCTACCCAGGGAAGCACACGTCGGCGCACGCCGGTGTGCTTGCCATCACAATACGCGGCGTCACGGACGCCTTTCCTTCGCCGCCACGGCCAGAAGCTCCTCGGCGTGGGCGATACCCAGATCCGAATCGGGTAAACCAGCTAGCATCCGAGCCAGCTCCCGGGCCCGTTCGGTGTCCTCCACCACCCGCACCCCGCTGGTGGTCACCGCGCCACCGGTGTCCTTCGCCACCACCAGGTGCCGGTCGGCGAATGCGGCAACCTGCGGCAGGTGGGTGACGACCAGCACCTGGTGGCTGCGGGCCAACCGGGCCAGCCGCCGGCCGATCTCCACCGCCGCCTGACCGCCGACCCCCGCGTCGACCTCGTCGAAGACCAGCGTGGGCGGGCCACCCGAGCCGGCGAAGACCACCTCGATGGCGAGCATCACCCGGGACAGCTCACCGCCGGAGGCACCCCGCTGCAACGGCAGCGACGGCGCGCCCGGGTGGGCCAGCAACCGCAGCTCCACCTCGTCGCCGCCGTCCGGGGCGACGCCCACCTCGACGCCGTTGACCGACAGGGCCGGCTCGGCCCGCCCCGCCGGGCGGGGCAGCACCGCCACCTCGATCCGGGCGTGCGGCATGGCCAGCCCGGCCAGCTCGACGGTGACCTGGTCGGCGAAGCGGATCGCCGCCTCCTGTCGGGAGGTCGACACCCGCCCGGCCAGGTCGGCCACCTCACCGGCCAACCGCTGACCGTCCCGCTCCAACTCGTCGAGCAGGTCATCGGAGGTGTCCAGGTCGGACAGTCGGGTGCGGGCCCGCTCGGCCCACGCGATCACCCCGTCAACGTCGTCGGCGTACTTGCGGGTCAGCGCGCGCAGCGCGGCACGCCGCTCGTAGACGTGCTGCAACCTGGCCGGGTCCGCGTCGAGCGTCGCCAGGTACGCCGACAGCTCGGCGGAGACGTCGGTGACCAGGGTGGCCGCCTCCTCCAGCCGGGCCGCCAACTCGCCCAACGCCGGATCGGTGCCGGCCTGCGCCTCCAGGGTGCGCCGGGCGGTGCCGAGCAGCACCGCCGCGTCCGGTGTCTCGTCGGCCGCCTCCGCGCCGCCCGCCACGCACTGCTGAGCCACCTGCGCGGCCGTGCGCAGCCCCTCGGCGTGCTCCAGCCGCTGCGCCTCGGTCTTCAGCTCGTCATCCTCACCGGGCTGCGGATCGACCCGGGTGATCTCGTCGAGGCCGAGCCGCAGCAGGTCAGCCTCCTGGTTGCGCTCACGGGCGTTGCGCCGCCGGTCGGCCAGGTCGTCGACCACCCGCCGCCACCCGGTGTACGCCTCACGCAACGCGTCGAGCAGCTTCTCGTGCGCCGGACCGGCGAAGCGGTCCAACGCGGCCCGCTGCTCGGCCGGGCGCAGCAGCCGCAACTGGTCGGACTGGCCGTGCACGGCCACCGCCTGCTCGCCGACCTCACCGAGCATCGACACCGGCATGCTCCGGCCACCGAGATGGGCGCGGGACCGGCCCTCCACCGTCACCGTGCGACTCAGCAGCAGCGAGCCGTCCTCGTCGGGCTCGCCGCCGGCATCGGTGATCCGGGCGTGCACCGCGTCCGCGACGCGGCCCTCCAGACGCAGCCGGCCTTCCACCACAGCCCGGCCAGGCTGGGCACGAACCCGCCCGGCGTCGGCCCGGCCGCCGAAGAGCAGGCCGAGGCCAGTAACCACCATCGTCTTGCCCGCACCGGTCTCGCCGGTGATGACGTTCATGCCGCCGGTCAACGGCAGCGTGGTGTCCTCGATGACGCCCAGTCCGGTGATGCGCAGCTCTTCCAGCACAGCACCCGACAGTAGACGCGAGGCCCGACAGTTGACCAGCCGACCGGCCCGCAGACGGGCCGCAGTACGGCCACGACCTGGCCGCCGTACAGTTCTGCCCCGTGTTGGACGTGATCGGCCTGACCCCGGCTGAGGAGGAGCTCTACCGCTGCCTGCTCCAGCTCACCACGGCCCGAATCGACGAGCTGGCACACCGGCTGCACCGGCCGCGCGAGCAGGTCGTCGCCCAGGTCGAGGCGCTGCGGACCAAGGGCCTGGTGCAGCCCACCGACACCGACCCGGACGCTCCCCTGCGCCCGACCGCCCCGGATGTCGCCCTCGGCGCGGCGTTGCTGCGCCGGCAGGAGGACCTGGAGGCGGCCCGGCGGCGGGTCACCCAACTGGCCGAGGAGTACCGGTCCGGGCTGCGTCGGCACCACGTGGATCACCTGGTTGAGGTGATCACCGGTACCCGGGTGCTCCGGGATCGGCTGCGCGATCTGCAGAATTCGGCACGTACCGAGGTGCTCTGGTTCTGCCGGGCGAACCCCCTGGCCATGGCCGGCCCGGAGAACGTCGAGGAGTTCGACGCGCTGGCCCGCGGGGTGAGCTACCGGGCCATCTACGAGCGGGACATGCTGCTGGAGCCGGGCGCGCTGGTCGACCTGGCCAAGGGGATCGCCGCCGGCGAACAGGCCCGGGTCCTGGACCGGCTGCCGGTCCGACTGGCCATCGTGGACGCTCGCACCGCGATCTGCCCGCTGGTACCCGACCGCGACGGCGGCGAGCCGAGCGCCGCCGTGATCGGCCGCAGTCAACTGCTCGACGCCCTGCTCGCCCTCTTCGAGAGCCACTGGCGGGTGGCCACCCGGCTGCGGCTGGAAGACCCGCTCACCGAACCGGCGACCGACGGCCAGCGGGCCGACGATCGCCCCGGCGACGGCTACCAGCCGGACGCCGACGAGGCGCGGCTGCTGTCGCTGTTCGTGGCCGGCGTACCGGACAAGTCCATCGCCTCCCAGCTCGGGGTGAGCCGGCGGACCGTGCAGCGGCGACTCGCCGACCTGATGGCCGTCGCCGGCGTGGACACCCGGCCCGGGCTGGCCTTCCAGGTCGCCCGTCGGGGCTGGATCTGAGTCGGACCCGATCGGGGTGGGACGGCCCACCGGCCGCCCCACCCCGCTCACGTCAGCGCAGCCCGTACGCGTCGACCACGGTCTGGTCGACGGTGTTACCGGCCCGGTCGCTGCCGTGCACCCGCAGGGACACCGCGCCCCGGCCGGCCGGCACGGTGGCGGTGAACCGGGTGCCGGAGCCCTTCACCGGCACCTTGCGCCAGTTCTTCCCGCCGTCGAAGGACACCTCGACGCGCAGGCTGGTGCCGGTCGGCGCCGGTACGCCCGCCGGCTGGCGCAGGGTCAACCCCAGCCGGTGCGTCCGACCGCCGGCCACCTGGCCGCGCAGGTCGGCCGGGACCTGGTAGTCCACCTGGAGCAGCGGCAACGGCTTCGCCGCGTCCCCGGTCGGGCGGGCCGAGGTGAACTGCCAGGCCGTCTCGGTACGGGTGGCGTAGCGCCACTCGTCCGAGGACCGCTGCGTGGCCAGGTCCAGCCGGTAGCGGGCCGACTCCGCGGTGGTGGGCACCGGTGCCCACCCGGCGGAGAGGTCGGCGATCTGCTTCCCGTTCCGGCTGAGCCGGGCCTCGACAGTGTCCGGCTCCTCGCTGCCGCGGGCCGGGCTGTAGTTCCCGTCGGCGTCGACGTACTCGGCCACCCGCAGGTCCAGGGTGTCCCCGGTGCGGGTCGGCACCGGGGCCCCGCCGCCGGCCGGCACGGCCGGCCGGATCACCGGGGCGTGCCAGGTCTCGGTGTCCCGGTCGTCGGCGGCGTACTGCCGGGGCTGCTGGGTGAGCCCGCCGAGCAGGCGGCCCCAGGACCAGGTGATCTTGTGCAGGACCTGGTGCTGCCACCAGGCGTCCCCGGAGCTGACGAACTCCTGCCGGGTGGTGCCGGTACGCACCAGCCGCTGGTCGTCGTTCCAGGATGTCTCCTGCCACGGACGCCAGCCGAACCGCTGCTCGGTGGCCCACTCCGAACCGCCGACGTCGCCGTAGTTGGCGGTCACCTCGGCCGTGTTCTTCGCGGTGACCGTGTGCACGATCCGCTCCGGCACCCGGCCCCTCGAGACCTGCCACACGTCGTACAGGTAGGGGCTGTCCACGGTCAGCGTCAGGTCCAGCGTCGCCCGGCCCTTCCGCGCCGCCGCGATCACCCGCTGCCCGTCGTCGTACGCCACCGCCAGCGCGGGTACGGGTAGCCGGTCCCCCAGCGGGGTCCAGACCGTCCACGCGCTCTGGTCCGCCGGCCGGACGATGAGCACCGTCTTCGCACCGGCCGCCGCGGCCGCCGCGATCTGCTCCTCCTCCGAGATGTCCGGGCTGGCGGTGAGCAGCGCCGCAGCGCCGCGCACCCGGGCCAGCTCGGCCGTGGTGCCGGTGCCCGCCCAGACCAGCGGCAGCTTCCGCCGGTCGGTGGGTGCCGGCGAGTAGCCCATCAGGTTGATGTCCAGCGGACCGGACACCCCGCTGATCCGGGCGTCCACCATCGGTGCGACCAGTTGCCAGCGCGAGGAGAACTCGAACTCGCCCTGGCGCACCTGCCGGGTCGGCGTGACGTTGACCTGCTGGATGGTGCTGAAGGTCATCACGCCGTGGTCGACCTGCCGGCCGTTGCCGAAGACCCGGTGCTCGTAGAAGCTGATCGTCGCGCGCTGCTCGGCCGGCTTCGGCGTCTCGATCCGCACCGGAGTGCCCTTCTGCGGGTCGAGCATCACCGTCATGTCCCGGTCGACCATCAGCTCCGGGTCGGTGACCAGGGTGATCTGCTCGTCCAGCGGGGCGCCGTGCTCGATCAGCGCCTCCAGCAGGTACGGGCCCTCCTCGACCTGCACCTGCGTCTCGCCGCCGCTCCAGCCGAGGTAGTCGGACTCGGGCTGCTCGCCGAAGAGGGTCAACACCGGCGACACGCCCGGCTGACCCTGCATGTCCAGCACCTTCATGGTGAGGGTGTGCACCGGGCCGCTGAGGGTGAGCGCGACGGCGGTACGCACCGCGATGCCGTCCGCGCCGGTGGCCACCAGCCACCCGCTGTGCACGCCACGGCCCAGCTTCGCCGGGTCGGCGCGCAGCGGCACGGCGACGCTGCCGCCGGCCGGCACGGTCACCTCGCCGCCACCACCGGTGACCCCGTCGGGCTCGGCCGTGCCGCTGTCCAGGTTGCGCAGCTCCAGGGCCAGCCGCAGGGTCTGCGGGGTCGCGCTGCTGTTGGTGTACGTCACGGACCGCTCGGCCACCACGCCACCGGTGCTCAGCCGGCCGAAGTCGGCGGTGGCGGTGCCGTACACCCGCTGGCCGAGCGCCCGGGCCACGTCGACCCGACCGCCGCCCTGCTCGAACACCGTCAGCTCCGGGTTCGCCTTCGTGGTGCTGACCAGCGCGTCCTTGAGCTTTCCGGCGACCCAGTCGGGGTGTTCCTGGGCAAGGATCGCAGCCGCGCCGGCCACGTGCGGAGTAGCCATCGAGGTGCCCGACGCCTGGGTGTAGGCGTCGCCCACCGGCGTACCCATGGTGGTGCCGGCGGCCCGGGCGGCGATGATGCCGACGCCCGGCGCGGTGATCTCCGGCTTCAGGCCGTTGTCGCCGATACGCGGACCGCGGCTGGAGAACTCCGCGAGGTTGTCGTCGCGGTCCACCGCGCCGACGGTGAGCGCCGCCGCGGCCGCTCCCGGCGTGCCGACGGTACGCGGTGCGCCCTCGTTGCCGGCGGCGATCACGAAGAGCGCCCCGGTTTCCGCGGTCAGGTCATTGACCGCCTGGCTCATCGGGTCGGTGCCGTCGGTCGCGGAACCGCCGAGGCTCATGCTGACCACCTTGGCGCCGGAGCGGGCAGCCCACTCCATGCCGGCGATGATGGACGAGTCGTAACCGGAACCGCCGTCGTCGAGCACCTTGCCGATCAGCAGCCGCGCACCGGGCGCGACGCCCTTGCGCAGCCCGCCGGAGGCGGCTCCACTGCCGGCGATGGTCGCCGCCACGTGGGTGCCGTGGCCGTGCCCGTCCCGGGCGCTGCCGCTACCGGAGAAGTCCTGCTCCTCGGCGATCCGGCCGGCCAGGTCGGGGTGAGTGGCGTCGACACCGGTGTCGAGCACCGCCACCCGGACGCCACTGCCGTCCCGGCCGGCCGCCCAGGCCGTCGGGGCGCCGATCTGCGGCACGCTGTGCTCCAGCGTCGGGTGAACCTTCCCGTCCAGCCAGATCCGGGCGACCCCGGCGCCGAGCCGGGCCGGCGAACCAGCGGCGGTACGCGCCAGCGGCGCGCCACGCAGCGTCGTCCAGAAGCCACCAAGATCGCCCTTGCCGACCCGCATCGCCGCGCCGTTGATGCTCTCCAACGCACGGGCGTCGGTGGCACCAGCGAGCGGCCGGACCCGACCGGCGCTCTGCTCCTGGTAACGCACGATCAACGGCAGCGCGCTCTGCGCGGCGTCGCCGTACCCGTCGGCGGCCAACTCCTGCACGTCGAACAGGTTGGGGTCGAGCACCCCGGAGGAGACGTACGGCACGACGTCGCTGGGCAGCACCCGCAGCCCGCCGTCGGCCTCCACGGTGTGGAAGGTGATCCGCTCCCGGCCTGGGCCGGGGCGGACGGTGGCGGCGACCCGGCCGGGCGCGGACGGCACCAGGTCGACCTGGTCACCGGTGATGAGGGTGATGCGGACGGGCGCGGTGCCCGGGGCGGACGTGCCCGGGCTCGGGCCGGTGGGCCGGGCGGGCGGCTCGGCGGACGCCGGTGCGGCGAGTCCGACCACCAACGCGCCGACCGCGCCGGCGCTGAGCCAGCGTGGGGGCCAGTGCATGAGATGCGCTCCTCTACTCCAGGGGGGCCGGTCTCAGGGAGATCAACCGATCGGAGTCTGCGACGAAACGCGTCGAATGGTCACTAGCTGCGGCACGCCGCACCGGCGACATGTCGCCAGGTGGACATTCAGGCGGCGGGTGCGGGGCCGGCGGATGTCCGGCGGGTATCCGGGTTTCTCAGGCCCTGCCGAGGGCGGTGCCGTGCCGAGCGGCGGTGGTCAGCGACGAGAGCCGCGCCAGCCGTGCACCGGTAGCCCGAACTTGGCGACCAGCCGATCGGTGAACGGGCGGGCCCGCAGCCGCACGATGCGTACCGGCAGGGCGCCCCGACGCACCGTGACCCGGGCTCCGGGCGGCAGGTCGTAGACCCGCCGGCCGTCGCAGCAGAGCACGGCGAGGGTGGTGAACGGGTCGACGGTGATCACGAAGGTGGACGTCGGGGCGGTGACAAGCGGACGGCTGAACAACGCGTGCGCGCTGATCGGCACCAGCAGCAGCGCCTCCACCTCCGGCCAGACCACCGGCCCGCCGCCGGAGAACGCGTACGCCGTGGAGCCGGTGGGGGTGGCACAGACCACGCCGTCGCAGCCATAGCGGGACAGCGGCCGGCCGTCCACGTCGACGAGGAGCTCGAGCATCTGCGCCCGCTCGCCCTTCTCGACGCTGATCTCGTTGAGCGCCCAGGACTCGATGGTGGGGCCGCCGTCGAACTCGGCCGTGACGTCGAGCGTGAGCCGCTCGTCGACGGTGTAGTTGCGCCCGACGACGTCGCGGACCGCCGTGTCCAGATCGTCGATCTCAGCCTCGGCCAGGAAGCCCACCTTGCCGAGGTTGATGCCGAGCAGGGGCGCCTTCGCCGGTCGGGCCAGCTCGGCCGCGCGCAGGAAGGTGCCGTCCCCACCGAGCGCGAAGACGATCTCGGCGCCCTCGGCGGCCTCCGGACCGGCGACCGGCACCACGCCGGGCAGGTCGAGGTCGTCGGCCTCCTCGGCGACCACCCGGACCTCGAAACCCGCGGCGATCAGGTCGGCGGCGACCGCCCGGGCGTGCTCGGTGCTGCGCCGACGGCCGGTGTGGGTCACCAGCAGCGCGGTCCGGCTCATCGGACCGACCGCTCGGCCGCGTCCGGGCGCTCAGCCGTCGTTGCCACTGCCCCGGTGCGGCCGCGTGTCCCGCGTGCCGTGCCGGAGCCCTCGCTGCTGCACGCGTTCACCCTGCGACCTCCTCCGCCGCCGCGGCCGGCGCCTCGCCGGCCGTCGTCGGGCCGTCCGGCCCGGCTGCCACCACGGTCCGCACCCGCTCCGGGTCGGCCGGTGGTGCGCCCCGGCGCAACCATACGAAGAACTCCACGTTGCCGCTCGGCCCGGGCAGCGGGCTCGCCGCCACGTCGGCCAGGCCGAGGCCGAGTTGCGCCGCCGCGGCGGCCACGTCGAGCACCGCCTCGGCGCGCAGCGCCGGATCGCGGACCACACCACCGGCACCGACCCGCTCCTTGCCCACCTCGAACTGGGGCTTCACCATCAACGCCAGGTCGCCGTCATCGCGGGTGCAGCCGGCCAGCGCCGGCAGCACCAGCCGCAGCGAGATGAACGACAGGTCGGCCACCGTGAGGTCGACCGGCCCGTCGATCGCGTCAGGATCGAGCGTACGGACATTGGTGCGTTCCAGGACCCGGACCCGCTCGTCGGTGCGCAGCGACCAGGCGAGCTGCCCGTAGCCGACGTCCACGGCCACCACCTCCGCGGCCCCGGCGCGCAACAGCACGTCGGTGAAGCCACCGGTCGACGCGCCGGCGTCCAGGCAGCGCCTGCCGGCGACGCTCAGCCCACCGCGCGCGAACACGGCCAGCGCACCGGCGAGCTTGTGCCCGCCCCGGGAGACGTACTCCTCGGTCGGGTTGGCACCGGTGACCAGCAGCGGATCGGCGGGGTCGACCATCGCGGCGGCCTTCCGCGCGGGCACCCCCCGCAGCTGGACCCGGCCGGCCTCCACCAACGCGGCGGCCTGCTCGCGGGAACGGGCCAGACCGCGGCGGACGAGTTCGGCGTCCAGCCGGTTGCGACGTGCCATGGGTGGTTCTCCGGTCTGCTCAGGCCTGGTGGTCCCGCTCAGGTCTGGTCGATGGTGGCGAGGGTTTCCCGCAGCGTCTCGTAGGCCGCCTCGTACTGCGCGATCTGGTCGGCCGGGGCGAGCGTCGCCGCGTTGGCCATCGCCTGCACGGCGGCGTCAACGGCCGGGTGCCGCGCCGCGTCGTCCCCGACGTCCGGCTGCGGGCCCGGGCCGGCCCCGTACGGCGGGCTCGGCCGGGCGGCGAACGCCCCGCCGGCCGGCGGACCGGGCCGGATACCCGGCGGCGGGCCGGGACGGGCGGCGGGCGGCGGGCCCGGGCGGGCGTCGCCGGTCACCGAGGGCTCCGGCGGTTCGGCGCGACGTTCACGGGGTGCCGTCCGGCCGCTGCTTGCGGACCGCCTTCTTGGCCGGCATGTCCGACGGCGTCGGGGCCTCGTCGCTGGTCCGGCTGATCGTCGCCGGCGGCTTTCTCGCGATGGCCTTCTTGGCCACCGCCTTCTTCGCCACGGCCTTCTTCGCGACCGCCTTCTTGGCCACCGGCGCGGAGACCGGGGCGCCTGCTGGGCCGTCCGACGGCACCAGACCGGCGTCCGGCGGCGCGGCCTGCGGGGTGGGAGCGGCGGGCGGCGCGATGGCCGGCTCGGCACCCCGCGCCTCGCGCAACTGCCGTTCCAGGTCGCGCACCCGTCGGGTCAGCTCGGCCACCTCGTCCGCGGTGGCCAGGCCGACCGCGCCGAGAGCCCGGTCGACCTCGAAGCGGACCAGCTTGGTCAGCGCCTCCCGGTTGGCGGCGCCGGTGGTGACCAGCTCCTCACCGAGAGCCTGCAGTTGGGCGGCGGTCGCGCCGCCCGAGCCGACGAGGCGACGCGCCACGTCCTGGGCCTTCTTCCGGGGCGCCTCCGCCAGGCCCATGGCCAGTTCGAGATAGGCGCGCCACGCGTCCTGCATGCCTGAGTCCTTCCGCGGGGCGGGGTGTGCAGGTGTCACGCTACCGGGCACCCCGGACTGTCCTGTGCGGTACGGTGCCGGGGACGGCGTGGCGATCAGCGAGGGGGAGACGTGGCCAGCGTGGACGAGTGCCGACAGGCATTGCAGGAGCTGGCCGCCCGGCTGGATCACAACGCCGATACGGTCCGCGAACGGATCGACCTGGACCGGACGCTCGCCTGCCGGATCACCGACCTGGACACCGCGTTCCACGGCCGGATCAGCGACGGCCGGCTGATCGAGCTGACCGACGGCGACGACCCCAAAGCCAAGATCGCTCTGAGCACGTCCAGCGACGACCTGCTCGCCCTGGTGCGCGGGGATTTGGACGTCACCGGCGCGGTGGCCTCCCGCCGGGTGTCGATCAAGGCCAACCCCTTCGACCTGATGAAACTGCGCAAGCTGCTCTGACGAGCGCCGGCCCCGCCGGGTACCTGGCGTCGGCCGACGCCGGTCGGCCAGACGACCAGGGTCGGGGTCACCCGCCCGAGGGCAGACCGAAGCTCTCCAGCGCGCGGCCCGCGTCGTTGCCCGCGGGACGGATCCGCGGAGGCGTCGGGGCCGACCAGACCGCCGCGCAGAGCGCCGCCAGCGCGTCCAGAGGCCGACCCGAGCCGCCCAACTCCAGCGTGCCGTCGTGCTCGCTCACCGACCAGCCACCGGCGTCCGCCGGACCCGGGACCCGCACCGCCGCGGCCGGGTCGAAGAGCCCCGCCAGGTCCCGCGCCACGTACGTGGGACGGCGCTTCGGCTCGGCGGCGAGCAGGTCGGGTACGCCGCTGACTCCGGTGAGCACGAGCAGGCTGTCCAACCCGGCACGGCGGGCACCCTCGATATCGGTGTCCAGCCGGTCGCCGACGACCAGGGCCCGGCCGCCGTCACTGCGCCGGGCGGCGGTCTCGAACAGCGCCGACTCCGGCTTGCCGACCACCACGTCCGGGTCTCGCTCCAGCGCGGTACGCAGCGCGGCGACCAGCGCGCCGTTGCCCGGCAGCGGTCCCCGGCCGCTGGGCAGGGTCCGGTCGGTGTTGGTGGCGATCCAGATCGCGCCGGCCCGCACGGCGACCGAAGCCTCGGCCAGATCGGCCCAGCCGACCTGCGGACCGTAGCCCTGAACCACCGCAGCCGGCTTCTCGTCCGCCCGGGAGACCGGGGTCAGCCCGACGGCGCGCAGCTCGGCGCGCAACGCCTCAGCGCCGACGACCAGCACCGGCGCGCCGGCGGGCAGCCGGTCGCGCAGCAGCTCCGCCGAGGCCGCTGCGGAGGTGAGAACCTCCTCCGGCCGGGCCGGCACACCCATCCCGGTCAGCAGGTCGGCGACGTCACTGGACCGGCGCGAGGCGTTGTTGGTGGCGTACGCCACCGCCCGTCCCTCGGCGTGCAGCCGGGCCACCGCCTCGACGGCGCCGGGGATCGGCCGGTCGATCAGGTAGATCACCCCGTCCAGGTCGAAGACGACCAGGGTGTACCCGTCGATCAGCCGCTCCCCGGCGTCCGCGCTCACCGCTGCGTCGACTCCGACTCGTCGCCCCGGGCCGGAGCAGTCCCGTCGGTGTTCACCGCGTCGCCGTCGCCGGCCGCCACTGCCCGCTCGCCAGCGGTGTCCGCCTCGGCGCTCTCGTCCGGGTGGCGATCCTCGTCTTCGTCGTCTTCGTCGTCTTCGTCGTCGTCGTCTTCGTCGTCGTCGTCGAGGTCGTCGTCGTCGTCTTCGTCGTCGTCGTCGAGGTCTTCGTCGTCGTCGTCTTCGTCGTCGTCGAGGTCTTCGTCGTCGTCGTCTTCGTCGTCGTCGAGGTCTTCGTCGTCGTCGTCTTCGTCGTCTTCACCAGCGGCCAGGTCGGTGTCCGGTCGTGCCGGCACCGCACCGGGAGTGCCCGGGCCAGCGGCGATCTCCTCGGCCGGTTCGTCCTCGTCGTCACCCTCGATGACCACACCGTCGAGCTCCAGCAGCCGCTCCGCGGCGTCGGTCTCGCCCTCGGTGTCCACGTCGGCGGCGCGGGAGAACCACTCGCGGGCCTCCTCGCGCCGGCCCACCGCGAGCAGCGCGTCGGCGTACGCGTAGCGCAGCCGGGCGGTCCACGGCACGGTGGCTTCGCTCGTGAGGTCCGGGACCTGGAGCATCGCCACCGCGGCGTCCTTCTGCCCGAGGTCGCCCCGGGCGCCCGCGGCGACGATCAGCAGCTCGATCGCGACGGCCTGGTCCAGCTTCTCCCGGTCGGCGCCGCGGAACAGGTCGATAGCCCGCTCCGCCCGACCCAGGGCGCGCTCGCAGTCCGCGAGCACGGCCAGGTGACTCTGCAACCCGGTCATCCGGTGGTACGTGCGCAGCTCGGCGATCGCCGTCTGCCACTCCCCTGCGTGGTACGCGGCCAGGCCGACCGCCTCACGGACGGCAGAGATACGCGACGCGAGCCGCCGGGCGGCCAGCGCATGCGCCAGCGCCTCGGCGGGGTCCTCGTCGATCAGCTGACCGGTGGCGACCAGGTGCCGGGCCACCGTCTCGGCGACCGGCTTGTTCAGCGAGAGCAGCTCAGCGCGAACGTCCTTGTCCAGGTCGGTCGCGACGATCTCGTCCGGCAACGCCGGGGCCGAACTGCGCCCGCCCTCGAACGACTCGGAGGCCGCGCCGCGGTCGTCGCGGCGGAACTCCCCCTCGCGACGCGGCCGGTCATCAGCCCGGGAAGCACCCTCACGGTCGCCACCGCGGTAGCCGCCCTCACGACGGTCACCGCCGCGGAAGCCGCCTTCGCGGTCACCACCCCGGAAACCGCCCTCACGAGGCGCGCCAGAGCGCGCACCGTCGCGATCGCCGCCGCGGAAGCCACCCTCACGCGGAGCGCTCGGCCGGGAACCGTCACGGTCGCCGCGGTAGCCGCCCTCACGACGGTCGCCACCGCGGAAGCCGCCGCCCTCACGAGGCGCGCCAGAACGCGCACCGTCGCGATCGCCGCCGCGGAAACCGCCCTCACGCGGAGCGCTCGGCCGGGAACCGTCACGGTCGCCGCGGTAGCCGCCCTCACGACGGTCACCGCCACGGAAACCGCCACCCTCACGCGGCGCACCGCCTTCACGACGGTCGCCACCGCGGAAGCCGCCACCCTCACGCGGCGCACCGCCTTCACGACGGTCACCACCGCGGAAACCACCCTCGCGATCGCCGCCACGGAAACCGCCCTCACGGGGAGCACCCGAACGCGAGCCGTCGCGGTCACCGCCACGGAAACCGCCTTCACGACGGTCACCACCACGGAAGCCACCCTCGCGATCGCCGCCACGGAAGCCGCCCTCACGGGGAGCACCCGAACGCGAACCATCACGGTCGCCACCGCGGAAACCGCCGCCCTCACGCGGCGCACCGGGCCGGAAGCCACCCTCGCGACGGTCGCCGCCACGGAAACCGCCCTCGCGGTCACCGCCCCGGTAGCCGCCCTCACGAGGAGCACTCGGCCGGGAACCGTCACGGTCGCCACCGCGGAAACCACCCTCGCGGTCACCGCCGCGGAAACCGCCCTCACGACGGTCACCACCACGGAAACCACCCTCGCGGTCGCCGCCGCGGAAACCGCCCTCACGGGACGGGCCGGAACGGGTGCGGTCACCACCACCCTGATAGCCGCCTTCACGACGGTCACCACCGCGGAAGCCACCCTCACGAGGCGCGCCGGAGCGCGAGCCGTCGCGGTCGCCACCACGGAAACCGCCTTCACGACGGTCACCACCACGGAAGCCGCCCTCACGAGGCGCGCCAGAGCGCGAGCCGTCGCGGTCGCCACCACGGAAGCCGCCTTCACGCGGCGCGCCCGAACGCGAACCATCACGGTCGCCACCGCGGAAACCGCCTTCACGACGGTCACCACCGCGGAAGCCACCCTCACGGGGCGCGCTCGACCGGGAACCATCACGGTCACCACCGCGGAAGCCACCCTCACGGGGCGCGCTCGACCGGGAACCATCACGGTCGCCGCCACGGAAGCCGCCTTCACGCGGCGCGCCCGAACGCGAACCATCACGGTCGCCACCGCGGAAGCCACCTTCACGACGGTCGCCGCCACGGTAGCCGCCCTCACGGGGCGCGCTCGACCGGGAACCATCACGGTCGCCGCCACGGTAGCCGCCCTCACGAGGCGCGCTTGACCGGGAACCATCACGGTCACCGCCACGGGAGCCACCGTCGCGGCCGCCGGCGTATCCGCCTCGGGTGCCGCCAGCGCTGCTGTCCCGGTCTCCCCGGTACGGGGGACGGTCGCGGTCCTCGCGGCGCGGGCCGCGGTCGCGCCCACCCGGGCCGTCAGTACGGTCTTCGTAGCGACGGGGACGGTCTCCGCCCTGCGGTCCTGAACTCACAGGTACATCCTTCCTGATTGCGCCACCAATGGCGCTACGCAGTCGAGGGCCGACCCGGATGGGGCGGCCCTCGACTGGAAGATTGTCCGGCGGTGTCCTACTCTCCCACACCCTCACGAGTGCAGTACCATCGGCGCTGGAGGGCTTAGCTTCCGGGTTCGGAATGTGACCGGGC
>NZ_JBIAYP010000006.1:0-304241 GCF_042897975.1 Micromonospora sp. NPDC000668
CGGCTGGAGCCGCGTCGTGCCACTCGCCGAGAGGCGACCTGCACACCGACACCAGCGCCGCCCCCGGCCCACCAGCCGGGGGCGGCGCTGTCTGTACCCACCCGCAGTGGCGGCACGTCGGTGCGCGTGCTGGCCCCACGCTCAGCGCGTCCGGCGGCACCACGCGCGGTGTGCGCCGAGCCCATGCGGGTGCGCGTGCCGAGCCCATGCGGGGTGTGCGTGCCGAGCCCATGCGGGGTGTGCGCGCCGAGCCCATGCGGGGTGTGCGTGCCGAGCCCATGCGGGGTGCGCGTGCCGAGCCCATGCGGGGTGCGCGTGCCGAGCCCATGCGCGGTAAGCCCGGCAGCCCATGCTCGATGCGTCGGCGGTACCAAGATCGGTGCGCGTGCCGGGCCCATGCTCGGTGGCCGTGCCGGCAACATGCTCGGTGGCCGTGCCGGCACAATGCTGGGGTGACTGTCGCGCAAATCTGGTCCGAGCAGTCGGGTGTGCTCGTACTGCCCAGCGGGGCGACGGTGCGCGGGCGCCGTATCGGTGCGGTCGCCTCGCCCGCCGACTTCGCCCTGCTGTTGGCGCCCGGTCCGGCGCCGGACTGGCCGTACCGGCGGATCCGGTGGCCCGACTTCTGGCTACCGCTCGATCGGGCGGACGCCCTCGACGCCCTGCGGGCGGCGCTGCGGCGGGCACATGACGGTGAGCGTGTCGAGGTGGCCTGCCGTGGTGGGGTGGGGCGCACCGGTACGGCGTTGGCCGCGTTGGCGATCCTCGACGGCCTGCCGGCCGAGCGGGCGGTGCCGTGGGTCCGGGCGGGCTACCACCCGAAAGCGGTGGAGACGCCCTGGCAGCGGCGTTGGCTGCGCCGCGTCGCCTGACCACCACCACCACCGCCCGCGAGGTGCGGCTCGGCCGTCGGGTGCGGCTCGGCCGCCGGGTACGGCTCGCCCGCCGGGTGCGGCTCGCCCCCTACCCCTTGGTGATCGCCGTCGGCTCCTTGACGTACTCGCGTAGGTGGTCGGCGGTGAGCGTGTCACCCCGGGTGACCAGTTCGGCCGGCGTACCGGTGAAGACGATTCGCCCGCCGTCGTGCCCGGCGCCCGGGCCCAGGTCGATGAGCCAGTCCGCGTGGGCCATGACCGCCTGGTGATGCTCGATGACGATCACGGTGTTGCCGGCGTCGACCATCCGGTCCAGCAGGGCCAGCAGTTGGTCCACGTCGGCCAGGTGCAGGCCGGTGGTCGGCTCGTCCAGCACGTACGTGCTGGTCTTCTCCGCCAGGTGGATGGCGAGCTTGAGCCGTTGCCGCTCCCCGCCGGAGAGGGTGGTCAGCGGCTGGCCGAGCTTGAGGTAGCCCAGCCCGACGTCGACCAGCCGACCGAGGATGAGGTGCGCCGGCCCGCTGGGGAAGAACGCGTGTGCCTCGGTGACCGGCATGGCCAGCACCTCGCTGATGTTCTTGCCCCGCAGCGTGTACGTGAGCACCTCGTCGGTGAATCGCCGTCCCTCGCACCGCTCGCAGACGCTCGCCACGCCGGCCATCATGGCCAGGTCCGTGTAGATCAGCCCGATCCCCTTGCAGGCCGGGCAGGCACCCTCGGAGTTGGCGCTGAACAGCGCCGCCTTGACCCCGTTGGCCTTGGCGAAGGCGGCGCGGATCGGGTCGAGCAGCCCGCTGTAGGTGGCCGGGTTGCTGCGTCGTGACCCGCGGATCGGGGACTGGTCCACGATCACCACCCCGGCCCGGCCGCGCAGCGACCCGTGGATCAGCGAGCTCTTGCCGGAGCCGGCGACTCCAGTGACCACGGTGAGCACCCCGAGCGGGATGTCGACGTCCACGTCCCGCAGGTTGTGCAGGTCGGCGTTGCGGATGGCGAGCTGCCCGCTCGGTTGGCGTACCTCGTCGCGCAGGGTCACCCGGTGGTCCAGGTGCCGTCCGGGGAGTGTGTCGGAGCGGCGCAGGCTGGGGACGTCCCCGGTGAAGCAGATCCGGCCGCCGTCGGTGCCGGCGCCCGGCCCGAGGTCGACCACGTGGTCGGCGATCGCGATGGTCTCCGGCTTGTGTTCCACCACCAGCACGGTGTTGCCCTTGTCGCGCAGCCGCAGCAGCAGGTCGTTCATCCGGGCGATGTCGTGCGGGTGCAGCCCGACGGTCGGTTCGTCGAAGACGTACGTGACGTCGGAGAGGCTGGAGCCGAGGTGCCGGACCATTTTCACCCGCTGCGCCTCACCGCCAGAGAGGGTCGCCGACTCGCGGTCCAGGCTGAGGTAGCCCAACCCGATCTCGACCAGTGAGTCCAGCAGATCGCGCAGGTTGGCGATCAGCGGCGCCACCGCCGGGTCGTCGACGCCCCGTACGAACGCGGCCAAGTCGCTGATCTGCATGGCCGAGCACTCGGCGATGTTGCGCCCGGCGATCCGCGACGACAGGGCCGCCGCGTTGAGTCGGGTGCCGCCGCAGTCCGCGCAGGTGGTGAAGGTGACCGCCCGGTCGACGAAGGCGCGGATGTGCCCCTGCATCGAGTCGCGGTCCTTGGCCAGGTAGAGCCGCTTGACCTTGACCGCCAGACCCTCGTACGTCCAGTTGTTGCTGCCCATTTTGATCTTCGTGGACGGCTTGTACAGCAGGTCCTGCCACTGCTGTTCGGTGTAGTCCTGCAGTTTGGTGTCCGGGTCGAACAGACCGGACCCGACGATCGTCTGCCAGTACCAGGAGTCGACCGCGAAGTTGGGCACAGTGATCGCGCCGTCGTTGAGCGAGCGCTCGACGTCCACCAACTCGCTCACGTCGAGGTCGGAGACCCGGCCCAGCCCCTCGCAGGTCGGGCACATCCCCTCGGCCAGGTTGAAGCTGAACGCCCCGGCACCGCCCACCGACGGCTGGCCGAGCCGGCTGAAAACGATCCGGAGCATGGCGTACGCGTCGGTGGCGGTGCCCACGGTGGAGCGCGAGTTGACCCCCATCCGCTCCTGGTCGACCACGATGGCCGCACCGAGGTTGCGCAGCGAGTCGACGTCCGGCCGGTTGAGGTTCGGCATGAACGACTGGAGGAACGCGCTGTAGGTCTCGTTGATCAGGCGCTGGGACTCGGCGGCGATGGTGCCGAAGACGAGCGACGACTTGCCCGATTCGGAGACGCCGGTGAAGACGGTCAACCGGCGCTTGGGGATGTCGACCGAAACGCTGGCGAGGTTGTTCTCCCGCGCTCCGCGTACCTCGATCATGTCGTGGCTGTCGGCGACGGACCGTGCTGGCTGCGGCATGCGAACCCTTCACGAGATCGGTGGGGCAGGCGGACGCCCGCCCTGGCTTCGGGGTCTGACCTCTTCAATTCTCTCATTCAAGTACTGTTAGAGGGTTTCGCGAATGGCGCGCATGTCAGGTGGCGGGATGGGCGCGAAAGTCTCAAACAACGTCACAACCGGTACGGTGGTCGACGTGCATACCGGTGAGCGGCTGCGGGCGGTCGACCTGGCGGCGACCGTGGGGATCTCGGTGCAGCAGGTCCGCAACTATGTGGACCTCGGGGTGCTCCCTGCGGTGCGACGCACCGAGAGCGGCTACCGGATCTTCACCGCCGAGCACGCCCGCGCGTTGGCGGTGGCTCGCCGGATGGCTGAGGGGCACGGCTGGGCGCGTACCCGGGAGATCATGGCCGCGGTGCACCGGGACGACCTGCCGGCCGCGCTGGCGGCGCTCGACGGCGGCCACGCCGAGCTGGATCGCGAGCGGGCCGAGATCCGTCGGGTGCTGGGCGCGTTCGAGACGGTGGTGACCAACCCTCCTGCCGTCGCGCCGGCGCCACGTCGTGCGGTCCGGATCGGCGAGGTCGCCGAGTTGGTCGGCGTCCGCACCTCGCAGCTTCGGCTCTGGGAGGAGCGCGGCCTGCTGCGCCCGGCCCGCGCCCGGGGCACCGGCTACCGGGTGTACGACGAGGCCGAGCTGCGCGCCGTGCAGGTGGTCGCGCTGCTGCGCCGGGGGGCCTATCCGTTCGACATCATCGCGGCCGTGCTGGCCGAGCTGCGCACCACCGGCAGCGCGCAACGGGTTCGCAACTCGCTGGGCCGGCGGGAGCAGGAGCTGCACCGGCGCAGCCTGCGCCGGCTGCGCGCCTCCGCTGCGTTGCACGACTACCTGCGCCAACGGGAATCCCTCGGCCCGGCCTGACCCGGTGCGGGTTGAACGACGGCGCCGAGGGCCTCTCGCCAGTACACCCCGGTGCGGTTCGAATGGCTCGTGGGTGGCCGGCGGCTTGCCCCGCGGTCCCGCGACGGCCCGGCTCCGGCCCGGATTAGGGTGCTGGCATGAGAGTTCGGCTGCTGGCGACCACGGCGACCGCCGTCCTGCTCGGCACCGGCTTGGCCCTCCCGGCCTCGGCCGTCGGCGGTGTCGTCCCGGAGCGGGCCGGTCCCGCCGGGGCGGCGGGCGGGACGCCTGGTGCCGGCTCGGTGGTGCACCGGGCCGGTGCGGCGCAGAGCGTGCCCTGCCCCCGCGCGGCGGCGCCGGCGGTCTCCCGGCCCCCGCGCCCGTCCCCGCCGCCGGTGGTGCCCGAGGACCGGGTCTTGGGCGGGCCGGAGCTGGCCACCGCCGGGCTGGCCGTGCCGGCCGGGGTGGCCGCGCCGCCGAAGATCACCGCCACCTCCTGGCTCGTCGCCGACCTGGACACCGGGAAGGTGCTCGGCGGCTGCGGCCCGCACGAGTACGCGACCCCGGCCAGCGTGCAGAAACTGCTGCTGGCCGCGACCATGCTGCCGCAGCTGGATCCGAAGCAGGTCGTCACGGTCACCGCGAGGGACATGGAGATCGAGCCCGGATCGTCGGCGGTCGGCCTGGTCGAAGGGGGTCGGTACAGCGTCGAGACGGTCTGGTTGGGGCTGCTGCTCAACTCGGGCAACGAGGCGGCGAACGTGCTGGCCCGACTGGGCGGGGGCGCCGACGGCGCGGCCGGCGGGGTGCGGGCGATGAACGAGTACGCCCGCCAGCTCGGCGCGCTCCAGACGCACGCGGTCACCCCCTCCGGGCTCGACGGGCGTGGGCAGTTCACCAGCGCGTACGACCTGGCCTTGATCGCCCGCGTCTGCTTCGCCGACCCCACCTTCCGCCGGTACGCGCTGACCGAGCGGGCCCAGGTCCCGGCCCAGCCGGCGAAGCGGACCAAGGGTTTCCAGATCCAGAACGAGAACCAGTTGATCTACCGCTACCCGGGGGCGCTGGGCGGCAAGACCGGCTTCACCGACCTGGCCCGGCACACCTACGTCGGCGCGGCCGAGCGCGACGGCCGCCGGCTGGTGGTCACGCTGCTGGGCGGCGAGCCGCAGCCGAGGCGTGGCTGGGAGCAGGGCGCGGCTCTGCTCGACTGGGGCTTCGCGCTGCCCCGGTCGGCCTCGGTCGGTCGGCTGGTCGAGCCCGGGGAGCTGTCCGCGACGCCGACGGCCACCCCGTCCTCGCTCGCGGCGCCCGGGGAGGCGCGACCGGCCGCCGCGAGCGGTCCGGTCGGCGGCGGGACGTCGGGCTTCTGGGCGGTGGCCGGGCTGGCCGGCGCGACGGTCGTCCTGCTGCTCGCCGGGCTGGTCTGGCGCCGTCGGGCGGCCCGCCGGCAGGCGCCCTGACCCGGGCCGACCAGCCGCGGGCGTCCGGCCACGGATCGACAAGCGCCGACGGGATCCATAGACTCCGGTCGCTCCGGTACCACGAGTCCAGGAGGATCCCCAGTGTCGCGTGAACCTCGACCACAGTCCGTTCCCGTCCCGCGCCGCCCGTCCCGTACGCTGACCCGCCTCGCCAGCGCCGCGCTGCTCGCCGGCGCGCTGGTCGCCGCCACCGGCGCCGCCGCGGTGGCCGCCCCCGTCGGTTCCGCCGCCCCGGCGGTCGCCCCGGCCGGCTCGGGTGGCACCCACGGCCCGTGCGGCTACCTCGCCACACCGGAGGAGCCGGCAGCCCGGCCGGTCCCGCTGCCGCCCGACCCCCGCCGTACGCCGGACCGGGGAACCGTCCGGGTGACGTTGTGGACCAACCACGGCCCGATCGGGCTGCTCCTGGACCGGGCGGCGGCGCCGTGCACGGTGCAGAGCTTCCTGCACCTGACCCGCCACCGCTTCTACGACCGGACCTCCTGCCACCGGCTCACCGCGTACCCCACGCTCAGCGTGCTGCAGTGCGGGGATCCATCCGGAACCGGTTCGGGCGGGCCGGGCTACCGCTACGCCGACGAACTGCCGACCAACCTGCCCCCGGCGCCCACCGACCCGACGGGCGAGCGTCGGCTCTACGCCCGGGGCACGCTCGCCATGGCCAACGCCGGCCCGGACACCAACGGCAGCCAGTTCTTCCTGGTCTACGCCGACTCGGCGCTGCGGCCGAACTACACCGTCTTCGGCTCCGTGGATCGGGCCGGGCTGGCCACGCTCGACCGGATCGCGGCCGGGGGAGTGGCCCCGACCGAGGAGGACCCGGCACCCGTCGACGGCGCGCCCGCGCTACCGGTCGACATCCGCAAGGCCCTGCGGCACCACCACCGCTGACGGCGGGCGTCCGGCGTCGCGCCGATCGGAGCCGATCCGACCTGGCGCGGCGCCGTCCCGCGCGGGGCCGCCCCGAGTGGATCCACATGTTTCGGCGAGTTGGCCGCGAACGGGCGTCTGCGGCGCCGCCATCAGCACCGGCCTCCGGCACCACCCCAGGTGATCAGGGCCTTCTCTGGCCACGATCACCATCGCCGCTCAAGTAGACGTGGCGCCGCCGGCGAATCGACTCGTGCCTGCCTGCCTGCCGGCCGGGACCCGGGGGCAGCGCGTCAGGTCTCGGTCTGCGCCGCCCCCTGCCGGTCCAACGTGCTCTGCACCAGGTCGTAACCCAGATCGAACCGGATGCCGTCCGGGTTGGTCAGCCCCTCGTCGGCGTACCATGAGCGGTCGGCTTCGGGGTGTGGCCCGACGAGGCCGACCCGCCCGGCGCCGAAGGTGGTGACGACGGCGGCGGCCGCACCGTTGTCGTAGGTGGCGAGCACGTCGCCCGGCGCCCCGGGCCGCAGCTCGAACGTCGGCCCGTCCTGGAAGTACATGTGCCGGGCGCGACCACGCCACCGAACCTCGATCACCGTGTCGTCGGTGCTGTCGACGCTCGCCCCATCGGTGCTGATGTACTGGTTCACCCTTCCGTTGATCAGCCCGAAGCCGGGGTCGGCGGAGGCGAGGTACGCCCCCAGGCAGAACCCGAGGTAGTGCCCGCCGCCGTTGACGAAGTCGCGGATGTCCTGGGCGTGGTCACGCATCCTCCGCCAGGCCCGGTTGACGTCGTCGCCTCCGGGCTGGGCGTAGACCACCGCCTCGGCCAGCGTGCTCCGCGATATCTGCCGCTCCTCGTCCGGGCCGCAGTACTCGGTCCGGTAACCGGCCGGTGCGCCGCGCAGGAGCGCGGCCACCGCCTCGGCGCAGCCGGGGCTGGCGGCCGGCCCCCGGTAGACCAGCGCCAGCGGCCCGTCCCCGGAGATCGCCGACACCCCGACCCACCCGAGCGCTGTCAGAGTGCTGACGGCGCCGACGCCCACGAGGAGACGCCGCCGACTGAGTCTCCGCGTGTCGCCGATCAGCGGGCCCCACCTGTTTTGCCTCATGTCGCTCCCTCCCGCTCAGCCGCGGCCCGATCCCGTTGCTGCCGGCTCGACCGGGTGTTCACCCGCACGGGATGCCTCTGGTGCATACATCGACATGCCCATGCGGCCGTGCCTGCGTCGGCCGTTCCAGGTGGCCAGCCGACGAGCGCCGCGGGACAGCGCCGTCACGAGCCCTTCCAGCGGGCCCCGGCCCGCGGTGGCCCACCACGCGGCCGCGACCAGCACTATGGCCACGACCTGCACGACGAATCCGGTCACCGGCGCGGAGGAGTCGAGGTCCGAGTTGATGAACATGATGTGCGCGGTGTATAGCGTCAGGGCCATGCCGCCGGCCGCGGCCAGGGGCACCAGCAGCACGGAGATCACCCGCCGCGGGAGTTTCCGTACCACGCGGCTGGCGAGCAGCATGACGGCGAGCAGGGCGATCGCGCTCCCGATCGTGCCGAGTAGGGCGAGCGGCGTGCCGGTGTGCGGCGCGTCGACCGCGAGCCACCACCAGGTCGAGGTGGGCGCGGTGCCGTCCCCGCCGATGGTGAGGAGCTGGGCTGTCTCCGTCGCGTCCAGTCCGCTCTTCGGCTGGGTGAGCGTGATCTGCTGCGCGCCCCCGTACCGGTTGAGCAGAACCGACGACGCCATCGGCGCCGCGGCGGCGAGCACGACTCCGGCGACGAGCAGCCCGACGATGACTCTCATCCTGGTCAGGGTCAGTCGTCCGACGACCAGGCCGGCGCACAGGTACGCCAGCCACGTCACGGCCGGAAACGCCCCGGTGAGCGACAGCTCGGTGAGCAGCGCGACCGGGTTGTCGACGAGCTGCGCGAATCCCGCGTTGTCGTAGGTCGGTTCCGGCAGCTGCGGCAGGAGGTGACGGAGGGCGGGAGCGCCGGCGGCCACGACCACGCCGGTGATCGCCACCAACCAGGTCGGCAGGAACACCAACGGGATCGCCAACAGGAACATCACCGCGTAGTAGGGCAGGATCACCGATACCAGGGAGGCGTCGGCGTAGCCCAGCGCCAACCCGATCGCGCCGATGGCCAGAGCCCGGACGATCAGCGCCGCCACCAGACCCGAGCCGCCGGTCAGTCGGACCCGCTGTCGATCGGTCAGGAACGCGATGCCGACCCCGGCCAGCACCGCGAACAGGGCAGCCGCCCGCCCCGCGAAGGCCGTGAACCACCAGGTGGGTCGCCCCGCGGCGTCAGATTCGGGCAACGACTGCACGGCGATCATGGCGAACAGCGCGGCACCGCGGGCGGCGTCCACGCCGAGCAGCCGGAGTCGCCCGACCGGCGGCTCCGGCGCGGGCGCCGGGGGCGGGCTGTCGGTGCTCCGGGCGACGGTGGCGCGTCTGTTCGCCTCGGCCGCTCGGTCGAGATCCTGCCACCTGAGGTTCGCGGTCTGGGTCATGGCCTCATCACTGTTTCGATCAGATCGTGGCCGAGATCCGCGCCGAGCCGGTCGGCGGCGCGCATCCCGGCGTCGATGAACCAGTCGTCGGTGGCTTCGGGGTGGGGGCCGACGACGCCAACCCGGCCCGCACCGAGGCGGGTGACCATCGCGGCGATCGTCCCGTTCGGGTAGGTCGCGAGGATGTCGGCGTCGGCGTCGGCGCCCGCCCGCAGCCAGAAGTACGGGCCGTCCTGGAAGAAGAGCGTCCGCCGCCGGCCCCGCCAGGAGAGCTGGACGACGGTGTTTTTCTCCGAATCGACGCTGGCGGCGAACGAGGCGATGTACTGGTCGGTGTCCCCAGGCAGGAGGGCGAAGCCGGGCGTGGCCCCAGCGAGGTAGCCACCCAGGCAGAACCCCAGGTACCGCCCGCCGGAGTGGACGAACTGCCGGATCTCGTCGCGATGGCCCTTCAGGTGCCGGTAGCCGCGCTTGAGGCTGCCGCCACCGGGCTGGGCGTAGAGCGCGGCCCCGGCGAGCACCCGACGGCTCAGCGGCAGATCCTCGTCCGGCCCGACGTACCGCACGTCGAAGCCCCACCGGCTGGACTTGAGGAGCGCCGCGACCGCCTCCGGGCAGCCGGGTAGCGTCGCCGGTCCCCGATAGACCAGCGCCAGCGGTGATTCCGTTGGCTCGGGCAGCGGCGAACGGACCGTCAGGCCCTGGCCGGTGAGTGCCCTTCCGCCAGCGCCCAGGAGGCGACCGAAGGGTCCCGACGCCATCACGATCTCGCCGGGAGTGGGTTGTCGAGGGTCAGCGCGGTGCAGCGCACCCCTCCTCCACCCTTGGCGAGCTCGGTCGTGTCGAGTTCGACGACATGCAGGCCGCGGGCGCGCAGAGTGGCGGCCAGCCGCGGCGCTCCCTTGGTCATGGTCACGGTGGTGCCGTCGCTGATCAGGTTGAGCGCGAAGCGGGACGCCTCCTCGACGCAGACCTCGATCAGGTCCATGCCGAGTCCGCGCAGCCGGCGGCGACTCGGCTGATCGAGGGCCTCCGGGCAGTAGGCGAGTGCCCGCCCGGGCTCGACGACCGCGACCGCCAGGTCGAGGTCGTACCACCGGGGGCTCACCGTCTGCAGCGGCACCACCTCGTAGTCCAGCGCTCGCGCGAGAACGGCGTGCATCCTCCGATCGGTCCGCTGGCCGTGGCCGGCGAGCAGCAGGTCGCCGCAGGCCAGGGCGTCGCCCTGACCGCTGAACGGGTACGGCGCCTCCACGACGTCGAAGTCGTGGTTGATCAGCCACTCCTGGAAGTACGGCATCTCGGCCTTGCGCTCCGGTGGCGGTGCGCCCAGAACCGCCCGGTCACCGCGCACCAGCGCGGTGTTCGCGGTGAACACCATGTCCGGGCACTCCGGCGCCGACGGCACGTACTCGATGCGGCGGCCCGCCGCCCGGTGCGCGACGACGATGTTGAGGTGCTCGACGACCGCCGCCGCTTGGTTCGGCTGCACCTCGGCGTGCATGTACGGGTTGATTTCGTAGTCGACCCGGAAGTGAGCGGCGTCGGAAACCAGAAGTGCCTTGTTCATTGAGCGGTTCTTCCTCTCGTGGATGGAGAATGGACGGAATCGGTTGCGGACACGTGGTGGCGGCCGCAGCCGTAAGGCGCGGCGTCAGGCCGCCCGTTGGTCGACGGGGTCGCGGGTGAGCACCCCTTGGGCGGGGATGCCGCGCCATCGGGTCCCGGGAGTGAGGTGTTCGCCCTTCATTAGCAGCGACAGCGACCCCAGGAAGACGTCGTGGCCGACAACGGCGTCGTAGAGCACGATCGCGCGGGTTCCGATGGTGGCGCCGGCGCCGACGGTGACGACGGACATCTTCATTACCCGGTCCTCGAACAGGTGGGTCTGCAACGACACCTCGGCGCCGACAGTCGCGTCGTCGCCGATCTCGACCAGGTCGAACTCGGTGAGGTAGGTGGTCCCGATCCAGGTGCGTCTGCCGACGCGGACCCCGAACCAGCGCAGTACCGGCGGCAGGAACGGCGTGCCGACGAGCAGCCCGACGCCGACGGGGATCGCTGCGGCCTCGAAGAGCCCGGTGACGAACTCGGTGCGCCGGACGAAGGCGCTCCACAGCGGTTCCACCCGGGGTCGGTAGGTGCCGACGATGTTGCGCTTGGTCGCCGCGCAGAACAGGATCACTCCGACGCTCGACGCGATCGCGACGAAGGGCGACACCAGCGCCGGCACGAGCAGGCCTCGGCCGTTGGCGAGCCAGGAGAGCGCCAGGAGGTAGAGGTAGAAGCTGACGCCGAGCACCGATGCGGGCAGCGTGGCACGGAAGAATTCGACGAACAGCCGATGGGCCACCACCCTGCGCGGCGGGCGGAAGGTCTGCTCCTCGGAGAAGGATCCGCTGCTCTGGCGCACTGGCAGGTGTATCGCCGGTGAGCCCAACCAGGAGGTGCCCTCCGGGACCTGCTTGCCGGGCGGTAGCGTGCCAACGCCGAGCAGGCAACCGTCGCCCAGCACCGTGCCGGCCGGTACGAACGCGGCGTTGCCGACGAACGCCCGACTGCCGACCGTGGTGGGCAGGAACGCCACGCGTCCGTTGGCGAACGTCGCGGCGCCGAGGCTGGCCATGTCGGCAACGAAGCTCCCCGGTCCCAGGGTGAGCAGGTCGGGGTCCAGGTGCGCGGCGGTGGAGACCTCAGCGCCGGGACCCACGCGGGCGCCGAGCACGCGCAGCCAGGGACCGGTGTAGAGCGTCGCGTAGAGCGAGTTAGTGAAGGTGAGGCTGAACTCGAGCAGCTTGTCGACGATCCACTTGCGCACGCCGAGCATCGAGTGCACCCGGTGGTGGAAGCCGACGGGTGCCCGCGGCAGAACGAGACGCTTGCCGATGGCGACCACCGCGCAGACGGTGAGCACGTAGACGATCCCGGCGGGGATGGTCGCGACGAGCCCCGCCAGCAGACCTTGGGTCAGCAGCACCCACCAGACCAGCGCCACGCTGGGCAGGACCATCGCGATCGCCCCCAGTTCCAGGCCGAGCAGGCCGACCAGGGCGGCGGCGACGTGGTGCAGACGCCAGCCCTGACGCAGCGGGCGGGAGGAGAGCAGGGATTCGACGGTGGAGGTGAGCCGGCTGGTCGGAGCCGGTGGTGAGCCGGCCCAGCGCGCTCCGGCTGGTACCGCCTCGCCGTGCACCAGGACGGACTGCTCGCCAACGGCGGAATACGCCCCGACGGAGGCGCCCGGCTCGAGAACCGCGTTCGCGCCGACGAAGGCACCCCGGCCGATGGTGATCGGTCCGACGACGACCCAGCCGTCCTCCGCCCGCCACGCGCGCAGCGAGACGCCGTACCCGACAGAGGTGTCCCGCCCGATGGAGATCAGTGTCGGGAGGCTGATCGCGCTGGTCGCGATCGTGGTGCGGCGGCCGATCCGGGCGCCGAGCAGTCGCAGGTAGGTCGCCATCAGCGGAGAGCCGCTGAGCACGGGCAGCGGGCCGATCGCCATCAGCGTGTTCAATGCCCAGAGCCGGACGTAGGTGAGTCCCCACAGACGATATCGGCCGGGCCGGATACCTGCGGCCAACGGCCGGGCCAGCAGCACTGGCAACACCCACCGCACACCGAGGTAGCTGAGCAGGATCGCGACCATCAGTTCCACGAGGACCCGAACGGATACCAAACCGTCGTTTCGGGTGTAGACGTAGGAGACGGGGATGGTGACGGCCAGCAACAGCAGGTAGGTCACCGCGCCCTGGCCGAACCCGGCCAGCGCGATCCGGCGGCTGCTGTGCCGCAGCGGGTCGGGCCGCGGCGGCGCGGTCGGCCCTCCGACCCGCTCGGCGCCACCAAGGTGAGCGGCCATGCCGCGTACGGTCGGGTGGGCGTACAGGTCCCGGACCGCGGGGTTCACGCCGACCTCCCGCGCGCGCAGCAGCGACACCACCCGCGCCGCGAGCAGCGAGTGTCCCCCGAGGTCGGTGAAGAAGTCCGCCTCGACCGAGAGCGCTTCGGGTTCGAGGCCGAACGCCTCCGCCCACGCCGCGCGTACCCGCTGCTCCAGCTCGCTCACGGCGGCCACGAGCGGGCCTGTGACGCGGGTGAGCCGGCGGACCGGCGCGGGCAGCCGTTTCCGGTCGACCTTCCCGCTGGGCATGGTCGGCAGGTCGGCGACGACGTCCAGGAAGGAGGGCACCATGTAGGCGGGCAGCCGAGTCTGCAGGGTCTGGCAGAGCCGGCCGCTCAGCTCCTCCCATCCGCCCTCCGCGCCGTCGTGGGGAACGAGGTAGGCGGCCAGCTCACGTGGGGCGTCGGGGCCGTCGGCGACGGGGACGAGCGCCGCCACGGCCTCGGCCACACCCTCGTCCTCCAGCAGCACGCTCTCGATCTCGCCGAGGTCCACTCGGTGCCCACGGATCTTGACCTCGGAGTCCGCCCGGCCGAGATACTCGATCTCGCCGTCGTCGGTGAGCCGGCCCAGGTCACCGGTTCGGTAGAGCCGGCTGCCGGGCGGCGCCAACGAGTGCTCGATGAACCGGTCGGCGGTCAGTTCAGGGCGTCCGACGTACCCGCGCGCCACCCCTGGACCGCCGATGCAGATCTCGCCGACCTCGCCGTCGGCGACCGGCTGCCGCTGCTCGTCCAGCAGCACCACCGAGTAGGTCGGCAGGGGTCGTCCGATGGTGACGATCCGCCCGGGGAGCAGTTCGCCCCAGGTCGCCGTGACCGTGGCCTCGGTCGGCCCGTAGGTGTTGAGAATCCGCCGGCCGGGCCGGCTCCACCGTTCGACGAGTTGTCCCGGGCACGCCTCACCACCGACGAGCAGGTTTCGGATCCGCGGCAGATCGCGGGGAATCGTGGCAAGCAGGGTGGGGACGCAGTAGAAGACGGTGATGCCAGCCTCGTCCAGGAAGTCCGCCAGTTCCGCGCCGAGGCGGCGGGAGTCGGTCGGACCGGCCACCAGCGTCGCGCCGACCGACCAGGTCGGCCAGATCTCTTCGATCGCGAAGTCGAACGCGATCGTCATGCCCTGGTAGACCCGGTCGCTCGGGCGCACGTCGTACACGCCGGGCACCACGTCCAGGAAGTTGCAGATGCTCGACTGCGCGACCTCGACGCCCTTGGGCCGACCACTGGAACCGGAGGTGTAGATCACGTAGGCGCTGGGGTCATCGGTGTCGTCGCAGCAGAGCTCCGGCCGGTCGGCCGGTGCCGCGGCGAGTTCGGCGGCGCTCTCATCGATGACGAGGGCGCGCTGGTCGCCCACCCGGTCGGCGAGTGCCGAGGAGGTCAACACCACGTCGACGTCCGAATCCTCGGCGATGTAGGCGACCCGGTCGGCCGGGGACTCGGGGTCGATGGGCACGAAAGCCGCGCCGGCCTTTCCCACGCCCAGCAACGCCACGTACGTGTCGACCGAACGCTGGAGCAGGATGGCCACCCGGGCGCCGCCCGCGACGCCGAGGGCATGCAGGTGGTGGGCCAGCTGGTTCGCGCGTTCGTCCAGCTCTCGGTAGGTCAGCCGCTCGTTGCCGCACTCGAGCGCGATGGCCGACGGGTCGCGGTCACAGGCGGATTCGAACACGTGATGCAGGCGTCGCGGCCCCGTGACGCTGCCCTCCTGCTGCGGCCCGCCCACCGGATCGACGATCGGCGAGCCGATGATGACGCGCGCCTCCGCATCCGGACGTCGCTTTGGTCGCAGGGGCGATGTGGACGCACCGATGTACCCGACCTGCTCCACGGAAACGGAAACCTCCTGCGCTGACCACGCTCGAACCACCTGGGCCATGCGGCGACACCGTGCGGACTCCAGGTCGATTTGCCAGAAGACGGCACCGACAGATCCGGCGGAGCGATGAGCACGGCAAATGCGAACAAATACCCGCAAGTGCCGTAACCCCGACAAGGCTTCACGAAGCTAGCAAAGGTCCCTGGCCGACATTGCCCGAACCGCCGAGATCCGCCCAAATCTGCTGATTGGCGTCGCAGTCAGGTGACTGACGGGACAGTCATTTGACTGACGGAGCGGTCAGACAGCAACCTGCGCGCCGCGCCGTCGTTGCCTGAAAGGGCAGATCCGGGCACAGGACCTGCCGCTGCATCGGATCCTGCCGAATGCAGATCTTGACGGTCGTGGTCGACCCCGGAGGAGGCAGCTCGGATGGAACGCGGCGCGGTCACGGTGCGGACCGGACGGTACGTGACCGCTCTGGGGGGCTTGCTGTTCGCGTCACCTGCGGAAGGCCGGGTGGCCGATGGTCGCTGGCGTCGATCGCGGTGAGGACTCAGCTCGCCGTCTCGCTGGGCGGGCTCGGGCTCGCGCTGCTCGTCCTGCTGGCCCACCTGGTGGTGGAGCAGGCCCGGCACCGGCGGCAGTTGGCGCGGATACCGACCCGGATCGTGGTGAACGGCATTCGGGGCAAGTCGTCAGTGACCCGGCTGACCGCTGGCGCGCTGCGCGGGGACCCTCGACGCATCGTGGTGGCCAAGACGACCGGCACGGCGGCGAGGTTCATCTACCCCAGCGGGCGGGAGGTACAGATCCGTCGCCGTGGTGCGGTCAACGTGATCGAGCAGGTGGACGTGGTGCGGCGGGCGGTACACGCCGGCGCCGACAGCCTCGTCGCCGAGTGCATGGCGGTTCAGCCGGAACTGCAGCAGGTCAACCAGGAGCAGCTGATCGAGGCCGGCATCGTGGTGATCACCAACGTGCGGGAGGACCACCTCGACGAGATGGGCCCGACCCTCGACGACGTCGCGCGGTCGCTGAGCCGGTCGATGCCGCGTCGCGGCGTAGTGATCACCGCCGAACGGGACCGGCTGCACATCCTGCGGAAGGAGGCCGTCCGTCGGGGGTGCAGGCTGATCGCGGTCGACCCGGACACCGTCAGCGACGCGGACATGGCCCCGTTCCCATGGATCACGTTCAAGGAGAACGTCGCGGTCGCTCTGGCGGTCGCGCGGCTGTGCGGAGTCGATCGGGCGACCGCCCTGGCTGGCATGTACCGCGCGCGCCCCGACCCCGGCGCCCTACGCGTCGACTCGTGTGCGCATCGTGGACGGCGGTTCACCGCGGTCAACCTGTTCGCCGCCAACGATCCCGCGTCGACGCTGATGAATGTCAACCTGCTGCGCCAGCGATGGCTGATCGGAGACCGCGTCGCTGCGGTGATCAATTGCCGTCCGGACCGACTCGAACGCAACGGCCAGATGGGCACCATCATCCCGCGGCTCAACCCGCACCGGATATTCCTGATCGGCTCGCCGACTCGCAGCGCTCTGCACCAGGTGCCCCACGCGTGGCGCGCCCGGGTCGTCGATCTCGGCGGGGAGCACCGCACCGGCCCGCAACTACGCGACGCGATCGTCGACACGATCTCTCCCGACGGCATCGGAACCTCGCTACTCATGATCGGCAACATTCATGGCCGCGGCGAGGAACTGCTCGCGGCCCTGCGCCAGGTCACCGTGGCCGCAACCGCGGCATCCCCGCGCGACGGGCTGACCGCCACGCTCGAGGCTCTCTACCGGGCCGACACCGCGGCCCTGCCGGTAGCGCACCGCGCGGTCGTGCCCGCCGCCGGCCGGGGTCCCGCCCTCCGTTGACCGAACAGGAGTCGTCACTCATGGCACCATTCGACCTGTCGTCCGAGCTCAGCGCCGTCATCGTCGCCGCCGGACTGCTGTTCGGACTTGTCGGCTACCTGATCACCAATGTGGCGCCGGCCGGCCTGATGGTGCCCGGTTGCATCGCGTTGGCCGCCCTCGAAGACCTCGGCAGCCTCATCCCCATCGCCAGCGTCACGATCGTGACCGTTGGGCTGATGAAGGTCCTGCAGCGCATCACGATCCTGTACGGCAAGCGGCTCTTCGCGGTGACGGTCCTCGTCTCGTCCTGCCTGTCGCTCGGCGCGTTCCTGGCACTGCACGTGCGCTACCCGTTCCTGTTCGGCGGCGACACGCTGTCCTTCCTGGTGCCCGGGCTGATGAGCTTCCAGCTCGTACGGCCACGTGCCCTGCAGACCCTCGCCGCCACCGCCGTCGTCACCTGCGGCACCGGCGCGGTGGCCCTTGCGGTGATCTCTCTGTGAAGCTGGTCCGTCGCGGGTTGGCATCCACGGCTTGCGTGGCGGCCGTCGTCGTCGTGGCCTGTGCGGCCGTCGACTCTGCCGGGTCCACCCCGGACGGCCCGGGCCCGTCGCCGCACGCCACCAGGCCAGGCGCCCGTCCGGTCGGCAACCCTGCGGCGGAGCGCCTGGCTCAGGAGTACGAGCTGGTCGATCTCGCCGACCCGGCCCGCACCCAGGTCCGCCGGAGGGCCGATCAGGCCGTCGTGGCGACCCTGACCGTCGGCGCGCGAACGACCGTGTTCGCTGGCGCACCCCGCCGGTTCGACGAGCCGTCGACCACCACCGCGGTGGTCGAATCGACGGCGTACGTGCGAATCGCCCCGCGGGCGTGGCAGCCCGGTCCGCAGATCCCGGAGGCCCTGGCCCGCTGGCTGATCACCGAGCTTGATCGCGGCGACCCCACGGACGTGCTCGCCGCAGCGATGCAGTACCTGCCCGGCGCGCCCGACCTCCGCGACGAGCAAGGGGTGCGGTACGCCGGCGACGCCGACTTCGGGTACGTACACAGCCGCGACGAACGCGACGGAGCGGACTTCTACGACTACCTGGAGATCCCCTGGACCTTTCCGGACACCGGCACGGTCAGACCGTCGGCCCGGTGGGACCGCGACCTGGACTGCTCCGGCTACATCAGGCTGGTCTACGGCTACCGGTTCGGAATCCCGCTGCTCAACCAGACCGCCAGCACAACCGTCGACGGCCTGCCACGGACCGCGGCGAGCATGGCGGCACACGCTCGCTCGGTGGTGATCGCTGCCGGCCGCAACCCCAGCCGCCCACCGGCCGACCTGTCCGCCGCGCAACCCGGTGACCTCGTCTTCTTCGCCCTGCACGACGATCCGGCACTGGTCACACACTCTGGGATCTACATCGGGGACGACGCGGACGGAGGTATGCGGTTCGTATCGTCTCGCGGCACCGCCGACGGGCCCACCTTCGGGGACGTGCGCGGCGCCGGCGTCATCGACTCCGGCTACTTCGGTGATCGGCTGCGCCGCGTCATCCGCCTGTAGGAAGGGAGCCCCAACTGTGCGCATGTCCCCCATCCGCGCGGTGCTCGCCATCGCGCTGGTCGTCGCCCCGGCCGGCGTGTGGGCACTGCGTGGTGACGTCATTCGCGAGCGCCTGTCGCCGCGGCCCGCGGCGGCTACCGCACGACCGGCAGTGGACGGACCACGCCACGTCAGCATCCTCGGGTCCGGGGACATCCTGGTGCATCCACCCACCTGGCAGCAGGCTCGGGCGAACGCCGAGGCGGCCGGCCGCGCCGGCTACGACTTCGATCCGATGTTCGCCTCGATCCGTCCAGCGGTCGAGTCGGCGGACCTGTCCATCTGCCACCTGGAGGCGCCGATGGGGCCTGGCGCACCCGAGGACTTTCCGCGCTTCAACGCGCCGACCGACCTCGCCGCCTCGGTCAGGATCGCCGGTTACGACACCTGCTCGACCGCCAGCAACCACGCTCTCGATCAAGGAGAGCAGGGCGTGTACGACAACCTCGACGCGCTCGACGCGGCCGGTCTGCGCCACACCGGCACGTTCCGCAGCGCGGCCGAGGCCAGCACCCCGACGATCTACCACGTCAATGGCGTCAAGATCGGCCACCTGTCCTGGGCCATGCACTTCAACGGCCTGAAACCGCCAGCCGGCAAGGCGTGGCTGGCCAACCGGATCGACGTTGCCGCGATCCGCGCCGCCGCCGCCACCACCCGCAAGGCCGGCGCCCAGATCATCGTGCTCTCCGCGCACTGGGGCACCGAGAAGGTTCACACGCCCGACGGCGAACAGCTGTTCTGGGCCAGACAACTCATCGCCGACCCGAACATCGACCTGATCATCGGCCACCACAGCCACGTCGTACAGCCCTTCGAGCGGGTCGGCGACAAGTGGATCGCCTACGGCGTCGGCAACACCCTCGCTCGCCACGACTTTCCCAACGACGCGAACCGCGAGGGAGTCCTCGCCAAGTTCACCTTCACCGAGCAGCCCAACCGGCGGTGGGTCGTCACCCGCGCCGAGGCCATCCCCATCTGGCTCTCTCTCCGGCCGACCATTCGCGTCCTCGACCTCGCCCGCGCTCTTGAGCGGATGCCCGCCGTCGACCGCCGTCGGGCCATCTACACCGCGGCCCAGGATCGGATCACGGGTTACCTCAACGGCCGCGGCGCGATCGACGCCGGGCTCCAGGTGACGCGTTGACCGGGTACCTCGAGGACGTTGGCGGTACACCCTGCCGGAGGCGTCCGTCGCCGCCCGGGCCTCTGCTGCTCACCGTGAGCTGAGCGCCGGACGGGCCCAGCCGCGCTGGGCGAGCTGTCCGCGCGGCTGGGTCGGCCCGCACCCACCTCCCCGGCCGCCGACGGATGCCGGTCGCCGGACACCCGTTCGTCCCGTGGGAGCGTTTCCGGCCGTGACCGTAGATGGGTTAAGGCCGGATTTCCGGAATTCTCGGGCCTGGACCGGAAGCGGCTGGGCCGCCCGTCGGATACGGTTCGGGCCGTCACGACGCCCGCGACGACCCGGTCGGCGGCGCGGCCGTGCTGTCGCGGACCACCAGTTCGGTGGCGAGTTCCACACGGGGTGAATCGATGGCCTCGCCCTGGGCGAGCCGCAGGACGGTCCGCGCGGCCAGCCGACCCATCTCGACCAGCGGTTGCCGCACAGTGGTCAGTGGCGGTGAGGCCCACCGCGCCTCGGGCAGGTCGTCGAAGCCGACCACGCTGACGTCGCCCGGAACCAGCAGGCCCCGTTGCCGGATGGCCTCGTAGACGCCGAAGGCCATCTGGTCGCTGGCCGCGAAGATGGCCGTCGGCGGATCGGCGAGGTCGAGCAGCGCCGTGCCGGCGGCGAACCCGGAGGCGTGGTAAAAGTCGCCCGGGCAGACCAGGGCGTCGTCGACCGGCACCCCGGCCGCCTCCAAGCCGGCCCGGTAACCGTCGAGCCGAGCCCGGCTGCACAACAGGTGCGTGGGCCCGGCGACGAACCCGATCCGCCGGTGCCCGATCGAGAGCAGGTGCTCGGTCGCGGCGAGTCCGCCGGACCAGTTGGTGGCACCGATCGTCGGCACGTCCATGGCCGGCACGCCGGCCGGGTCGACGACCACCACCGGCACGTTGAGGCGGCGCAGCTGCGCGTGCAGCGGCGGGCTCAGGTGCGAGGTCACGAAGATGACGCCGTCGGTGGCCCGGGTACGCAGATTCTGCAACCACTGCCGGGCCGCGGTGGGCTGCCGGTGGATCGCGGAGACCACGGTGCCGACGCCGGCGCCGTGCCCGACGTCCTCCACTCCGCGAATGATCTCCACGGCCCAGGGGCTGTCCAGGTCGTTGAAGACCAGGTCGACGAGACCGGCGCGGCGGACGCTGCGGCTGTTGCGGCGCCGGTAGCCGTGGTGGCGCAGCAGCTCCTCGACCCGTTCCCGGGTGTCGGGTGCCACATCGGACCGACCGTTGAGCACCCGGGACACGGTCGGCACCGACACTCCGGCCTCCCGTGCGATCGCGGTGATGGTCACCCTGCGTCCGTCGTCCGCGTCCACCGCGTCTCCTTTGATCTTTCGGGGGCGGGCCGGACGCCGGCACCGGGATGCCCCGGAGCAGCGTGTCCGTCCCATCGGTCATCTTGCCGCACGGACCGAGGGCTGGCGACAGGGCGCATCGCCGCCGGTGTTCGGGAAGTTGCGGAGAATTCCCGGAAGTCCGGCTGATCGGCACGGGCCGGCGCGTCGCCGGGCCCGGCCTAGCACCCGTGACCTCGCCGCTCAGTCGCTCGCCGCACCGGCTGCCGACGGCGGCCGATCGGGCCCGGGGGAGGGCGTGTACGGGCCGCAGGAAGACCGGACGACGAGTTCGGTCGGCAGCCGGACGTGCGGGTCGCGTTCGACGCCGCCGACGAGGTCGATGAGCAGCCGCATCGCCACGGCGCCCATGCGCTGCAGGGGTTGCGAGATCGTGGTGAGCTGCGGGGTGACCAGCGCCGACTCAGGGATGTTGTCGAAGCCGATCACGGACAGGTCGTCGGGCACCGTGAGGCCCATGGTCCGGGCGACGTCCATCGTGGAGATCGCGGAGAGGTCGTTGCTGGCGAAGACGGCGGTCGGCCGGTCGGGCAGTGCCAGCAGTTCCGCGGCCGTGGCGGCGGCGCTCTCGACCCGGAAACCGCCGACGCGGACGAGTCGTTCGTCGACCGCGACGCCCGCGTCGGCCATGGCTCGGCGGAAGCCGGCCTCGCGAAGGCGCGCCGACTCGAGGTCGGGGCGACCGCTGATGTGGCCGATGCGGCGGTGGCCGAGCGACAGCAGGTAGTTGGTCGCGAGCACCGCGCCGGCGAAGTTGTCCGAGTCGACGGTGGGCAGCCCCGACGGGCCGGTGTGGGGGTCGACGGCCACGACATGGAAGCCCTGTTTGGTCTCGACCACCGTCGGCGTGACGATCACCGCCCCGTCGATGAGCGTCCCGGACAGGCGGGCCAGCGAGCGCCGCTCCCAGCCGACGGCCGTGCCGTCGCCGTCGCCGCCGGAGTAGGCCAGCAGTTGGTAGCCGGTGCCGGCGACCTCCTTCGACGCGCCCTTGAGCAGCTCGGTCGAGAACGGCTCGAACTCGGCGACCAGGATGCCCAGGACGTTCGTCCGGTGGCTGCGCAGGCTCTGCGCTCCCAGGCTGGCCTCGTAACCGAGCTGGTGGATGACCTCCCGGACGCGCTCCACGGTCGCCTGCGCCACGCCGTAGCGACCGTTGACGACCTTCGACACGGTCGCCACCGAGACGCCGGCCGTACGGGCCACGTCCGACATCTTGACACGCTCAGGGAAGGTCACGCCGACGATGATAGTGGGCCACCTGGGACTCGTCGCGAGGGGTAGAAAACGTTATCGACAACGGTTGACACCCCGTTACGTGACTGTAAAACTCGCCGCACCTAAGTACCGCCACTGCTAGTCGAGGAGACGTGTCGATGGCGATGAAGCACCGCGCGGGCGCCACCCTGGCGCTGTTGATGACGACCGCACTGCTCGTCGCCGGGTGTAACGGCAGCGACAGCGAGGCACCCGCCGAGAACGAGCTCTACAAGAACCCGGTGACCCTGACCTGGTGGCACAACGCCTCCCAGGACGGGCCTGGCAAGACCTACTGGGAGAAGGTCGCGAAGGACTTCTCCGCACTGCACCCGACCGTCACGGTCCAGATCGAGGCGATCGAGACCAACCAACTCCAGCGCACCCGGCTCCCCGCCGCGCTGCTGTCCAGCGACCCGCCGGACATCTTCCAGGCGTGGGGCGGCGGCGAGATGCGTGAGCAGGTGGAGGCCGACTACCTCAAGGACCTCACCGATCAGGTCAAGGACGAGGTCGCCAACATAGGCAGCGCGACCGAGATCTGGCAGGTGAACGGCAAGCAGTACGGCCTGCCGTACCGGATGGGGATTGAGGGCATCTGGTACAACAAGGACATGTTCGCGAAAGCGGGCATCACCGCTCCTCCGACCACTTTCGAGGAGCTCAACCAGGCGGTCACGAAGCTCAAGGCCATCAACGTCATCCCGATCGCGCTGGGGGCCGGTGACAAGTGGCCCGCCGCGCACTGGTGGTACAACTTCGCGCTGCGTGCCTGCTCGGTCGACACGCTCAAGAAGGCGTCCGTCGACCTGGTCTTCGACGACCCGTGCTTCGTCAAGGCGGGCCAGGACCTGAAGACCTTCATCGGCACCAACCCGTTCCAGCCGAACTTCATTGCGACGCCGGGCCAGAACGACCCGACCAGCGCCAACGGGCTGGTCGCCAACGGCAAGGCCGCGATGGAGCTGATGGGCGACTGGAACAGGGGCACCCTGGAGACCGTCGCCGAGGATCCCGAAGCGCTCACGAAGTTCCTCGGCTGGTTCCCCGTGCCGGCGATCGCCGGCTCCGCCGGTGACCCGAAGGCGGCCCTCGGCGGCGGCGACGGGTTCGCCTGCGCCAAGAACGCCCCGGCCGAGTGCGTCGAGTTCCTCAAGTACATCGTGAGCCCCGAGGTGCAGAAGGGCTTCGCCGGGACCGGCACCGGCCTGCCCGTAGCCAAGGGTGCGGAGGCCGGCGTGGCCGACCCCGCCCTGAAGTCCATCCTGGAGGCCACGTCGGGTGCGACGTATGTGCAGCTCTGGCTGGACACGGCCTTCGGCAGCACCGTCGGCAACGCGATGAACGACGCGGTCATCGCCATTTTCGCGGGCAACGGCACCCCGGAGAAGGTCGTCGAGGCGATGAAGGCGGCCGCGAAGAAGTGACCTCCACCAACCCGACCCTGAGCCCCGCCGGCGGCGCGTCCGTGCCGCCGGCGGGCCCCCCGGCCGCCCGACGCCCGTCGTCCCGCGCTGCCGAGACCAGACGCAAGTGGTACGAGATCATCGGGCTCACCACGCCGGCGGTCGCCGTCTACGTGATGTTCGTGCTGGTGCCGATGGGCTTCGCGGTCTACTACAGCCTCTTCCGCTGGCGCGGAGTCGGGCCGCCCACCGAGTTCGTCGGATTCAACAACTACATCCTCGCCTTCCAGGACCCGATCTTCCTCGACGCTCTTCGCAACAACGCCATCATCGTGTTCGGGTCGCTGCTGCTCCAGGGCCCCATCGCCCTGGCCGTGGCCCTGCTGCTCAACCGTCGCTTCCGCGGCCGCACCGTGTTCCGGCTCCTGGTGTTCGTGCCGTACGTCCTCGCCGAAGTCACCGTCGGCATCATGTGGAAGTTGATCCTCACCGGCGGCGGGACCATCGACGTGCTGCTGCGGCAGATCGGCCTGGGCAGCCTGGTGCAGGCGTGGCTCGCCGACCTCGACATCGTCATCTGGACGCTGCTGATTGTCCTCACCTGGAAGTACGTCGGCTTCGCGATCATTCTCCTGCTCGCCGGACTGTCGAACGTACCGCCCGAGCTGACCGAGGCCGCCGCGATCGACGGCGCGAGCTGGTGGCAGACCCAGCGCCACGTCACGCTCCCGCTGCTGGGCCCGACGATCCGGATCTGGATGTTCCTGTCGATGATCGGCTCGTTGCAGGTCTTCGACGTGATCTGGGTGACCTCGGTGCCCGCGGTCCGGTCGCTCGGCGCCTCGGCCACCATGGCGACGTACATGGTGGACAACGGCTTCTTCGCCCGGCTCTGGGGCTACGGCAACGCGGTGGCCGTGATCCTGTTCGTCATCTCCTTCATCGCGGCGCTGCTGTTCCAGCGCTTTCTCCTCCGTCGCGACATCGCGGGCGCCGTCACCGGAAGGAGGAACTGACCGTGGTCGAGAACGCGCTGACGTCCCCCTCGTCGCCGCACCGCCGTCCGTTCTCGTGGGGCAGTCCGCTGACCTACGGGCTGGCCCTCGCGATCGCCGCCGTCTCCATCGCCCCGGTGGTCTACGTGATCGTCGGCGGCTTCCGAACCACCCCGCAGATCATCGCGGACCCGGCCGGGCTGCCCGACCCGTGGGTGTGGGACAACTACGCCAGGGTCTTGACGCGGGTCGACTTCTGGCAGCAGGCGCTCAACAGCGCGGTGATCGCCCTGGGCACGACGCTCGCCGTCGTGCTGCTCGGCGTCTGCGCCGCGTTCGTGCTCGCCCGCTACAGCTTCCGCGGTCGGGAGACGCTCTACACCTTCTTCACCCTCGGTCTGCTCTTCCCGGCCGGGGCGGCGATCCTGCCGCTCTACCTGATGCTGCGTGACCTCAACCTGATCAACTCCTACTATGCGGTGATCCTCCCGCAGGTCGCCTTCTCGCTGCCGCTCACGATCGTGATCCTGCGTCCGTTCCTGGCCGCCGTACCCCGCGAGTTGGAGGACGCCGCGGCGATCGACGGCGCCGGCCGGCTCGGTTTCCTCTGGCGGGTCATGCTGCCGCTGTCCCGGCCCGCGCTGGTCACCGTCGGGGTCCTCGCGTTCGTGGCGAGCTGGAACGCCTTCCTCCTGCCGCTGCTCGTGCTCGGCGACGCCGATCTGCACACCCTGCCGCTGGGCGTGCAGAACTTCTCCAGCCAGTACACCTCCGACACCGCGGGAATCCTCGCGTTCACCTCGCTGGCGATGCTGCCGGCACTTCTCTTCTTCACCTTCGCCGAGAAGCAGATCGTCGGTGGCCTGCAGGGTGCGGTGAAGGGCTGAGCAGCACCGGTACGCGCAGAGACGCGAAACACCGCAAAACCGTCTACCTGTTCGCCCAGCGGTCCCTCCTACGGGGGCCGATGGGCGTCGGAGGAAAGTGACCGACAACGTGACCGTGGACACCGAACCGAGCACCACCATCTGGAACGATCCCTCCTACGACCCGCCCACCCGCGTCGACGCCCTCGTCGCCGCGATGACCCTGCCGGAGAAGATCGCCCAGCTGTACGGCGTCTGGGTGGGCGCCTCCGCCGACGGCGGTGAGGTCGCGCCCCACCAGCACGAAATGGAGGAGCCGGTCGACCTCGACGAGCTGCTGCACACCGGGCTCGGGCAGCTGACCCGGCCGTTCGGCACCGCTCCGGTCGACCCGGCGCTCGGCGCGCTCTCCCTGCTGCGGACCCAGCAGCGGATCACCGCCGCGAACCGTTTCGGCATCCCGGCCCTCGCCCACGAGGAGTGCCTGGCCGGCTTCGCCACCTGGGGCGCGACCGCGTACCCGGTGCCGTTGTCCTGGGGCGCCACCTTCGACCCGGCACTGATCCGGCGGATGGCCGGCCTGATCGGCGCGGACCTGCGCCGCCTCGGCGTGCACCAGGGACTGGCACCGGTGCTCGACGTGGTCCGCGACGCCCGTTGGGGACGGGTCGAGGAGACCATGGGCGAGGACCCGTACCTGGTGGGGACGCTCGCCACCGCGTACATCCAGGGGTTGGAGTCGACGGGTGTGGTGGCCACGCTCAAGCACTTCGTCGGTTACTCCGCCTCTCGCGCCGGGCGCAACCTGGCACCGGTCGGCATGGGCCCGCGGGAGCGGGCGGACGTGATGCTGCCGCCGTTCGAGATGGCGGTGCGGGAGAGCGGCGCGCGGTCGGTGATGCACGCCTACACCGACACCGACGGGATGCCGTCGGCGGCCGACGAGGAACTGCTCACGGGCCTGCTCCGGGAGACCTGGGGGTTCACCGGCACGGTGGTGGCCGACTACTTCGGCATCGCCTTCCTGCGCACCTTGCACGGGGTCGCCGGAAGCTGGGGCGAGGCGGCCGGGGTGGCACTCGCCGCCGGGGTGGACGTGGAGTTGCCCACCGTGAAGACCTTCGGTGAGCCGCTGCATGAGGCCCTCGCCGCCGGGCAGGTGGCCGAGGCGCTGATCGACCGGGCGGTGCGGCGGGTGCTGCTGCAGAAGGCCCAGCTCGGGCTCCTCGACGACGGGTGGGACCCGGTGCCGGTGGCGCTCGCCGGCGTCGACCTCACCGACCCGGAGGCGGTGCGGGGCACCATCGACCTGGACCCACCCGCCAACCGGGAACTCGCCCGCGAGGTGGCCGAACAGGCCGTCGTCCTGCTGCGCAACGACGGCGTCCTGCCGCTGGCCAGGCCGGCGCGGATCGCGGTGGTCGGCCCGCAGGCCGAGAACCCGACGGCGGTGCTGGGCTGCTACTCGTTCCCGGTCCACGTCGGATCCCACCACCCGGAGCTGCCGCTCGGGATCGAGCTGCCCACCCTCGTGCAGGCGCTGCGCGCCGAGTTTCCAGGAAGCGAGGTCGTGGTCGTGCCCGGCGCGAGCGTCGACGGCCCGGAGACCGGTGGGTTCGCCCCGGCGGTCGAGGCGGCCCGGGGCGCGGACGTCGTCATCGCGGCCCTGGGTGACCGGGCCGGGTTGTTCGGCCGGGGCACCAGCGGTGAGGGCTGCGACGCGGAGTCGCTGGCCCTGCCCGGGGTGCAGCAGCAGCTGCTGGACGCGCTGCTGGAGGTCGGCGTCCCGGTGGTGGTCACGCTGATCGCCGGCCGGCCGTACGCGCTGGGCCGGGCGGTCGACGAGGCGGCGGCCATCGTGCAGTCGTTCTTCCCGGGCGAGGAGGGGCCGTCGGTGATCGCCGGTCTGCTCAGCGGGCGGGTCGAGCCGCAGGGTCGGCTGCCGGTCAGTGTGCCGCGCAGCCCGGGTGGCCAGCCGACCACCTACCTCGCCGCCCGGCTGGGCCAGGCCAGCGACGTCTCCAACATCGACCCCACGCCCGCGTACGGCTTCGGGCACGGGCTCAGCTACACCCGATTCGACTGGTCGGAGCTGACGGTCGAACAGGCGACGGCGGAGACCGACGGGGAGCTGCTGCTGGCCTTCACGCTGCGTAACAGCGGCACCCGGTGGGGCAGTGAGGTGGTGCAGCTCTACGCGCACGATCCGGTGGCCTCGGTGGTGCAGCCGGTGCAGCGGTTGATCGGCTACCTACGGGTGCCGCTGGAGGCCGGCGCCAGTCGCCGGATCGAGGTGACCGTGCCGGCCGACCTGCTCTCGTTCACCGGGCGGGACGGGCGGCGGGTGGTCGAGCCGGGGGAGCTGGAGTTGCGGCTCGCCTCGTCCAGCACGCAACCGCGGCTGGTGGCGACCGTCGAGCTGACCGGGCCGGTACGGCAGGTGGACCACACCCGGCGGATGCACCCCGTGTTCACGGCCCACCCGACCGACTGAGCGCGACGTGTACACCGACCTGCCCGAGGAGCAGCTGCACGGCTACCGCAGCGCGGTCCGGGAACCGGCGGACTTCGACCAGTTCTGGGCCGGCACCCTGGCGGAGGCCCGGGACGCCCGCTGGCCGGTCCGGGTCGAGCCGGTGACGACCGGGCTGGTCAGCATCGACGTGTTCGACGTGACGTTCCCGGGCTTCGCCGGCCAACCCGTGCGGGGCTGGCTGCGGGTGCCCCACGGAGCCGGCATGGCGCTGCCGACCGTGGTCCAGTACGCCGGCTACGGCGGCGGTCATGGGCACCCGCTGGAGAACCTGCTCTGGGCGGCGGCCGGGTTCGTGCACCTGCAGATGGACACCCGGGGGCAGGGTTCGGGCTGGAGCCGGGGAGCCACCCCGGATCCCGGTGCCGCCGGCCCGGAGGCGCCCGGGGTGACCACCCGGGGTATCGCCGACCCGCGCACCTAGTACTACCGCCGACTGATCACCGATGCGGTCCGGGCGGTGGACGCCGTCCGGACCCTGCCGGTGGTCGATCCGACCCGGGTGGCGGTGCTCGGTCACAGCCAGGGCGGCGGGCTGGCGCTCGCGGCCGGCGCACTGGCACCCGGCGTACGGGCGGTGGTCGCCCTCGTGCCGTTCCTCTGCGACATCCCGCGCGCGATCGTCGCCACCGACGCCCGCCCGTACCGGGAGATCCGGGACTACCTGGCGATCCACCGGGACGCCGAGGAGCGGGTGCTGGCCACCCTGGCGTACGTCGACGGGGTGAACTTCGCCCGGCGCTGCCGCCGCCCGACGCGGTACTCGGTGGCGTTGATGGACGACATCGTGCCCCCGTCGACGGTCTACGCGGCCGTCAACGCCCACGCCGGGCCGACCGAGCTGTCGGTGTGGCGGTACAACGGCCACGAGGCCGGCGGGATCGACGACGACGAGGCGGCGCTGCGCTTCCTCGGCGAGCACCTGGCCGAGGGCGCCGAGCCGATTCGGCCGGCGGTCGGACGTCGATCCGGCGCGGAGCTCCGGTCGGGCTGATAGACAGGACGGGTGCGCAGGTCAGGGCGAGTGGGCGGCGGCGCCGTGCTCGCGCTGGTCGTGCTGCTCGGCGGCTGCTCGCGGCCGGAGCCCCGCCCGGCGCCGACGGGTGCGGGGTCGACGTCGGTGAGCCCTGGCCCGTCCGCCACGGCCCGCCTGCCGGGGTTCGTGGTGCTGACCGACCTCGACCCGCGCATCCACGCCGACATCCGGTACGCCACCGCGCACAACTTCGTCGGCCGGCCGATCACCGCCTACCATGAGCCGCTGTGTCTGCTCACCCGGCAGGCGGCCGAGGCGCTGCGCCGGGTGCAGGATGCCGCGCTGGCCGGCGGGCACAGCCTCAAGGTGTACGACTGCTACCGCCCGCAGCCGGCGGTGGACGACTTCGTCGCCTGGGCGAAGCGCCCCGGCGAGCAACAGACGAAAGCCGAGTTCTATCCGGACGTGGCGAAGAGCCGACTCTTCGCCGACGGTTACATCGGGGCGCCCACGGCGCACAGCAGGGGCAGCACCCTTGACCTGACCCTGGTCGACGAGCCGGCCGCCAGCCAGCCCCCGTACGCGTCGGGTCAGCCGCTGGTGGCCTGTACCGCGCCGCGCGGGCAGCGCTTCGCCGACAACAGCATCGACATGGGCACCGGCTTCGACTGCTTCGACACCCGGGCGCACACGGCCGACCCCGGGATCACCGGCACGGCCCGGGACAACCGGCGGCTGTTGCAGCGGTTGATGACCGACGGCGGGTTCGTGAACTACGACCGCGAGTGGTGGCACTACAGCTTCCGCGACGAGCCGTACCCGGACACCTACTTCGCCGCGCCGGTGGCCCGCTCCTCGGTCGGCTGACAACCCGGCCGGCACCGACGCCGCCGACGCCGTCCGGCATGATCGACGCCGTGACCACCGAACGGATCGGCCCCCCGGTGACCGGTGGGGAGCGGGAGACGCTGCGCGCCTTCCTCGACTTCCACCGCGCGACGCTGGCCCTGAAGTGCGACGGCCTCTCCGACGAGGAACTGCGCCGGCAGTCGATGCCGCCCTCCTCGCTGTCCCTGCTCGGCCTGGTCCGGCACCTGGCCGAGGTGGAACGCGCCTGGTTCCGGCGGGTGATCGACGGCGAGGACGTCGGGCTGGTCTGGTCGGCGACCGGCGACTACCAGCAGGCGTACGACGCCAGCTCCGCCACCCGCGCCGAGGCGTTCGACGCCTGGCAGCGCGAGGTCGAGCACGCCCGCCGCATCGAGCGGGCCGCGCCGTCGCTCGACGTGACCGGCCACAACGCCCGCTCCGGCGAGGACGTGTCGCTGCGGCTGGTGATACTGCACCTGATCCACGAGTACGCCCGGCACAACGGGCACGCCGACTTCCTGCGCGAGGGCATCGACGGCACCGTCGGCGTCTGACTCCCCGTCCACGGCGCGCGGGCTGTCATTCGCGGCATTCACCGCGAATGGCAACAACACCAGGCCAACGACGCCTACCAACAGTCGCAGGGGTGTTTGACGTCGAGCAGCGGAACGCATAACCTTTCATCGATCTGTAAACCTTGTATACAGATGGTTCACGTCGACGCGTCGGCGCGCGTCCCCAGGCCACCACCGAAGGGACGATCAGGTGATCGCAGAACTCTCCTCCCGTACCAGGCGGATCATCTCGCTGCTGGTCGCCTTCGTCGTCGCGCTCAGCGTCGGCCTCGCCGTCAACGCCTCGCGTACCGCGCAGGCCGCTCCGACGTTCAAGGTCCTGGCCTTCTACAACGGCACCTGGGACGCCGCGCACATCGACTTCGTCCGGGATGCCCGGGCCTGGTTCCCGCAGGCTTCCGCCCAGTACGGCTTCTCCTGGGAGGCGACCACCAACTGGGGCCTGCTGAACACCGCCAACCTGGCGCAGTACAAGGTCATCATGTTCCTGGACGACGCGCCACCCACCGCGCAACGTGCCGCGTTCCAGCAGTACATGCAGAACGGCGGCGCGTGGCTGGGCTTCCACGTCACCGCGTTCAACACCAACCCGTCGAGCTGGAGCTGGTACTACAACACCTTCCTCGGCACCGGCGCGTTCCAGTCGAACACGTGGGGACCCACCCGGGTCACCCTGCGCGCCGACAACCGCACCCACCCGGCCACCCGGCAGCTCCCCGCGACCTTCCCGTCGTCGATCAGCGAGTGGTACTCCTGGAGCAACGACCTGCGGCAGAACCCGGACATCGACATCCTCGCCTCGATCGACCCGTCCAGCTTTCCGGTCGGCACCGACCCCAACCAGTCCTGGTACAGCGGCTACTACCCGCTGGTGTGGAGCAACAAGCGGTACAAGATGCTCTACGCCAACTTCGGCCACAACGCCATGGACTACAACACCAACACCGGGCTGTCGTCCACCTTCGACAGTGAGCCACAGAACCGGCTGCTGATCGACGGTCTGCACTGGCTCGCCGGTGCCGGCACCGGGCCCACCCCGACGCCCACGCCGACCGGCCCCATCTCGCCGACGGCCTGGCACACCGTGGTCAACCGGGCCAGCGGCAAGTGCGTGGACGCGCGGGCCGCCGCCAGCACCAACGGCACCGCCATCCAGCAGTACGCCTGCAACAACAGCACCGCCCAGCAGTACCAGTTCGCGCCGACCAGCGGCGGTTACCTGCGGGTCAACAACCGCAACAACAGCGCTCAGGTGCTCGACGTGACCAACGTGTCGACCGCCGACTCGGCACCCATCCAGCTCTGGTCCTACAGCGGTGGCAACAACCAGCAGTGGCGGGCGGAGTCGGAGGGTGGCGGCTACTACCGCCTGGTCAACCGCAACAGCGGCAAGTGCCTCGACGTGCCGGGCGCGTCCACCGCGGACAGTGTCCAGCTCATCCAGTACGCCTGCAACGGCACCGCCGCGCAGTCCTTCCGGCTGGTGCCGCAGCCATAGACCCGGCGCAGTAACGTGCCCGCCATGGCGATTCCCGACCGCGTACCGATCGCGTACGAGCCCGACTACCGCACCCGCTTCATCGGTCGGTACGACAAGGGTCAGTTCTTCGGCTCCGTCACGGCCACCCTGGAGGACGGCAGCGGCGCCGAGGACGACTGGTTCCGCCACAAGCGGTGGTACGCCGTGCTGCACCGGTTCGACCCTGACGGCGCGCACACCGACTCGGACATCTGGTTCGCCGGCACCAGCGAGGACGAGCAGGCCTCCGTCGACCGGGCCGAGGCCCGGCTCGTCGAGTGGCTCGACGCGCTGCCCGGCCGGGTCTTCGACGACATCGCCATCAAGCTCTTCCAGGTCGAGGTCGACGGGCACGTCTTCGGGCTGGTCGACGGAACCGCGGACTACGACGGCGAGGACCACGCCGAGTTCGTCCCCGACGACCTCGGTTTCGACCCGCCCTGGGACGGCTGCTACGACACCTGAGCGGCGCGGCCGAGCCGGGCGGCCACGCCGCGCAGCACGTCGCGCAGCTCCGGTGGGTCGAGCACGTCGAGGTCCACCTCAAGGGTGCCGAGGAAGGCGGCCAGGTTGCTCAACGACTCCCCGCCGGTGTGCAGCAGGCAACTGTGCTCGTCGATCGCCTCCAGCAGGCCCGCCGTGCTGGGGATCCGCTGCGCCATCCGATCGGCCGGCGCGTGCAGGCGTACCCGCGCCGGGTGCGGCCACGCCGTGGAACCGACGCCGCGCAGCACGTGCGCGACCGCGTCGCCACCCGGCGGCTCCCGGGGCGTGAAGCGCGGACCGCCCGGCACCCGGGGCTGGATCCGGTCGGCGCGGAAGGTCCGCCAGTCGGCCCGGTCGGTGTCCCAGCCCAGCAGGTACCAGCGTCGCCCGGTGTAGACCAGCCGGTACGGCTCGACGTCCCGGACGGTGGCCGTGCCGTCGTGCCCGGCGTAGTCGAAGCGCAGCCGCTCCTGGCGGTGCACGGCCGTGGAGACGGCGGTGAGCGTCTCGGCGTCCACGGTCGGGCCGCCGGCGGCGGCGGAGACCGTCGCCGCGCGCAGGGCGTCCACCCGGTGCCGCAACCGCGACGGCAGCGCCTGCTCCAGCTTGGCCAGCGCGCGCAGCGAGGTCTCCTCGATACCGCGCACCGAGCCGGACGCGGCCGCCCGCAGGCCGACGGCCACCGCCACCGCCTCGTCGTCGTCGAGCAGCAGCGGCGGCAGGGCGGACCCGGCGCCGAGGCGGTAGCCGCCAGCGACCCCGGGGCGTGACTCGATCCGGTAGCCGAGCACCCGCAGTCGTTCGACGTCGGTGCGTACGGTGCGGGTGCTGACCGCCAGCCGGTCGGCCAACTCCGTGCCCGACCAGTCGCGGTGGCCCTGCAACAGGGCGAGCAGGCGCAGCAGCCGCACGGAGGTCTCCACCATGTCCGCGAGTCTGCCAGTTATTGCGGAAGCCCATGTTCCGCAATGTCGCGCGCAGGAGCGCGGTTAATCGGTTGCCGGGCGCCGCGACCGCCTGCTGAACTACCCGAAACCGCCACCAACCTTCAGGGAGTAGTAATGCGCGCTGCGTCGATGTCCGACCAGAAGGGACCTGTCACCGACCCGAAGGACATGACGCTGCGTGAAAACCCTCAACCTCGGCATCCTGGCGCACGTCGATGCCGGTAAGACCAGCCTGACCGAGCGACTGCTGCACGACGTCGGTGTGCTCGACGAGATCGGCAGCGTCGACGCGGGCAGCACCCGCACCGACTCCCTGGCGTTGGAACGACAACGCGGCATCACCATCCGCTCCGCCGTCGTCTCCTTCGTGGTGGACGACGTGACCGTCAACCTGATCGACACTCCCGGGCACCCGGACTTCATCGCCGAGGTCGAACGGGTGCTCGGCGTGCTCGACGGCGCGGTACTGGTGATCTCCGCGGTGGAGGGGGTCCAGCCGCAGACCCGTGTGCTGATGCGCACCCTGCGCCGGCTGCGCATCCCGACGCTGATCTTCGTGAACAAGGTCGACCGGGCCGGGGCCGACCCCGATCGGGTGCTGCGGGCCGTCGCGGAGAGGCTGACCCCGTCCGTGGTGGCGATGGCTTCGGTGGCGGCGCCCGGCACCCGGGACGCCCACTGCACGCCGTACGGCCCGGCCGACGACAGGTTCACCGACCGGCTGCTCGACCTGCTCGCCGGGCAGGACGACGCGCTGCTCGCCGACTGGGTGGCGGACACCTCGGCACTGCCGTACCCCCGGCTGGGCCGGGCGCTGGCGGTCTGGACCGGCCGGGCGCTGGTCCATCCGGTGTTTGCCGGCTCGGCGATCACCGGCGCCGGGGTGGATGCGCTGATCGCCGGCATCACCGAGCTGTTGCCCACGGTTCGGGGCGACGCCGACGCCCCGGTCTCCGGCACCGTCTTCGCCATCGAGCGCGGCCCGGCGGGGGAGAAGATCGCCCTGGTCCGGCTCTTCGCCGGCACGATCCGGGTGCGTGATCGGATCCGCGTCGGTGCGGCCGGTGCGGCCTTGGTCACCGCCGTACGCGTCGTCGCCGACGGCGCCGACGTCGCGGCGGCGTCGGTCGGCGCGGGCCACATCGCCCGGCTGTGGGGCCTGACCGAAGCGCGGATCGGCGACCCGGTCGGCGCACCCCACGAGCGCGCCGACGGGGACCGGCACTTCGCGCCGCCGACTCTGGAGACCGTCGTGGTCCCGGCCCGGCCCGCCGACCGGGTCGCGGCGCACGCCGCGCTGAGCCAGCTCGCCGAGCAGGATCCACTGATCAACCTGCGGCAGGACGACCGGCAGCACGAGATGACCCTCTCGCTCTACGGCGAGGTGCAGAAGGAGGTCATCCAGGCCACCCTGGCCGACGACTTCGGAGTGGCGGTGACCTTCCGGGAGAGCAGCACGGTGCACGTGGAGCGGGTGTGCGGCGTCGGCGCGGCGGTCGAGGTGATCGCTGTGGCGCCCAACCCGTTCCTGGCCACCGTCGGGTTGCGGGTGGCCCCCGCACCGGCCGGGGCCGGGGTGAGCTTCCGGCTCGGCGTCGAGCTGGGATCGATGCCGCCGGCCTTCTTCGCCGCCGTCGAGGAGACCGTGCACCGGACGCTGCGTCAGGGGCCGCACGGCTGGCAGGTCCCCGACTGCGAGGTGACGATGACCCACGCCGGCTACTGGGCCCGGCAGAGCCACTCCCACGGCACCTTCGACAAGAGCATGTCCAGCACGGCGGGGGACTTCCGCAACCTCACCCCGCTGGTGTTGATGGCCGCGCTCACCCGGGCCGGCACCCGGGTCCACGAGCCGGTGCACCGATTCCGGCTGGAGGCGCCGGGCGACATCCTCGGCACCCTGCTTCCCGCGCTGGCCCGGCTGGACGCGGTGCCGACCAACACCACCGGCCAGGGCACGTCGTACCTGGTGGAGGGGGAGATCCCGGCGGGCCGGGTACACGCGCTGGAGCGCCGGCTTCCGGCGCTGACCCGGGGCGAGGGCGTGTTGGAGACCGCGTTCGACCGGTACCGGCCGGTGCGCGGCCCGGCTCCCACCCGGCCCCGCTGGGATCACAACCCGCTGGACCGCAAGGAGTACCTGCTGGCGGTCGCCCGCCGGGTCGTCGGCGGCCGGTAGCGGGCGCGGCCGGGCCTGCCGCAATATCCATTGCGGACCGGTCCCGGCCCGCCTAGCGTCATCGGCGCAAGGTCAACCGATCAGAACCCGGGGAGTACGCCGTGTCGCAGCGCAACCGCACCAAAGCCACCTGGCGCACGCCAGGTGCCGGTGCCGGGTTGCCCTCGGGCGTGCGGTACCGGTGTCTCGGCCAGCCCGGTCAGGGCCGGCAGTTGGGGCGGCGTCACCCCTGACGCCAGCGCGTCAGACGCCGCCGCCCACCCACTGAGGGTCGGGCGGCCTTTTCATATCCGACGAGCTTCCGCGCCCGGCCGTCTGGCGCGCAATCATTTCCGGTCACCCCGCGCGATGCTGGTGCCGGCACGACACAAGGAGACCGCCATGGGATTCACCCCCCTCGCCGGCACCCGGGCACCGGTCCGGGTCTGGACCGACCCGTACGCCATCGAGCCGCAGGCCGCCCGGCAGCTGCGCAACATCGGCGCGCTGCCCTGGGTGCAGGGCGTCGCGGTGATGCCGGACGTGCACTTCGGCAAGGGCGCGACGGTCGGCTCGGTCATCGCCATGCGGCAGGCCGTCTCGCCGGCCGCCGTCGGCGTGGACATCGGCTGCGGCATGTCGGCGGTCCGCACCTCGCTGACCGCCGCCGACCTGCCGGACGACCTGGCCGGGCTGCGCTCCGCGATCGAGGCCACCATCCCGGTCGGCTTCGCCCAGCGGGACAAGGCGGTCGACCCGCGCCGGGTGCGTGGTCTGGAGCAGGCCGGCTGGGACGACTTCTGGGGCCGGTTCGCCGGGCTGGACCGGCGGGTGGCGCAGCTTGAGACCCGGGCCCAGCGGCAGCTCGGCACCCTCGGCGGGGGTAACCACTTCATCGAGGTCTGCCTGGAGCAGGGTGGTGCCGACGAGGGACGGGTGTGGCTGATGCTGCACTCCGGATCGCGCAACATCGGCAAGGAGCTGGCCGAGCGGCACATCGGGGTGGCGCGACGGCTGCCGCACAACGTCGACCTGCCCGACCGGGACCTTGCGGTGTTCCTCACCGGTACGCCGGAGATGGACGCCTACCGGCGCGACCTGTGGTGGGCGCAGGAGTACGCGCGGCGTAACCGGGCGGTCATGCTGGCCCTGCTCTGCGGCGTGGTGCGCGAGCACTTCCCGCAGGTCGGTTACGACGAGCCCATCTCATGTCACCACAACTACGTCTCGGAGGAGAGCTACGACGGCGTGGACGTGCTGGTCACCCGCAAGGGCGCGATCCGGGCCGGCCGGGGCGACCTGGGCATCATCCCCGGGTCGATGGGCACCGGGTCGTACATCGTGCGGGGTCGGGGGAACCCGGACGCGTACTGCTCGGCCTCGCACGGGGCCGGGCGGCGGATGTCACGGGCGCAGGCCAAGCGCACCTTCAGCACCACGGATCTGGCCGCGCAGACCGCTGGCGTGGAGTGCCGGAAGGACGCCGGGGTGGTCGACGAGATCCCCGGCGCGTACAAGGACATCACCGAGGTGATGGCCCAGCAGGAGGACCTGGTGCAGGTGGTGGCGCACCTCAAGCAGGTGGTCTGCGTGAAGGGCTGACCGTGCCGACGGGCCGCGCGGGCCGGGATGACCGGCCCGCGCGGCAACTCCTCAGAAGCCGGCGAAGACCCGGCGCAGGTCGTCCAGGCTCACCGGGCCGGCCACCCGCACCCCGTCCGGGGTGTGCTGGGAACCCAGCCGCCCGGTGGCCAACCGCAGCCACGCCTCGGCCGGGGCGGTCAGCTCGCCGTCCGGCTGCCGCGGCGCGTCGGTCAGCTCGATCCGCTCGCCCAGCCGCAGCCCGTACGTCTGCTCGGGCTCCTGCAGTCGTACCAGCAGCGTGGCCTCCCGGCCGGCCAGCTCCTGTGGCCGGCTGGTCCACGCCAGCATGCCGCCGACCTGGTCGAGCAGCAGCGGCACCGCCTCCGGCGTCACCGCCGCGAACGGGTTGAACGCCACCTCGACGTCCCACTGGTGCAGGGCGAACTCGCTGAGCCGGAACCGGCCCGCGGTGGCGACGTCGACCGGGTCCGGCAGGAAGCCGAGGTCGATCCGCAGCGAGGCACGGCTCTCGGCGTCCAGCGCCTCGTACGCCCCGACGAGGCGTTCGTTGGCGGCGAGGAACCCGGCGGCGTGTTCGGCCGGGGCCATCGCGTCCCAGCGCTGCCAGACGCCGCGGTTGAAGTCGCCGTCCGGGCCGGGTGCGCCGGTGCGAGCCGCGGTCAGCGTCGCGAGGTTGATCTCCGCGCCGCTGCCCAGGTGGCTGAGCACCTGGGACACCTGCCACTCGCTGGCTCCCGACGGCAGCAGCAGGTCGTCTTCCTTGAGGTCCCGGACGAGCGTGGCGAGCTCCTCGTGGCCCGCGCGCAGAGCGTTGATGATCTGGTCGGCAGCCGTGGACATTTGTCTCCTCAACGGATTTTCGGTGATGGTCGGGACGCTACCGGACGCCGCCGCCGGCCGGTCCCACTCCGGGTCGGAGCGGGCCGGCCGGCGGCGGCGGTCGGCTCAGCCCATGTGCACGGTGGTACCGGTCGGGACGTCCTCCTTGCGCACCTTGACCAGGATCAGGGTGGCCAGTCCGGCGAGCACGATCAGCGCCGCGCCCCAGGCGAACGCCACGCTGTAGCCGTGTACCAGCGCCTCGATCTGGTTGACCGGGTTCGGTGCCCGGCCGACCAGGTACGCGGCGACCGCGCTGGTGTACATGGTGTTCAGCAGCGCGGTGCCCAGCGAGCCGCCGATCTGCTGGGTGGCGTTGAGCGTCGCGCTGGCCGCGCCGGCGTCGTGCTCCGGCACCCCGACCAGGGCGAGGCTGGACAGCGGCACGAACGTGAACCCGAGGCCCATGCCGAGGATGACCTGGGCGGGCAGCAGGTGGGTGAGGAACGAGGTGTCCACGTCGATCTGGGTCAGCAGCAGCATGGCCGCGGCGGCGAGCACGGCACCGCCGACCATCAGCGGCTTGGCACCCACCCGTGGCATCAACTGGCTGGCCCCACCCGCCGCGATCAGCACGCCGGCGGTGACCGGCAGCGAGGCGAGCCCCGCCTCCAGCGGCTTGTACTGGAGCACCACCTGGAAGTAGAAGGTCAGGAAGAGGAACGCGCCGAACAGGCCGGCACCGATCAGCGTCGAGGCGAGGTACGCACCGCCCCGGTTGCGGTCCAGGATGATCCGCATCGGCAGCAGCGGGTGGTTGGAGCGCAGTTCGATCACCACGAAGGCGGCGAGCAGCGCCACACCGGCCGCGATGAAACCGAGCGTCGCGGCGGCGTCCCAGCCGTCCTCGGCGGCCTTGGTGAAGCCGTACACCAGGGAGACCAGGCCGGCGGTGACGACGACCGCGCCGGGCACGTCGTAGCGGGTGTTGCCGTGCGCCCGGCTCTCCGGCACCAGAGGGAGGGCGAAGGCGATGGCGACCGCGGCGACCGGGATGTTGACCAGCAGGCACCAGCGCCAGTCGGCGTACTCGGTGAGCACCCCGCCGAGCAGCAGGCCGACCGCGGACCCACCGCCGGCGATCGCGCCGTACACCGCGAACGCCTTGGCGCGCTCCGTGGCCTCGGTGAACAGGACGGTGAGCAGAGCCAGCGCGGCCGGGGCGAGCAGCGCGCCGAAGGCGCCCTGCAACGCACGGGCGGCGAAGAGCATCCCGCCGGTGGTGGCCAGACCGCCCAGCGCGGAGGCCAGCGCGAAGCCGGTCATGCCGACCAGGAAGGTCCGCTTGCGGCCCCAGTAGTCGGCGATCCGGCCGCCGAGCAGCAGCAGGCCGCCGAACGCCAGCGTGTAGGCCGTGACCACCCACTGCCGGTTCGCGTCGCTGATGCCGAGGTCGGCCTGGGCCTGCGGGAGCGCGATGTTCACGATGGTGGCGTCCAGGACCACCATCAGCTGCGAGATCGCGATGACCGCCAGCGCGATCCAGCGCTTCGGGTGCGGCGCGCCTGTCGACGTCCCGGTGCCGGGCGCACCGGGGGCGGTCGAGGTAGTTCCGGGCATGGTGAAGCCTTCCGTGTGCGTGTTGCTGGTGTGGATCAGGCCTGAGACGGGCGGTCGGGCTGGTAGCGGAGCACCGGAATCAGCACCTGGTCGACGACCTGGGTGAGGAACGCGTCATCGGCGGGTAGGCCGGACGCGACGATGCGGGACATGGAGAGCGCGGGCGCCAGCTCGTGGAACAGCTCCCGTTCACCGGCCTCGGGCGGGATTTCGCCCCGGGCGGCGGCACGGACCAGGATGGCCGTGCTGGCCACCCGCCCGGCCGGCAGCACCTGGTGGCGCACCAGGCGTTCCAGCTCGGGATTGGTCCGCATGGCGAAGGCCAACGCCTGCATCAGGTCGCAGTCGGCCGCGCAGACAGCGGCCGTGGCGCGCAGCAACTCGATCAGGTCGCCGCGCAGTGAGCCGGTGTCGGGCGGGTTGTGTACGCCCACCTGCCGGTGGCGCAGGGCGGCGACGACCAGTTCGGTCTTGCCGTCCCAGCGCCGGTAGATGGTGGCCTTGCTGACGTGGGCGCGGGCGGCGACGGCGTCGATGGTCAACCGGTCGAAGCCGACCTGGCGCAGCACCTCGATGACCACGGCGAACAGGTCGCTGTCGGAGCATCGGGCGCCCCGGGCAGCCGGCACCCCGGCGCCCGCGCCCACCTGCTGACCGCCAAGCATTCCGACCCCCCGCGAAACGATGTCGTACTGACCCTAGTTCGCGGTTGGGTGATCGTGCAGCGTTTTATGAGCTGCGTCGCACCGGGCTGACGAAACGATTACGTTTCCGCCCGGTGTCCGGCAGGTGTCCCGGTCAGATCGCCGTGCCCGGCGGGGACTTGAGCAGAGGCGACGCCTCGGCGGCATAACCACCACGCCCATCGCGGAGTGCGCTCGCCGCGATGCGAATCAGATCGATGTTGACGCCGGCAGCGCCACTCGGGTCGTGCACCTTCAGCTTCACGTCAAGGCTCACCGCAGTCTCACCCCACCCCTGCGCCTCAATGCTGAGGTGTGCCACCTTCTCCGACTTCAGCTGCGAAAGATACCCGAATGGGGCCATCTCCACCTTGTTCGCCGCCGACAGGGCGTTGAGCTTGGACTGCTTCTTGGTGTTGGAGTTCTCGGCCAGGTTGCGGAAGTCCTCGGTACCGCCCAGGTTGACCTGATAGGAACTGGCCAGGGTGAGACCCCGCTCCTCCAGCAACCGCAGCAGCGCGTTGTGCACCACCGACGTGCCGAACTGGCTGGCCAGATCGTCACCGAGCAACGGCAGACCCGCCGCCTCGAAACGATCGATCCAGAGTGGATCGCGGCCGATCGCGTCAGATGTGGTGTTGATGAAGGCGACGCCTGCCCGGCAGGCGGCCTCGGCGTAGGCCCTGGCCGTATCCGGGCGGCCGCTGGGTGCCGAGTACAGCAGCACCTCAGCGCCGGTCAACGCCGCCGCCACACGATCGACCTCGCTGGCGTCGACCAGGCCCCTGGTCACCGGGACACCCGACGGCGGCAGGTCGGCCGCGAGACGGGGAAAGTTGTTCGGTGGCAGGAAGATCGCCTCGGTCAGATCTTTGCCAACCTTGCCCTCGGACATGGCGAAAGCGGCGACGAAGTCGATGTCGTCCACGCCGAGGCCATCGATGACCGGCCGGCGGATACCAACCAGACTGCCGGTCTGTCGATAGAAGGAAATCCCCTGCACCAACGCTGACGTGTTGTTACCAACACCCGCCACCGCGACCCTCACCCGTTCGATCATGAACGCGACGGTACTTCACCGGTTCGTGGGCGAGGGTCGCGGCGGTGCGGGCTCAGGTCCCGGCGGGCGCGAGGACCACCGGCACGGCCACCGTGTTGATCCGTGAGCCGTCGCGCGCGGACACCTCGTACACCTCGATGGTGCCGCGCTGCTCCCGGGCCGTGCGCCAGCCGACCACCACGCGGTACGCGCCCCGGCAGCCGCTGCCGCAGCTGGCAGTGCCGAAGCCGGCGGCAACCTCCCGGCCGGCGGCGTCCAGGACCCGGACGCTGACCGTGGCCTCGAACACGTCGGCGGTGCCGGTGATGGTGAGTGGGGCGCCGACCCGTTCGCCGACGCTCGGTCCGGTGACCACGATCGGCGGCAGCAGGCCCGAGTAGTCGGAACGGTCCACCTGGGGCCCGTCGCCGAAGCGGACCTGCCGCACGGTGGGGAACTGAGTGAGCGTCCACACCACCTGCGCCTCGCGCAGCCGCCGGCGCCCCGCCGGGTCGTCGGCGGACGGGACGGGCCGCAGCGTCGCCACGCCGTCGGTGATCCGGGTGACCTCGACGCCGGCCGGGAGCAGGGTGGTCAGCCCGGTGGCGGCCTCCGCCGGCGTGGGCCCGGCGGCCAGCTCGGTCAGCGCCAGTCGGGACGTCGCGACGGTGGCCGGTCGGGTCCGCCGGGTCGGGACGAGCTGCCCGGACCGGACGTACCACAGCTCGATGGTCACCGTGGCCGGCTGGCGCGTGCCCGTGCTGGCCGGTGGCGGCGGGCGGGATGGACCGCTGGTGGGTGACGGTGGCGGTTCCGCCGGCGAGGTGGGCGTCGGGTCTCCCGGGGGCCCGGTGGGTGCCGCACTCGACGGTGCCGCAGTGGGCGCCGGGCCGAGATCACCGGAGCGGGGGGTGCCGCACCCGCCGAGGAGCAGCGCGGCGATGAGCACCGGTGCGGTCACCGCGGCCGCACGGCGCCGGCTCATCCCGCACCGCCCGCAGCCGTGCCCGCCCTGCGCCCGCCCTCGGCGTGCTCGTCGGCGTGGCCTCTGGACCGCTCGTCGGCCTGCGCGACGGCGGGCCGCCTCCCGGCGTCGCCGAGGTGGGGCCCGCGGGCCGGCAGCTCCAGCCGGAACCGGGTGCCGGCGCCCGGTTCGCTGCGCACACTCAGCACCCCGTCGAGCAGGGCCGCGTGTTCCCGGGCGATGGCCAGCCCCAGCCCACTGCCCGGAGCCGAGCGGGACGGGTCGACCTTGTGGAACCGGTCGAACAGGCGTGGCAGGTGCTCGGCCGGGATGCCCGGCCCCTGGTCGGTGACCTCGAAGATGACCAGTGGGCCCGCCCCGGCCACGGTGGCCCGGATCTCGCCGTCGCCGTGCTCGACCGCGTTGGCGACCAGGTTGGCCAGCACCCGCTCCAGCCGGCGCGGGTCGGTGTGTAGCGCGACCGGGTCGGCCGTGACCACCACCCGCTCCGACCAGCCGCGCGCCCCGATGATCGCGCGCAGCAGCGCCGGCGCGTCGACCGGCTCGACGCTTGGCCGCTCCCGCCCGGCGTCCAGCCGGGAGATCTCCATCAGGTCCTCGACCAGCCGGCGCAGCCGGACCACGTCGCCGACCAACAGCCGCGCGGCCGGCCGGGCGTCGTCCGGCAGTTGGTCGAGGTGCTCCCGCAGCAGCGAGGCCGCGGCCACCAGTGCGGTCACCGGGGTACGCAGCTCGTGCGCGACGTCGGCGGTGAACCGCAGCTCCCGGGCCTGCGCCGCCGACAGCGCGGCGATCTTCGACTCCAGTGCCTCGGCCATCTCGTTGAACGACGCCGCCCAGTCGCTGAACTCGTCCCGCCCGCGCACCGGCAGGCGGGTGGCGAGCAGACCCTCGGTGAGTGCACGGGCTGCCCGACTGGCCCGGCTCACCGGCTCCAGCGTTCGACGGGCCAGGGCGTGCCCCACCCCGGCGGCAAGCAGCACCACGAGCACCCAGCCGGCCAGCAACGCGTTGCGCAGCTGACCCAGGTCGGCGGCGATGTCGTCCTCGACCGTGATCACGTACAGCTCGGCGGTCGAGCCGGGGATGCGTCCCCCGACCACCAGCAGCCGGGGCCGCTCCGCCGGGGCGGACCGTTGGTAGCCGAGCTGTCCGTCCGCGACGGTGGCTCGCAGCCGGGTGCCCAGGGTCGGGGCGTACGCCGAGTGCGAGGGTCGGGCCGGGCCGTCGACGAGCACCACATGCCGGCCGCTGCCTTCGAAGCTGGTGAGCAGCTCGGTGCTGCGCTGGTCGGTCAGCGGCAGGAACTGCCCCGCGAGGACGAGTTGGTAGCGGGCGTCGGCGGCGGCCTGGTGCAGCGAGGCGTCCAACCAGGACTGCCGCAGCAGCAGACCCGCCCCACCGGCCAGCAGCCCGGCGGAAACCCCGGCGACCAGCACGAACGCGATCGTCAGCCGGCGCCGCAGGCGGCCCGGGGGCACCGCGCGTCCGGACATCGCCGACCTCCCGTCAGCCCGTGGACAGCTTGTAGCCGGCACCGCGCACGGTGCGTACCAGCCGTGGGTGCGCCGGATCGTCCTCGACCTTGGCGCGCAGCCGCTGCACCGCCACGTCGACCAGCCGCGAGTCGCCCAGGAAGCTGTGGTTCCAGACCAGGTCCAGCAGCAGCTCCCGGGTGAAGACCTGGCCTGGCCGGCGGGCCAGCTCCAGCAACAGGCGGAACTCGGTGGCGGTCAGCGTCACCTCCCGGCCGTCCCGTCGCACCACGAAGCTGCCCGGGTCGATCTGGAGGCTGCCGACCTCGATGGTGCTGGAGGCGACCGGCGCGCTGGCCCGACGCAGCACCGAGCGGACCCGGGCCACCAGCTCGGGCAGGTCGAACGGTTTGCGCAGGTAGTCGTCCGCACCGCACTCCAACCCGACCACCACGTCGAGCGTGTCGGTGCGTGCGGTCAGCATCAGGATCGGCACCTGGCTGGTGCGCCGGATCTCCCGGCAGACCTCCAGGCCGTCCAGGCCGGGCAGCATGACGTCGAGGACGATCAGGTCGACCGGGTGGGCCCGCCACGCCGCCAGGGCCTGCCGCCCGTCGACGGCGGTGTCGACCCGGAAGCCGGCGCGGCGCAGACCGAGGGCGGTGACCTCCCGGATGGAGGCATCGTCCTCGACCACCAGCACGCGGCCCTCCACCACCTGAGGGTAGACCCGCCGCGACGGTGCGCAGCCCTGGCGGAACGGTCGGTGTCGGGGGCCCGGCCGGACCCCCGACACCGTGCCGGTCACTCCTGCCACTGGTGCGCCACGTCGAGCACGATCCGGCTGTGCCCGCCGGGGCCGGCCAGCACGAACGTGCGGAACGGCAGTCGGGCCCGTACGCCGACGGCGAAGGTGGTGTAGCCCTCGAAGCTGCCGCCGAAGACGACGTCGCGCAGCGTCGGGTAACGCAGCAGGTTCGCGGCGTGCTCACCGACCCGGTACGGCACGGTGCCCAGGTGGGCCTCGTCGTACGCCGGTGCCCGCAGCGAGACCCGCAGCAGGGCGCCTCCGGCCGTGTACGGCGACAGTGCCAGCCCCTCGCCCTCGGTCCACGTCTCGCCGTAGCCGACCGAGTAGCCGTTCACCGGGCCGGCGAACTCGAACACCACCCGGTCGTAGCAGTCGTGCCGGCCGGTCCGTACCTCGATCAGCGGGGAGCTGCTCAGCGCGCCGGCCGTCTTGTCCGCGCTGCCCCAGGTGATCCCGCAGTACGGCGATCCGGTCGCCGCCATGGTGGTGCTCGCCGTGGCGCCGCTGCCCGCGCCGGCGACCAGCCCGGCGAGCACGACCGCCAGCGCCGTCAGTGCGCTCCTGATCCTCATCGTGGTGCCTCCGTCCGATGGTCGGGGGCCACGTCGCGGCGGCGATGCCGGTGACCCTCCGATGCGACCGTGCTCCGGTACCGGCACGGCCACTTCGCTGCGGCGTAACAGCCACGTAACAGCGGTCGATGGTGGCACCGTGGACGGTGCGGGTCAGTCGGTCACCGGCGGTCGGTGCAGGGTGCGCAGTGGCGAGCAGAACACCGGAAGCCAGGTCAGTCCGTTGGCGACCGCGCCGACCACCAGTGCCGTGCGGACGTCGACGTACTGGCCGAGCAGGCCGGCGGCCACCGCGCCGACGGTGAGCGCCCCGGTGAGCAGGAACCGGAAGGTGGCGTTCATCCGACCGAGCAGCGCGTCCGGAGTGCTGCCCTGGCGCAGGCTCACCCCGATGACGTTGCCGACTCCGGTCCGCCAGGCCAATGCCAGCCAGCCGAACGCGGCCAGCCAGAGCATCGGTCCGGTGTCGATCAGCGCGACCAGCCCGCCGAGCGGGGCGACCAGCAGACCGGGCAGCCAGAGCGCGCGACCGTGACCGATCCGCTCGGCGAGGGGGCGCGCGCTCAGCGCGCCGAGCAGGGCGCCGACCCCACCCGCGCCCAGGAAGAGGCCGAGGACGGCGGCACCCAGCCGCAGCTCGCGCAGGAAGACCACCGGCAGCATGATCGTGGTGAGCTGCATGGTCAGGTTGATGCTCGCGGTCGAGAGGGCGAGCAGGCGGAGCAGCGGGTTGCCGGCCACGTGCCGGACCCCGACGCTGAGCTGCCGGGCGAAGCCGCCCGCAGCCCGGGACGGGAGCCGGCGGGGTGCGTCGGTGCGGATCCGGGAGAGGATCGCCCCGGAGACCGCGAAGGCCACCGCGTCCAGCACGATCGCGACTGGCGCCGTGAGCGCCTGCACGACCAGCCCGCCGATGCCGCGCCCGGCGATCTGCATCGTCGCGTTGGTGCTCATCAGCAGGGAGTTCGCCGCCACCAGGCGGCTCCGGCCGACCAGTTCCGGCAGGTAGCTCTGCGCGGCGATGTCGGCGAAGACGGTGCCGACCCCGGTCAGCAGCACCACCAGGTAGAGCTGCGTGATGCTCAGCCAACCGGCCCACCACGCCACGGGCACGGACGCGACCAGCGCCGCCCGGGTCAGGTCCGCGGTGACCAGCACCGCACGGTGGGGCAACCGGTCGACCCAGACCCCGGCCGGCAGGCCGATCACCAGGAAGGCGGCCGTGCTCAGCGCGCCGAGCAGCCCCACCTGACCGGGAGTGGCCGCCAGCAGGGACACGGCGAGCACCGGCACGGCGAGCTGGCTGACGTGGAAGCCGATGCCGTCGACGAGGGCGGCGGCGTAGAGCAGCCGGAAGGAGCGGGGCCAGGGGTCGGCGCGGTGGTCGAGGGCGGTTGTGGTCGGGGCGGTGGTCATGCCGCCCACGGTGCCGGCCGCAGCGAGCGGGACCGATAGATTTGATCCTCGCCGAATCTGTCGGGGGGGCACCAAATGATGCTGGTGGGGCTGGAAGCGCGGGATCTGGCGATGACCCGGTTCGCGGTGTCGTCACTGTGGGAGGTGATCGCCAGCGTCCAGGTCATCAAGCAGCCGCACCTGTTCCCGGAGCACCTGCCCTGGTCCGAGCGGGTCCGACCCCGCCTGGCCGGGCTGGACTGGCGGCTCCTCGCCGACCTGGTGCAGATACCGACACTGGTCATTCCGCCCTTCGTCTGCCCGCCCCCGACCACCTCGCAGCCCACCCTCGACGTGGAACTCGCCACTCTCGTCGCCAGCCCACCCGAGGCGGTGCGGGCAGGTCTCGACGCGCTGACCGGCCCCCGTTCGCCACGGCTGGCCGCGCTCCACACCGATCCGGTCGTCGAGCTGACCCGGCTGGCCGAGGTGATCCGGAGGTACGCCGACGTGGCCATCGCGCCCTACTGGCCCCGGATGCGCACCCTGCTGGAACGCGAGGTACTGCTCGGCGCGCAGCGAATGGCTACCGACGGGGTGCACGGCCTGCTCAACCACCTCGACCCGTACGTCCGACTGGAGGCCGACACGCTGCGGGTGGATCACATCGTCCTGGCCGGCTCGGTGCGACTCGACGGGCGGGGCCTGCTGCTCGTCCCGTCGATCTTCACCGGCCCCCGGGTCTGGTCCAACTTCGGCTCGCCGGGGCAGCCGGTGCTGCGCTATCCCGCTCGGGCGGTGGCGACCCTCTGGGAGCGGGATCCGGTCCCGCGCGGGCGGGGTCTGGCGCGGGTGCTGGGTCGAACGCGCGCCACGCTGCTGCACGAGTTGGCGGTGCCGACCTCGACCCTGGAGCTGGCCGATCGCTGCGGGCTCACGCAGGGCACCGTGTCGCAGCACCTCAGCGCGCTGCGCGACGCCGGCCTGGTGGGTGCCCACCGGGCGGGACGCTTCGTGCTCTACGCCCGTACGACCGCGGCCGAGACGCTGATCGCCGCCAGCGGCGCGGACGCCCCCTGACCCGCAGTGGCGTGACCGTCGTGTTCCTCGACCAGCCCGCCCCAGTCACGGCGCTCGCGCGGAAGCGGTATGACGGTTCCGCTATGCCGTACATCGACCGCCATCGCTTTAGCATCGACCTGCATCGATGACCGGCGGCCGGTGGTCGCCGGACGACCGCAGGGGAGTGCGTGATGTTCCGACGACAACTGCTGCGTACGGCGCTGGCCGTGCTGGTGGCGACCCTGGCGGCAGCCGGGGTGCAGCTCACCACCGGCGCACCGGCTGCCGCCGTACGGACGGTCTACTACGACGCGAGCCGGACCGGCGAGTTCCGCACCAACTTCGACCAGGCGGCGCAGATCTGGAACAGCCGGGTCAGCACCGTCCGGCTCCAGCCCGGCACCCCGGCCAGCATCACCATCTACGTCGACGACGGCTGGCCCCGGGCGCAGCCGACCGGCCTCGGCTCGGGACGGATCTGGATGGGCCGCACGGCCGTCAACCAGGGCTACGACCGCAACCGGATCGCCGCCCACGAGCTCGGCCACATCCTGGGCCTGCCCGACCGGCGCACCGGTCTCTGCTCCGACCTGATGTCCGGCAGCAGCGCCCCGGTCTCCTGCCGCAACGCGAACCCCAGCGCGGCTGAGGCGTCCCGGGTGAACTCGCTGTTCGCCGGCACCCTGGCCCCGCCGGCCAGCACGACGTACACCTGGAGTGGCGCCTCGGACATCGGGCCGACGGTGGTCGGCGGCCGGCCGGCCACCGAGAACTACCCGTTCATGGTGTACGTCTCCGGCTGCACCGGAACGCTGATCAAGGCCAACTGGGCGGTCACCGCCAAGCACTGCTCGACGCCGTCCTCGGTCCGGGTGGGCAGCGTCAACCGCACCAGCGGCGGGACCGTGGTCCGGGTGACCCGCGCGGTCAACCACCCGAGCGTCGACGTCAAGCTGCTGCAACTGGCCAGCTCGGTCAGCTACGCGCCGGCTCCGATCCCCACCACCTCCGGCGCGGTCGGCACCGCCACCCGGATCATCGGCTGGGGCCAGACCTGCGCTCGCCCGGGCTGTGGGTCTGCCCCGGCGGTGGCCAACGAGCTGGACACGTCCATCGTGGCCGACAGTCGGTGCTCCGGCATCAACGGCCCGTACGAGATCTGCACCAACAACACCAACGGCACCTCCGGCGCCTGTTACGGCGACTCCGGTGGTCCGCAGGTGCGCCGGGTCAACGGGGTGTGGAATCTGATCGGCGCGACCAGCCGCGCCGGCAACAACAACTCCACCTGCGCGACCGGCCCGTCCATCTACGTGGACCTGCCGTCCATCCGGTCCTGGATCAACACTCAGGTCGGGGGGCTGCTCGTCTGACCAGTTCGGACACTTTGGGCGGAGGACGCGCGACACCACGTCCTCCGCCCTGCGACGTCGGGTCACCCACGCGTCACGCGCTGCGGTACCGTGCCTGGCACATCGACCCATCCCGAGGTGGACCCATGCCTGCCGTCGTCGCGCTCATGCTGACCCTCGCCCTGACGCCCACGCCGTCGCCCTCGGCCAACCCCGGCCCGGTCAGTGAACTCCTCGGTGGCGTCGGGAAGATCGTCGACGACCTGCTCGGCGGCGGCAGCAGCACCCCGAGTACGTCGCCGACGCCCAGACCCACGCCGAGCCCGCCGCCGGCCGCCGACCCGTCGGTCCCGGCGGTGCCCGCCCCGGCCCCCACGCCTACCGGGTCGTCGGCCGGGTCCCGGCCACCCGGGGCGTCCGCCGCGCCCGACCGCACCTCCGGCGGTCGGGGCGACCGTGCGGCCGCGGTGCCACTGCCGAACGGTGAGGGCGCCGCCCCGCCGACGCTCGCCTCCCCGACCAGGGGCGGCTGGCCGCTGGTGCCCGCGTACTACTTCCTGGTCGCGGGTGTCCTCGCGGTGCTGGCGTTGATGCTCCTGCTTCGCCGGCGCACCGCTGGCACCCCGGCCGTCGCCGGCGCTTCGGCACCGGCCCCGACGCCGGCTCCCACGCCGGCTCCCGGCCCGGTGCCGGACAACATCAGCCGGCTGCCGACCAACCTCAACGCCATCTACGAACTGGGCCGGCTGGACGAGCGGCTCGATCAGGATCGCGGCCGCCGACCCTGAGGGTGGTGAGGGCTCAGCGAGCCGGCCGGGCGCCCTCGCGCGGCGGGATCTCGTCGTGGTACGCCCCGATCGGCCCGCTGTAGTGAACCCCGCGCGGGTACGGCCAGGCGTTGGCCACGCATCCGTGTAACCCCAGCGTCTGCTGCTGCATCACCGGCGCCGGTCGGCCCCGCTCGGGGCATCGCTCGTGACCCCGGCCGAGCCGGTGCCCGACCTCGTGGTTGACCATGTACTGCCGGTAGCTGGCCAGGCCGGCGCCGTAACCCGGCACCGCCTTAACCCAGCGTGCCACGTTGAGCACCACCCGGTCGCCGTTGCGGCAGGAGGTGTAGCCGTCCGGAACGTCCTGGCACAACGCGTCGCGGGTCCCGGGGGTCGCCAGGTAGATGGTGAAGTCGACCGGGGCGCCGGCGCCCACCCGGCGCAGGCGCCAGGCCCCGCCGGCAGTCCACCCGCGTGGGTCGTTCAGCGTCGCGGAGACCGACGCGGCGACGTCGGTGACCGGTAGGCCACGGATGTCGCGCTCCACGACGACCCGGTACCGCAACAGCCGGCCGCTGTCGCCGCCCCCCGGCGTCGTCTCCGCAGGTGCCACCGACCAGCGGTTGCCGCCGGTAGCGGGATAACTGATCGCGTCGGCCGGCGCGGGCGCGACACCGGCGCTCCCGGCGGCTCCCGCCGGTCGCCCGGTCGTGGCCGGTCCCGCCGCGGGCGGTTGCCCACGGTGGGTCGGGTCGGGCGTGGCAGGGCCGACCGCGGGCCGCCCGGACGCCGGCAGGCCGCAGCCGGTGAGCAGCGCCACCAGCAGCGACGCCGCGCAGGCCGTGTGCCTCCGGCGGGTAGCCTTCGTCGACATTTCTCTCCCCTCGCGCGCCGGTCTGTGGCGCTGCGGGAGAGGAGACGGGTGACCTGGCCGAAAAGTTGATCTCTCGGAGACTCAACCTTTCGTGGCCCTCGCCCGTCCGTAACGGTGTGGCATGGGGGAGGGTTCGGCGTGGCGCGGGGTGACGCGGAGTTCGTCGAGTTCGCGCGGGCGGCGTCCGCGCGGCTGGTGCACGCCGCGTTCCTGATGACCGGCGACCACCACCAGGCCGAGGACGCCGCGCAGACGGCCCTGGTCCGCACCTACGCGTCGTGGTCCCGGGTCCGCGACGACGACGCCTACGGGTACGCCCGCCGCATCCTGGTCAACCACCTGGTGGACGGGTGGCGGCGCCCGATCCGGGAGTACCCGACCGAGGAGATCCCGGAGCAGCGGCGGGACGACGTGGCCGACGAGGTCGCCACCCGGCGCTGGTTGACCGCCATCCTCGGCGCGCTCAGCCCTCGTGAGCGGGCCATCGTCGTGTTGCGCTACTACTTCGACCTTCCCGAGGCGCAGGTGGCCCGGGAACTCGCCATCTCGGTCGGCACGGTCAAGAGCACCAGCTCGCGGGCGCTGGAGAAACTGCGCGCCACCGCGCCGCGGGTGGCCGACAGTCAGGAGGTGTGCCGATGAGCGAGCTGGAGCGGCTCCGTCACGCCATGCGGGCGACCGAGCGCCCCGGAGCGACCCTCGACCTGGCGTCCGTCATGCGCGAGGGGCGGCGGTTGCGGATCCGTCGTCGGGTCGCCGGGGCCGGGGCGGCGACGCTGGCGGTCGGGTTGGCCGCCGTCGTCGTGCTGGTGGTCGGCGAACGACCGGGCGATCCGCCGACGGTCGAGCGTCCGCCGCCGGTCGCCGCCGTCCCCGCGCCGTCGGCCCGCGGCTCCTCGCCGACGCCGACCCCGCCCTGGCCCACGCCGCCGACCGAGGCGGACCGCGCGGTGTCGCCGCTCGGCCAGGTCGTTGACAGCGGGATCCGGCACGGCGCCGACCAGCGGGTGTACTACGTCGTCCAGGTGTCGGTGCCCGGCCAGCCCGGGGTGGACATTGGGCTGGCCGCCGGCCGCCGTGCCCCGGACGGCAGGCTGACCACGGACCTGCTGGTCAACGACGTGGAGGGGGCCGACCGCAGCCCCGGGTTCCATCAGATCGGCTACGGCGAGCGAGGCTCGACCGAGCCGGTGCCCACCTTCGGTTACTTCGTCGGCCCGGCCCAGCGGATCATCGGCACCGTGGACGGCCGGCAGGTCGCCGCCCGGCTGGCCAGATGGAGCAGAGACCAGAAGGTGGTGATCTTCTGGTTCGACCCGTCCGATCTGACTCCCGGGGAGCGGCTGGACGGCATCGCGGCCCGAGACGTCAACAACCGCCGGCTGTGACCCCGCTGCTCGGCGGGCGCGGGCGGCGGGCGGCTCAGGCCGGGTCGTTCAGCCTGCGTTCGATGGTGACCGTCGTCCCCTCGCCGGTGGAGACCAGCCGCACGTCGCCGTAGGCGTTCATCAGCAGCGCGCCCCGTCCCCGGTCCATCGCCGGCCGGCGATCCCGCCAGGTGCCGAAGTCGCGCACCGAGATCCGGACCAGGCCGGCGCCCACCTCGACCCCGACCCGCACCTCCGGCCGACTGGGCCGCTGCGCGTGCTCGACGGCGTTGTTCACCGCCTCGGAGGCGGCGACCAGCAGATCCTCCAGCACGTCCGGGTCGACGTCCAGGTCGGCCAGCGCCAGCCGGACGTCGCGGCGCATCGCCGCGGCCGAGGTGGCCGTGGAGGGGTACGTCCATCTGACGTCCACGGCATCGCCGTCCGGCCCGTCCCGGTGGACCGGAGCCATCCCCAGGGAGGCGTCGCCGAGCGGTTCCATGGCGGCGCTCCGGGCGTGGGTGTCGGACGGGTCGCCCGCCAGCCCGACGCCCAGCTGAGTTGGCGTGGGTTCGGCCGGCCCGACGGCCGCCGGAGCCGACACGACGGCGGTGGATCGCGTCGGCGTCGGTGTGGTGTCGACTGCCGGCGGGGTGTCGTCGTCGTCCGCCCGGCCCGCGTCGGTTGGTGCTGCCGTGCGAGCGCGGGCGCCGCGGATGGCGGCCCGGATCCGGGCGATCAGCTCGGCCGCGGCGAAGGGCTTCACCAGGTAGTCGTCGGCGCCCAGGTTCAGGCCCGCCACGCTGGCCTCCCCGCCGGCCCGCGCGGAGAGCACCAGCACCGGCAGCGCCTGGGTCGCCGGGTCCGCGCGTAGCCGGCGGACCAGGTCGAAGCCGTCCAGTACCGGCATCATCACGTCGGTCAGGACCAGGTCCGGCGGCTCGCGGTGGATCGCGTCGAGGGCCTGCCGGCCGTCGGTGACGGCCCGGACCCGCCAGCCCTGGCCGGTGAGCAGCCGGCTCAGGTACGCCCGCATGTCGCTGTTGTCGTCGGCGACCAGGATCCGCGCACCGGTCAGCTCGTCCCCGGCCGGCCCGGGCGCCAAAGCGGGCTCCGCATCGCTGCCCGCCGGGTCGGCCAGCCAGGTCATCGCCTCGTGGACGGCGGCTCGGGCCGCGTCGCCCCGACCGTCGGGCGCTGGTCCGGGAACTGCCGTGCGGCGTGCCGCCGACCAGGGCAGCGCAACGGTGAAGGTGCTGCCGAAGCCCACCCGGCTGGTCACCCGGACCTCGCCACCCTCCAGTCGGGCCAGCTCGTGCACCAGGGCCAGTCCGATGCCGGTGCCCTCGTGGCTGCGCGAGAGGGTGCCCCGCACCCGGTGGAAGCGCTCGAAGAGCCTCGGCAGCTCCGGCTCGGCGATGCCGATGCCGGTGTCCGTGACGCTGAGCCGCACCTCCTCGTCGTCGGCCTCCAGGCTCACCCGGATGCGACCGATGAACGTGTACTTCAGGGCGTTGGACATCAGGTTGGTGACGATGCGTTCCCAGTTGACCGGGTCCACCGTGACCGGTTGGCGCAGCGGCGGGCAGTCGACCTCCAGGGTCAGACCGGCCCGTTCGACAGCGGCCCGGAAGACGCCGGCCAGCTCGGCGGTGAGGGCGGCGAGATCGATGACCCGGGCGTCGCTGCCGGCCCGCCCGGCCTCCAGGGCCGAGAAGGTGAGCAGGCTGTTGACCAGGGTCAACAGTCGGGTGGCGTTACGCCAGGCGGTCTCCACCCGCTCCCGCTGCACCGGTGCCAGCGGCGCGGCGCCGTCGGCGAGCGCGTCGGCCAGCGGACCGAGCATGAGGGTCAGCGGGGTCCGGAACTCGTGACTGACGTTGGTGAAGAAGTCGGTCTTCACCCGGTCCAGCTCGGCCAGCGTCTCGGCGCGGCGCCGCTCCTCCTCGTACGCCCGCGCGTTGCGCAGCGCCACCGAGACCTGCTGGGCCAGCAGTTGGTAGAAGGAGCGGTACGCCTCATCCAACCGGCGGCTGGGGCTGACGCCGACCAGGAGGACGCCGAGCGGCTGGGCCTCGTCGGCCGAGGGCAGCGGGAGCGCCAGCGCGGTGCGGACCGGGTCGTCCCACGGGCCGGCCGGCAGCGCCAGCCGGTCGGCGACGGCGGTCACCTCGGTGGAGCGGCCCGCGGCGGCGGCCGGCAGCCCCCAGGCGTGAGTGGTCGGGGCCGGGTCGGTCAGCTCGACGGCGGCCGGTAGGGCGCCTACCACGGCGGCGTGGCCCGGGCCGCCGCCGGCGCAGGCGGTCCGCCGCAGCACCGCGCCGTCGCGCAGGTAGATCGCGGCGAACGGCACGTCCAGCGGGTGGCCGTCGATCGCGTCGATCAGCCGGGCGCAGGTGGCGTCCACGTCGACGGTGCGCCCGTCGCCGCGTACGGAGAGGTCGCGCAGCAGTCGCAGTCGCCGTTCGCCGACCACCTGCTCGGTGACCTCGCTGCAGACGGTCAGCACGCCGACCGTGCGGCCCTCGTCGTCGCGGGCCGGGGCGTGCGAGACGCTGAAGTACGCCTCCTCGCGGTAGCCGGAGCGATCCAGCAGCAGCTGCAGGGCGGGGACCCAGCTGGCCACCCCGGTCGCCATGGCCTGCTGGATCAGCGGAGCGAGCACGTCCCAGCCCTCGGCCAGGGTCACCCGTACGTCGTCGCCGAGGGCGGCCGGGTGCTTGTCGCCGATCAGCGCGGAGTACGCGTCGTTGTAGAGCTGGGAGAAGCGGTCACCCCAGAGCAGCAGCATCGGGTAGCGGGAGGAGAGCACCAACCGCACCGCGGCCCGCAGGCTCTGCGGCCAGCCGGTCACCGGGCCGAGTGGGGTGCGGGACCAGTCCAGCTCCGCCATCAATCGGCCGGCTTCGCTGCCGCCGCCGAACAGGTCTGTGGTGGGTCGTGTCACGCTCGACCAGGTCCCATCGCCAGCCCCCGTTCCGGGCCTGACGACCCCTGCTGCTGTTATCCACCCATCCTGGCACCTCGCCTCACCTGTGCCGACGCCGGCACCCCGCCGTACCGGCCGCCGGGCCGGCGTGCGCTCAGCGTACGGAGCGGTGGCGGTCAAACGGGATGTTCCGGTCCCGCGGTGTCATCCGACGGCCCGCTGGGCAGTGCGGCGGATGCCGCCGAACCGGTGGGGGTTCCGGACGAACGACCGATGCCGAGGACATTGATATCTGTAAGTGTCTCCGTTATCTCTCCAACCCCCGAGGAGCCCCCATGAGAGGCAGAACGCTGAGCGCGGGAATCGCGCTCGCCGTGTTCACCGGGATGGCGGTGACGCTGGCCGCCCAGCCGGCGACCGCGTCACCCATCGCCGGTACGGCAGCGGCCCGGCCGATCGCCGCGCCCACCGCCGTCCTGGCGGCGCCGGACATCTCCATCACCAACGTCCAGGCGCACCTGACCCAGTTCGGCTCCATCGCCAGCAGTAACGGCGGCAACCGGCGGGCCGGCTCGGCCGGCTACACCGCCTCGGTCACCTACGTGAAGACCAAACTCCAGGCAGCCGGCTACACCGTCAGCGAGCAGTACTGCTCCAGCTGCACGTACCCCTCGAACAACCTGATCGCGGAGTGGCCCGGCGGTCCGGCCGACCAGGTGGTCATGTTCGGCGCCCACCTGGACGGCGTCTCGGCCGGCCCGGGCATCAACGACAACGCCACCGGCTCGGCCAGCCTGCTGGAGAACGCGCTGGTCCTGGCCGCGCAGAACCCGACCATGACGAAGAAGGTCCGGTTCGCCTGGTGGACCGACGAGGAGCAGGGGCTCAACGGCTCCCGGTTCTACGTCAACTCGCTCAACGCCACCCAGCGGGGCTACATCAAGGGCTACTACAACTTCGACATGGTCGGCTCGACCAACGGTGGCTACTTCATCAACCGGGTCACCTCCACCACGGCGGCGCCGCTGAAGGCGTACTGGGACTCGCTGGGGCTGCAACCGGAGGAGAACGTCGAGGGTCAGGGCCGCTCCGACGACTACTACTTCCAGCAGGCCGGCATCCCCACCTCGGGCTACGCCGCGGGCGCCAGCGCCCGCAAGACCAGCGCCCAGGCGGCCAAGTGGGGCGGCACCGCCAACTCCGCCTACGACCCGTGCTACCACCGGGCCTGCGACACCACCGCCAACGTCAGCGCCACCGTGCTGAACCGGTCCGCGGACGGCGTCGCGTACGCGCTGTGGCAGCTCGCCGTGGGCGGGGGCACCCCGACCAACGACTTCTCCGTCGCGGTCAACCCCACCACGCGCACCGTGGCCCGGGGCGCCAGCACCACCGCCACGGTGGTCACCGCCACCACCGCTGGCTCCGCACAGTCGGTCAGCCTCTCGGCCTCCGGCGCGCCCAGCGGGGTGAGCGTCTCCTTCAGCCCGTCCTCGGTGACCTCCGGCGCCTCGGCCACGATGACCCTGACCGCCTCGGCCAGCGCGGCGACCGGCACCTTCACCATCACGGTCACCGGCACCGGCTCGGTCACCCGCAGCGCCAGCCTCACGCTGACGGTGACCGGCACCGGTGGCTGCGCCGGCGGCCAGGTGATCGGCAACGGCGGCTTCGAGAGCGGCACCACGCCGTGGACCGCGTCCTCCGGCGTGATCACCAACTCCAGCAGCCAGCCGGCCCGGACCGGGTCGTACAAGGCGTGGCTCAACGGGTACGGCAGCACCCGTACCGAAACCCTGTCCCAGTCGGTGACCGTCCCGGCCGGCTGTGCCAGCTACACGCTGTCGTTCTGGCTGCACATCGACACCGCCGAGACCACCGGCTCCACGGCGTACGACAGGCTCACCGTGCGGGTGGGCTCGACCACGCTGGCGACGTACTCGAACCTCAACGCCGCCACCGGATACGTCCAGCGCACGTTCAACGTGGCCGCGTACGCCGGGCAGACGGTGACGCTGACGTTCACCGGCACCGAGGACTCCTCGTTGCAGACCAGCTTCGTGATCGACGACGTGACGTTGCAGGCGAGCTGACGCTCCGCGTACCCGAAGACGGGCCGCCGCCGGGAAGCCGGCGGCGGCCCGATCACGGCCGTGGTGTCGTACTCAGGGAAGCTGCGGGTAGAGCGCGGCCACCCCGCCGGCGAGCCCGGCCTGCACCTGCCGGCTGGTCTCGTCGGTCACGATCTCGTACGCGTCGGCCTCGATGCCGTCCACCCCGATCCGCGCGATCAGCGCCGGGTCGGACTTCGGGGCGGTGACCGCGGCGGCCATGTCGGTGTCCATGTAGCCGACGTGCAGGCCGGCGACCCGAACCCCCCGCTCGGCGAGCTGGACGCGCAGCGCGTTGGTCATCGACCACTCGGCCGACTTCGCGGCGCTGTACGCCCCGACGCTCGGGAAGCTCACCCAGGACAGTGCGGAGAGCACGTTGAGGATCGTGCCGCCGCCGTTGCCCGCGATGATCGGGGCGAACGCCCGGACCATCGACAGGTTGCCGAAGTAGTGGGTCTCCAGCTCCAGCCGGACGAGGTCCAGGTCGCCTTCCAGCAGGTTGGTTCCGGTCTCGATGCCGGCGTTGTTGATCAGCAGGTTCACGTCTCCGGCCAGCGCGGCGGCGGCGGCCACCGAGGCGGGGTCGGTGATGTCCAGCCGGACCGGCGTCACGCCGGGCAGGTCGACGCTGTCCGGGTTGCGGGCGCCGGCGTAGACGGTCGCGCCGCGGGAGAGGAGCTCGGCGGCCAGGTGCCGGCCGAAGCCGCGGTTGGCGCCGGTGACGAGGGCGGTGCTTCCAGCGATCTTCATGGGACTGCTCCAGGGGTCGCGCACCGCTGTTCTGGCGGAACGGTGGGTGGTCAGGCTCGGCCGCCTTGTGGTCGACCCGACGGTATCTAGCTGACTTCGGTTAGACAAAGTCAGCTATGTCACGGGCCGGCGCGGCCCGGATCGGGAATACGACCCGGACGCGGGCACGGCCCCGCCGGTGACGGCTCGTATCCTTTCCGCGAACCTCCGCATGAGCCGAAAAGGGGAGACGGTGTGAGCAACCAGGCCGAGACGTTGGAGTTCCAGGCCGAGGCGCGTCAGCTCCTCCAACTGGTGGTCCACTCGATCTATTCGAACAAGGACGTCTTCCTGCGGGAACTCATCTCGAACGCGTCCGACGCGCTGGACAAGCTGCGGCTGACGACGATGGTCGACAAGGACCTCACCGCCGACACCGACGACCTGCACGTCGCCATCGAGGTCGACCGGGATGCCCGCACCCTCACGGTGCGCGACAACGGCATCGGGATGACCCGCGATGAGGTGGTCGGGCTTATCGGCACGATCGCCAAGTCCGGCACCGCCGAGCTGCTGCGCCAGCTGCGCGAGTCCGCCGACGCCCGCGCCTCGCAGGACCTGATCGGCCAGTTCGGCGTCGGCTTCTACGCCGCGTTCATGGTCGCCGACAGGGTCACCCTGCTGACCCGCAAGGCCGGCGAGACCGGCGGCACCCGGTGGGAGTCCGCCGGCGAGGGCACGTACTCGATCGAGACGGTCGACGAGGCGCCGCAGGGCACCACGGTGACGCTGCACCTCAAGCCGGCCGACACCGAGGACAACCTGCACGACTACACCGCCGAGTGGACCATCCGGGAGATCGTGAAGCGGTACTCCGACTTCATCGCCTGGCCGATCCGGATGAGCGTCGAGCGGCCCGGCGCCGACGGCGCGGACGCCACCAGCGAGGTGCAGACCCTCAACTCGATGAAGGCGCTCTGGGCGCGGTCCCGCGACGAGGTCGACGCTGCCGAGTACCACGAGTTCTACAAGCACGTCAGCCACGACTGGGCCGACCCGCTCGAGGTCGTGCACATGAAGGGCGAGGGCACCTTCGAGTACGAGGCGCTGCTGTTCCTGCCCAGCCACGCCCCGCTGGACCTGTTCGCCCCGCAGGGCCGCCGCGGCGTCCAGCTCTACGTCAAGCGCGTGTTCATCATGGACGACTGCGAGGCGCTGGTCCCCACCTACCTGCGCTTCGTCAAGGGTGTGGTCGACGCGCACGACCTGTCGCTGAACATTTCCCGGGAGATCCTCCAGCAGGACCGGCAGATCCAGATCGTCCGCCGCCGGCTGGTCCGCAAGGTCCTCGCCACCGTCCGCGACCTCAAGGTCAACCACCCCGAGCGCTACCGCACCTTCTGGACCGAGTTTGGCGCGGTGGTCAAGGAAGGGCTGATCGACGACGCCGACAACCGCGACACCCTGCTGGAGATCCTGTCGGTGGCCTCCACTCACGACCCGGCCGAGCCCACCGACCTGGCCGGCTACGTCGCACGGATGAAGGACGGCCAGAACGACATCTGGTACGCCACCGGCGACTCCCGGGCCACCATCGAGAACTCCCCGCACCTGGAGGCGTTCCGGGCCAAGGGCCACGAGGTGCTGCTGCTCACCGACCAGGTCGACGAGGTGTGGGTCGAGCGGGTCGGCGAGTACGACGGCCGCCCGCTGCGCTCGATCGCCAAGGGCGAGGTCGACCTGGACACCGACGAGGAGAAGCAGCAGGCCGAGGCCGAGCGTGAGCAGCAGCGACAGGAGTTCGCCGCACTGCTCGACTGGCTGGGCACCACGCTGGCAGAGAGCGTCCGGGAGGTCCGCCTGTCGTCCCGGCTGACCACCTCACCGGCCTGCGTCGTCGGCGACGCGCACGATCTCACCCCGACCCTGGAGAAGATGTACCGGGCCATGGGACACGAGATCCCGTCCACGAAGCGGATCTTGGAGATCAATCCCGGTCACGCACTGGTCGCGGGGCTGCGCAAGGCGCACGAGCAGGGCGGCGACTCCGCTGCTCTGACCGAGACCGCCGAGTTGCTGTACGGCCTGGCGGTGCTCGCCGAGGGCGGCGAGCTTGCCGACCCGGCCCGGTTCACCCGGGCGCTCGCCGACCGGCTGGCCCGCACCCTCTGACCGGTTGACCCGTCCGGCCGGCGGGCCGCCCGATCAACGGGCTCCGCCGGCCGGGCCGCACGGTGGCCCGCTACCCGCGCTCCCAGCGGGCGAACACTCCCGCGCTCCGCCACGTCGCCTGAGACAACGACCTGGTCGGAAACGGTCCATGATGGTCACTGCACAGTCTCCGGTCGCCCGCAACCGCTGCGTGGACCGCCCCGCGTGCCCCGGTGAAGAAGTTCACAGGGGGTGGGCGATCGTCACCGACGGTGCCTAACGTCGGTCAGGTTCGCCGATGCGGACACCGCCACCGGTACGCCAAATCCTGCCGCCGGTCGGCCGGCCAGTCATCCAGGCAGGAGCGGGGGACCCAGGTTCCTCGGTGCACGTCACCTCGGGGTGAAGCCGCCACCGCGCGGCCGGGCTCCTCGGCCCGAACCCGACAGCTCACCTCGTCGGCGTGGAGGAAGCTCACATGACATCTGAATACACGCCCCGTCACCGACGGGTCACCACCCGCCGCGTCGCCGTCGGCACGCTGGCCGTCGGCGCGGTCACCGGGGCCGTCGCCCTCTTCGGGCCGGCAGCCCCGGCCCAGGCCGCGGTCAACTGGGACGCGATCGCCCAGTGCGAGTCCAGCGGCAACTGGCACATCAACACCGGCAACGGCTACTACGGCGGGCTGCAGTTCTCGCAGAGCACCTGGGCCGGTTACGGCGGCAAGAAGTACGCCGCCCGCGCCGACCTGGCCAGCCGTGGTGAGCAGATCGCCGTCGCCGAGAAGGTGCTCGACGGGCAGGGCATCGGTGCCTGGCCGACCTGCGGCAAGAAGGGCGGCTCGTCGAGCGGCTCCGCCACGAAGTCGACCGGGAAGTCGTCGACGAAGACCACCAAGCCGCAGGAGCGGTCGTCGCGCGGCGAGCAGCCGGCGACCCGCAACCACCAGCGCACCGCGCCGACGACGGGCGGCGAGACGTACCTGGTCAAGCCGGGCGACACGCTGTCGGAGATCGCCCAGACCCACCGGGTGGCCGGCGGCTGGCAGGCCCTGTACGAGGGCAACCGACAGCTGATCGGCGCCGACGCGGGTCTGATCTTCCCGGGTCAACGGCTCAGCCTCTGACGCACGAGCCCGCGGGCGCTCGACCGGAGTCCGGTTGAGCGCCCGCAGGCGTGTGTCGAGCAGGGGTGCCCCGGCAGGTGGTCGTCAGGCGGCCGAGGCGGCCGCCCCTGGACGCGAGCCGGCCGACCAGGCGCGGCGCGGGGCCGGAGCGTCCGTCGCCGACCAGTCAGCGTCTGCGGTGCCATCCTCGCCCCGCTCGGCAGAGGCTGTGGCCGGTGCGTCTGTCGCACCACGGGACAGCTGGAGCGACTGTTCAGCGTTCCTGCGAGCAGCGCACGGCCACGGCTGGCCGGCGCAGAGCAGGTTGCCGCAGGCGCCGTCCTCGTCCGGCTCGTGTGCGCTGAGCACGTCGACCGCGAGCTGCCAGAGCAGCGGGTCGGTCAGGTCGCCGGGACGCTGCTCGTGGCGGCTCGGACGGTTGCTGGTGTCGTCGGGCATGGTGGTCCCCCCTGTCAGGCTGTTCCTCTCAAGAGTCACCCCATCCGCCGGCCGCTAAACCGCCGACCTGCTGCGATGTGTCTCTGATCGCAGGCCGACCGCCCTTCGGTCAGTCCGGCAGAAGGGGCATCTCGACGCCCGGCTCCCGGCCGAGCAGCACCGCTCGGGTCAGCGCCGTCGACCCGAACCGGTCGCGGACAGCGTCCACCGCGGCGTCCAACTCCGCCCCCGGGTCGTGGTGGAACGGCAGCTCGGGCTGGACCGGGTTGTCGTCCAGGTTGCCCACCGAGACGCCGATCAGTGTGACGCCCCGCCGGTCGATCTCGGGCAGTGCGGCTCGCAGCAGCGCCCGTGCGGCGGCGAGCAGCGGGGTGGTGTCCGCCGTCGCCTTGCCTACGGTGTGCGAACGGGTGGCCCGCGTGTAGTCGCCGAAGCGCAGCCGCAGCACCACCGTGCGCCCGGACCGTCCGGCCGCCCGCATTCGCCGGGTGACCCGGTCGACCAGGCCGGCCAGGATGGCGTCCAGCTCTGCCGGCGCGTGCGGCGTACGGCTCAGCGCGTGCTGCGCGCCCATCGAGCCGCGCCGGCGGCCGACCTGGACCGCCCGGGGGTCGCGGTTGTGCGCCAGGGCGTGCAGGTGTCGACCGGCACCGGCGCCGAGCAGTGACACCAGCGCCGCCTCGCCGAGCCGGGCCACCTCCCCGACGGTACGGATCCGTCGTTCCCGCAGCTTCGCGGCGGTGATCGGGCCGACACCCCAGAGCCGTTCCACCGGCAGCGGGTGCAGGAACGCCAGCTCGGCGTCGGGCGCGACGACCAGCAGCCCGTCCGGCTTCGCCACCCCGCTGGCCACCTTTGCCAGGAACTTCGTCCGGGCCACGCCCACCGTGATCGGCAGGTGGATCCGCTCGCGGACCTCCCGGCGCAGCCGCTCGGCGATGTCGGCCGGCGGCCCGGCCAGCCGGCGCAGGCCGCCGACGTCCAGGAACGCCTCGTCGATGGAGAGCCCCTCGACCAGCGGGGTGGTCTCTCGGAAGATCTCGAACACCGCCCGGCTGGCCGCCGTGTACGCCGACATCCGGGGCGGCACCACGATCGCGTCCGGGCACAGCCGGCGCGCCTGCTGGCCGCCCATCGCGCTGCGTACGCCTCGCGCCTTCGCCTCGTAGCTGGCGGCGAGCACCACGCCGCCACCGACGATCACCGGCCGCCCCCGCAGGCGCGGGTCGTCGCGCTGCTCGACCGACGCGTAGAAGGCGTCCAGGTCGGCGTGCAGGATGCTGGCCCCGGACGACACGTACATATGTTCGCATGGCGCGGATGATCACCACAGTGAGCTGGGCGAACGCGACGGCGCGGCCAGGCGGTGTCGCGGTGCCCTAACGCTCCGGCGTCGCGTCGTGTGACAACGTGTAGTGGTGCATCGACACCGCGCTGCCGTCCGGGGCGGTCCACGATGCCGTGCTGGTGCCGGTGCGCCGCCACCCGGTGCGCTCGTACAGGGCGGCGGCCGCCGCGTCGCCGTCTGCCACCTCGAGCACCAGGTCCGTCCCGCGCTCGCCCGCCCACTGCCGGGTCCGGGCCAGCAGTGCGCTGCCGAGCGCCATGCCACGGGCGGCCGGCAGCACGAAGAGGCGAGCCACCTCGGCCGTCGGCCGAGCGAGCGGCACGTCCGCCCGGTCGGGCATCCGCTGCACCGCCACGTGCCCGACGACGGTCCCGCCGTCGTCGATGGCGACCCAGGCGCGCACCGGGCGAGGCTCGCGCAGCCAAAGGTGCGGGTCGGCGGGCCAGTTCAGCGGGTACCGGTCGGCCTGGTGAACCAGAGCCAGCGCCGCGACGCATCCGTCGAGGTCGGTGGCGCGCCGCCGCCGGATGAGCGGACGGCTCACAGGTCGTCGAACGGGGCGGCGTAGCGGAACTCGCCGCGGATCGACTCCCGCCAGGCGCCCAGCGGGCGGGCCTGGAAGTACTGCGGACCCCACGGCTGCGGCGGGGTGACGCCCAACTCGACGGCGGGCCGGAACCCGAACCGAGGGTAGTAGTCGGGGTGCCCGAGCAGCACCACCAGCGGCTCGTCCCGGGCGTCGGCCGCACCGAGCACGGCGTGCATCAGCGCCGTGCCGACCCCCCGCCGCTGCCAGCCGGGGAGCACGCCGAGCGGCCCCAGGCCGAGCGCCACCGGCTGACCGGCCACCCGACCGCGGGTGGCCACCACGTGCCCCACCACCTGTCCGTCGGGGTCGGTCGCCACCAGGGAGTACGCGGGCAGCCAGCCCTCGTCGGCGCGGAGCGCGTCGACCAGCGTCGCCTCGACCGGTACGCCACCGCCGGCGTCCGGCGCGGCGAAGGCGGCGGCGTGCACCGCGCGGATGGCCTCGACATCGGCGGGCGTCTCACGTCTGATCAGCACCGCGCCACGATACGGCGCACCCGGGCGCCGGTTCCACGCGTTATCGGCGGGCGCCGGTCAACCGACGGCGGTGGGGGAGGGCGGGGCGCTGCCGCCCTGCGGCGCCTCCGGGGTCATCAGCCGGACGATCTCCGCCCGGTCGGCCGGCGAGGGCAGCCCCCACTGCGGCCGGTAGCCGTACACCTTGTGCAGGGGGGTGGAGCCGGTGCGGCCGTCCAGGATCTCCACCGCGTCGGTGTCGATCAGGCCGGGGTGCTCCACGCCGCACGCCTCGGCCACCTTGGTCAGGTCCCGGCGCAGCGTCCGCAGGTAGTTGGCCGCCCGAACCGACTTGAGCGTGGGATCCAGGCCCCGGCTCAGCCACGCGTTCTGCGTCGCCACCCCGGTGGGGCAGGTGTCGGTGTGGCACTTCTGCGCCTGGATGCAGCCGATCGACAGCATCGCCTCCCGGCCCACGTTGACCAGGTCGCAGCCGAGCGCGAACGCGACGATGGCGTTGTCCGGCAGGCCGAGCTTGCCGCTGCCGACGAAGACCACCTGTTCGTGCAGGTCGTGCTCGGCGAAGACCTTGTAGATCCGGGAGAAGCCCTGCTGGAACGGGAGCGATACCGAGTCGGTGAAGATCAGGGGCGCGGCGCCGGTGCCGCCCTCGCCGCCGTCGATCGTCACGAAGTCGACGCCCCGGCCGGTGTCCCGCATCAGGGTCGCCAGGTCCTGCCAGAAGCCCAGGTCGCCGACCGCCGACTTGATGCCGACCGGCAGGCCGGTCTCGGCGGCCAGCAACTCCACCCAGTCGAGAAGGCTGTCGCAGTCGGAGAACTCGGCGTGCCGGGACGGGCTGACGCAGTCCTGCCCGGCCGGGATGCCCCGGGTGGCGGCGATCTCGGCGGACACCTTCGCCCCGGGCAGCAGCCCGCCGAGGCTGGGCTTGGCGCCCTGACTCAGTTTGATCTCCAGCGCCCGCACCGGCGCGCTGGCGACCAGGTCCTTCAGCCGGTCCAGGCTGAACCGGCCCTGCTCGTCCCGGCAGCCGAAGTACGCCGTGCCGAGCTGGAAGACCAGCTCACCGCCGTTGCGGTGGTACGGCGACAGGCCACCCTCGCCGGTGTTCTGCAGGCACCCGGCGAGCGCCGCGCCCCGGTTGAGTGCCGTGACGGCGTTGCCGGAGAGCGAGCCGAAGCTCATCCCGGAAATGTTGACCACCGACTCCGGTCGGAACGCGCGGGCCCGTCCCCGGGCCGCGCCGAGCACCTTGGCGCAGGGCAGCGGCACGTCGTGCCCGGCGGTCGGTGTCGACGGCGGCACGGCACGGCCGAAGGTGCGGTGTTTGATGATCGGGTAGCCGGGGGTGTACTCGATGTCGTTGTCCGTGCCGAAGCCGAAGTAGTTGTTCTGCTGCTTCGCCGACGCGTACACCCAGCGGCGTTGGTCCCGGGTGAACGGCCGTTCCTCGTTGTTGCCAGCCACGATGTACTGCCGAAGCTCCGGCCCGATCGCTTCCAGCAGGTACCGGGCGCGCCCGAGCACCGGAAAATTGCGCAGCAGCGCGTGGTCGCGCTGGATCAGGTCCCGCGCGGCGAGCGCGGCGACAGCGGCGGCGACGGCAGGTACGGCTCGGCGGGCCCATCTCATGCCCCGCACTCTTTCCGCCCGGGTCGTCGGCCAAACCGGCCCACCGGCGGGGCCGCGCAGGTCAGGCCTGCGGCTGGACGATGTTGACCATCCAATCGATGCCGTACGGGTCGACACACTGGCCGTACTCGTCGCCCCACATCTGCTTCTCCATCGGCACGAGCACCGACCCGTTCGCGGAGAGTTGGTCCCAGTAGCCGCGCAGCTCGTCGGCGTTGTCACCGCTGAGGCTGATCGCGATGTTCCTGCCGGGCACGTGGTTCATCCCGGGCGCCGTGTCCGAGGCCATCAGCGTGAAGCCGCTGGGGGACTCCAACCGCGCGTGCATGATCTGGTCGGACATGCCCGGCTCGGCGCTGCCGAACTCGCCGAAGGTGTTGATCGTCAGCTCGCCGCCGAACACACGGTGGTAGAACTCCATCGCGCCGCGGGCGGTGCCGGGAAAGTTGAGGTACGGGTTGAGTCGCGTCTGCACAGCACCCTCCTTGGTCCTGGTCGGCGTCATCGTCGCAGACCGGTGGGGGGTGGACAACGAGGCGCGCCCACGTTTGCGCTGGTGTTGGGCCCGGTGGCGGGGGGGGGGGGGGGGGGCCCCCCCCCCCCCCCCCCCCCCCCCCCCCCGCCCCCCCCCCCCCCCCCCCCCCCCCCCCCCCCCCCCCCCCGTANGTGTGGGGGGGGTGTGTGGGGGGGGGGGGGGGGGGGGGGGCGGCGGGCGGGGGGGGGGGGGCCCGGGGGGGGGGGGGGGGGGGGGGGGTGGGGGGGGGGGGGGGGGGGGGGGGGGGGGGGGGGCCCCCCCCCCCCCCCCCCCACCAGGCCGAGGATCAGCGGTGCCGGAACGACTGCCGGACCGTCCCGCCAACGACGGTGCACCAGGTGCTCGTGCTGAGCTTGCCGTTGCGAGGCAGCCCGTGCAGCGCCTGCAGATCCTTCACCGCCGCTCGGGTGGCGTGGTCGTACGCCCCGGTGACGGTGACGGCGAACCCCTTGGTGGCGAGGATTTCCTGCACCGCGGTGACCGGCAGGCCGGTGGCGTGTTGGTCCAACTCGGGCACCAGGGTTTCCCAGGTCGGCGTGGTGAGGGTGGCGTCCACGTCCACCGGGATCCCGTTCCGGGCCTGCCAGTCCTGCACAGCCGTCACGGTGGCGGCGTCGAACGTGCCGCTGACCGTCACCGGGTAGCCGCGGAACGCGAGCAGGTACTGCACCACCCGGACCGACGGGGAGTTGACGAAGCGCCACAGGTCCGGCCAGCGGCGCGCCGGCACGTCGCCCAGGTCGGTGCCGAGGGCGGCGAACACCCGCTGGCGCAGCGCGGGGAACTGCCGGTAGAAGGCCGCGCCCGGGCACTGCGTGGTACGGAAGTCCCAGTGGCCGAAGATGTCGTGCGCGTGCAGCCCGTACTGCCGGCAGATGGAGACGCAGAGCTTCACCAGCGAGTCGGTCAGCGCCGTCGGCGGGGTCTCCGTGACGTAGGTGCCCTCGTTCTCGATCCCGATGGCCCGCCCGTTCTCGCCTGGGCAGTGCGCCGAGATCATCTGCCGGTCGCCGACCTCCAGCCGCTCCAGGCTGCCCCGACGGCCCTCCAGCACGTAGCCGCCCCGGCTGACGGTGAAGTGCTGGCCGGTGTCCGACCAGCCGTTGCCGTCCATGTGCAGGTCCTGGCAGTCGTGGGCCAGCTTGACCGCCTGCTCACGGGAGTAGTCGGTGACGTTCGGGAACGCCATGTGATGCACGATGATCTTGTTGGTGGCGATGGCGCTGACCGCCAGCGGATCCTTCGGCGGGCGGGCGTCCCACTCGTCGCAGCTGATGATCCAGTCCAGGTCGGTGCCGGGGGCGGCCTGCGCCGCGCCCGGGAGGGCGAGCTGACTCCCGACAACAGCAACTGTGGCGGCGCCGAGACCGGCGCGCAGCAGCGTCCGGCGATCCACTTCGGAATGGTCGACGTGCATGACATCTCCTCCTGCGGCCGACGGCGGGGGATGAAAAGTAACTCCAGTGGCCGCACGTGCTCCGGAGGATATTGCCAAATCTCACCCGGGCGCTAGACCTTGCCGAACCGGAGTCGACGGCGGGATAACCGGTCGGCCGGGAGATCAAAGTTCGGCTAATCTGGCCGCGCTGACTCGGGGGTGGAAGATGAAGCTTGGTGAGGCGTTGGCAGATCGCGCCGATGCGGTACGACGGGTGGAACAGCTGCGAACCCGGATCACCGGCAGCGCCCGGTACCAGGAGGGTGAGCTGCCGTCCGAGGACGCCGGGGCGCTCCTGATCGAGCTGGACGAGGTGCTCGACGGGCTGGAGACGTTGATCCGGCGGATCAACCGGACCAACGCCACGGTCCCGGTCGGCGACCTCAGCACGCTCACCGACGCGTTGGCGCGGCGGGACGTCCTGCGCCTGCGGCACGCCGCGATCACGAGCTCCGCCGACGCCGCCGCCGGCGGTGGGCGTGGCCAGTACGCCCGGCAGTTGCGCTCAGAGTTGAAGATGCTCGCCGCGCTGCCGGTCGCGGAGCTGCGGGGTCGCGCCGACCAACTGGCCCGGGAACTGCGCGAACTCGAGGTGCAGATCCAGCGTACGAACTGGGAGGCGGACCTGCTGGACTGACCGACCGCGAAGACGATGTGGAGCAGGTAGCCGTCGTGGAGGCGTGTACACACAGGGCCGGCTGTAAACCGGCACCCTCTCCTGGCGCGCGGAGGGCAGCGCGGGGTTCGACTCCCTGATCACGACGCAGCCCAGCACCAAGGACAGGTGACAGTGCAGCACGCACGACACATCACCACGTACAGATCCACGACGGCGAGGGTGGGCTCGGGGCACTCCACAGCGCGGGACGGCCAGTCGCACACGACCAGGTGAGGCTCGGTGCCTGGGCCGTCCTGGCAGATCCTGAACCGCGGCATGGCCGGGGGCGGAACGGGTACCCGGCGCTCCGGGGAGGTGGGCGCCTCCGGGGGAGCGGGATGTCATGGGAGCCGCCGTCGTTGGCCTGGTCATCGTCGTCGTGGTCGTGCTGCTGGCGTTGGCACTCAGCGTCCGGCAGGTGCAGCAGTACCAACGCGGCATCGTGTTCCGGTTCGGTCGGGTGCTGGAGCGGGTCCGCCAGCCGGGCCTGCAACTGATCGTCCCGATCGCCGACCGGATGGCGCGGGTCAGCCTGCAGACCACCGTGATCGGCGTACCGGCACAGGGCGCGATAACCCGGGACAACGTCACGCTCACCGTCGATGCGGTCGTCTACTACCGGGTGGTGGACCCGGTGAAGGCGCTGGTGAACGTGCACGACTATCCCTCGGCGGTGCTCCAGGTCGCGCAGACCGCGCTGCGTTCGGTGATCGGCCGGGCCGACCTGGACACCGTGCTGGGCGACCGGGAACGGGTCAACGCCGAGCTGAAGTCCGTCATCGACGCGCCCACCGAGAAGCCGTGGGGGCTGCTCATCGAGCGGGTGGAGGTCAAGGATGTCTCGCTGCCCGAAGGGATGAAACGGTCGATGTCCCGGCAGGCCGAGGCGGAACGGGAACGCCGGGCCCGGGTGATCGCCGCGGACGGCGAGTTCCAGGCGTCGCGGCGCCTGGCCGACGCGTCCCGGGCGATGGAGGCCACACCCGGTGCCTACCAGCTACGCCTGTTGCAGACCGTGGTGGACGTGGCGGCCGAGAAGAACAGCACCCTGGTCATGCCGTTCCCGGTCGAGCTGCTGCGCTTCTTCGACCAGATGGCACCACACGCGGCGGGGCCGGGCCAGCCGGTGACACCCGCGACGCCGGATCTGGGGCCGGTGACGGAGGAGGTTGCCGCCGCCGCCGAACAGGGCGACGACCACCCCGGTACGCCGCAGGGCTGAGCGGCCGGCGTTTCCGCGCGCGGCAGCTGGGGTAGGTCGGGACCGACCGTCCCGGCTGCCCCGCGTGGAGGAAACCCGATGAGTGACAACGTCAGCGATGCGGTGGGCGACGCCCTCCGCTCGGTGATGCTCTTTCTGCCCAAGGCCGTCGCCTTCCTGGCGATCCTGGTGGCGGGATGGCTGATCGCCAAGGCCGTACTGAAGATCGTGGAGAAGGTCCTGGAGCGGGTGGGCTTCGACCGCGCCGTCGAACGCGGCGGCATCCGCCGGGCACTGAGCCGCTCCCGGTACGACGCCAGCGACATCGTGGCGAAGCTCGTCTACTACGCGGTGCTGCTGCTCACCCTGCAGCTCGCCTTCGGCATCTGGGGACCGAACCCGATCTCCGACCTGATCGCCGCGGTGATCTCGTGGTTGCCCCGCGCCTTCGTCGCGATCGTCATCGTCGTGGTCGCCGCCGCCATCGCCAACGCCTTCAAGGACATCATCAGCGGCGCGCTCGGCGGCCTGTCCTACGGTCGGGTGCTGGCCGGCATCGCCTCGGTGTTCATCCTCGGCCTCGGCGTCATCGCCGCGCTGAACCAGATCGGCGTGGCCACCGCGGTCACCACCCCCGTGCTGATCGCCGTGCTGGCCACCGTCGGCGGCATCCTCGTCGTCGGGGTCGGTGGCGGCCTGATCCGTCCGATGCAGAGCCGCTGGGAGGCGTGGCTGACCCGCGCCGAGCAGGAGTCGCAGCTGATCGCCACGCACGCCCGGGCCTACCGGGCCGGCCGTCGGGACGCCGAGGCCAAGCTGGCCCGGCCGTCGGCCGTCGACACCGACCCGGAGGCCACCCAGGTGGTGCGTCCGTCCGCCGACCCGGAGGCCACCCAGGTGGTGCGTCCGCCCGCCGACCCCGACGCCACCCAGGTGGTGAGCCCCGGCGTCGACGCCGACGCGACCCAGGTGGTGAGCGGCGGCGACCGCGTGGCGCCCAGCCAGCGCACCAGCGACGACATCGAGGCCACCACGGTCATCCCGCCGCTGGACCCGGACCGTCGCTGACACCGTGCGGGACAGCGGGGCGGGCTCCCTAGGGACCCGCCCCGCTTCGCGTCGTCGGGCACCCCGAAAACGCTGGCCGGCGCCGCGAACCAGGTCTAGCATCGCCGACATGACCTGGCGACATTGATCCAACGCCGTAGGCCGATCCCGTGGGCCACCGCGGGCACCGCACGTCCGGTGTCCGTCTCCGCTCCCACGGGAAGGCCTCATGACCCACCTCGCCTCGCGCGTGCCCGACCCGGCGGTCCGCCGGCTCGCGGTCACCCTCTACGGGTACGCGTTCCTCAGTGACCTCGTCCTGCTCTACCCGCTGTACGCGCTGCTCTTCGCCGACACCGGGCTGTCGGTGGGGCAGGTCTCCTCGCTCTTCGTCATCTGGTCGGCTGCCGGCATCCTGTTCGAGGTGCCCTCCGGCGCCTGGGCCGACGCGGTGTCCCGCCGGCTCCTGCTGTGCCTCGCTCCGCTGGTGACGGCCGCCGGCTTCGCGCTCTGGGTGCTGGTTCCGTCGTACCCGGCGTTCGCGGTCGGGTTCCTGCTCTGGGGCGCGGGCGGGGCGTTGGCCTCCGGCGCACTGGAGGCGCTGGTGTGGACCGAGTTGGACCGGCTCGGCGCGGTCGGCCGGTACGCCCGGGTGCTCGGCCGGGCCCGGACGGCGGGTGTGCTGGGCGTACTGGTCACCGGAGTGCTCGCCGGCCCGGTGCTCGCCGCCGGCGGGTACCCGGCGGTCGGTCTGGCCAGCGTGCTCGCCTGCCTGCTTGCCGCCGCCGTCGCCACCCGATTCCCGGAGCACCGCAACCTCCCGGCCGCGCCGCACGACCCTGCCTGGGTCGCGGCGCCGGTGGCCGCCGCCGCGGCCCGGGACAGCGACCCGGTGTCGACCGTGGTGGCACCGGCGGTCCCGCTGGTCGGTGCGGACGGCGACGATGCCGACCTGGGTTGGCGGGACGCGCTGCGGGCCGGGTTGGCGCAGGTCCGTACACATCCGCCGATGCGTGCCGCCGTGCTGCTGGTCGCGGTGGTGGCCGCCGACTGGGGCGCGCTGGACGAGTACACCCCGCTGCTGGCCCTGGACACCGGCGTCGACGCGGAGGTCGTGCCGCTGCTGCTCCTGCTGCTCTGGGCCGGCGTCACCGCCGGAGGGTTGCTCGCCCCGGCGGGTGAGCGGCTGAGCGGCCGGGGCTACGCCGCCCTGCTGGGCGTGGTCGCCGTCACGCTGGCCGGGGGTGCCCTCATCGTGCACCCGGCCGGCTTCGTGCTGCTCGCCGTGGCGTTCGGGGCCGCGCAACTGGCCACCGTGCTGGCCGACGCGCGACTCCAGGCCCAGATCACCGGCAGCAGCCGCGCCACGGTCACCTCACTGGCCGGGATGGCCACCGACGTGCTGATCATCGTGACCTACGTCGGCTACGGACTGGTCGCCACAGCGGCCGGCAACGCGGTGGCGTTCGCGGTCACGGCCGGGCCGTACCTCATCGTGGCGCTGGTGCTGGTGGCCCGCCACCGACGGTCGCACGCCCGGCCCACCGCCGGGCGGGGCTCGTTCACGACCAACCCTCCGAGCGACAACGCCACGACCGCCTGACCGGCGGCGGCCTCCCCGGCGGCGGCCGGAGGGGCCGCCGCCGGGCCTTCGCTCAGCCGGCCAGGTGCAGGAACGACCACTGGTGGCCGTCGAGATCCCGGAAGCCGCGCATGTACATCGACCCGTTGTCCACTCCCGGCCCGACCGACTCCCCGCCGGCCACCACCGCCCGGTCGACCAGTTCGTCGACCCGTTCCCGGCTATGCGCCGACAGCCCCACGATGACCTCCCGGCTGGTCGCCGTCTCCGTGGCGGCGACCCCGGTGTACCCCTCGAAGGCTGAGCGGAGGTGCAGCATCAGCCGGGTGCTGTCGGAGACGGTGATCTGCACGTTGCCCCCGTCCAGGTTGGCCTGGTCGCTGGTGAAGCCGATCGCCCGGTAGAACTCGGCGGCGGTGGTCAGGTCGCGCACCGGCAGGTTGATGAACGTCATGGTCATCGGTGGTCTCCGTCCGACTCCAGCAGTACCTTCAACGCGGCGAGCCGCTCCCGCCAGTACACCTTCAGCTCCGCGGCCTGCTCGGCCCCCGTCAGCTTCTCGTGCGAGACGCTGACCCGGGCCTTCGACTCGCCGACCGCCTCGAAGCCGACCACGATCCGGGTGGGACCACCGGCCCAGTCGGCCCGGAAGCTGCGGGGCGCGGTGGCGGTACGGAGGCGCACCTCGACGTCGGGCAGCCAACGGGCGCGTGCCGTCTCGTCGGCGAACGCCCCGAACAGCCGCAGTACCGGCACCGCCACCGTCCGGCTGGCGCTGGCCGAGAAGCCACCCCCGCGTTGCTGACCGGGCGCGCGCAGGCCGCGTTCCTGCTCGTACCCGACGGTGATGCTCTGTGCCCACCAGCCCGGTACCTCGTGCTCGACGACCAGTTGGCGGGCGATCTCGGTGTGCGTCCGCTCGGTGGCGCCCGCGGCGTCGAGCAGGGCGAACCACTCCGCCCAGCCGCGGCCGGTCCGCGCGTGGATCAGGTCGTCGGCGATCCGCTCGGTCTGCGCCGCGGCGGGTGCCGGAGACGGCGACACGTCCGGTGCCGGCGCGACGGTGGGTGCGGCGGTCCGATTGATCAGGTGCCGGCGGGCGGTGGTGTAGCTCTCGCCGGTCTTCTCCATCCGGGCTCGGACCCGGGTCTTGAACGATCTCTGGTTGGTCATCACATGCTCCCGGTCAACGGCACGGTCACCGGGACCCACGCTCCCGTCGACCCCGCCGGAGTGGGGCATGTGGCACCACGTCCCGAGGGCTCAGGCCCCCTTTGCCTCCGCATGGCCGGCGGCGTGAGCGCCGGGAGGGAGGTGCGGCGCAGGACTACGCCGACGTCATCCTACGCGCGAACCGGTCGTCGGCGCAGCCGTCAGGGCTGTTCGCCGTCGAGGTAGACCCACCGGCCGTCCTCGCGGACGAACCGGCTGCGTTCGGTCAGCGTGCCCGGCCGACCCGCGTCCCGGTAGTGCGCGTGGAACGTCACGGTGCCGGCGGTGTCGAGCAGGCCACCCCGTTCGGTCTCGACGATCTCCAGCCGGGTCCACCGCTGCCCGGGCTCCAGCTCCAGCCGCGCCGGGCGGGTCGAGGAGTGCCAGCTACGCAGCAGGTAGTCGGCGTCGCCGAGGGCGAAGGCGCTGAACCGGGAGCGCATCAGCGCCTCGGCGGTCGGCGCGTGCGCCACGCCGCCGTGCACCTCGGCACAGCAGTCGGCGTACACCCGGCCGGAGCCGCACGGGCAGGCCCGCCCAGTCGTCGCGTCGGCCCGCCGACGCCCCGCACCCTTACCCACGCCGCCATCCTGCCGCACCGCCAACCGGCCCCGGACGCCGACCGTCGCTACTCCAGCGGCACGGGCAGCGGCACCGGCCGCTTTGCGACCCGGTCGTCGCCGGACGACCGTCCGCGGAGGTGCCGAACCAGCCAGGGCAGCAGGTGCCGGCGGGTCCAGGCCAGCTCGGCGCCGAGCACCTCACCGCGGCGCCGCCGGGACACCGGCGGCAACGGCTGCGTCCAGGAGTCGTCGAACCCGGGCAGACCCGCCGTGTACGCCAGCGCGGCGGCGATCCGCGCGTGCCCGGCGCTGTTGGCGTGCAGCCGGTCGTCGCTCCACAGCCGGGGATCGGAGGAGACCGGGTGCGCGCCCAGGTCGAGCAGGGTGGCACCGGTCTGCGTGGTGACCACCCGCAGTGCCGCGTTGAGCGCCAGCATCCGGCCCCGCAGCGGCCGGGCCAGCGGCATCACCGGTGCCGGGTCCGGCATGGTGAAGGTCAGCACGGTGGCGCCCTGCCCCACCAGCGCCCGCTGCATCTCCGCGACGTGCTCGGCGACCTGCTCCGCGTCGAAGGAGGGGCGCAGCACGTCGTTCATGCCGGCGACCACGGTGGCCAGGTCGGGGGCCAGGTCGAGGGCGGGCTGGAGCTGCTCGGCGCGGATCCGGGCGGTGGTCCGGCCACGGATGGCCAGGTTCGCGTACTCCAGGCCGCCCTGCGCGCGGGCCACCGCCAGGGCGAACCGATCGGCCCAGCCCCGGTAGCCGCCGGCGCCGTCCGGATCGTCGAGCCCTTCGGTGGTGCTGTCGCCGATCGCCACGTACCGCTGCCACATCACCCGGGCGACGTTAGCCGCCCGCCCCGCACCGGTGTACCGCTGGGGCAGGGATGGTTGACGGTCGATCCTAGACTCGCGACATGTCGCGATCTCCGGCCGTGCCGCTCGCCCCGAACGTCTGGCGCATCCCCACCCTGGGCCGCGCGGCTGTCAACTCGTACGCCTTCGTGAACGACGACGGCAGCGTCACGCTGATCGACTGCGGGCTGACCCGGGCGCCCGCCCGGATCGTGCGCGGGCTGGCGGCGATCGGCAAGGTGCCGGCGGACGTCACCCGGATTGTGCTGACCCACGCGCATCCCGATCACGCAGGCGGGGCGGCGGAGTTCGCCCGCCGCACCGGTGCCCCGGTCGCCGCGCACGCGGCCGACGTACCGTACGCCGAGGCGGGCCGCAAACCGGTCAACGACCCGGCGGTGACCGGCGGCCGGTTCTTCGCCCGGGTCGACGGGGGCCGGTTCCCCGCCGTCGAGGTGGCGCAGCCGCTGGTCGACGGCGATCTGATCGACGTCGGCGGCGGACTGCGGGTGGTGCACACTCCCGGGCACTCCCCGGGGCACGTGTCGCTGCTGCACGAGCCGACCCGGCTGCTGATAACCGGGGACGCGCTGTTCAACGTGCTCGGGGTCCGCTGGCCGGTGAAGTGGCTGTGCAACGACTTCCGGCTGACCCAGCAGACCGCGCACGTCCTCGGCGAGCTGGATTACGACATCGCCGCCTTCACCCACGGCCCCGAACTGACCGACAGTCCCCGCGACCGGATCCGCAGCTTCCTCCTCTCCCAGCCCCACTGACCCGCCCCGCGCCCCCGGCGGGTCAGAGCCAGCCGGAGCGGCGGAACAGGCGGTACAGGCCGAGGGCGGCCAACGCCATCAGGGCGAGTGCGCCGGCGTAGCCGTAGCGCCAGGTCAGCTCCGGCATGTGCGAGAAGTTCATGCCGTAAACGCCGGCGATGCCGGTCTGGGCGGCCGCGATGGCCGCCCACGCGGCGATCTTGCGCATGTCGTTGTTCTGCTCCACGGCGAGCTGCGCCAGTCGGGACTGGACGATCGAGGTGAGCAGGTCGTCGTACGCGGCCACCCGATCCACCGCCCGGCTCAGCCGGCCGTCCACGTCGACGAACCAGCGGTGCAGGGCGCGCGGCGGCCCGTCGTTGCCCGGGTCGAGCAGCGTGCGCATCGGCGCCTGCAACGGCAGCACCGCCCGCTTGAACTCCACCACCTCCCGCTTGAGCTGGTAGATGTGCTGGATGTCGACGGAGCGGTCGCGGGCGAACACCGACTCCTCGACCCGTTCCAGGTCCCGCTCCACGTGCCCGGCCACTTCGAGGTAGGAGTCGACCATCCGGGCGCAGACCGCGTACGCCACCGCCCACGGCCCCGCGGCCAGCAGCGCGGGGCGGCGCTCGATGTCGGCGCGGACGCTGCGCAGCGCCCCGGCGGCGCCGTGCCGCACGGTGAGGGCGAACCGGTCACCGAGCAGCACCATCACGTCCCCGGTGTCGATCACCTCGGAGGTGTCGGTCAGCTCGGCGTGCTCCACGTACCCGGCGGTGCGGAGCACCAGCAGGGTGACCGGCCCGTGCCGCTGCACGGTGGGCCGGTGCCCGTCGGCGAGCGCCTGCTCGACGGTCAGTTCGTCGAGGCCGAAGATCCGGCCCACCGCGGCGAGCACCGCCGGGCCCGGCTCGTGCAGCCCCAGCCAGACGAAGGCGTCGCGGCCGTGTCGGGCGCGGGCGTACGCGTCGGCGTAGTGCGGACGGCCGGGTTCGCGCCGGCCGTTGACGTAGACCGCGCAGTCGACCACGGCGTCCGGGTTGGACCGGCGTGCCGTGGGGGAGCCGGTCTCGACCCGACCGAGCAGTCGACGGGCCAGAGCGCGTACGCCAAGGCCGGCTCGGTCTCGTACCGGTCGCTGATCCACCGCGTGCCTCCCCGCCGCCGGCGCACCGCCCCGATCGAGGTGCCCGGAGGGGATGGTGCCACCGCATTCTGCCGAGCGGGGTCCGGCTCCCGACAGGCGGGCCGGCGGTCTCAGGCCGTGCGGGTGGCGAAGACGACGACGTTGTCCACGTAGTTGCCGGTCCCGGCGTCGAACCGGCCGCCGCAGGTGATCAGTCGCAGCCCGGCGGTGTCCGCCGGACCGTAGACCAGGCCGCTGGGGAAGCGGTCCTTGGGGTACGCGCGGACGTCGTCCACAGTGAACGTGGTCACCCGGGCGTCGGCGCGGGTGACCTGGATCTGCTGGCCGGCGCGTAGCCGACCGAGGTCGAAGAAGACCGCCGGACCGGCCGGGGAGTCGACGTGCCCGACCAGGACGGCGTTGCCGGTCTCACCGGGGCTGACCCCGTGTCGGTACCAGCCGGCGACGGTGGGCCGGTCCAGTGGTGGCACCTCCAGCACCCCGGCGGCGTCCGCGCCGACCGGGACGACCTCGGCGCGTACGTCGATGGCCGGGATCTGCACCCGGACCGGCGCGGCGCGGGGCAGTGGCGCCAGGTCCGGTGCGGGGTGGGTGCGCGTCGGCGCGTCGGCCGGTGGTCGTGGTGGTCGTGCCGGGTCGGCGGTGAGGCCGACGGTGATCAGCCCCAGCCCGGTCACGCCGAGCAGCGCGACCACCGCCGGAAGGGTCCGCCGCCTCCACACCGTGCGCACCTCCGGACGGGATCGTCGGGGTGCCCGCGCCGGTGTCACCGGCACGGGCACCCGTCCTCAGGGATGGAGCGGGTCGCCGGTCAGGCGACGGCGGACACCGGACGGCGTCGGCGAAGCAGGATGACCGCGCCCGCGACGGCGGTGCCGAGCAGCGTGCCACCGGCGGCGAGAGTGCCGTTGTCGCGGCTGTCTCCGCCGGAGCCGGCCGGGGCACCGCCGATCGGGGTGACGGTGAACGTGGCGCTGCCGGCTGAGCTGCCGTCGCCGCAGGTGGCCGCCACCGTGTACGTGCCCAGGGTGAAGCCGGCGGTGAAGAGTTCGGCGCTCAGCCCGCCACCGGCCGCGGCCGTGGTCGACCGGACGTTCTGGTCGCGGTTGGGGCCGGTGACACGGAAGAGGGCGTCACCCGACTTCGGGTTGCAGGTCGTCGCGGTGAGCACGACGGTCCCGCCGACCGGCGTGGTGGCTGGTGACACCGTGGTGTCGGCCAGTGCGGCGCCCGGCAGCAGGAGCGTGCCGAGGCCTACGCCGAGCGCCGCCGAACAGAGTGCTGTTGAGACCTTCATACGCGTCTTCCCTCACATTTCGTCCGCTGACTGCGTGGGACGTCGTTCGGGTGGCCATCTCCGTGACTAGCACCGGTGTGACCAACACTAGGTGCGTTGGGTCCTCGATCCGGTGAAAATGAGAAATCCTCGTTGCCGTCACGTGTCCACCCGAAGACGGGGAGAGCTGCGGAAACGCCTCGACGGGCCGACCGGCACCGGTGACCCGGTCGATGTCCGTCCGGCCGGGCTGTCACGGCTGGGTCGATGGCGAGGTATTGCCGGCGCCGACGGGATTGCCCCCACCCGGCCAGCGGCGTTGCGCGTCAGCCGCCGTTCTGCCGACGGACAAATCGGGGAGGAGAACGGGAGAGCCGCTGGTAGGTTCCGTGGCCGTGACACAGGACAGGGTTGCCGGACTGGGGACACGGTTCGCGCGGCTCTGGGCGGCGAGCACGCTCTCCGCCCTGGGCAGCGGCCTGGCCACCGTCGCCGCGCCGCTGTTCGTCGCGTCGCGTACCGACGACCCGCTCGTGGTGGCCGCGGCATCCGCGGTGGCCTGGCTGCCCTGGTTGCTCTTCGCCCTGCCCGGCGGCGTGCTGGTGGACCGGATGGACCGGCGCCGCCTGATGATCATCATCGACCTGGTCCGGGTGGTGGCGCTGGCCGTGCTGGCCGTGGCGATAATGACCGACCGGGCCGGGGTGGCGCTGCTGTACGTGGTGCTGTTCGTGGTCAACACCGGTGAGATCGTGTTCCGTTCGGCCAGCCAGGCCATGCTGCCGACCGTGGTGCCCCGGCACCGGCTGGAGCGCGCCAACGGCTGGCTCGGCGGCGGCACCACCCTGATGCACGGCATGCTCGCCGGACCGCTGGGTGGTTTCCTGTTCGCCGTCTCTGCGGGCAGCCCGTTCCTGGTCAACGCCGTCACGTACGCCCTCAGCGCGATCCTGGTGGCGCTGATCGGGGGCGACTTCCGGGCCGCCGCCACCGACGCGAACACCCGGCGGACCCGTTCGATGCGCCGGGAGATCGTGGAAGGGCTGCGCTGGCTGGCCCACCAGCGCTTGCTGCGGACGATGGCCGTACTGATCGGCCTGCTCAACGTGACCCTGACCGCCGCGCTGGCGGTGCTGGTGCTGCTCGCCGACGAGCGGCTGCGGCTCGGGTCGGTCGGCTACGGGCTGCTGTTCACCTGCATGGCCTGCGGCGGGGTGCTCGGCGCGCTCCTCGGCGACCGGCTCATCGCCTGGACCAGCGCCACCTGGACGATCCGGATCGGTCTGGTGATCGAGGCGGGGCTGCACCTGGCGCTGGCCGCGTCGCGCAGCACGATCGTGGTCGGGTTCGCGCTCTTCGCCTTCGGCGTGCACAGCGCACTGTGGAACATCGTGGCGAACTCGTTGCGCCAACGGCTCACCCCACCGGAGTTGCAGGGTCGGGTGGCGAGCACCACGCTCTTCGTGGCGGCCGGTGGCAACTGCGTGGGCGCGCTGCTCGGCGGCCTGCTCGCCGCCCGGTTCGGCATCACCGCGCCGTACTGGGTCGGGCTCGTGGTGGCGATCGGCGTCTCCGCCGCCACCTGGCGGGTCTTCAACCGCGCGGCGGTGGCCCGCGCCTACGCCGATCCGCCCCCGACCGCCCCCGAGCCCGCCCGGGCGGCCTGACCACGCGTCGCGTCGGGTGGTGGCGCGTGAAACCGGCGGGTGGTGTGGCAGCGTGATGCGGTGACCGAATCCGCGCCGCTCGACGTCGACCTCGCGCTGCTCGGCGGCGGCGGCGCCGCGTCGCTGCTGCTCGCCGCGCTGGACCGGCACGGCGTCCGCGACCTGCGGATCGCAGTCGTCGACCCGGTGCGCCGACGCGGCCAGGACCGCACCTGGGCGTTCTGGGGCCATCCGGACAGCGACCTGGACCCGCTGCTCAGCGCGAGCTGGCAGCAGGTCGAGGTGGCCACGCCGACGCGGCGTCGGGTGCTGGACCTGACCCCGCTGCGGTACGCCATGCTCCGCTCCGGCCCGGTCTACGACCGGGCGGCCGAGGCCGAGCGCCGGCTCGGCGCGACCCGGATCGTCGCCCCCGCCGAGAGCGTGGCCGACGACGGCGCCCAGGTGGTGGTGCGCACCGGCGGTGGGCCCACGGTGCGCGCCGGTTGGGTGTTGGACTCCCGCCCCCGCCCACCGGCACGACCCGGGCGGACCACCTGGTTGCAGCACTTCCGGGGGTGGTGGCTGGAGGCGGACCGGCCGACGTTCGATCCGGCGCGGGCGGTGCTGATGGACTTCCGCACCCCGCAGCCGGCCCGGGGCGTCTCCTTCGGCTACGTGTTGCCGGTGAGCGACCGCTACGCCCTGGTCGAGTACACCGAGTTCTCGCCGGGCCTGCTCACCGACGCCGGATACGACGCGGCGCTGGCCAGCTACCGCGACCTGCTCGGGCTGGACCCCGCCCGGCTGCGGGTGCGCGAGGTGGAGAACGGGGTGATCCCGATGACCGACGCGCCGTTCCCGGCCCGACCCTCGACCCGGGTCGTCCGCCTCGGCACGGCCGGCGGCGCGACCCGCCCGTCCACCGGCTTCACCTTCTCCGCCATGTACCGCCAGGCCGACCAGGTGGCCCGCGCCCTCGCCGCCGGCCGGCCGCCGGTGCCCGCGCCGGCCTACCCGCGCCGGCACCGCTGGATGGACTCGGTCGCGCTGCGCGCGCTCGACCGGGGCGGGGTCGGTGGTCCCGAGTTCTTCGACCGGCTCTTCGACCGCAACCCGGCCGAGCGGGTGCTGCGCTTCCTCGACGGCGTCACCAGCCCTGCCGAGGAGATCGCGATCATGAACTCCACGCGGCTACTGCCGATGATCGCCGCCACCGCCGGCGACGCGGCGCACCGGGTCCGCGACCGGCTGCGCCCGACCCGACCCGCGCCGAGCATCCCGGCCGCCGTCGTCGGCACCCCGCCGTCCGGCGCCGTACCGGACGCCGGCCCCCTGCCCGGCTGACCCACCGGGAATCAGCGGTCCCAGGCCGGCGCGGCGGTCACCCGAGCGCGGGGTACGGCGTCGCCGCCCGGTAGGTTGCCGGGCATGGTGGACGCGGTGGCCGGCAGGGGCGTGCAGATCTGGACCGACGGGGCGTGCAGCGGCAACCCCGGGCCGGGCGGCTGGGGCGCGCTGCTGCGCTACGGCGACCATGAGCGGGAGCTGTGCGGCGGCGAGGCCACCCCGACCACCAACAACCGGATGGAGCTGATGGCGGCCATCCAGGCGCTGGAAAGCCTGAACCGGCCGGTCGTTGTGGAGCTGCACACCGACAGCACGTACGTCCGCAACGGCATCACCAGCTGGCTGGCGTCCTGGAAGCGCAACGGCTGGCTGACCGCCGCGAAGCAGCCGGTGAAGAACGCCGACCTGTGGCAGCGCCTGGAGGCGGCCTGCGAGCGGCACCAGGTCACCTGGCTGTGGGTCAAGGGGCACAACGGGCACCCGGAGAACGAGCGGGCCGACGGGCTGGCCAACAAGGGTATGACCGAGGCGCGCGCGGCCGCGCTGGCCAGTCGCTGATCCCGCGCCGAGACCGCCTCAGCGGGTCGCGTCCGGATGTCCGGGCATGCTCGACCCGCCGCCGCTGCTGCCGGAGGAGCCGCCGGTCATGCCCGAGTTGTTGTCCTCGGTGACGATGTCCGGTGGCACGTCGGTGTCGTCCGGCGGCGGGACCTTGGTGTCCGCCTCGACCTGCACCAACGGCACCTGGCCGGCCTCGTCCTCGGCATGTGCCGGGTCCGCCGGCAGCTCACCGTCACGCTTTCGGTAGCCCACGCCGTGCCCCCCGTCGGTGCCGTTCCGCGTCGGCGGTGGCTACCCGGCGTCGTCGCGGGCGAAACCTCGCCCCGCCGCAGCCACCGGTTCCGTGGCCGCGGTGGCTTCCGGCGGCGCTTCCGGCAGGCGCAGGGTCCGTCGGCGGGTGAGCGCGATGGCCGAGGCGAGCACCAGCGCTGCGGACACCACCAGGAAGCCAGGGGTGTTGCCGAAGTGGTCGGTGATCGCCCCGCTGGTGGCTGAGCCGACGGCGAGACCGATTTGCCCGGCCGTCTGCAACCAGCCGTACGCCTCGGCGAGCTGGGGTGCCGGGGTGGACCGGGCCAGGAGTTCGTCGGTGACGGCGAGGAAGGGTGCCAGCGCCAGCCCGAAGACCGCCAGCGCGACTGCCATCTGCGGCACGGTCCGGGGTAGCAGCAGCGCCAGCGAGGTCACGGCCAACGTGCCCACCAGCGTCAGGTACGCGCCGCCGGGGCTGCCGGGTCGACCCCTGCGGGCCAGCAGCAGGCCGCCGGCCAGGCTGCCCACCGACCAGACGGTGACCAGCAGTCCGGCCTGGTCCGGGTGCCCAACCGTGGTGGCGAAGGCGGGGACCAGCACCCACATGCCACCGATGGCGGCCATGTAGCCGACGTGCGTGCTCAGCATGGTGCGACGGGTTGCCCGGCCGGAGGTCGTGGGACGGCTTTCGGCGGACCGGTCGTCGACGGTGCGGTAGGCCACCACGGCGGCGGTGCCGACCAGCCCGGCGGTGCCGATCGCGGCGAAGGTCAGCAGCGCCCCTGCCGGACCGCTGACCAGCAGGCTCAGCGTCACCGCAAGCGGGCCGCCCACGTAGAGCACCTCCTGCCCGACCGCGTTGACGGCGTACGCACGGCTCAGCGCGGGGGAGGGGACCATCCGGGCGAGCTGCGCGCGCCCGCTGCCGAGGACCGGCGGCGTGCTCAGCCCGGCAGCGGTGGCCAGCGCCACGAACGCCACCGGGTTCGTGGCCACCGCCAACCCGAGCAGGGTGACCAGGTGGACGGCACCGGTGGTCAGCAGCACCGGCCGGTTGCCGAGCCGGCCCAGCAGCCGGCCGACCAGCGGCGCGGTGACCGCCAGCCCGATGCCGCAGCCGGCGCTGGCCACACCGGCGGTGGCGAAGCTGCCGGTGTTCTCGTGACCGAGCAGCACGACAAGCAGTTGCCGCATCGCGACCGGTAGCTGCGCCACGGTCATCAACACGATGAGCAGCGACGCCCGCCGGGGTAAATTCATGACTTATGAATCTAGCCGAGGATGGCTCGGCCAACCTGCTCGGCGCACTCGCCCTGCTCGTCGGCTCCCGAATGCGCGCGTCGGTCAGTTCGTCGGTCGGGGCCGGAGGCGCGCTCGCGGAAGCGCTCGTCGTCCTCAAGGACCAGCCGGGTGCGACCGCCGAGTGGCTGGGTCAGGTACTGGGGCTCAGCCAGCCCGGTGCTGCGCACCTGGTCCGGCGACTGCGTGAGCAGGGTTGGGTGGAGCGGCGGGCCGGCGCCGACGCGCGCAGCCGGGCGCTGCACCTCACACCGGAGGGTGCGAGGGCGGCCGACCGCGTCCTGCAGGCCCGGGACCAGGCGCTGAACGCGCTGCTCGCCCCCTTGCCCGCCGGACAACGCCACCAACTCGCCGACATCGCCCGTGCACTGATGCACGACGAGGTGACCGACGCCCGCAGCCTGGCTCACCTCTGCCGACTCTGCGACCGCACCCGATGCCCGCAGTGCCCGGTCGACGCCGGCTTCCGCGAGCGGAGCGGCGACTGAGGCGTACCCCCGGGCGCGACGCGTACCGATCGTTAGCGGCGCCGGCCGCGCCGGGCGGGGGCCGCGGCCCGGGATGGCCGGCGGACCGGGGTGAGCGCCAGCGCCGACCAGTGCGCCGGCCGGGTGAGCGTCGCCGGCAGCGCGGTGCGCGCGTCACCCCGCGCCGCGTCCAGCTGGGCCTGGTGCAGGAAGAGAGTGGCCCGCAGGTCCGCGCCGCGTAGATCCGCCCCGCGCAGGTCGGCGCCGGTGACGTCGGCCAGCCCCAGGTCGACCCCGCGTAGGTCGGCGCCGATCAACAGCGCCCCGCGCAGGTTGGCCCGGCGCAGGTCGACCCCGCGCAGGTCCGCCCCGAGCAACTGGGCGCCCCGGCGGTCCGGGCCGGCCACGCCGCCTCGGGCGCGGGCCGCGTCGCCGGCCCGGGACAGCAGCGGGTTGACCCGCTTCCGGTGCGCCGCCACGTCCACGGCGCGCAACTGCGCCGGGTCGCCACCGGTGAGCGCCGCCGTCTCGGCGCGGGCGCGGTCCAACTCGGCGCGCAGCTCGGCCGGTGGGCGCAGCGCCAACGCCTCGGTGAGGTACCAGAGCAGCTCGTGCAGCGGACGAAGCACGGTGAACGCCGCAGCCATCGCCGGCAGCGTCTCGGGCGCGTCCCGCCAGTCCCGCCCACCGAAGGTCACCTGGGCGACCTGCTGGCCGGCGCCGAAGCAGTCGAAGACCGTGCAGCCCGGGAACCCTCGATCCCGCAGCTCGGTGTGGATGCCGCAGCGGTGGTCCGGGCGCAGGTTCGGGCAGGCCTGCCCGGCCGGCTTGTCGATGGCGAAATCCGCCGACACGGCGAAGGCGGGCACCACGCAGCACAACCCGAAGCAGCGCTCACAGTCGGCGCTCAGCTGCGCCGGCCCGGGCGGGGGAGCGGGGCTGTGCGACACGCGGACGGTCCTCCTGGCGATCGGCACGGCGGTGAGCCGTGGCCACCATTGTCCCGCGTACCCCCGCGACCGACAGGGTCGGGGGTCACCGTCCGTGTGGGTCGCCGGCCGCAGTCGAGCGGGGTGCCGGGGTACGGGGGCCGCCGCCCGACGGCTGCGACACCAGCCGGCGTACCGCCCGCTCCCCGTCGCCGGGCCCGTACTTCTGGTCGAAGGTCCGGGCCACGGTGGCCGCCGGCGTACGGTCTCCGTCGGCCAGCTCGGCCAGCGCGAACACCGTCGGCGCGGCCCCGGGTGCCCGGGGTGGCAGCACGGCCCGCACGGTCAGCGGCCGGGTCAGGCGGAACGCGCGGCAGTCGATGTAGTGCTGGCCGTCGACCGTCACGTAGGGCACCTGCACCTCGACCACGTCGGAGTCGTCGTGGCGCAGCGTGACGGTCACCGACCAGTACTGTTCCAGGTTCACGGTCGCCTGCTCGTGCTCCCACAGCTCCTCGAACCGGGCGTGCACGAACCCACCCCACGGGCTGTCCATGTCCACCTCAAGTTGGGGCACGTTGAACGACAGCTTCCCGATCGGGAAGAACGAGATCAGCGCCCGGCCGTCCCACTGGTAGAGCTGGATCGACGGGGAGGCGTCGTAGAGCCGGACCTGCAACCGGTGTCGCAGCCGGGGGTCGAGGGCGTCGGAGAAGGCGGCCAGGTGGCGCAGGTTGGTGCGAATCTGCCGCGGCACGTTCACCCGCTGCCGTTCCAGCTCCTCAGAGCGCTGCTGGGCGGCGGTGCAGTCCGGGTCGAGCAGGAGCAACTGCACCTGCGAGCCGTTGGTGAGTGCCGCGCGTACCGCTGCCAGTGTCTCCTCGCGATGCCGCTGCTCCAGCAGGATCGTCCAGGTGTCGAGGATCCGCACCCGGCGGCCGGCGCGCTGCAGCCGGGTCACGAACGCCTGCTGGTCGAAGCTCAGGTGCTCCTGCACCCGCGCCTTGCGGGCCTCCTCGAACAGTGGGTCGAAGATGACGTACGAGATGGCCGCGAGCACCACGCTGGCGCCGAGGTTGAGCAACAGGTCGCTGAGGAAGCCGGTGCTGCGCCAGGCAGCCAGGAGCATCAGGGCGGCGACCCCGAGCAGCGTCCCACCGACGCCGAAGGCGCGTCGTTGCCGGCCGCCCCGACCAGCCCACTCGGGCATCCGGTCCCCCTCCGTCGTCGGCCGGCCCCACGTGGCCGCCCGCTGATCACCGGAATGCGGAGGATACGTGCCCGCTTTGCCGGGCGCTGTCCCGTTCGCGACCGCCGGTTTCATCCACGGAGCAGGTCCGCCGTGAACTGCAGCGCTCAGACCGACCGCCAGTCGTCGGTGGTCAACGCGGCGGCCTGCGGGCCCATCAGCAGCATGCCGCCGTCGACCGGCCAGGACGCCCCGGTGACGTAGCTGGCGGCGGGGGAGGCGAGCAGCGCCACCACGGCGGCGACCTCCCGGGCGTCGCCCGGCCGTCCCACCGGTACGCCGGGCCGCTCCTGGGTGTACGGGTCGACGTCCTCCTGACCGGTCATCGGCGTGGCGATCTCGCCGGGGGCGACCGCGTTGACGGTGATGCCGTCGGCGGCCAACTCCTGCGCCATCACTCTGGTGAGCAGCCCCAGCCCGCCCTTCGCCGCGCAGTACGCGGCCGAGCCGACCCGGGGCGCGTGCTCGTGCACGCTGGTGATGTTGATGATCCGCCCGCCGGCACCGGCGGCCCGCATCCGCCGCGCGGCTCGCTGCGCGCACAGGAACGGCGCGTCCAGGTCGACGGCCAGCACCTCCCGCCACTGCTCCCACCCGGTGTCGACGAACGGCGTCGAGGCGCCGGTGCCGGCGTTGTTGACCAGCACCCCGATGCCACCGAGCCGGTCGGCCAACTCGTCCACCACCGCCGCGGCCTCCGGCAGCCGGGTCAGGTCCACCTCGCTGACCTCGCAGCGCCGCCCGGTGGCGCGGACCTCGGTGGCGGTGCGATCGGCGCCGTCGGGGTCGCCGTACCAGGTGATGCCGATCTCGAAGCCGGCCTCGGCCAGGGCGACCGCGCAGGCCTTGCCGATGCCGGAGTCCGCACCGGTGACGACGGCGGCCCTCGGGTAGTTCTGGTATCGCTGGGGCATCCTCCCGCACTACCCCGACCGGACCGGCCCAACCGGGTGTACGAGTGGACCCGGTGGGTAGCCGCCGGGCATGGAACTGGTCCAGGAGTCGCCGTACCGGTTCCGGATCGACCGGGCGGCACCGATGCGGGTGCCCGGGGTGGTCTTCGCCGTGCCGGAGCTGCTGCCCGAGGTCGGCACGGACCGCGCGCTGGACCAGGTGGCGAACGTGGCCACGCTGCCCGGCATCGTCGACGCGTCGTACGCCATGCCCGACGTGCACTGGGGTTACGGCTTCCCGATCGGTGGCGTCGCCGCCACCGACGTCGCCGACGGCGGGGTGGTCTCGCCCGGCGGGGTGGGCTTCGACATCTCCTGCGGGGTACGACTGCTCACCGCCGAGCTGGACCGGGCGGAGCTTTCCCGGGTGCTCGACCCGCTGATGGACGGTCTGGACCCGGCGGTCCCGCGCGGCATGGGTCGGGGCGCGGTCTGGCAGCTCGCCGATCGGGCCGAGCTGGACACGGTGCTGCGCGGCGGCTCCCGGTACGCGGTCGAGCAGGGGCACGGGGTGCCCCGGGACCTGGCCCGCTGCGAGGACGGCGGTGTGGTGTCCGACGCAGATCCGGAGCAGGTCAGCGACCGGGCCGTGCAGCGTGGGCAGGGCCAGGTGGGCAGCCTCGGCTCCGGCAACCACTTCCTGGAGGTGCAGGTCGTCGAGGAGGTGTACGACGAGCCGGTCGCGGCGGCGTTCGGGCTGCGGCTCGGGCAGGTCTGCGTGATGATCCACTCTGGATCCCGGGGGCTGGGCCACCAGATCTGCACCGACCATGTGCGGATCATGGAACGGGTGATGCCCCGGCACGGCATCGAGGTGCCGGACCGGCAGTTGGCCTGCGCGCCGGTCGAATCGCCGGAGGGGCGGGCCTACCTGGGTGCGATGGCCGCTGCGGCGAACTACGCCCGGGCCAACCGGCAGCTCCTCGCCGAGGCGGCCCGCCGGGTCTTCGCCCGGGTCGCCGGGACCGGCCTGGATCTGGTCTACGACGTGTCGCACAACCTCGCCAAGATCGAGGAACACGAGCGGGACGGCGGTACCCGGCGGCTCTGCGTGCACCGCAAGGGCGCGACCCGCGCGCTGCCGCCCGGGCACCCGGATCTCCCGGGCGACCTGCGCGACGCCGGGCAGCCGGTGCTCATCCCCGGCTCGATGGGCACCTCGTCGTACGTGCTGACCGGCGTCGCCGGCAATCCGGCCTTCGCGTCCACCTGTCACGGCGCCGGCCGTGTCCGCAGCCGGGGGGAGGCCACCCGGGCCGCCCGGGGGCAGGACGTGCGGCGTGACCTGGAGGGGCGGGGCGTGGCCGTACGCGGCGCGTCCAGGAAGGGGTTGGCCGAGGAGATGCCGGAGGCGTACAAGGACGTCTCGGCGGTGGTCGAGGCTTCCCGGGGGGCCGGGTTGTGCCGGCTGGTCGCCCGGCTCACGCCGCTCGGCGTGGTCAAGGGCTGACCGCGCGGGGCGGGACCCGGGACCGCCGATCGTCGGCGCTCAGACGTCCAGGGTCACCGCGCAGGCCCAGCCAGCGGCGTCCGGGCCGACACTCAGCGCGTGCAGCGACACCGCCTTCGGCACCGCGCCGACCAGCTCCACCGCGTCGGTGCCGGTCGAGTGCCAGCGCACCCCCAGGCCGCCGTCCTCGGCTGGTCGCACGTCGCAGTCCAGCGGCAGGGTGCCCTCGGTGTCCAGCCGGAAGATCACCTCGTCCAGGAGGCCGACCAGCAGGTCCTCGTCGTCGCCGGGCGGCAGCCGGAACTCGGTGTCGGTCTGCGGCCGGGCGCCGGCGGTGTCGGCGAACGTCTCGACCAGCGCGGTGACGGCTTCGGCCAGGCACCCCTCGCGGTCCGGCGCCCACGCCTCGATCCGCACGTCGGCGGTGTGCGGCACGCTCCGGTGCCCCCGTTGCGTCGAGCGCTGCATGCCCCGATCATGCCCGCCCGCGGCGCGGCACCCGACCCGCCGCCTGAATTCGCCTCGGGGACAACCCGGACCGGTCCCGGAAAGAGGCCCGTCCGGCTGGCCGTCGGGTCCATAAGAAGAGAGGCTACATGTAGCCAACCTTCTGGAGGTGGATCCGTGTCAACCCGACGACGACCCCTGGTCCGGGTGCTCATCGGCGTGCTCGCCGGCGTGCTGGTGCTCTGCGGCGGCGGCGTCGCCGTGGTCACCTGGACGCTGGTCCGCACCACCGACACCGTCGGCGAGGTGGACTTCGTCCGCCCGCTGGCCGTACCCCCGCTGGCGCAGTCCCGGCTCGACGACCAGGGGCGGCGGGTCTTCGACCTGCTCGCCCGCGACGGCCGGCGGGACTTCCGTGGCGATGGGCGGCTGACCCGCACCGCCGGCTTCGACGGCGACTTCCTCGGCCCGACACTGCGCGCCAAGCGTGGGGAGCAGGTGCGGGTGAACGTGGTCAACAAGCTGGGCGAGGAGACCAACGTGCACTGGCACGGCATGCATCTGCCGGCCCGGATGGACGGTGGCCCGCACCAACTGGTCCGCCCCGGCGCCACCTGGTCGCCGACCTGGCGGGTGGACCAGCCGGCGGCCACCCTCTGGTACCACCCGCACCCGCACGGCGCCACCGAGGAGCAGGTCTACCGGGGCCTGGCCGGCATGTTCATCCTCGACGACGACCGGGAGGCGGCGCTGCCACTGCCCCGCAGCTACGGGGTCGACGACGTGCCGGTGATCGTGCAGGACCGCAGCTTCTCCCGCAGCGGTCAGTTCACCAAGAGCCGCAACGCAATCGCCAGCATCGGCGCGCTCGGCGACACCGTGCTGGTCAACGGCACCGTCGGCCCCTACCTGGACGTGCGCACCGAGCGGGTCCGGCTGCGACTGCTCAACGCCTCCACCGCGCGTACCTACGACTTCGGGCTCTCCGACGACCGGTCGTTCGCGCTGATCGGCACCGACGGCGGGTTGCTGGCCCGGACCGCCCGGCTCACCCGGGTGCGGCTCTCCCCGGGGGAGCGGGCCGAGATCGTGGTGGACGTCCGACCGGGGGAGCGGGTGACGCTGCGCAGCACCCCGCCCGATCTGGGCATCGGCGGGCTGGCCCGGCGCTCGGCGGGTGGAGCCGACCGGTTCGACGTGCTGCAACTGCGCGCGGCCGGCACCCTGACCCCGTCACCGCCGGTGCCGGACACGCTGGTGCCGGTGGACCGGTTGAACCCCGCCGCCGCAGCCACCACCCGGCGGCTGGAGTTCCAGGGGCGGGACATCAACGGCCGGTCGATGCGGATGGACCGGATCGACTTCGCCGCCACCCGGGACACCACCGAGGTCTGGGAGGTGGTCAACTCCGACGGCACCCCGCACAACTTCCACGTCCACGACGTGCAGTTCCAACTGCTCTCGGTGGACGGCGCCGCGCCACCGCCCGAAATGGGCGGCTGGAAGGACACCATCTACCTGCCACCGCACCAGCCGATGCGGATCGTGCTGCGGTTCACCGACCACAGTGACCCGAACCTGCCCTACATGTTCCACTGCCACCTGCTCTGGCACGAGGACAGCGGGATGATGGGCCAGTTCGTGGTGGTCGACCCGGGCCAGGCGCCGGGCCGCCCGCCGGCACATGGCGGCCACGGGGAGCATGACTGACCGGCGTACGGTCGCCGGATGCGGATCACCCGATTCACCCACTCCTGCGTCCGCGTCGAGCATGACGGCGGGGTGCTGGTCGTCGACCCGGGCACGTGGAGCGAGCCGCGTGCCCTGGTCGGCGCGGACGCGGTGCTGGTCACCCACGAGCACACCGACCATGTGGACGTCCTGCGGCTGGCCGGCCTGGGCGTCCCGGTGTACGCCCCCGAGGGCGCCCGGCTGCCCGACCTCGCCCCGCTGCCGGTGACCCGGGTCGCCCCCGGGCAGCGCTTCACCGCGGCCGGCATCGCGGTCAGCGCGCACGGCGGCCGGCACGCCGCCATCCACGAGGGCCAGCCCGACTGTCCCAACCTCGGCTACCTGATCGGCGACGGGCTCTACCACCCGGGAGACGCGCTGCACGTGCCGGACGAGCCGGTGCACACCCTGCTGGTCCCGGCCCAGGGGTCCTGGCTGCGCCTCGACGAGGCGATCCGGTTCGCCCGCGAGGTGGGCGCCGATCGGGCGTACCCGATCCACGACGCGCAGATCAACGAGCGTGGCCTGGCCAGCGTCGCCGGCTGGTTCGGCGAGACGATCCCCGGCTACCGCCACCTCGTCCCGGGCGACACCGCCTGACCGGCCGTGCCACCGGCCGCCGGAACGTCGAAACGGGGTGCGGCGGCGGTGAGCACGGCGGCCCGCGTCGGTGCCGACCATCCCTCGGTCAGCTCCGCCACCAGCGCGGCGACCAGCCGGGTCACGTCCGCCTCGGCGTCGGAGTGCAGCGCCTCGGCGACGATCAGCACCGACGAGGTGCCCGCCCGCACGGCCGACCAGCCGCTCTGCCGGTTCGTCCAGCGCCGGGCGTGGGCCCGACCGGCGGCGTCCGCGAAGGTCACCTCGCCCGGGTCGGGGTGCTCGGTCTCGCCGGCGAAGCTCAGGTACTCCTCGTCGCCGTGGGCTGGCCGGACCACCAGGTCGCCGTCGACCCGGTCCAGGTCGAGCACCGCGACCGGGATCGCGTACGCGGCCGACACGGCGTTGCAAAGGTCCACCAGCGGGTGCAGCCGGGGCAGCTCGTCGTCCAGCCGGAGCCGACGCAGCAGCGCCTCCGCGGCGCACCGGTACCGGGTGGGTCGCAGCCCCATCGCGGCGTACGCCCGCCGCCACGCCTGGATCTCCGGGAACCCGCTCTCGGCGCCTCCGGCCAGTCGATCGCGAGCGACCGCGGTGTACGCGGCGGTCCGCTGCGCCACGTCCGCCGTGGGGGTGATGCCGGTGGCCAGGACCACGCCAGCCACCAGGTCCGGGTACGCCGCGCGGAGCTGCGCGGAATGCTGGAACTGCACGGGACTCCTATCGTTCGGTGAGAGCGAGCGTCACGCCGAGCGCGACGAACGTGCCGGCGACGGACCGGCGCAGCCAGTCGGTGACCCTCGGCCGGGTCAGCACCCGGTCGCGCAGCCGGGCCGCGAAAATGCCGTAGCCGCTGAACACCACGAAGGTCAGCAGCATGAACACCGCCCCGCACGCGAGCATCGACCGGGTCGAGCCCGGCGCGGTGGTGTCCACGAACTGCGGCAGGAACGCGACGAAGAACAGCGTCGGCTTCGGGTTGAGCAGGTTGACCAGCACCCCGGAGAGGATCACCCGGGCCGCCGAGCGGGGCGGCGTCGCGGTGGTCGCCGCGAAGGCGCTGCGGTCCCGCACGGTCGACCAGGCCAGGTAGAGCAGGTACCCGACGCCGAGGTACCTGACCACCTCGAACGCCGCCGCGCTCGTCTGCAGCAGCGCGGCGAGACCGGTCATCGCCGCCAGCAGGTGCGGCACCACGCCCAGCGTGCAGGCGAACGCGGCCAGCACGCCGGCCCGGGCGCCCCGGGACAGGCCGGCGGAGAGGGTGAAGAACACCCCGGTGCCCGGGGTGACCACCACGATCAGCGTGGTGACCAGGAACGGGATTGTCACGGTCGTCCTCCGGTGGGTTCGGCGGGGCTGCCTGATCACCACTCTGCTGCCAAGATGGTCCGGTGAGCAGGGCCAAACCAAGGGCATCCGAGAGGTCCATATCGGCCGGGTCGGATTTTCTGCACCTGACCATCGCCGACGCACCGCCCGGCGGGCGCGCCGACTGGCTGGCCGCCCGGCTGCGCCAGGCCATCGCCGACGGACGGGTGCCGGTCGGGGGCCGCCTGCCCGCCACCCGGTTGCTCGCCGCCGACCTCGGCGTCTCCCGGGGCGTGGTCACCGAGGCGTACCAGCGGCTGACCGAGGATGGGCACGTCACCGGTCGGGGCCGGGCCGGGACGGTGGTCGTCGCCGCGCCGCCCGCACCGGCCGCGCCGGCACCCGCCCCGGCCGCCGCGCCGGCTCCAGCCGCGCTCTTCCCGCCGGCTCCGGGCAGCGACATCTTCGACGCGGTACGCGCGGCGACCGCGACCATCGACCTGACGCCCGGCGTACCCGACCTGGCGGCCTTTCCCCGCGCGGACTGGCTGCGCGCCGAACGGACCGTGCTGCGCCACCTCGCGGCGGCCGATTTCGGCTACGGCGACCCGTGTGGCGCCCCCGCGCTGCGCCAGGCCGTCGCCGCCTGGCTGGCCCGCAGCCGGGGCATCGCCGTCGACCCCGTCGAGGTGATCATCGTGGCCGGGGTGTCCCAGGCGCTCGGGCTGCTCGCCCAGGCGCTCGGCTCGGCCGGCATCGACCGGATCGCGGTCGAGGACCCCGGCTCACTCGGCGTACGGCAGCACCTCAACAACTGGCGGGTGGACACCCCGCCCATCGCGGTGGACGACGCCGGGCTGCGGGTCGACGAGCTGGCCGCCAGCGGCGTGCCCGCGGTGATGCTCACCCCCGCGCACCAGTTCCCGACCGGCGTGGTGCTCGACGGCGACCGCCGCCGCCAGCTCGTCGACTGGGCACGGACCGGCGGCCTGATCATCGAGGACGACTACGACGCCGAGCACCGCTACGACCGGCCGCCGGTGCCGGCGCTGCGCGGCCTGCTGCCCGAGCAGGTCTGCTACGCCGGCAGCGTGTCCAAGCTGCTCGCCCCGGCGCTGCGGGTCGGCTGGCTGCTCGTGCCGACCCGCCACCGGGAGGCGGTGGTGGCCGCCAAGCGCAACGCCGACCTGGGCAACGCGGTGCTGCCGCAGCTGGTGCTGGCGGAGCTGATGACCTCCGGCGCGCTGGAGCGGCACTTGCGGCTGCTACGCCGCCGGCACATCCACCGCCGGGACGCGATGATCGCCGCGCTGGCCCGGCACCTGCCGACCGCCACGGTGCACGGCGCGGCGGCCGGGCTGCACCTGATGATCACCTTGGACGACGCCGTGGTGGACACGGAGCTGGCGGCGGCCGTGCTGGCGCGCGGGGTGAAGGTGCAACCACTGTCCTGGCACTGCCAGCGGCCGTACCGGCCGGGGCTGGTGCTCGGCTACGCGGCCCGTACGGCGACCGAGATCGAGGACGGCGTCGCGACGATCGCTTCCGTCCTCCGCCGCGGCCGGTGACCTATCGTGAGCGGGGAGTGCCGGTCGGCGTCCCGGCCGGGTGGCGTAGGCAGGGCACCGTGCTGCGCGCTTCAAGATCCGTCGGCATCGGGAGTAGGGCATGGGCCTCATCCACATCGAGCTGTTCGCAACCCTCGACCTCGTCGGGCAGTCGCCCGGCGGCCCCGAGGAGGACCCGGTGGGGTTCCCGTTCGGCGGCTGGCAGGCGCCTCTACTGGACGAGGTCGCCGGGGCCCAGGTCGGTGCCGCGTACGAGGGCACGGACGCCCTTCTGCTCGGCCGGCGGACGTACGACATCTTCGCCGCCTACTGGCCGCACCAGGAGGGCGGCGAGGACAACGAGATCGCCGCGCTCTTCAACAGCGTCCCGAAGTACGTGGCCTCCCGCGGCAGGCCCGACCTCTCGTGGGCCGGGTCCACCCAGCTCGGCCCGGATCTGGCTGGCGCGGTGCGCGAGATCCGTGACCGGCACGAGCACGTGAAGGTCGTCGGGAGCCTGAACCTGGTGCAGACCCTCCTGCGCGAGAAGCTCTTCGACCGTCTCGACCTCTGGGTGCACCCGATCGTGCTCGGCGTCGGGAAGAAGGTGTTCGACGGTGGCGCGGTGCCCACGAACGTCACACTCCTCGAACCGCCGGTAGCCAGTCCGACGGGCACCGTGTACCTGCGTTACGGACTCGCCGATGGCACGCCCAGGACGGGGGACATGAGCGCACCCGATCGCGGTGCCGGGCGCGACGGCTGAAGCCGCCGCGCCAGGTGGGTCCGTGTGGTCGGCGGTGCATCCGCCAGGTCGGCATTCGGCTGGGCCGCCGGGCTGACCGGGCGGATCCGCCCGGTCAGCCCAGGAACAGGCGGACCAGGACCAGCACGGCGAGCAGCGCCGGCCCCCGCGAGCCCTGGCGGAGCAGGTCGACCGGGATCATCCCGAACGGCGTGTTCACCGTCGCCCCGCCGTAGTCGATCGGTGGTCGGGTGCCGGCCCGCCAGGCGGCGGCCACCACCCCGAGCGCCAGCGCCGGCCCCAGCCAGGGAGGCCCACCGTCGACGGTCGGCATGGTCAGCAGCCACCACAGCCCCGTGCCGATCGCAGGCACGATCACGTGGATCCCGCGCAGCGCGGCGTCACTGCCGCCGAGCGCCCGACGCAACCCGGGGGACCGGCTGATCGACCGGAGGCCGCCGGTCAGCCGGTCGGCGGCGAAGTAGCCGAACACCACCTGCGCGGCACCGGCCAGGCCGGGCAGGGCGAGCGCGGCGGCGTACTGGACGAGGATCAGCGCCGTCCAGATCAGCAGGGCGCTGGGGTGGCGGCGGAGCCGGCGCACGTCGGCCTGGAGCAGCGCCCACCAGCCGGGGCCGGGCAGGAATCGGCGACTCCGGACCCGGCCGATCTGGCGCCAGCGCCGGCTCTCCACCAGGCCGGCGAGCATGCTCGGGTCGAGCAGGATGGTGGCCGTCGCCGCGGCGTTGGCGAACTGCGCGCCGGTGGTCAGCGTGGCCCGGTCCACCCGGGGCAGCGCGCGTACCGCGAGGACGGTGGCGGCGACCGCGAGGGGCACCCCGACGACGACCAGCGCGGCGGTCGGCGACGCCGTCGGCCGGGGCAGCCCGTCGCCGAGACGACCGGCGAGGACCACCAGAGCCGTGACGGCGGCGGCCGCCAGCAGCGGCACCACCCCGGCGAGGGTCGGCCACCGCCGGCCCGGTCGGCCGCCCTGGGCGGCCACGCTGAACGCCAGCGCTGTCGCCCCCCACCCCGCACCGGCCGCCGCCGCCCAGCCCAGGACGGCCAGGTCGGTGACGCCGCCGAGCGCCGCCACGGCCACCCCGATCAGCGCGGTGCCGGCCGTCGCGCCCGTCAGCAGGATGACCAGGCGCGGCGCCAGCCAGGCCCGCCGGTCGACCGGCGCGCTGGTCACCCAGCTCTGCGTCGCCGGGGTGACCAGCAGCGGGCCGAGCGCGCGCAGGCCGCGCCAGGCGAGCCCGGCAGCGGCCAGCAGCGCGGCGACCGCCAGCCACCAGCGCACCCCCGGGTCGGCCCGCCCCACCGTGGGCGAATCCAGCATGTCGCGGCTGGCGCTGATCGCGAACCAGCCGTACATGCCCACGAAGAGGACCATGACGTACGCGTCGCCCAGCACGTCGCCGAGGGAGTGGTCGTGGTGCCGGCGGCGGGCCCGGCGCAGGTGCGAGCGCACCTGCCGGGCGGTGGGCACCCCGGCCGGCGCGTCGGCGACCGTGGCCGGCGGGGCCGTCACCGCCCGATCTCGATCCGCTCGTCGACGACCGCGTCGATCAGCTCCGGATCGTGCGAGGCCAGCAGCACGGCGGTGCCCGCCTCCCGCTCCCGGCGCAACCGGTCGGCCAGCCACTGCCGGCCGCGCACGTCCAGCCGCTGCTCCGGCTCGTCGAGGATCAGCACCCGACGGGGCCGCACGAAGCAGGACGCCAGCGCCAGCCGGCGGCGCTGCCCACTGGACAGGGTCACCGGCAGTTGGTCGCGGGCCGGCTCCAAACCCAGCTCGGCCAGGACCTCGTCGACCGGGTCGGCGTTACCCCCGTGGGCGTACGCGACCAGCTCCAGGTGCTCGACCACGGACAGGTCGGGAAAGAAGTCGATGTCGTCCAGGGCGGCCGCCACCAGCGCCCGCACCTGGGGATCGGTCTCGTCGGCCCGGCGACCCTGCACCAGCACCTCGCCCGCGTCCGGCCGGTCGGCGCCGACCACGCAGCGCAGCAGGGTGGTCTTGCCGCTGCCGTTGGGGCCCAGCACCACCGCGATCCGGCCGGCCTGGAGCGTGAAACTCACGTCGTCGAGCACGACCAGGTTGCCGAAGTTGCGGCTGAGTCCCCGCACCGAGAGCGTATCCACGATCACACACTCTCGCAGACCCGTTCAACCGCCCAACGCGAGCGATCGACATCACGCCGACCAGGTGGTCACGGGTCAGCCGGCGACAGGTCCGTGCCGTCCTCCAGCCGGCTGTCGGCGGCGGCCAGCCCTTCGGCGTCGTCGACCTCCTCGGCCACCGCCGCCGCGTCCGCCCAGTGCTGCCGCGCCTCGGCCCGGTCGCCCAGCTCGGCGGCGGCGTCTCCCAGGTACAGCAGGGTCCGGGCCAGCCCCAGGGTGGGCCGGCTCTCCTCGCGTAGCCGCCGGCCCTCGGCCAGCAGCTCGTACGCCGCCCGGGCCTGCCCGGGCGCGGCGGTCAGCAGCGTCGCCCCGGCGTTGAGCAGCGCCGCCGCCCGGCTGGTCGGGTCGCTGACCGACTCGTACTCGCGCAGCGCGGCGCGCCACGCCTGCGCGGCGTCCAGGTGCTCGCCAAGGGCGGCGTGCACCAGCACCAGGTTGGTCAGCGCCGCGGCGTAGCCGCGAGCGTCACCCACCGACCGGAAGGTGTTCGCCGCGCGCACGAGGTGGTGGTGCGCGCTGTCCAGGTCCCCCCGGGCCAGCTGCGCCGCGCCGAGGCCCAGGTCGGTGAGCGCGAGCCCGGCCCGGTCCGCTCCCGAGCGGTGCCGGCGGGACAGTTCCAGGTGTTCCACAGCGTCGTCGAGCTGCCCCAGGTCGAGCAGCGCCAGGCCGAGGTTCATCCGGGCCTGGGCGGTGCCCCGCCGGCCCCGCTCGGCCACCGCGAGGGTGAGCGCCGCGGCGGCGCCCTGCGGGTCGTGTCGGCGTCGGCGCAGCACCCCCAGCTCGTTGTGCGCCCACCCAGCGATCTCCGGTCGGTCGTCAGCGGTCGGGGTGGCCAGCACGGTGCGGCACACCTGCTCCCACTCGTCTAGCCGCTCGACGTGCGCCAGCCACCCGCACAGCGCCACGGCCAGCCGGAACCACCACCGGCGTACCCGGCGGGGCAGCGTCTCGGCGGCGCCGGCCGGCACCCGGACCACCGCCAGCAGCAGCTCCTGATGCAGGTCGAACCAGCCGTACGGGTCGTCGTCCAGCGGCAGTGACCACTCCCGGTCCGGTGGGGAGCCCAGCACGGCCAGGTTGGCCGCGTGCCGCTCGGCCCGGCGCGCCAGGTGCCGGGTCAGCCGGGCCTGCGCGGCGACCCGAGCCCCGGCCGGATCGGCGTCCCGCAGGTGCAGCCGGGCGTTGCCGGCGAGCAGCGGGCGGATCTCGTACCGGTCGCCGGGAGCGCCGACCACGAACGCCGCGGCGGCCAGCTGGTCGAGCAGCGCGGTCACCCGCTCCGGGTGTCGACCGGCCAACGCGGCGATGGCCGGCCGGTCCACCGGCGCGGGTGCCAGCGACATCAGCCGGTACAGGCGACGTGCCTCGCGGGTCAACGCCCGGTACGCGGTGTCCCGCTCGGTGACCAGCCGGGCCGCCGGCGAGATGCTGACCCGCTGGTGCGGAGGCGTCTGCACCGCGCGGCGCAGCACGTCCAGCACGTCGGCGTGCCGCCAGCCGTGCTGCGCGGTGCGGTAGCCGAGCGCCCGGACCGTGCGCGGCTGCTGCCCGCACAGCTCGACGATCTCGCGGACCGCCGGGTCGGTACGCGGGTCGGCGCGGCGGGCCCGGGCGGCCGGTGCCGCCCCACCGGCGGCGGCGAACAGCTCCACCGCCTCGGCCGGGCCCGGCTCGGCGATCCAGTGGGCGACCACGCCCTCCAGCCCGCTCAGCGCCGGGCCGCCGGCGAGCAGCAGCCGGCAGGTCCGCGAGGTGGGCGGCAGCAGCGGTCGGACCTGCTCGGGACGGTCGACGTTGTCCAGCACGAGCAGGATCTTGCGGTCGTCGAGCTGGCGGCGCAGCGCGTCGGCGGCGAGCGTGAGGGCGTCCGGCCGGCCCGACGTCGGCGGTGTGGTGCCCAGGACGCCGGCCAGCGCGGTGAGCACCTGCCGGGCGGAGCGGAGCCGACCGCCGCGGCGCAGGTCGAGGTAGTACTGCCCGTCCGGGAAGTCCGCCCGGCACAGGTTCGCCGCCTGCACGGCGCAGGCGGAGGCGCCCACCCCCCGCCGGCCCAGCACGGCCACCGCGTGCTCCCGGCTGAGCAGCCCGAGCACCGCCTCGACGTGCTCGGCGCGGCCGGTGAAGCCGGCCGGATAGGGCAGCGTCGACGCACCGGTGGCCGGTGCGTCGACGACGTCGGTGGGCTCCTGGCTCACCTCCCGACCGGCTCGGCGCCGGCGCATCTCGAACACCACGAAGCCGACCCCGCCGCTGACCACCAGCACGATGCTGGCCGGCCCGAGCACGCTGGCCGCCAGCTCGGAGAGCAGGTTGCTGGCCAGGTTGCCGAGCACCCCACTGACCAGCGTGCCGACCGCGATCAGCACCGGCCAGCGCGGCCCCCGGCCGGCGCCCGTGGGGCCGGTCACCGGACGCCCCCGGAGACCAGCCCGGCGACGAGCTTCCGCCGGGCGAGCACCACCAGCATCACCGGCAGCACCGAGGCGAGCACCGAGCTGGCGGCCAGCAACCCGCTGTTGCTCACGAAGCCGCGGGTCTGCCCGGCCAGGAAGAGCCCCAGCGGCGCCGCCTCCGGCCCGCTGAACAGCAGGCCCACCACCAGGTCGTTCCAGACCTGGACGAACTCCAGCACGGAGACCGCCACCATCGCGGGCAGGTTGTGCCGGGCGAGCCGGCGCAGGGTGCCCCACCAGCGCCGCCCACCCAGCCGGGCGCCGCGCACCTGCTCGGACGGCAGGTCGGCGAACGCGTTGCGCAGCACCAGCACCGCGAACGGCACGCCCAGCGCCACGTGCACCAGGGCCAGCCCGCGGGCGGTGCCGGAGGAGAGCACCAGGCCCAGCACCTCGTTGACCGGCCCGGCGATGACCTGGATCGGCACGACACTGGCCGCCAGCAGCAGCAGCCCGGTGGCCTGCGCGGCCGGCCCGGTCAGCCAGGCCAGCGGGTACGCGGCCAGCAGCGCGACCACCAGCACCGTGGCGGTCACCACGGTGGCCAGCAGCAGCGTGAAGGCCAGCGTCCGCCACAGCTCGGTGTTGGCGACCAGGTCACGGTAGGAGGCAACCCCCGGCGCGGCCGCCCACCAGCCGCGGGCCGCGGCGTCCACCCGCCCGTGCATCGAGGTGGCGACCAGCACCGCCAGCGGCACCAGCCAGGCCACCGCGGCACCCGCCGCCAGCAGCCGGAACACCCGCCGGGGCGGGGGCGCCCGGTCCGGTTCCGGCGGCGTCTCGGCGCGCGGCGGTGGCCACGCCTGCCGGACGAACAGCGCCGCCACGAGGATCCCGCCGACGACCGCCACCAGCCACACGACACCGAGTGCGGCGCCCTCGCCGGTGGTGGTGCCGCCCGAGGTCTGCCAGACCCGCAGTGCGAGCACGGCGGCCTCGTCGCGCACCGAGCCGGGGGTCATCACCAGGATCAGGTCGAAGGTGCGGCTGGTCCCCACCGCCACCAGCGCGAAGACCACCGCGACGGTACGCAGCAGCAGCGGTCGCCACTGCGCGTCCCACAGCACATGGCGTCGACCGCCGCCGTAGGCGCGGACCGCGTCGGCCAGGCTCGGCGGCACCGCGTCCAGCGCGGCCCGGAAGACCAGCACGGCCAGGCCGACCCAGGCCCAGACGAACGCCGACATCAGCGCCACCGTGACCAGGCCCGGCCCGAGCAACTGCGGGGCGTCCTCGGCGGACCGGCCGGTCACCCGCGCCGCGACCAGCGTGGCCAGGCCCCGGGTCGGGTCGGGGTCGTACATCAGGCGGAAGGTCACCCCGGTGACGACCAGCGGCAGCGCCACCGGCACCAGCAGGATCAGGCGGACCAGCCCGCCCTCCTGGGAGCGGCGGGACGCGGCGGCGAGCAGGTAGCCCAGCGCCGTCACGACCGCCGGCACCAGCACCGCCCAGAGCACCGTACGGCCGACCACCGCGCCGGTACCCGGCGCGGCGAGCGCGGTGCGGAAATGTGCCGCGCCGACCCAGTGACCGTTGGTGGTGACGCTGGCGTGCAGGGTTCGCAGCACCGGCCACACCACCAGCCCGCCGAGCAGCACCATGGCGGGCAGCAGCAGCGCTGAGGTCGCCCCGGCCGCCGGGTAGGCCCGGCCACGGCGGGGCGGCCCGACGTCGTCGAGCACCGCCAACTCGCCGAGTACCCGGACCTGGGTCATCGGCCGCCGCCCGCGCTGCGCGCCGCCGCGGCGAGTTGCCCGGTGGCCCGACGGACCGCCTCGGCGGCGGGCACGCCGTCGGTGACGTCGGCGAAGAAGTCCTGCATGATCCGCCAGATGCCCACCCCGTCGGAGCCGGTGAACGGGCCGGGCAGCTGGTCGGAGAGGTCGAAGCGCAGGGTGCCGGGGGCGCGCATCTCCTCGGCGAGCCTGCGGCGGACCGGGTCGGCGTAGTCGTCCAGGGGGATCCTCGTGTTGGGTGACAGGTAGCCGCCGGCGCGTAGCCAGGGCCGGAACGAGTCGGCCCGGGTGAGCCATTCGACCAGCTCCACCCCGCCCTGGCCGCCGGCGAACGCCACCGCCACGTCCCCGCCGACGATCAGTGGGCCGGTGCCGCTCGGCCGGGCGCTCGGGAACCGGATGGTCGCCGGCTCCTCCGAGCCGCGCCGGAACGTGCCGACCACCTCGGCGGTGAAGTCGGCCTCGAAGACCATCACCGCCCGGTGGGAGTGAACCACCTGGATCACCGACTCCTCGTACTGGGTGAGCAGGGCGCGGCGCCCGCCACCGGGAAACGCGCCATCGATGCTCCAGAGCTCGGCGAGCCGGTCCAGGGCGTCGCGCACCGGTCGGCCCTGCCAGTCGGCGTCCCGCCGGGTGAGGGCGTCGTAGCTGTTGGGTGCCAGGTCGGCCAGCACGTTCTCGAACCAGTCGGTGAGCACCCAACCGTCCGCCGCGCCGATCGCCAGTGGCGCCGGACCGGACCCGCGTCGGGCGATCGCGCCGAGCTGGCGGGTCAGCGCGACGAGCTCGTCCCAGGTGCGTGGCGGCGTGCGCAGCTCCGACGGCAGGTGCCAGATCAGCGACTTGTGCGCCGCCTTCACCCAGACGCCGTAGCGCTGCTCCTCGGTCACCAGCAGGTCGCTCAGCCCGGTGGGCACCGCGTACTCGGGCGACGCGCGCACCGGGCTCAGCCAGTCCCGCAGGGCGTACTCGGTGACCAGGCCGGGACGAGACAGGATCGCCACATCCGGGCTGGTGCCGGCGAGGTGCCGGGCGCGCAGGAACGCGTCGATGTCGTTGCCGGCGCTGACCACGTGCACCGGATCGGGGTAGCCCGCGACGACCTGGCGGAACCGGTCCAGCTCGCTGCCGCTCCACACCACCGCCACCTGCACCGACCGGGTGCCGCCGGTGCAGCCGGCCGCGGTCGCCGCGGCGCCGGCCGCGGCGGCGCGCAGCAGCGTACGCCGGGTGGCACGGCCGGCCGGCGTCACCGGAGCATCCCCTCGGGCTCGGTGACCAGCTCGTGCCGGCGTGGGATCTCGGCCAGGGTGGCCACATCGGCGGTGCACACCAGCACGGCCACCCCCGGTGCGTCCGGTGGGGACAGTCGGGGCAGCAGGTCACCGAGGCGGCTGCCGCCGGCCGGATCGGCCGGGAGGTCGATGACGAGCACCTCGGGCAGGCAGACCGCCGCCCGGGCCAGGGCCACCCGGAACCGCTGGGCGTCGGAGAGCAGGTGCGGCAGCAGGGCCAGCGTCGGCGCCAACTCGAGCCGGTCCACCACGATGGCCGTCCAGTCGTCGGCCACCTCGTGCACCCGTTCGCGCTTGCGTTGGCCGTACTCGATGTTGCGGCGCACGGTGAGCTGTGGCAGCAGCGCGCCGCCGGCGGGCACGTACCCGATCTGCCGGCGCGGCGGCGGCAGGGCGGTGACGTCCCGGTCGCCGACCATGATCCGCCCGGTGACCGGGGCGGCGAGCCCGGCCAGCACCCGGGCCACGGCCGTGCCGACCCGGGGTGGCGCCACCAGGGCGGCCGTCGTGCCGGCCGGGACGTCGAGAGTCACCGGCCCGGTGCCGGGGACGGCGACCAGTGCGCGTAGCCGTAGCGTGACCCTCACCTCCGGTGACCGCTGGTGACCCGTCCCAGGGTGGCACACCATGCCGAGAGTCGATGCCCCTCGGATCTTCCACTGTGGAGAAGATTGGCCGGGTGGGGCGTGCGGTCAGCGGACCGGCTTCTCGGCGGGGGCGTACAGGGCGGCCAGTCCGGCCGCCGTGGCGGCCAGCTGCTCGCGCAGCGCGACCGGGGTCAACACCTCCACGTCTGCGCCGAGGCGCAGCAGGTCACCGTGGGCGTGGGTGAGCGACTCGATCGGCAGCGCGGCGGTCACCCAGCCCTGCGCGTCGGGCGGCCCGGCGCTGGCGTCCACCGCGGCCACCACCGGGTCGCTGCCGATCTCGCGTAGTCGCGCCCGGCCGGCCGGGGAGAGCCGCACGGTGGCCTCGTCGCGGTGCAGCCGGGCGCGGAACTGCACCACGTGCGCCCGCCACCAGGCCGGCAGGTCGAAGTCGTCGGGCCGGTCGAACTCCTCCGCCAGCGGGGTCAGCGCGAGGATCTGGTTGACCCGGTACGTCGCCGGTGCGCCACGGCCGGGCCGGTCGGCCACCACGTACCACCGGCCGCCCTTGAGCACCAGGCCGTACGGCTCCAGCACCCGGGTCACCTCGCCGCTCCAGCTGCGGTAGCGCACCTCGATGCGGTGCTGCCGCCAGACCGCCTCGGCCGTGCGGGCCAGCTCGGGGGAGGCGTCGCCGTCGGCGTACCAGCCGGGCGTGTCCAGGTGGAAGCGTTGCTGGAGCTGGGTGGCCCGGTCGCGCAGCGGCGCCGGCAACGCGGCGTGCAGCTTGAGTTGCAGCGCGGCCACCACGTCGCCGTAGCCCAGCTCGTCGGCCGGCCCGGGCAGCCCGGCCAGGAAGAGCCGATCGGCCTCCTCGGCGGTCAGCCCGGTCAACCGGGTTCGCCAGCCGTCGACCAGCTGGTAGCCGCCGGCGTGCCCGGCTTCCCCGTACAGCGGGATGCCGGCGGCGTGCAGCGACTCCACGTCCCGGTAGATCGTGCGCGGGGAGACGGCCAGCCGCTCGGCGAGCTGCGCGGCGGTCAGCCGGCCGTGCGACTGGAGCAGCAGCAGGACGGAGAGAAGTCGACTGGCTCGCACTTCACTGACACTAGCTGTCAGGGGAGTCGTTCTACCGTCCCAGCATGGCATTTCGCGACAAGGAACTTCGAACGCCGGGACCGGTCATGGTGAACGGTCGGCAGTTCAAGCGGTACCACATCGACCAGCCGGAGCAGCCGATCGAGCCGGAGGTGGAGAAGGCTGCGTACGACCTGCTGCCCGCGCTGCTGGCCGACCTGGCGGACGACGGCACCCCGGCCGCCGGGTGGGTGGTGCTGCACCGGGGCGGGGACACCGGCGCGTACCTGCTGGCGTACACCTGGGTGTGGGACAACGCGGTGGAGATCCGCACCGCGGCGGCGGGGCAGCCGGCACTGGACTGCCCCGACCAGGATCCGGCACACTTCGTCGAACTGCGCCGCCCCGCGGTGGGCTGCGTCTGGGAGTTGGCGGTGCTGGAGCACGAGCGGGCCGCCTGGGTCCGGCACATGCTGGTGCCGGAGAGCCCCGATCTGACCGGTTATCTGCAGGACACGCGAGCGGAAGGGCCGGTGGGCCGCTGATGGGCGACTTCGACTTCTTTGTGGGCACCTGGAACGTGGTCAACCGACGGCTGCGCAAGCGGCTGGTCGGCTCCGACGAGTGGGAGGAGTTTCCGGGGTTGTCGGTCGCCCACGGCTTCTTCGGCGGCGGCGGCCACTTCGACGAGATCACCTTCCCGACCAAGGGCACGGCCGGCGCCACGATAAGGATCTTCGACCCGGCGCGCCAGGAATGGTCGATCTACTGGATGAACAGCGACCGCGGCGAGTTGGAGCAGCCGCCGATGGTGGGCCGCTTCGTCGACGGGGTCGGCCGCTTCTACGCCGACGACCAGCATGAGGGGCTTCCGGTCCGGTGCCGGTTCATCTGGTCGGAGATCACCGCGACCACCGCCCGCTGGGAGCAGGCGTTCTCCACCGACGGCGAGCGCACCTGGGAAACCAACTGGATCATGACGTTCGCCAAGTCGGCGGAGTAGATCAGGTCGACGGTGGGGGAGTGGTGTCCCGGTAGATGCCGGCCAGCCACAGGTCGAGCAGCACGTCCACCACGTCCTGCTCGGCGACCGCCGGTCCGTCGCCGGCGAAGGTGGCGTACCAGACGCGCTCGTTCATCGAGTTGAGCGCGATGGCGAGGTCCCGGGCGGGCAACCCGTCCGGGGCCGCGCCACGTCGTCGTTCCGCCACGATGGCCGCCTCGATCGCCTGCACCCAGCGCTCCAGCACCGCCGCCCAGAGCCGGCGTACCTCGGCGTTCGTGCCACGGACCTGCGCGCAGGCGAGCACCAGCGCGCGGTGCGCGCCGAACGTCTCGTGGAACCGGTGGATCAGCTCGCGCCACCGGGCGCGGGGGTCCTCGGCGAGCCGGACCAGCACGTCTCCGGCGGCCGCGTCGGCCTCTTCGGTGACCCGGTCCAGCAGGGTCAGCAGCACCGCGTCCTTGGACGGGAAGTAAAAGTAGAACGTCGGCCGGGAGATGCCCGCGCCCCGGGCCAGATCGTCGATCGAGATGTCACCGAACGCCCGCTGTTCCAGCAGCCGCTCGGCGGTGGCCAGGATCGCCATCTCCCGGTCGTCGCCGGTGGAGCGGGCGGCGCGGCGACCGCGCGGGGTCGCCCTGCCGGCGCCGGTACGGGCGGTCGTCATGGCCGCTGATGCTACCCGTACTCAACACCCTGTCGAGGACACTCGACAGGGTGTTGACGGCTGTCGATGACGGTGGATATGGTCCGTCCACCGCCCCGGATGGAGGAACGCGATGCCCTCCGACCACGTCGACGTGCTCATCATCGGCGCCGGCCTGTCCGGCATCGGCGCCGCCTGCCACCTGCGCCGCGACTGCCCCGACAAGACGTACGCGGTGCTGGAGGCACGCGACGCCGTCGGCGGCACCTGGGACCTGTTCCGCTACCCGGGTATCCGGTCCGACTCGGACATGTTCACGCTCGGCTACTCCTTCAAGCCGTGGACCGATCCCAAGGCCATCGCCGACGGCGCGGCCATCCGCGAGTACGTCCGGGAGACCGCCCGGGAGTACGACGTGCAGCGGCACATCCGCTTCCAGCACCGGGCGCTGCGCGCCGAGTGGGACAGCGCCACCGCCCGCTGGACGGTGCACGCCCAGCGCACCGACACCGCCGAGACCGCCGTGCTGACCTGCTCGTTCCTCTTCGCCTGTGCCGGCTACTACCGCTACGACGAGGGCTACACCCCACCCCTGCCTGGCGTCGAGGCGTACGCCGGCCGGCTGGTGGACCCGCAGCACTGGCCGGACGACCTCGACCACAGCGGCAAACGCGTGGTCGTGATCGGCAGCGGCGCCACGGCGGTCACCCTGGTGCCGGCCATGGCCGAGCGGGCCGCCCACGTGACCATGCTCCAGCGCTCACCCACGTACGTCATCGCAATGCCGTCGCGCGACGTGCTGGCCGACGCCCTGCGGCGCTGGCTCCCGGCGAAGGCCGCGTATCCGGTGGTGCGCTGGAAGAACGTGCTGCTGTCCACCGCCAACTTCCAGCTCAGCCGGCGTGCGCCCGGGCTGGTGAAGCGGCTGCTGCGCCGGGCCGCCAAGGGCCGGCTGCCGGTCGGGTACGACGTCGACCGGCACTTCGCACCCCGCTACGACCCGTGGGACCAGCGGCTCTGCGTGGTGCCCGACGGCGACCTGTTCACCGTCCTGCAGCAGGGCAGGGCGTCGGTGGTCACCGACACCATCGACACCTTCACCACCCATGGCGTCCGACTCGCGTCCGGCGACGAGTTGCCCGCCGACATCGTGGTCACCGCCACCGGGCTCAACGTGCTCGCCCTCGGTGGCTTGACGCTCAGCGTGGACGGCACCGAGGTCGACCTGGCCAGCACCGTCGCCTACAAGGGCATGATGCTCTCCGGCGTACCGAACTTCGCGCTGACCATCGGCTACACCAACGCCTCGTGGACGCTCAAGGCCGACCTCGTCGCCGGATACGTCTGCCGGCTGCTGCGCCACCTGGACCGCACCGGCCAGCAGGTCGTCACCCCGCTCCCGCCGCCCGACGACGAGCGGGTGCCGCTCATCGACCTCCGGTCGGGCTACGTGCTGCGCAGCGTCGACGCGCTGCCCAAGCAGGGTGCGACCGCGCCGTGGCGGCTGTACCAGAACTACGCTCGCGACGTGCTGCTGATGCGGCACGGCCGGCTCACCGACGAGGGCGTGCAGTTCTCCCACGCCCGCCCCGTCGCCGAGCCGGCCGAGCCCGTCCGTCCCCGGGCCGGCTGAGCCCGTCCGTCCCGGCGCCACCCCGCCCCCTACCGGCCATGTATCCAGGACCAACCAGGATAGGAGCACCGATCGTGCGGAGATTCGCCTTCGTTGGCGCAACGGCTGTGGTCACCGGTGCGGCCAGCGGCATCGGTGCCGCGCTGGCGCACGCGCTGGCCGATCGGGGTAGCGACCTGGTCCTGCTGGACCGCGACGCCGAACGGCTGGATGCGGTCACCGCCGCGATCCGCGCCGAACACCCGGACCGCGAGCTGCACACCTACCTGGTGGACCTCGCCGACGCGGCGGCCACCGCCCGGGTGGCGGCGGAGATCGGCCAGCGACACCCACGGGTCCGGCTGCTCGTCAACAACGCCGGGGTCGGCCTGGGCGGCCGGTTCGACCAGGTGACGTACGACGAGTTCAGCTGGGTGATCGACATCAACTTCCGGGCCGTGGTGCAGCTGACCCACGCGCTGCTGCCCAACCTGAAGGCCGAGCCCGGTGCGCACCTGGTCAACGTGTCGAGCCTGTTCGGGCTGATCGCCCCGGCCGGGCAGACCGCCTACTCGGCGAGCAAGTTCGCGGTGCGCGGCTTCACCGAGGCGCTGCGACACGAGCTGGTCGACGACGGCATCGGGGTGACCTCGGTGCACCCCGGCGGGATCCGCACCCGGATCACCGAGAACGCCCGGGTCGGCAGTGGCGTCCTGCTGGAGGAGTACGCGGCCGGCCGGGCGCAGTTCGAGAAGCTGCTCACCATCGCGCCGGAACGCGCCGCCGAGGTGATCCTGCGCGGCGTGGAGCGCCGTCGGGGGCGGGTGCTGATCGGCTGGTCGGCGAAGGTGCCCGACCTGTTGGCCCGGCTCCTGCCGGCCTCGTACAACCGGCTGCTGGTCACCGGTCTGAACCGGGGCGTCGACCGCCCGGCGACCGCCGCCGCGCCGACCACCGCCGCCCCGACGCCGGCTGGCGACGTGGCCGGCGGGTGACGGTCCGATCGTGTGGCGGCGGGTCAGGCCGGGTCGGTGCCGGCCGGCGCCCGGGTCGGCAGGGTGTCCCGCTGGCGTAGCAGCACGGTGAGCGTCACCAGGGCGAAGAGCAGCAGGGCGATCAGATGCACCGCCACCGGCCCCAGCGGTGCGAGGAGCGCCAGCAGCGCGACGACCGGGAAGGCCACGACCACCGCGCCGTGCTGCTGGCGGCGGATGTGCAGCATCCAGACGGTGAGCAGGTAGACGGCGACCGGGACGGCCACCGCGTAGCCGGCCGCCACCCCGGAGAGGTGCCCGATGTGCCGCTCGTGGTCCACCGCCACGGCCAGGCCCGCGCCGACCGCGGCGATCGCAGCGAAGATCAGGTAGTGGCCGTAGCCCCAGATCAGGGAGTACGGCAGTTGGTCGGGCGCTTCGACCGACCGGTCGAAGTAGAGCCACCAGAGTGCGAACACGATCACCGCGCCGGCCGCCGCGAGCGACCAGAGGCCGTGGTTGCCGGCGTCGATCCCGGTCTGGATCGCCACCGAGATGGCCAGCACCGCCTCACCGAGCACGATCAGGGTGAACAGCCCGTACCGCTCGGTGATGTGCCGGGGGTGCCACGGGGTCATTCCGGGGCGCTCGGCCACCGCCGGCACCAGCAGGTCGGCCAACGCCAGCAGCACGAACGACGCGATGCCCCACTCCTCGGGCAGGGCGAGCCGCAGCAACCACCCGAGCTGCACCACGGTGACGCCGATCGCGTAGCGGCGGGCCGCCGCACGGTGCGCCGGGTCGCCGGCGGCCGCCCGGCTCCACTGCACGACGGCTGCCAGCCGCATCACCACGTACCCGTAGGTGATGATGCTGAAGTCACCGTCGGTGAAGGCGCGCGGCACCCCGGCCGCCAGGATCAACGCTCCGGTGATCTGCACAAGTGTGGTGATCCGGTAGACGTCGTCGTCGGTGTCGTAGGCCGAGGCGAACCAGGTGAAGTTCATCCACGACCACCAGATCGCGAAGAACACCATCAGGTAGCTGGTCACCGCGTGGCCGAGGTGGCCCTCGGAGACGTCGTGGTGCAGGTTGCTGGCCGCCTGCGCCACGGCCACCACGAAACACAGGTCGAAGAACAGCTCCAGCGGGGTCGAGGAGCGGTGCGGTTCGTCCCGGCGACGGGGCCTCATGGGCTGGTAGAACGGCCGCGCGGAACGGGGTTGGGTCAACGCAACTCCTCAGGCCGGCCGCCGGGTCGCCCACACAATAACGACCTCGGGGATGGGCGTCGGGCGCGCCGGCCCACGGCACGGTCGGGTCAATGGCGCTTCCGGCCGTGGGTCAACCCCTCCAGCATCAGGGTCAGCCCGGCACCGAGCAGCCAGGAGTCCTTGGCCAGCCCGGTGCCCTGCTGGGTCGGGCGTAGGCTGCCCGGCTCGCGCAACCCCGGCGTCTTCAGGTACAGCTGCACCAGGCCCGCGCCGAGCGCGGTCAGGCCGAGCCCGGCCAGGGTGGCCGGGACGAACGGCGCGAGCAGCGCGGCCCCCAGGGAGATCTCGGCGTATGACAGCAGCTTGGCGAAGCGCGCCGGCTCCAACTGGGCGAGTTGCGGCATAGCCCCGACCGCCATCCCGTGCAGGCCCTCGGCGGCACCGCCCTCCAGGTTCCGTTTGCCCAGACCCGAGTTGAGGACGAACGCGCCGATGCTGACCCGCAGCGGCAGATGCGCCAGTTTCATGATCACTCCCGGTGGCCGTGGCTCGACTGCGGCCCGCGTACCCGCCGGGACCCGCGATAACCCGCCGACCAGCCGACTGGGCCGGCCGTGGCGGTCGCGGTAGGTTCGCCAGGGGCCCACCGTCGAACTCGGCGCGAACCGCCTGCCCGGCACCCGGCCCCCGCCGCACACCACCAGCAGGAGGCGAAGTGAGCCAGGAAGTCCGGGGAGTCATCTCCCGCAGCAAGGGCGCGCCGGTCGAGATCACCACCATCGTGGTGCCCGATCCTGGCCCCGGCGAGGCGATCGTCCGGATCCAGTCCTGCGGGGTCTGCCACACCGACCTGCACTACCGCGAGGGTGGCATCAACGACGACTACCCGTTCCTGCTCGGCCACGAGGCGGCGGGCATCGTCGAGCAGGTGGGGGAGGGTGTCACCGACCTCGCCCCCGGCGACTTCGTCGTGCTGAACTGGCGGGCGGTCTGCGGGGTCTGCCGCGCCTGCCGCCGGGGCCGCCCCTGGTACTGCTTCAACACCCACAACGCCCGCCAGCGGATGACCCTCACCGACGGCACCGAGCTCACCCCGGCTCTGGGCATCGGCGCGTTCGCCGAGAAGACCCTGGTGCACGCCGGACAGTGCACCAAGGTGGACCCGGCCGCCCGACCCGCCGCGGTGGGCCTGCTCGGCTGCGGGGTGATGGCCGGGCTGGGCGCGGCGATGAACACCGGCAACGTCACCCGCGGCGACTCGGTCGCGGTGATCGGCTGCGGCGGCGTCGGGGACGCGGCGGTCGCCGGGGCGGCGCTGGCCGGCGCCACGACGATCGTCGCGGTGGACACCGACAGCCGCAAGCTGGACTGGGCCCGCCGGTTCGGCGCCACGCACACCGTGAACGCCTCCGAGACCGACCCGGTCGAGGCGATCCGCGCCGCCACCGGCGGCTTCGGCGCCGACGTCGTGATCGACGCGGTGGGCCGACCGGAGACGTGGAAGCAGGCGTTCTACGCCCGGGACCTGGCCGGCACGGTGGTCCTGGTGGGCGTGCCGACCCCGCAGATGACGGTCGAGCTGCCACTGCTGGACGTTTTCGGCCGGGGCGGCGCCCTCAAGTCCAGCTGGTACGGCGACTGCCTGCCCAGTCGGGACATCCCCTTGCTCACCGAGCTGTACCTGCAGGGCCGGCTCGACCTCGACGCGTTCGTCACCGAGGAGATCGCGTTGGACCAGGTCGAGAACGCGTTCGACCGGATGCACCACGGCGACGTACTCCGTTCGGTGGTGGTGTTCCCGTGACCGCCCGGGTCGACCACGCGGTCACTTCCGGCACGTTCTCCCTCGACGGGCAGACGTTCGAGGTGGACAACAACGTCTGGGTGCTCGGCGATGACCGTGAGTGCGTCATCCTGGACGCGCCGCATGACGTGGACGCGATCCTCGCTCTGGTGGGTGACCGCAAGGTCCGGGCGATCCTGGCCACCCACGCGCACGACGACCATGTCCGGGTGGCGCCCGAGCTGGCCCAGGCCACCGGCGCGCCGGTGCTGCTGCACGCCGCCGACCGGGTGCTCTGGGACATGGTCCACCCCCACCTGCCGCCGCACGGCGAGGTGCACGACGGGCAGAGCATCGAGGTGGCCGGCACCACGCTGCAGGTGTTGCACACCCCCGGGCACAGCCCCGGCGCGTGCAGCTTCTACGCGCCGGAGCTGGGCGTGGTGTTCACCGGCGACACGCTCTTCGCCGGCGGGCCGGGCGCCACCGGCCGCTCGTACAGCGACTTCGACACCATCGTCCGGTCGATCCGCACCCGCCTGCTCACCCTGCCGGCGGAGACGGTCGTGCACACCGGGCACGGCGAGGACACCACGATCGGCGCGGAGGCTCCACACCTCCAGGAGTGGCTGGCGCGGGGCCGCTGAGGCCGGTCGGCTGATCATCGGGCTCGTGAGCGCGACGCTAGGATCGCGCGCATGACCGAGCAGCCCGCGCCCGCCGTCCGTCAGCTGCGCCTTGTGGTGGAGGCAGCGGACTACGAGGCCGCCGTCGCGTTTTTCCGCGACGCACTCGGCCTGCCCGAGCACGCGGCGTTCAGCGGCGAGGGTGACGCCCGGGTGGTGATCCTGGACGCCGGCCGCGCCACCCTGGAGATCGCCAACCCGGCGCAGAAGCGCATGATCGACGAGGTCGAGGTGGGCCGACAGGTCGCGCCCCGCATCCGGGTGGCCTTCGAGGTGGACGACGCCCGCGCGACCACCGCCCGTCTGGTTGCCGCCGGGGCGAACGAGATCGCGCCGCCCACGCGTACGCCCTGGCAGTCGCTCAACTCCCGCCTCGACGCCCCGGCCGACCTCCAGATCACCGTCTTCCAGGAGCTGCGTACGCCGGAGGAGCGGACCGGGGCGGACGGCTTCGGCACCGGACGTGACAGCGACGGCTGAGCCCGGTGGGCCTCCCGCCGTTGCTCTCACTGCGGCGCAGGCGGCGGCGCTGGCGTACGTGCGGTCGCTGGCGTTCGCCGAGCGTCCCGCAGCGCTCGCGGCCGTCGCTCGCGAGCTGGCCGCGGCCGACGTCGGCCACCGGCCGGACGAGCTGCTCGCTGCGGTCGTCAGGTACGGCCGGCTGACCGTCAACTTCCACCCCGACCGGGTGTGCGCCGACGGGCGGGCGGTTGCCGCCGCGCTGGCCGCCGACGGGGTCTACCGCAGTCAGTTCGTCACCGGGATCTCCAACGGTGGCCTCAGCGCGTATCCCGGCGGTGACCGGGACAGCTGGGAGCGACGGATGTTCGGCGGCGCGTACCAGCGCCCCGGGGCGGCGCCCGCGCATCGGCCCACGTACGGCGGCCTGAACCTGCTCGACCATCCGGACGGCGCCTGTCCCCGCTTCGGCTCCTGTCACCTGCGGCTGCGCCCGGCCGTGCTGGCCCGCGCCACCTTCTGCCTTGGCGACAGCCACCTCGGTCCCCGGACAACGGGCACCGCCGACGTACTCGAACCGGTGCTCGCCGCGCTCCTGGCCAGCACCGTCGCCACCGGCGAATGCCTGGGACGCGCCGGGATGGACGTCGGCACACTGGTACGGACCCTGCTGGGCGGGCCGATTGTGCCCACCACGCCGCCTTCGGCCGGTCGGGCGCTGGACGACTACGTGGAAGCCCAGATTCACGGCACCCTCGACCTCGCTCGGGACGTCGAGGCGCTGGTGGTGGACCCGTCCTTCGCCGGCACCCCGGTCGGCGCGACGCTGGAGCTGATCGCCCGGCGGTACGGCTTCCCGCTGCGGTGGCACCCGGGCTTCGCACTACCGGTCGATCGGGTCGATCCGGCGTTCCGTGGCCCGGACATCCCGGTGCTGGCAGCTCGGCTGCACCGCGAGTTCGCCCGGCCGGGCGAACCGGTGGAGGCCGCGCTGATCGGTCGGGCAGCGGCCTCGGTGGTCGCCGAGCCGGACCGCTGGGCGGACCGGGGACCGGCTGCGGTCACCCTCCAACACCTCAAGCAGCTCTGGCACGTCGTGGTCCGGTACGGCGCACCGCACGCCCACTGACGACTCGATTGTTCCGCAGGTCACGGCCGTCCGGTTTCGCCCTGCCTGCCCACGTCCGGGTCGTCGACGTCACGACCGTCCGGTGCGCGGAGTGACCGGGACCGCAGCTCGCCTGGGCCCTGGCATTTCCGGAATGCCCGACACGTGAACCTGGTTGTGTCCCCCGTACCGCCGGAGCCCAAACCCTTTCCGCGGTCATCTCCCGAGGAGTGTTCACCCCGGAGCGCTCCGCACGATCGAAAGGGCAACCATCGTGAAGGTCGACTTCACTCGATGGCTCCCCGCCATCGCTAAGGATTCGTACCGCAAGACCGCGCTGAGCGTTGCGGGTGTTGCCGCCCTCGGCGGCCTGGCGCTCGCACCGACCACCGCGGCAGCCCCGGTCACCTCCGGGCCGCACCAGGGCGCTGTCGCCGCCATCGACCTCGCCACCGGCAACGCCGCCACCTCGGCACGCCAGGAGGAGCAGCCTGTCGAGTCCGGGCTGACCACCGGCTCCGCCACCGGCAAGCCGCCGGCCGGCAAGCCGAGCCGCGACGAACTGATCCCGCACGGCATCGAAGGTGCCCAGTCGCGCATCCCGCTCGACGACGCGCAGCTCGACAACGCCAAGGCGATCGTCGACGCGGCCAAGAAGACCGGCGTCGGCGACCGTGGCGCGGTGATCGGCATCGCCACCTCGCTGCAGGAGTCGAAGCTGTACAACCTCGGCCACCTCGGCGCGTCCAACGACCACGACTCGCAGGGCCTGTTCCAGCAGCGCCCGTCGTCCGGTTGGGGCACGCCCGAGCAGATCACCGACCCGGAGTACTCCGCCACGGCGTTCTTCAGCGCGCTGAAGAACGTGGGCGGCTGGCAGGAGCTGCCGCTGACCGCCGCCGCGCAGACCGTTCAGGTCTCCGCCTTCCCGTACGCGTACGCGCAGTGGGAGGAGCAGGCTGCGGACGTCGTCCAGCAGCTCTGGTGACACGACAGCGCCAACGCACGCCGGCCGGTTCCCGAGAGGGGACCGGCCGGCTTCGTCGTGCCTGGGGTCAGGCCAGCGGCGCGACCTCCTTGCGCAGCTTCGCGGAGCCGGTACCCACCGACCAGCCGGCAACCCAGCGGCTGGTGCTGGCCGCGCGGGTCCGGTCCGCCAGGTGGTACCAGTCCATCCGGCACCGCTGCCGGGTCACCTCCAGCACGCCGTAGCCGTGCCCGTCCAACTCCGTCCAGCGCACGTGCGGGTTCGTCGAGCGGAGCAGCCCGGCGCCGAGCGCGCTGAGCGCGTTGCCGGCCGGCAGACCGAGGAAGTCGTTGACGTTGTCGCTCGTCACCGAGGGCACCACGAACTCGGCCGCGGCCGGGTTGGACGGGCCCGTGGAGCGAGTGGTCACCTCGTTGGCCCAGGAGGTGTGGATGTCACCGGTCAGGAACACGACGTCGGTGGTGCCACTGGCCCGCAGGTGGTCGACCAGCTCGTTGCGGTCGGCGTTGTAGCCGTCCCACTGGTCGGCGTTGAGCACCGCCCCGTTCTGCGGGATGCCAAGCAGGGTGCCCAGCGGGCCGAGCAGCCAGGCGGGCAGCGCCCCGACGTCGACCCGGGCCATCATCACCGGGTTGCCAACCAGCTTCCACCGGGTAGTCGACGCGGCCAACCCCGCCTTGAGCCAGGACATCTGCGCGTCCCCGGTGAGGGTGCGCCCCGGGTCGTCCACCGCCGCGCCGGACGTCTGCTGTGAGCGGTACGAGCGCAGGTCCAGCATGGACAGTTCAGCGAGCCGCCCGAACCGCAGCCGCCGGTAGATCGCGCCGTCCACGCCGGCCCGCACCGGCATCCACTCCAGGTACGCCTGCCGGGCCGCCGCCAGCCGGTCGGCGTACGTCCCCTCGGTGCCCGGCGTGTGGTTCTCCGCGCCGCCGGACCACTGGTCGTTGGCCACCTCGTGGTCGTCCCAGGTGATCACCCAGGGCAGCGCCGCGTGCAACGCCTGCAGGTCCGGGTCGGTCTTGTAGAGCGCGTGCCGGATCCGGTAGTCAGCGAGGGTGAGCACCTCGTGCGCCGGCCGCACCGCGCGGACCACGGTGCCGCCCGCGTCGAACTCCCCGGTGCCGTACTCGTAGAGGTAGTCGCCCAGGTGCACCACCAGGTTGAGATCGCCGCGCTCTGCCAGGTGCCGGTACGCGGCGAAGAACCCGGCCTCCCAGTTGGCGCAGGACACCACGCCGAGGCGCAGCCGGTCGATCTCGGCATCCACGGGCGGCGCGGTCATCGTGCGCCCGGCCGGCGACCAGCCGTCGGCGTGACCGAACCGGTACCAGTAGGTGGTCGCCGGGGCCAACCCCGTCACCGCCACCTTCACCGTGTGGTCCCGGCTCGGACCGGTGTGCTGCGTCCCGGCGGCCACCACCGCGGTGAAGTCCGGGTCGGCAGCGACCTGCCAGGTCACGTCGACCTCGGGGCCGACGCCGGAGCCGGGCTGCGCCTCGGCGGTCGGGGTCAGCCGGGTCCAGAGCAGGACGCCGTCCGGCAGCGGATCGCCGGAGGCGACCCCGTGCCGAAAAGCGCCGTCGGCTGCTTGGGCGGGGCCGCTGCCGGCGAGGGTGGCGCCGGCCAGGACGGCGGTGCCGGCGGACGCGCCGGCCATGCGCAGGAGGGTACGACGGTCGAGGGTGTTCGTCATGGTCTATGTGTCTACCGTCGACAGTGCCCGCTGCGCTGCCCCGGTGACGACTGTTCGCCGACCCGTTGACGGCGGTTCCGTTTGGCCAGCCTCATGGTCAGCACGCCGCGTACAGACGGCGGGTGCCGACACCGGCGGCGTACGCGGCCCGGTCGCTGAACCGGCAGCCGTAGTCGGGACGCGCCACCACCGTCGGATCGGTCACCGTGTCGCCGGCCGGGCGTTTGCCGGTGCGTACCCACGACATCAGGTCGTCCCAGGCGGCGCCTGCCTCGGCCGGGCTGAACTCGCAGTGCTGCGTGGCCCGGATGGCCCGCTGCACCACCAGCTTGCTGCGGCCGTGCCGGGCCACGTCGGTGGCGTACGCCTGCTCCATGCTGAACGGTACGAAGAGGTCACCGAGGCCGTGCAGGCTGAGCACCGGCGCGGTGGGGCGGCCGGCGATCCGCGGCACCTCGGTCAGCGTCGGCAGGAGCCGCTGCCGAACGTTCTCCGGGGCGATCCGCGGCACGGTGGCGTTGACGTTGACCGGGCTGTTCGGGCTGTAGCGGGTGAGCAGGTTGGTGGAGAGTTGACCGGGCCGTTGGGCGGGGGAGTCGCCACCGCTGGTCACGCTGATCGAGAAGAGGAAGTCCTTCCAGACCGCGAACGCGGCGTCCGCGCCGGGCCTCGGCCCGCCCGACCGGTTCACCGTGATCGCCCGCAACTGCTTGCCCCGGTCGGTGGTGGTGTCCGGCCCGGTGGGGGTGAGCCCGGCCAGGCCGAGTGCCACCTGGATCCGAGGCACGGCGTTGGTCAGGTAGTCGGCCGGCGTGGGGTAGGCGGGCACCCCGCCGAGGGTCTGCGCGACCAGGTTGTAGTCGAGGTAGAAGTCGAGCAGCGTCTGGTCGCCGAGCACCCCGCACATGGGCAGTGCCCCGTCGTAGTAGCCGGGGTACTGCTCCAGCGAGCGGCCGATGACGTACCCGCCCATCGACACCCCGGCGAGGTAGGTGTGGTGTGGCCGGCGGACCGTCCGTCCGAAGTGGTCGGCCAGCTCCTTGGTGTCCAGCACGCCGGAGCGGATGTCGAAGCCGTTGCGGTCGTACGAGGACGACGCCCAGGCGTACCCCTGCTCCAACAGCCGCTGGCGCAGCCCGAAGCCGGGCGGCTCCGGCGAGAGCACCGTGCCCTGGCCACGGTAGCCGTGCGCCCACAGCACCAGGTCACCGTTCCACCGGGCGGGGACCTCGATGATGTATCCGGCGTGGCGGTGCACGCCTTGGCGTACCTTCGTGGGTTTGCCGGCCACGACCAGCGGCGCCAGCGGCGGATTCTCGATGGTGTAGCCAGGCAGCGGCTGGTTGCCCCCCGGGTCGCGGTCGGCGGCGCTGGCCGGCAGCGCGCCAGCCAGCCCGACCGTCAGGGTCAGCGTCGCGGTGGCGGCGAGCAGGCGGCGGAGGGTACGAAAGGGTGAGGACAGCATCGTGCTCCCCATCGGACGGATGTCGCCCGGGGGCGACCAGGCGGGACGGATGCCTACCGGCCGGTAGCGCCCTGAACCTAGGACTGCCGTCGACCAGAGTCAATGGCTACGCTGACCGGCCAGTCAGGGCGGCCCGGCTGTGCGGCCCTGCGGATCGGTCGGGTTGACTGGTCGCCGTGGACGAGTCGATCTGGGAAGCGGCGCGGGCGTCGCGGGGTTGGTTGGACGCGGCGAACGGCACCGGGCAGACCGAGCTGACCTGCCGCATCCTCAAGCTGACCGAGGAGGCGGGGGAGGCGTCGGCCGCCTGGATCGGTCTGCTCGGGCAGAATCCGCGCAAGGGCGTCACTCATACCCGCGAGGACGTGGCGGCGGAGTTGGCCGATGTCGCCTTCACGGCGTTGGTGGCGATCGAGAGCCTGGGGCTGGACGCGCGGACGGCGCTGGACTCCTGCGCTGCCAAGGTCCGCTCCCGACTCGCGGACTGACCGGTCTGTCCCGATCGCCGGCCGCGGCCCCAGCCCGAGCCCTCGTCTTCCGGTCGGTCGCTGTTGTTGGCGTGATACCTGTGAGGCATAAATATGCCTCTGAGGTATCACCGGTGTTGTCGACCCCGGGCCGGGATCGCGAGGTTTCGGGGTGATCGACTCGGTGTCGGCGATGTCGCGGTATCCCGCCGCGGGGATGCCCCGATGTCGGTGATCTGGAGTTGACCATGGCCATCCGGCCCGGTCTGACGCCGGGGCGGTGGCGGGCGCGCGTCGAATGTCCGGCTGACGCCGGGACGGTGGCGGGCGCGCGTCGAATGTCCGGCTGACGGCGGGAGCGGTTGTCGAGCGCGTCGAATGTCCGGCTGACGCCGGGAGCGGTGGGCGATCCGGGAGCCGAATGTCCGTTATCGGGGGCCCGCGGGGTGTGACCGGCTGCACTCGTGCGGTGGAATGGGGGCCGGCCCGGGGTCGTTACATACCCTGACGATCGCAGTACCACGGCCCGCCGCCCCACCCCCCGGGGTTGGAATGCCAGGCCCGGCCCGGTCGTTACAGATCCCCGAACGACCGCACCAGGCACCCGCTCGACCCGGTGCCAATGCCGGAATGACCTCGGCCCGCCGGTCGTTGCAGATCCCCTGAACGACCGCCCCCGCGCCCCGCTTGACCGGGTGCCGGCGGATGGGCCAGGCCCGGAATGATGTCGGCCCGGCGGTCGTTACACACAGACCCGGCGCCACGAGCCCCCGCCCGTTGGCCGCCGAGAAGACTTTCCCCTTGTTGTTGTTAGCGCCGGACGAGGTGCTCGCACCCTGTAATGCCGATCCCCCGATTGGTTTGGGTGTTTACCCCCGTGAAGGAGCTACCCCCATGAACACGATCATGCGTAAGAGTGTGCTGTCTGTTGCTGGTCTGGCCTTCGCCGGTGGTGTGTTCGCCGGTCCGATCGCCGCGCACGCCGCCACCCCCGTCGACGGCAAGCCCGCCGCCGTGGCCGTGCAGTCGGTCTCGCCGCAGGGTGAGCAGTCGCGCATCGATTTGAATGGTGAGCAGACCGCTAACGTGAAGGCGATCATCGCCGCGACGAAGAAGGCTGGTCTGCCGGAGCGGGCCGCGGTCATCTCGATCGCGACGAGTCTGCAGGAGTCGAAGCTGGAGAACCTCGGCCACCTCGGCGACATGAACGACCACGACTCGCTGGGCCTGTTCCAGCAGCGGCCGAGCTCGGGTTGGGGCACGCCGGAGCAGATCACCGACCCTGAGTACTCGACCACCGCGTTCCTCAAGGGCCTGAAGCAGGTCGACGGGTGGCAGGACATGCCGCTGACCGACGCCGCGCAGACGGTGCAGGTGTCGGCCTACCCGGACGCCTACGCCCAGTGGGAGAAGCAGGCCACCGACCTGGTCGGCCAGTACTGGAACAGCTGACCCACAACACCACAGCACCGCATGAACCGACCGCTGGCCGGCACCCCAACCCGGGGTGCCGGCCAGCGGCGTTTCGCCATCTCTGGTCGGCGACCGCGCGCGCCAGAAGTGAGTGGGTGAGGTGCACTGCGACCGCACTGCGACCGCGGGTGGGAAGCGCCGTTGGCGCGGGTGGGCGCGAGCGTACAGTCGGGCGGTGGAGCGTACTGAATCAATGCTGGCGGAGACCCGCCCGCCCGGCGTGGCCGCCGTCGATCCCGGCAGCGTGCTGCTTCCCGGCCACGACGTGCCGCTGGGCCGGTACACGACCGTCCGGCGGCTGCTGCCGCAGCGCCCGCGGCGGATGGTCGGCGCGTGGTGCTTCGTGGACCACTTCGGCCCGGACGACGTGGCGGAGCGGCCCGGCATGGAGGTGCCGCCGCACCCGCACACCGGCCTGCAGACGGTGACCTGGCTGCTGGACGGCGAGATTCTGCACCGGGACAGCCTCGGCAACGTCCAGCCGATCCGGCCCGGTCAGCTGAACGTGATGACCTCCGGGCACGGGATCGCCCACTCCGAGCGGTCGCCGGCCACGCATCCGCCGGTGATGCACGGCGTACAGCTCTGGGTGGCGTTGCCGGACCCGGCGCGGGCCGGCGCGGCGGACTTCGCCCACCACGCCGACCTGCCGCGCTGGCGCGAGGGCGAGCTGGACGTCACCCTGCTGGTCGGCGAGTTCGCCGGTGAGCGGTCCCCGGCGGTGGTGCACACGCCACTCGTCGGTGTGCAACTGGAGCTGAGCGGGCCGGCGCCGACCACCCTGCCGTTGCGGCCCGACTTCGAGTACGCCCTGCTGGCGATGAACGGTTCTGCCGAGGCGGGCGGGGTCGGGTTCGAACCGGGGGCGTTGCTGTACCTGGGTTCGGGTCGCCGCGAGTTGACCGTGCGGGGCGGGGCCGGGGCTCGGTTGCTGTTGCTGGGCGGGACGCCGTTCGACGAGCCGCTGGTGATGTGGTGGAACTTCGTCGGCCGCTCGCACGAGGAGGTCGTGGCTGCCCGGGAGGACTGGATGGCCGGGCGCCGCTTCGGCGTGGTCGCCGATGATCCCGCGCCGCCGTTGCCGGCGCCCGCCCTGCCCACCACCCGGCTGAAGGCCCGCGACCGCACGGGTGGTCTGCACGGCTGACGCCACGCTCCGGCCCGGCCGGGGAGCGCCGGCTGTCAGTGGGCGGCCAGGTGGTGGGTCGGGCAGCCGGCGTGTGACCGACGGTGGCGCGGGTAGTCGCCGACATGGCGACCAGTTTGATCACTCCCATGGAGGACCGGAAGCGCTTGGCCCGCCGGCTCGCCGGCAGCGGACGGGGCTTCGCCGAGCAGTACGGCTTCCGGGTCACCAACAACCCGGCGAGCCTGTTCCAGGTGCTCTACCTCTCGGTGCTGCTGGCCCGCCGAGGCGACTTCCGTCGGGCGTTGGACGGCGCGCGGGCACTGCGCGACGAGGGGTGGGACAGCGCCGCCCGGCTGGCCCGTTCCCTGCACCAGGACCGGGTGCGGGTGCTGCGCGACAGCGGCCAGCGCGGCGACGTGGACGCGCTGGCCGACGTGCTGGGCGACCTGGCTCGCACGGTCGTCGAGCGGTACCGGGGTGACCTGCGGCGGTTGCGCGCGATGGCGCACCACGACCCGGCACGGGAGCGGGCGCTGCTCGCCGAGCTGCCGGGGGTGGACGACCAGGTGGTTGACCTGTTCCTGCGCGAGGCGCAGGCGCTGTGGCGGGAGGTGGCCCCGGTGGCCGATCGGCGGGCGTTGACCGCGGCCCGCCGCCTCGGGCTGGGCCGGTCCGCGGACGACCTGGCCGGGTTGGCCGGCGGTGGGGAGTCGGAGCGGCTGGCTTGGCTGGTGGGGGCACTTGCCCGGGTCGACCTGGAGCACCGGTACGCGGAGGTGACCGGACGGCCATGACGTGCGCTGGCCCACAGTTAGCCAAAATCTGACCGTACGGAGGATGTTCTGTCGTATGGTTGGACCCGGCAGTGCTGGCCGCTCGGTTCGAGTGGGCATCCACCGCCTGGTGATCGCACCCGGTTCGGGAGCGGTTCACCGCCTGGGCAGGTTTGCGTGGCGCCCCCGGTCGCGGTTCGTGACCCCGGGGCGCCCGCCTGTCCCGGCGCTCCAGCCCACCGCCCGTGTCGCATCCGGGGTCAGGTCGGGCGGGCACTTAACTTTCACTTGGCGAGACCAGCCAGCAGGTTCACCGTCACGGCGATGATGAACGCGCCGAACAGGTACGCCAGCAGCGAGTGCCGTAGCGCCGTGCGGCGCATCTCGTTGCTGGTCAGGTTGGTGTCGGAGACCTGGAACGTCGTCCCGATGGTGAACGCCATGTACGCGAAGTCGGAGTACCGGGGCGGCTCGGACTGATTGAAGTTCACCCCGCCGTCCGGGCCGGTGTAGTAGATCCGGGCGTACCGGGCGGCGAACACGGTGTGCACCACCAGCCAGGAGAGCAGCACGCTGAGCACGCCCATCCCGCCGTACAGTTCGCGGACCGGCCCGGGTGGCGCGGAGTGCGCGCTGGCCAGCACCAGACCCACCGCCAGCAGGCTCGCCGTGCAGGCGATCAGCAGCACCACGTCACGGGTGGCCCGGTTGGAGTCCGCGTACGAGGCGACTCGGGAGGTCCGGGTGGCGTCCAGCGGCCAGAGCCTGCGCCAGACCAGCCCCAGCCAGCTCAGCGCGGCCGCGTCCCAGCCGACCAGCGGGGCGAGCGGTGGCGACACCACCACGGCGAAGACACCACCGGCGACGGCGCCGACCACCCCCACCAGGACGAGCTGGAACGCGGCCGGGGTGTGCCCGTCCGGTGGTCGGGACAGCGGACCCGTGTTGGTCATCCGCGCCGCCCGCGCGGCAGAGTTGGGGCCGCCACCGCCGGGTCAGATGCCGCGCAGGTGCTGCGAGACCCGGTTGGGCTTGTTGTCCCGGGCCTGCGCGGCCCGCTGGGCGGGGCCCACCTCGGGGGCCGCCTCGATGCCTGCCGACCGGGCCACCTCGGTGCCGTTGGCGTAGTCCACCGGCGGCAGGGCGCGCAGCGCCTTCAGCACGTCCGGCGGGGCCCCTTCCCGCTCGGCCTCGCGGACCACGTCGGCCTTCTCGGCCGGGTAGTCCAGGCTCGACAGGTACTGCAGGACCTCGGTGTAGCTCGCCATGGCAGGAGCTCCCTCGGGGCATTGATGTGGTCACGACCGGCGGCGGTTACCCGCCCGCTGCCGGGTCACGCCCGGTTCGGCGGAGGAATCGGTGCCGTTTCCACCTCGTCGCCGCGGGTACCCGCAGGCGCCGACGCGAGCCCGACCCGAGGGAGTACGCGATGAACTACGACACCTTCATCGACCAGGTTTCCCAGCGGACCAGGGCACCATCCGAGCGGTCGGTCGAGCTGACCCGGGCCGTGCTGGAGACGCTCGCGGAGCGGTTGACCGGTGGCGAGGTGTTGGACCTGGCTGTCCAACTGCCCAAGCCGTTGCAGTTGGTGCTGAAACCGAGCCCGCGCACCGAGCAGGCGGACCGGTTCGGGGCGGCCGAGTTCGCCGCTCGGGTCGCGCTGCGCGCCGGTGTGGACGAGCCTGCCGCCCGCGACGCGGTCCGGGCGGTCTTCACGACCCTGCGCGAGGCGATCAGCGGCGGGGAGTTCGACGACGTGGCGACCCAACTGCCGCGCGACTACCGGGACCTGGTCGAGCAGGCCATGGCCCCGGGCGCGACCCTGCGTCGCGGCTGACGGTGGCTCTCCGGAAGTGCACAGCGGTTGGCCAGGGCAACCACCTATGTCCGGTTTGGCATGGGGATTGAGCCTGGCCTAACCTTGTCGTGCGAGGGGAGTACTTCCCACGAACCATTCCGGTCAGTACGGCGCGCCCGGCGCGCCTCGGGTGGTTGTCCACCTGTCGGTGGGTGAAGGAGACCTCGAACATGACACGGTGTTCGAGGAGGCCCCATGACCGAAGTGTCGTATCTGTCTGCCGCGAGTGAGCTGACGACGATCGGCACGCCCACTCTGTGGGTGGTGACCATCGCCGGCGTGCTCCTGCTGCTGGTGCTGGACTTCCTGGTGACCCGCCGCCCGCACGAGGTCTCCATGCGGGAGGCAATCGGCTGGTCAGCGTTCTACATAGCCCTGCCGCTGGCGTTCGGTGGCTGGATCTGGGCCCGCTACAGCTCCGAGCTGGGCGTGCAGTACCTGACCGGCTACCTGGTGGAGAAGTCGCTCTCCGTCGACAACCTCTTCGTCTTCATGCTGCTGCTGGCCGCGTTCGCGGTGCCGGCTGTGCTCGCCCAGCGGGTGCTCCTCTACGGCATCGCCGGTGCGCTGGTGCTGCGGGCCGTCTTCATCGCCCTCGGCGCGGCCGCGTTGCAGACCCTCGACTTCGCCTTCCTGCTCTTCGCGATCATCCTCATCGCCACCGCGGTGAAGCTGCTCCGCGATGCCCTCTCCGGGCATCAGCAGGAAGTCGACATCAACAACATGCGTGCCGTGAAGCTGCTCCGCAGGTTCATGCCGGTGGTCGACGAGTACCACGGCACCCGGATGACCGTCCGGCAGGGCGCGAAGCGGGCGCTCACCCCGTTCGCCCTGGTGGTGGTCGCGGTGCTCGCCACCGACGTGGTCTTCGCCGTCGACTCGGTGCCTGCGGTCTACGGCATCACCGAGGACCCGTACCTCGTCTTCGCCACCAACGCGTTCGCCCTGCTCGGCCTGCGTGCCCTCTACTTCGTCCTGCACGCGGCGCTCAGCCGCCTGGTGCACCTCAGCTACGGCCTGGCCATCATCCTGGCGTTCATTGGTCTCAAGCTGGGTCTGCACTGGGCGCACGGCATCTGGGACAGCGTTCCGCAGATCCCCACCCTGGCCTCGCTCGTTGTGATCATCGGCGTGTTGGTGGTGGTCACGATGACCAGCCTGCGCGCCACTCGGGGTGGACAGCCCGAGGACCGCGAGGTGGTTGCGGAGCGGCACTGACCACGCCGCGCCGGGGCGATGAGGGGGTACGCGGGAAAGCTCCCGCCCCGGCCGACGCGGGTGGTACGACTGTGCAATGGGAATCGTGTCACCGGGCTTCCAGGGCCGGCCCCGCTCACAGGAGCCGGCCCTGCCTCCTGGGCAGTACCTGACCGAGGACTTCCCGGTGCTGTCGGCCGGCCCGACGCCCCGGGTGTCGCTGGACACCTGGGAGTTCGTCATCGCCGCGGAGAACGGCACCGAGTACCGGTGGTCGTGGCAGGAGCTGATGGCGCTGCCGCAGGAGACGCCGATGGTCGACATCCACTGCGTCACCCACTGGTCCAAGCTCGGCACCACCTGGCAGGGCGTCTCGCTGGACGTGCTGCTGGACGGCGTCGACACCGGAGCGCACTTCGCACTCGCGCACTCCTACGGCGGGTACAGCACCAACCTGCCGCTGGACGACCTGCGCGGTGGCCGGGCGTGGGTGGCGCACACCTTCGACGGAGCGCCGCTGCCCGCCGAGCACGGTGGGCCGGCGCGGCTGCTGGTGCCGCACCTGTACTTCTGGAAGTCCGCCAAGTGGGTGCGTGGCATCCGGCTCAAGACGATGGACGAGCCGGGGTTCTGGGAAACCGCCGGGTACCACGACTACGGCGACCCGTGGCGCGAACAGAGGTACCAGGGTGACTGAGCGCGCCGTGGCGACCGGCACCCCGGCGCGCGCGCCGATCCGTTGGCAGGTGGGCCGGCTGGTGGAGCGCCGGGTCGAGACGCCGAGCGCCCAGACCCTGGTGCTGGAGGTGCCGGAGTGGTCGGGGCACCTGCCCGGGCAGCACGTCGACGTGCGGCTGACCGCGCCGGACGGCTACCAGGCGGCCCGGTCGTACTCGATCGCCGGGCCGGTGGTGGACGGTCCCGGCGGCCCGCGCATCGAGGTGACCGTGCAGCGGGTGCACGACGGAGAGGTGTCGCCGTACCTGATCGACGTCTTTGGTCCCGGCGACCCGGTGGAGGTGCGCGGACCGCTCGGCGGCTGGTTCATCTGGCGGCCGGAGGAGACCGCGCCGGTGCAGTTGGTCGCCGGCGGTTCCGGCATCGTGCCGCTGATGGCGATGATCCGGGCGCGCCGAGAGACCGGCAGCCGGGTGCCGTTCCGGCTGGTCTACTCGGTGCGGACGCCAGACGACGTGATCTACGCCGACGAGTTGCGCCGCCGGGTCCGCGACGACTTCGGGCTGGACGTGGCGTACGTGTACACCCGCGAGGCGCCCGAGGGCTGGCGCGGCGAGCCGCACCGGATCGGCCTGGCCGACGTGAACACCCACGGCTGGCCGCCGGACCTGGAACCGCTCACCTACGTGTGCGGTCCGACCGGGTTCGTGGAGGCCGTGGCCGACCTGCTGGTGGGGCTGGGCCACCCGTCGCGGCGGGTGAAGACCGAACGCTTCGGCCCCACCGGCTGAGCCCGTCGCCCACCCAACGTCGAGGAGACCCGATGACCGAGATGTCGTACCTGGACGGCAACATGCTCGACGGCCCGCTGCGCGAGCTGTTCGCCGTCGACCTGAGCACCGCGACGGGTCGCTGCGATAACTGCGGGATGACCGGCTCGATGGCCAGCCTGCACGTCTTCTCGCACGCCCCTGGCCTGGTCGCACGCTGCCCGTCCTGCGAGGAGGTGATGCTGCGGCTGGTCCGTGGCCCCGACCGGGCGTGGCTGGACCTGCGCGGCACCACCTTCCTCCAGGTGCCGATGCCGATGGAGCAGACGTTCCCCGGCCCGCTCTGACGCGAGGCGGGCCATCACCGAGAGCATCCTCTTCAGACGCGGAGGAGATCGTAAGCCCGCGCGAGATCATCCGCCCAGGCCGAATTGTGGTCACGCTCGAACGCACGGTGCAGCCGGTCGCGGGTCGTGTCGCGACGTAGCCAGTCGCCAAGAGCGCTCGGCTTCTGGGCCGCGAAGTTGAGTCCGTTCACCGTCTCGGCGAGGTGACGGTCTGCCGATGCGGTGAGCGTGACGTCCCAGATGTGAAGGAATCGGTCGATGCTCTCGCCGATGAGAAGGGTCGCATCGAGGAAGGTCACCGCGTCGAGAAACGACTCGAACCGGGACGGGTGGCCTGCCAGCACCGACCGCCACACCGCGTCGAGGTACCCGTCGACGGCTTCCTGCTCGACCTGTGGCCAGGTACGCCACTCCTCGTGGGAGAACTTGCCGAAAACGATGTGCGGGTCGAGCTCCCCTGACATGACCAGACGCTCCAGCAGCACCGGCAGCAGACTCTTCACGTCGTCGCGGCTGCCGACCGTATTGCCGAGACTGATGGTCAGTGCGAACAAGTCGTGATCGTCGACGAGCACCGAGCCCCGGCAATGCGGGCAGCCGTCCAGCACCCCCCGGCGCGGGTACCGGACGAACGCGTCCTGAACCCGCGCCATCGCGGCCAACAATTCGTCATCCACCGGTCGATCCTCGCATCCGCAACGGATCCGACCTGGCCACCGGCAGCGCCCGGTGTCAGGCGACCGCGAACGTGTGTCCGCGGGGCGAAGTCGACGGACCGTTGGTCATGCCCGCGACGCGGCGCCGCCCGGCTGTGTCAGGGGTGCCAGGCCGCACGAGGTCGCGAAACCCGCGGCCTCGATGCCGAGGGCGACGTTCGTACGCGCGGCCTGGTTCGCCAGCGCGATCCAGGCGGTGAGTTCGACCAACGCCGGCACCCCGAGCTGCTTGAGCAGCCGAGCGGACAGTTCGTCGGTGACGGTCGGTGGGGTCTGCGACATCGCCTCGGCGTACTCCAGGACGTCGCGCTCCCGTGGCGTGAAGACGTCGGACTCCCGCCAGCGCGGCACCTCGCGGGCCTTGGCCGCGTCGAGCCCTTCGTTGTGCGCCATGAAGTACCCCAGGTCGAGGCAGAACGAGCAGCCGATCAGGGAAGCCACCGCCATGTGGGCGTAGGACTTCAGATCCTTGTCGCACTCGTTCCACTTTGCGGCCTTCTGGCTGAGGCTGAAGCCGAACTTGAGCACCTGCCGGTGGTGCCACAGCACGCCGAGCGCCTCCGGCACCTCGCCGAACTTCTTCCTGCTGAATCTTTTCAGGACGGCGCCGTAGACGCCGGTGATCTCGGCCTGGGGAATCCGGGTGTTGCTGGTCATGTCTCCTCCTCGTCGAATGGGTCTCGGCATGGAGACACCGGCCGGGGTGGAGCTGTGACAGCACACGCGAGGTCAGTCCGGTGGAGGCCGCCGCCGCTTGGATCGCTCAACCGGCCCGCTGCCCACGTGAGACAGTGGTTCATGCCATTGAGCAGCTATCACGTGAGAACGTCGATCGCCGTGTCCGACATACAGCAGGCGATCGCGTTCTACGAAGGCAAACTGGGCCTGCCCGTGCTGCGGTCCGGTCCCAGCGCCGCCATCGCCGACGGCAGCCGCATCTATGGTTCTGGTGGCGGGCCGGCGCTGAATGTGTACCAGTCGGTCACTGCGGGGAAGACCCCGGCGACGCTGGCGACGTGGTACGTCGACGACCTCGACCAGATCGTTGACGAGCTTGTCGCGTCCGGCGTCGAGTTCACCCGCTACGACCAGTTCGAGCACGACGCCAAGGGGATCACCGCTCGGGCCGGCGGTGGACGTATCGCGTGGTTCCAGGACCCGGACGGCAATACCTTCGCCCTCGAAGCCGACGTCTGACGCTCACGGAGCGATAGCCGCGACTGGGCTCGGGCAAAGCCGGTCGGGCACAATGCGTCGGTGTCAGATCTCTCTGGGCCACTCGGCTACCGCCTCATCACCGGACCCGATGATGCTGAATTCTGCGCCCGCGTCAGCGGCCTTCTCGACCAGGGCTATCAGCTGTACGGGTCTCCGGCGCTGACCTTCAACGGTGAACGCGTCATCGCCGCTCAAGCGTTGGTGCTGTCGCGCTCCGTCGGCGAGGAATAGTCGAAGATCTCACCGCGCTGCTGACCTCGGCGGGGGAGCGCTGAGGTCGAGACAGTTACCGCTCCCGGACGGCGTAGGTCAGGTGCGTCACCCTTGGGGAGGGCTCCGCGCGGACCGGCTCCAGGGCCACGCGGGCCGCGTCCACGCCCTCGAACAGGCGGATTCCGGAGCCGAACAGCACGGGCGACAGCGCGATCGAGAACTCGTCGATCAGGCCGGCGTTCACGTACTCCAGGATCGTCTCGGCGCCGCCGGCGATGCGGACGTCGCGGTCGCCGGCGGCCTCGCGGGCCTGGTCGAGCGCGGGCTCGATGCCATCGTTGACGAAGTGGAAGGTGGTCCCACCCGGCCGCTCCCAGGGGTCACGCTTCTCGTGCGTCACGACGAAAACCGGCGTGTGGAACGGCGCCTCCTCCGGCCACGCCTGCTCGCCGGCGTCGAACATGCGCTTGCCCATCACGCTCGCGCCGGTGCGCTCGAACGTCTCCCGCACGATGTCGTTGTCGCGCCCTTCCTCGCCGCCCTCGCCAAGCTTCAGGTTCTCCCGGAGGAACCGCTGCGGGAAGATCCACGCCTGCAGTTCCATCCACTGCTGCCCCATCAAGTCCCCGAGGGACTCGGGCGCGATGAAACCGTCCAGCGACATCGACACGCTGAAGAACACCTTCCCGGCCATCAGCCCTCAGCTCCCTTCCGAACGTTCTCGGTGACGTAGGCAGCCAGGTTGCTCAGGGTCTGCTGGCCGCCCTCGATCGCGTGGTACTTCTCGACCGCCTCGTCGCGCAGCTCCTTGGTGGGGAACACCGTGCGCATCTCGATCCGGGTCGCCGCCCCGTCGGGCGCGAACGTCAGGACCGACTCGAAGGCGTTCGGGTCGCCGCGGGACTCACCGTGCAGCAGCGCGATCCCCTCCGGCGGGACGATCTCGGTCCAGGAGATCCACTCCTGGTAGTCCGTCCCGTCCGGCCCGTGCATCACGAAGTCCCAGACTCCGCCCTCGCGGAACTCGAACGACCGCGTGGTCGTGGTGAACCCCTCCGGACCCCACCACCGCGACAGGTGCCGCACCTCGGTGAACGCCTCGAACACCAGCTCCCGTGGGGCGTCGATGACCCGGGAGATCACGATCTCCCGGTCAGCCGTCGCGGGCTGCGCCGGCGCTCCTCGTCCCATCTCGCTCATCAGCTACTCCTCCTGCCTTGCCTGCTTCAGGTCCTGCACGTACGCGTCCAACCGGTCGAAGCTCTCGTTCCAGAACCGCTCGAACCCGCCGGTCCACTCGTGGACCGGTCGCAGCCCGCGGGCGTCAAGGCCGTACAGGCGCTGCTTGCCCGCCTTGCGGTCCCGCACCAGCCCGACCTCCCGGAGCACCCGCAGGTGCTTGGACGCCCCCGGCTGGGTCATCCCCAACTCCTGGGCCAACTCGGTCACCGGCCGCTCACCCGCTCGCAGCAGCAACAGGATCTCCCGGCGCTGCGGCTCGGCGATCGCGTTGAAGACGTCCGACGTCGTCGCTGCTCGTGCCATGGGCGCCATCGTATACCCATATCGGCATGCGTCAAGCCAGGAGGAATCAGGCGGGTCTTGTCAGATGACGATCGTGACCCTTGCCAGCGGCTGCGGAAACACGCTCAGCGCGGATGCCCTGGCTACCGCCGAATACTCGGGTGCGGGCGACCCGGCTCACCCCTAGGCTTCCGCTCCAAGGGCTGACAGGGCTCCCTCTCGACATCGGTCAGTCAGTGGATCGGAGATGAGCAGAGCGATGACTTCTCAACTGTTCGCGGTCAGCTTCGATGCGAGCCAACCTCTGCGTCTCGCGCAGTTCTGGTCCGGGGTCCTGGGTCGGGAGATGGTCGATGATCCGCACGACGGCGTCATGCTCCTGCCCAGTGCTGACACCGATTTCCGGATCCGCTTTGTTCCGAGCCAGGAGCCGAAGGTCGTCCAGAACCGAATGCACTTCGAGCTGACGAGCGGCTCTCTGGAGGAGCAGCAGCAGACGGTGGCCAGGGCACTGGAACTCGGCGGACGGCACATCGACATCGGCCAGCTCCCGGAGGAGGAGCACGTGGTGCTCGCCGACCCGGAGGGCAACGAGTTCTGCGTCATCGAGCCGGGCAACAAGTTCCTGGCCGACTGCGGGTTCATCGGTGCGCTGTCCTGCGACGGTTCGCAGGAGGTCGGGTACTTCTGGAGCGAGGCGCTGGGGTGGCCGCTGGTCTGGGATCAGGACCAGGAGACCGCGATCCAGTCGCCGCGCGGCGGCCCGAAGATCACGTGGGGTGGGCCACCGTTCATGCCGAACGGAGGCAGGGATCGGGTGCGTTACGACCTCGCTCCACCTCTCGACGGCGATCGCCAGGTGGAGGTCGAACGTCTGCTCTCCCTCGGGGCGACGCGGATCGACGCCGACCAAGGTGGCGTCAGCCGGCTGGCGATGGCCGATCCCGACGGTGGCGAGTTCGGTCTGTTGACGCCCCGGTAGCGAGGTTGCCGCACCCGGCCATCGAGCACGATCTTGCGGCGGGCACGGGCACGGGCACGGGCAGGGGCACGGGCGTGTGCGGTTGGACAGGGTGCGGGTTGGTCGGTCAGAGTGGTCGGCCGTGAGATACCTGCGTACCGGGGGTCCCGCCGCGATCCGCCGACCCCGACCCACCGACTCCGACGAGTTCGTCGCCGCTGCCCGGCGCAGCCGGGAGCTGCACCACCCGTGGCTGGCCGCGCCGGAGAGCCCGGAGGAGTACGACCGGTACCTGAGTCGGATCCGGCGCCGGGACAGCTCCGGCTACCTGGTCTGTGACCGGGCCAGCGGCGAGATCGCCGGCTACGTGAACATCAGCGGGATCGTGCTGGGCGCGCTGCGCGGGGGCTTCCTGGGGTACGCGGCGTTCCAGCCGTACAGCGGCACCGGGCACGCCTCGGCGGGCATCGCCCTGGTCATCGACCACGCGTTCGGCGCGCTCGGGCTGCACCGGCTGGAGGCGAACATCCAGCCCGGCAACGAGCCGTCCCGGCGGATCGCACAGAAGCTGGGCTTCCGGTTGGAGGGCTTCTCCCCGGACTACCTGTTCATCGACGGCGCGTGGCGCGACCACGAGCGGTGGGCGATCACGGCGCCGACGGCGACCTGAACGGCCGCCGGTCCCGCTCCACGGCCGGCCTGGAGGTCGCGCCGCCAATTCGCTGGTCGCGAGGGGTCAAGGGGACGACCGGGGCGGTCGAACGGGACCGTCCCGGCCGCCCGCCGCTCAGCTACCCGGTCGGGGGAACGCGACCGGGCTGCGCAGGCCGTCGCGGCCCACCGCGCGGATGCCGAAGAAGACGTTGTCCTTGGACAGGTCGATGCTGACCTGGGTGACGTCGCCGACCGGGATCACCCGCTGCCACTCGGCGGCCGTGGTCTCCCGCCACAGCACCTCGTAGCCGGCCAGGTCCGGCTCGTCGCCGCGCTGCCAGCGTAGCGTCGTGTTGTTGGTCAGATCGGTGGTCACGATGTTCGCGGCCTTGGGCGTGCCGGGCGCCTGGGCCAGCGACCAGAGCGCCGCGCCGTTGACCCGGGCCACCCGGGCGATGTACCCGAAGTCGCAGAACTCGGGGAGGTCACCGAACTGTTGCCCGTCCTGCACCCGGACGTCCTGGTGCTGGTGGGCGAAGTCCTCGTTCGGCTCGGTGAACCGCGCCGCCGGCCAGCCCTCCCGCAGGAACGAGATGTGGTCGCTGCCCCGCAGGTAGCGATCCCGCCGGTAGATCACCCGCACCCGCATGCCGGTGGCGTCGTTGTCCGCCACGTCCCGGACGAAGCGGGCGAGCTGCCGCGACGGTGAGTCGTTCTCGCCGCCGACGGACTGCCGGGTGCTCGCCTCCGCCGGGGTCTCCGCCGTCGGCACTCCCTCGGCGAACAGCCGCACCGCGTACGGGTCGCGGGTGCCGTCGTCGGCCGTACTGCTGCCCACGATGTCGTCGCTGAACATGCCATGCACGTCCGCGCCGGCCGCCTTGAGCTGTTGGGCCAGGTACGCCGAGCCGTACAGCCCCTGCTCCTCGGCGGCGACCGCGGCGAAGACGATGGTGGCCGCGGTGGGCCGGGTGGCCATCAACCGGGCGAGTTCCATGACCACGGCCACCCCGGAGGCGTCGTCGTCGGCGCCGGGTGAGTCGCTGACCGCGTCCATCACGTCGGTGACCCGGGAGTCGTAGTGGCCGGTCACCACGTAGGTGCGGTTCGGGGAACTCTGGCCGCGCAGGGTGGCCACCACGTTGGTGATCCGGGTCGCGGTGGGGATCCGCGAGGCCGGCTGTTGGACGTACGACTGGAGTTCGACGCTCATCCGGCCGCCGGAAGTGGCCGCGTACTCCTGCATCCGGGCGAAGATCCAGTCCCGGGCGGCGCCGATGCCCCGCTGCGGGTCGTCCTGGCTGGAGAGGGTGTGTCGGGTGCCGAACGCGGCGAGCCGGCGCACGATCGCCTCGATCCGCCGGGGGTCGACCTGGCGCAGCAGTTCGCGCAGCTCACGGTCGGGCCGCTGGGGGCGGGTCGGGCGGCCGGGGCCGGTGGGCGGGGCGTCGGCGGCGGCCGGCGCGGCGAGCGCGGGCACCGCCACGGTGGCGGCGGTCGCCGCGGTGGCGGCGGCCGAGGCGGACAGGAAGGTGCGGCGGGTGGACCTCGTGGGTCGGTCGCCGATGTCGTCAGATCCCATTCCGGCATCTTCTCCATCGATGGCAGTGCCTGTCTACATCGCCGGACGTGGATGTTCCATGGCTTTCACCCGAACCGGGTGATGACTCGTGGCACCCGGCGTTCCTACGGTGGGTGGTATGGCTGTCGTGCGCGCCACCCCCACGAACCCGAACCCGGGCCTGCTCGCGGAGGCGCCCGGGGAGGGCGGTGACCAGCGGGCCATGCCGCCCGAGTTGGGCCACGACGCGCTCGCCGTGCTCAGCGGGCCAACGTTCATGTACTCCAACCCGTCCGGTGACGTGCCGCCGGGCAGCATCGGTGGGCTCGTGCATCTGGACACCCGGCTGCTCAGCGGCTGGACGGTCACCCTCAACGGCGGCGAACTGCTGGTGTTGCGCGCCACGACCATCGACCACTACTCGGCGCAGTACGTGCTGACCCACCCGGAACTGCCCGGGCTGCCCCCGGACAGTCTGAGCCTCCGGCGGCTGCGCTACGTCGGCGACGGATTTTACGAGCGGCTGGAACTGGTGTCGTACCGGCCGGAGCCGGTCCGGGTGGAGCTGCGGCTGGCCGTCGCCGTCGACTTCGCCGACCTGTTCGAGGTCAAGTCGGTGGTCCGGGACCGGTCCGCGGAGATCGCCCGCAACCACGCAGCCGACGGGTCCGAGCTGTGCTTCTCCTACCGCCACGGAGACTTCTCCGCGCAGACCCGGGTCTGCTGCTCGGTGCCGGCCGACCGGATCGAGGGCGACGACCTGGTCTGGGAGCTGCACCTGCAACCGCGCCAGGAGTGGAAGGTCGACCTGCACGTGCCGTTGCCGTCCGGGTTCGGGGTGGTCGAGGCGGTTCGGGGTGACATCGCCGACGTGATCCACCGCCAGGCCGACGACCCGCGGCGCCGGTGGACCAGCGACCGGGCGGTGTTGCGCAGCGACAACGAGGCACTGGAGCGCACGGTGGCCCGGTCCCGCGACGACATCGCCGCGCTGCGGCTCGACCTGGAGGTCAAGGGCCAGCGGATCCTGCTGCCCGGTGCGGGGTTGCCCTGGTTCCTCACCGTCTTCGGCCGGGACACGCTGATCACCGCGTACCAGACGCTGGTCGCCGGGCCGTCGCTGGCCAAGGGGGCGTTGCTGGCGTTGGCCCGGCTCCAGGGCGACGCGTGCGACGACTTCACCGACGAGGAGCCCGGCAAGATCATGCACGAGGTGCGCAGCGGCGAGCTGACCCGTTCCGGGGCCAAGCCGTACGCGCCCAACTACGGCACCGCCGACGCCACCCAGCTCTGGCTGATCCTGCTCTCCGAGTACTGGCGGTGGACCCACGACCACGAGACCGTGCGTCACCTGCGGGACAACGCGCTCGCCGCGCTGCGCTGGATCGACGATTACGGCGACCGGGACGGCGACGGATACGTCGAGTACGCCACCCGCTCCCGGGAAGGGCTGGGCAACCAGTGCTGGCGGGACTCTCCGGACGGCATCTGCTTCGCCGACGGCCGGATCCCGGTGCTCCCGCTGGCCACCTGCGACCTGCAGGGCTACACCTACGACGCGAAGCTGCGGCTGGCCGAGCTGTTCGACGGGCCGTTGGACAGTCCCGACCTGGCGCGGCGGTTGCGGGACGAGGCGGGCACCCTGTACGAGCGGTTCAACCGGGACTTCTGGATCGAGGAGCGGGGCGGTTACTACGCGGTCGCACTGGACGGCGACAAGAACCCGGTCGACGCGAAGACCTCCAACATGGGTCACCTGCTGTGGAGCGGGATCGTGCCGCCGGAGCGGGCCGACGCGGTGGTGCGCCAGCTCATGTCGCCGCACATGTTCTCCGGCTGGGGCATCCGCACGCTGTCCCGGGAGGAGCGGCTCTACAACGCCCTCGGCTACCACCTCGGCACGGTCTGGCCGCACGACAACTCCATCGCCGTGCTCGGCCTGGCGCGGTACGGCTACCGGGCGGAGGCGAACCGGATCAGCCTGGCGATGTTGGACGCGGCCGAGCAGTTCGGCCACCGGCTGCCCGAGGCGCTCAGCGGGTACCCGCGGGACCGGCTGCTGTTCGCCGTGCCGTACCCGACCGCGTGCAGCCCGCAGGCGTGGGCGGCCGGCACCCCACTGGCCCTGGTCCGCGCCATGCTCGGCGTCAACCCGGTCGAGGGAAGGTTGATGCTCGATCCAGACATTCCGGAAGAGTTGGGCCGGATCACCGCCGAACGGGTCCGCGCCTTCGGCCAGCTGTGGGCGGTGGAGGCGGTGCGGACCACCGGCCACGTCCGGCTCCAGCCGAGCTGAGTTCCCGCCCGCCAGCGCCATCCGTTCGCCCACCGCGCCCGCTGGCCCGGTTGTTCGACGTTTGTCCTGGCCTTCGACGGGAAACGGCCCGCAATGACGAAACCTCGTGTGGTGATCGTGGGGGCCGGGTTCGCCGGTTACCACGCGGCGAAGACGTTGAGCCGGCTCGCCCGGGACCGGGCCGAGATCGTGGTGCTGAACTCCACCGACTACTTCCTCTACCTGCCACTGCTGCCCGAGGTGGCGGCCGGGGTGGTCGAGCCCAAGCGGATCGCGGTGCCGCTGACCGGGACGCTGAAGGGCGTACGGGTGGTGATCGGCGAGGCGGATCACGTCGACCTGCAGAACCGCTGGGTCGGCTTCACCCAGCCGGAGGGCGACAAGAACCGGCTGGCGTACGACCGGTTGGTGCTCGCCGTCGGCAGCGTCAACAAGTTGCTGCCCATCCCCGGGGTGACCGAGTACGCGCACGGCTTCCGCGGCCTTCCTGAGGCGGTCTACCTGCACGACCACGTGGTCCGCCAGATCGAGCTGGCCGAGCAGGCCGAGGACCCGGCCGAGCAGCGGGCCCGATCCACCTTCGTGGTGGTCGGCGCCGGTTACACCGGTACCGAGGTCGCCGCGCACGGGCAGTTGTTCACCGACGCGTTGCAGGCTCAACGGCCCCGGCTCACCGTCCGCCCGCGCTGGATGCTGCTCGACGTCGCGCCCCGGGTGCTGCCGGAGCTGGACAAACGGATGTCGCAGACCGCGCACAAGGTGCTCGACCGGCGCGGGGTGGACGTGCGGATGGGCACCTCGGTGGCCGAGGCGACGGCCGACGGGGTGAAGCTCACCGACGGCGAGTACATACCCACCTGCACCCTCGTGTGGTGCGTGGGGGTGCGCCCCGACCCGTTCGTCAACGAGTTGGGCCTGCGTACCGAGAAGGGCCGCCTGGTGGTCGACGAGTTCCTCACCGTCCCCGGCTACCCCGAGGTGTACGCCTGCGGCGACGCCGCCGCCGTGCCCGACCTGACCCGCCCCGGCCAGGTCTGCACGATGACCGCCCAGCACGCCCAACGGCAGGGCAAGCTCGCGGCGCACAACATCGCCGCGTCGTACGGGTTCGGGCAGCGCAAGCCGTACAAGCACCACGACCTGGGCTGGGTGGTCGACCTGGGCGGCAAGGACGCGGCGGCGAACCCGTTGCACGTGCCGCTGGCCGGACTGCCCGCCAAGGCGGTCACTCGTGCGTATCACCTGATGGCGATGCCGGGCAACCGGAGCCGGGTCGGCGCCGACTGGGCGTTGGACGCGGCGCTGACCCGGCCGGCGGTCCAGCTCGGCCTGGTCCCGGCGAACGCGGTTCCGCTGGAGAGCACCTCACCCGAGGTCGCGGCCCGGTCCCGCTGAGCACCGCCCGATCCGGCCGGTCAGCCCTGGCGGGCGGGACCGGCCGGTCGGCGTCGCTGGTCGGTCGCTGTGGCCGGCGGGGTGGCGCGCAGGCGGCTCGGGCCGTACTCGCGCAGCAGGGTCTGGACGATGCCGGCGGCCGGGATGGCCAGCAGCGCGCCGAGCAGGCCGGCCAGCTCCGCCGCGAGCAGCACGCTGACCAGCACGGTCAGCGGGTTGAGCCGGACCGCGCGGGACAGGATGAGCGGCTGGAGCAGGTGGTTCTCCACCTGCTGGTAGACCACGAAGAAGACCAGCACCACGATCCCGGCGGTGGGGGAGTGCACGAAGCCGGCCCCCGCCGCGATCACCGCGCCGAGTGTCGCGCCGACCAGCGGGATCAGATCGGCCACCGCCACCAGCAGGCCGATCACGGCGGCGAACGGCACCCCGGTGAGGGTCAGCACCACGAAGGTCAACAACCCGCAGATCACGCTGATCAGCAGGTTGCCGGTGAGGTAGCCGGTAACACTGCGGGAGACCTCCCGGCCCACCCGACGTAGCCGCTCGGCCTGCCCGTCCCCGGCCGCCACCAGCACGCCACGGATGAACCGCGGCGCCTCCAACACCATGAGGTACGCCAGCACGATGACCGTGACCAGCCCGGCGACCGTCTCCACGACGCCGCGCAGCACGCCGACCGCGGGTTGGCGCAGCCGGTCGCCGAAGTCCCGTAGCTGATCGGAGTGCCCGGAGACGTACCGCAGGGCACCGGTGCGCTCCAGCAGACTCCCCAGCGGGCCGCGACCGGCGCGCGCGTCGCGCAGCAGCTCCGGCGCCCGTTCGGCGAACCGCTCCAGCTCGTCCAGCAGCGGCACCAGGATGACGGCGATCAGGATCGACAGCGTCACGAACGCGGCGAGGAACACCAGCAGCGTGGCCAGCGCCCGCCGGCGCACGAAGCGACGTTGCAGCCGGTCCACCAGCGGCTTGAGCGCGACGGCGAAGAAGGCGGCCACGACGGCCCAGACCAGCACTCGGCGGGTCGCGTAAACGAAGGCCAACGCGAACGCGGTCGCCAGCACCAGACCGATCACGATCAGCGTCCGGCGGGCGGTCAACCGGGTGTCGGTGTCGCTCACCCGCCGCACCTTCCCCGCGCTCACCTCCGGAAACCCAGCTCCCGCGCTCATCACCCGGCGGTGCGTGAGTGTTGGGGGATCCCCACCGCCGAGCGTCAACCGATCATGGCTGGCCCGGCTGGTCGGCGTCGGTGACCGGGTGGGCGCCGGCGACGAAGGCATCGAGCGCGGCGTCGTGCAGCAGGCTGCCAGGCACCGGGTCGCGCAGGGCGGCCACCGCCAGCCGGCCGACCGGCAGCCCGCTGGGCCGGGGCGTCGCGGCGAGCACCAGGTTGCCGTAGCGCCGGCCACGCAGCATTCGCCGGTCGCCCAGCACGCACACGTCGCCGAAGACCGCCCGCAGCGTGGCCACCTGTGCACGGGTGCCGACCAGGGGCGGTAGGTCCGTGACGTTGACCAGGTAGAGCCCGTCCGGACGCAGGGTTCGGGCCACCTCGGCGGCGAACTCCACGGTCCGTACGTGCCGGGGCATCTGGGCCGCCCGGTAGATGTCGGCGACCACCATGTCGTACCGGCCCGCCGGGGTGGCCGCGACCGCGTCCCGGGCGTCGGCGACCTCCACCTCCACCTCGGGCGGCAACGGCGGCAGCTCCCGGGCGACCAGCTCGACCACCGCCCGGTCCCGCTCGACGACACGCTGCCGGGAGCCGGGCCGGGTGGCAGCCAGCCAGCGGGGCAACGTCAACGCGCCGCCGCCCAGGTGCAGAACGGTCAGCGGGGTGCCCGCCGGTGCCGCCAGCTCCACCGCCGAGGCGATCCGGCGGACGTACTCGAAGTGCAGGTGTCGAGGGTCCTCGACGTCCACGTACGACTGCTCGACGCCGGCGGACAGCAGCGTCCGCCCGGTTCGGCGGACCGGGTCGGCGACCAGCTCCAGCCGGTCGGCGGCGCGGTTCATGACCGGCACGCTAGCCGAGCCGCCGGTGCGCGCCGATCGTGGCCCGGCCAGCCGGCACCGGGCGACGTCCGGTCCGTGACGGCGGTGCCGCAGCGGGGCCGGGCCGGGTCGACGCGGCCGGGCACGGCTGCGGGCCGGCGGAGCGGGGGGTGCCCCGCGTCCGCCGGCCCGCGTGCGCCGGTGCGGCCGGTCAGCCGCTGGCCATCCCGGCCCCCACCTCGTCGATCGCGTCGTCGATCTGGCGGGCGAGGTCCACGTCCAGCGCGGTCACCCCGTTGGCCTGGTTGGTCCGCACGGTCAGCACGGCGGCCGTGTCTCCGGGGCGCCCGATGCTCGGGCCACGGCCGGTCTCCTGGCGCAGCTGATCGAGCCGGGCGAGCACCCGGTCCAGGTTGTCCGGCGGCAGCGCGACCACCCGGTACAGGGCGACGCTGTCGCCGGCCCAGTACGGCAGGTCGTCCAGGGCCGCCCGCAGCTGTTCCGCGTCCAGGGTGGGTGTGGTGGTGGAGGCGCCGACGATGCCGCCGCCGGCCTCCGGCGGGTTCAACAGTTCCCGCAGGCCGTCGGGCACGTGCAACGACTCGACCAGGTCGCCGTCGTGGTCGGCGAGCGCGGCGAGCGTCGCCTCCGCCTGGTATCGGGCCTGCTCCGGCGTACGGCCGCTGATCCGGCCGACCTCGGCCAGGAAGCCAGGCAGGTCCCGGTGCCGCTCGATGCCGTCGACGGGCAGAACGTCGTGCAGCGAGTTCGGCACCGCGGTGAGCAGCAGCTGCCGCTCCGCCGCGTCCAGGGCGAAGGCCAGGACCAGGACGGTCGCCTCGGTGCCCACCTTGGCCGTCTTGAAGTCGACCCCGGCCCGGCGCCGGACCTCGTCGACCAGTTCGTGGTAGCCCATGCTGTTCACCCCGGTCGCGCCGGCCCCTGCGGACGGTTGCGGCCGGGGATTCTCGGCGGCTCCGACTGCCGGCGGGGCCGGTCCACCGCGCGTGGTGTCCGGCTTGTGCCGTCCGGCCGGTGCTGGGCCGGTCCGCTTGCCCTGGTCCAGGCTGGTGAGCTGCTTGGAGGCGCTCAGGCTGGCGCCGAACTCGCTGGGCTGGCGGCCCTGTTCGCGGGCCTGCCGGGCGAGCGCCCGGCGCCGCTGGTTGTCGCCCTCCATCTGCTTGCGCATGGTGACGCCCCTTTCGCTGGGGATCGTGCGTGCGCCCATCGCCTTCCCGTCGTCCCGGAAGCCGAAACGGACGCCGCCGGGCGGGTCGGCCGGGACTCGGTGGGCTTCATCCGGCGCGGGTGAGGGCCGCTCACCCACGCGACCAGCAGGATCGGCCCAGGACCGGAGTTCTTCCGAGGTACGCGGAAGGAAGGTCGTCATGAAACGGATCGTCGAGATCGTCCCCGCCCGACCCGGCTGGTACGCCCGCTGGCAGCTCACGCCCGACGCCACCCGGTGCTACCCGGTGAGCCTGTGGGCGCTGCTGGAGGAAGCCGACGGAACGGGTCGGGAAGTGGTCGGGATGGACTGCATCGGCCAATGGCCGGGCGCGGACGACAACGAGGTGGGTGGGGACTTCGTCCGTTATCTGTACCAGACGCCCGATTCGGGGGAACCCGCGGACGTCGACCCCGCGCCGACCGGCGAGCTTCGTGACAGCGGACCCCGGCTTCAGCCGATGACCGCACCCTAGACATTCCTCCGGCCCCCGACCCCAGGTCCCAGGGTCGGGGGCCACCCCCTGCCCGGGGCGGCCCGGTGGGCGCCGATCAGCCGATGGCGCGCACGTTGTCGCCGACGGGCTCCACTGCCAGCAGTTGGGCCAGCCCGGTGCGGTCCAGCATTGCCTGGAGCTGACGGCTGACCCCGATCAGCCGGATCGCGCCGGCGGCGCGGTGCACCATCAGCAGCGCGCTGAGCCCGGAGGAGTCGCAGAGGCTCACCCCGGTCAGGTCGATCATCAGCTGCTGGTGGCCGTCGCCGTGCAGCTCGGCCGCAGCCGCGACCAACTCGGGTGCGGTGTCGTAGTCGAGCTCGCCGCTCAGCCGCAGCCGGACGCCTCCGGCGTCGAGCCGGGTCATCTCGATGGTCAACAGCTTGGGGGACATCGCTTCATGTTCCCAGTCGACGGGCCGAACGCAAGCCGGGGGCCATCAGGCCGGTGATACGAGGCGAGCGTAACGATCCACGGCCGGGTCGGTCGGGTGCGCGGCGCGGGCCGCCAACTGCCGTGCAGTGCCGCCAGGGGCGTGCCGGCGTAGGGTGACGGGAGAGTGCCGACCACAGGCGCCCGTTCCGGGTTGGGTCGGGTGGACGACAAGGAGTGAGGCTCAGCTGGTGACTACCGCCGACGTCAGGGACTGGGACCCGGGCGACGGACGGCTCTCCACGCCGAGCACCACAGCGGCCCCGGCGTGGTCCGCCGACGCATCGTCCCGGCCCGTGACCGCCCTGCCACCGCTGGCCCCCGACCCGGGTCTGGTCGCGCCCGACTACTGGTCCGAGGTCGTCGAGCAATTCCGCGAGGGCCTGGTGATCTGCGACGCCGACGGCGTGGTGCGACACGTCAGCCCGGCGGCCGAGCGGCTGCTGCCCGAGGTGGTGCCCGGCGAGCTGCTCGCCGTGGCCGGCGTACCCGGGCTGAGCGACGGGAGGCCGGGCGGCTTCACCCATCGCGGGCGCCGGCTCACCGCCCGCCGGGTGCCGCTCTCCGGCGGCCGCTGCTGCTGGTACGTCGAGGACGTCACCGAGAGCGTCAGCCGCGCCGACGCGCTGCTCGCCGAGCGGGCTCGCTCGGCCTTCCTGGCCGTGGTGGGCGACAAGCTGGGCAACCCGCTGCACCCCGACCGGGCCGCCGCAGCGGTCGTCCGGCTCGCCGTGCCGATCCTGGCCGAGGTGGCCGTGCTGGTGCTCGCCCCGCGCCTGGGACGGGCCCGCTGGTGGCGGGCGTCCCGGGCCGACGACGAGGCACCGCTGGTGGACAGCGGCGTGCTGGCCGGCGGCGACCTGCCGGTGGCCATCGCCGAAGGGCTGACCGGGGTCGAGCCGCATGCGCTGGACTGGCTGGTGGAGCAGGCGGTCGACGCTGGCTGGCTCCCCGGCCTGACCGACGCCGAGAGCGCCGCCCGGGTCGTTCCGCTGCCGGGCCGGGACGCCCCGGTCGGGGTGCTCCTGGTCGCCCGCAGCGCCACCCACTGGTACGACGAGGACGACATGGAGCTGGTCCGCGCCTTCGCAGCCCGGGCCGGCGCGGCGTTGACCACCTCGCTGCTCTACCGCGACCAGGCGGAGGTGGCCGACACCCTGCAGGCCAGCCTGCTGCCAGTGGAGCCGGCCGAGGCCGTCGGTGTGCAGTGGGGCACCGCGTACCGGCCGGCGCAGGCGGGGTTGCGGATCGGCGGCGACTTCTACGGTTCGCACCAGCTCCCCGACGGCGGTTCGGTGTTCTTCCTCGGCGACGTGTCGGGCAAGGGCGTCGAGGCGGCCGTCTTCACCGGTCAGCTGCGCCAGTGCCTGCAGGCGCTGCACCGGGTGGAGTCGCATCCCGGGCGGTTGCTGCGGCTGCTCAACGACGCGCTGCTGGAGACGACCCTGGCGCACGGCCAGGGCCGTTTCGCCACCATGGTGCTGGGCGTGGCGCGCCCACAGCGCGACGGTGGTCTCACCCTCACCATGGCCGGCGGCGGGCACCTGCCGCCGCTGGTGCTGCGCGCCTCCGGCGAGGTGGAGTCGGTGCCGTTGACCGGCATGCTGATCGGCGTGGTGCCCGACCCGCGCGTCGGCGAGGTGACCGTCCAACTGGCCCCGGGCGAGACCTGCCTGCTCTACAGCGACGGGGTGACCGAGGCCCGTGGTGGCCGTCGTGGCGACGAGCAGTTCGGCCCGGAGCGGCTGCTCACCGCGCTGGCCGGTTGCGAGCGGATGCCGGCCCCCGCCCTGGCCGAGCGGGTCGAGCAGGTCACCTGCGACTGGTTGGCGGACGGCGACCACGACGACATCGCGGTGCTGGCGGTGCGTGCGGTCGGCCCGAGCAGGCGGCCGTCGCGGCACCTGCGCTCGGTGCCCGCACCCGCCGGCACGGACCAGCAGAGGGAGACCTGAGTGTGACCGCCCCGACCGCCGCCGCCGAGCCGATCGGCGCCTACCCCAGCTACCTGGACTGCCTCACCGACGCCGACGAGTACGCCGCGATCGACGTGGCGCTCGGCCTGCTCGACGCGGGTGTACCGGCCGAGCGGGTGCTGCTCGACCTGGTCGCGCCGGCCCAGGCGGAAGTGGGCGAGCGGTGGGCGCGCAACGAGTGGAGCGTCGCCCAGGAACACGCGGCCACCCACATCAGTGAGCGGGTGGTGGCGGCGGTGGCCGTGCACGCCAACCCGCGTCCGGCCGGCGGGCGGGTCGTGGTGGCTTGCATGGACGGTGAGTGGCACGCGTTGCCACCCCGGCTGGTTGCCGAGGTGCTGCGGCTGCGCGGCTGGCAGGTGACCTTCCTGGGTGCCAGCGTGCCCGCGGCGCACCTGGTGTCGTACCTGCACCGGCACGACGCGCACGCGGTCGCGCTGGCCTGCGCGCTGCCGATGCGGCTGCCGCAGGCGCACCGGATGATCGAGGCGTGCCGCCGCTCGGACGTACCGGTGGTGGTTGGCGGGCGCGGGTTCGGCGTGGACGGCCGCTGGGCGCGCCGGCTCGGCGCGGCCTGGGCGCCGGACGCGCCGTCGGCGGCCGAGTTGATCGCCGACGAGCGGGCGCTACATCGGGTGCCGCCGGCGCAGTTGTCCCACCTGACCGACGACGAGTACGCCGGCCTGGTCCGGCGCCGGGGTGAGCTGATCGACAGCGCCCTGGCCGATCTGCGGGAACGGGTCCCGGCGGCCCGGGCCTACACGGCCGCCCAGCTCGACTCGACCGTGAGCGACCTGGGCCACGTTGTGGACTTCCTGGCCGCCGCGCTCTACGTCGACGACGCCTCGCTGTTCACCGAGTTCGCCGAGTGGTTGGTGGGGATCCTGACCAGTCGCGGGGTGCCCGTCGCCGCGGTGGACCTGCCTCTGGCGCACTACGCCGCCGCGCTGCGCGACTTCCCCCGGGCGGTGCACGCGCTGGCCCTGGGCCGGGCCGCCCTGGCCGCTGCCGCGGCCCGCTGACCGTCCGCCGGGCGGCATCCCCAATCGATCACCGCGCCGTTCGGCCGACGGCACGCCCCTGCGTATACTTGCCGCACTGCAAACGTCCACTCAGCGGTGGGGCTAGGGGGAGAACGGTGACGTTCAGCGTCAGGCACGCCGGGCGCGAGGATGATGTCGTCTGCCTACGGCTCGCCGGTGAACTGGACCTGAGCACCGCCGCCGAGTTGGCCGCCGCGATCGACCGGCTCTCCGACGCCGGCGAGCACCGGGTGCTGCTCGACCTCACCGACCTCGCGTTCTGTGACTCCACCGGGATGGCCGTGTTCGTCCGGGGGGACAACCGGGCCGCGGCCGAGGGGGGCTGGTTGCGGCTCACCGGCGCCAACGGCCGGGTCGAGCGGGTGTTGCGGGTTACCGGTCTGGCCGACGTGTTGCGCTACCGTCCCGACACGGCCGACCCGGCGTCCCAGAGCGCCTCCTGATGGGCTAGATTTCCCCGCCAGCGCGGTGACCGTCGGTCCCGCGTCCGTCGACTCGAGGCAGGTAGTGATGGGCGCAGAGAGCCCGCAGCCGGTACGCATCCTGGTGGTCGACGACGACCCGGGCGACGTGCTGATGATCGAGGAAGCGCTGGCGGACTCGGACGTCGAGAAGGTCATCGACGTGGTCAACGACGGCGAGGAGGCGATGGAGTTCCTCCGCGCCGAAGGCCGGCACGCGGAGGCCCGCCGGCCGGACGTTATCCTGCTGGACCTGAACATGCCGCGGATGGACGGGCGGCAGGTTCTCGGTGCGGTGAAGCAGGACGAGGACCTGCGGACCATCCCGATCGTGGTGCTGACCACCTCCAACGCGGACACCGACATCGTCGGCAGCTACACCCTGCAGGCCAACGCGTACGTCACCAAGCCGATCGGCCTGGACGACTTCAACGACGTGGTGCGCCGGATCGACGAGTTCTTCGGCCGGGTGGTCGTGCTACCCAAGCGCGCCTGACGCGTTCCGCGCGCGCGGATGCTGAATATTTTTCCCGAACACCCTCGGTCGCTCCCGTAGCGGCCGAGGATCCAGGTGGGGAAGTAACAGCAGCTGCCTGGGGGGGCGACAGTATGAGGTTCTCCGTCGTTGAGATCGGCTATGACCAGAGGCAGGTCGATTCCTGCCTGGATGAGCTGGGGATCCGGTTGTCCCGGCTGGCGGCGCGGGCGGAGGGCGCCGCCGGGGAGGCTCGGGAGTGGGACGAGATCCGCGAGGAGGCCACCTGGCTCAGCGGGCTGCTCCAGCGGCTGGACCTGGGCGACGCCGCGGTCGCCCGGCACGCCGGAGACGCGGTGCAGCGGGAGGCGGCGGAGATCCTGGCCCAGGCCCGGTTCGAGCTGGACGAGGCCCGCGACGAGGCTCGGCAGGTGCGCGAGCGGGCGTACGCGGAGGCCATGCAGGCCCGGCGCGACTTCGAGGCGGCGCTGTACGCCCGCCGGCGACGCGAGGCGCAAGTCGACGAGATCCTCAGCGGGTTGACCGTCGAGCCGGTACCCGCCGACACGCCGACCGCGGCAGCCGGTACGGGCGTGCCGGCGACCCGGGTGGCCGCCGGAGGCGTGGACGCGGGAGCGGAGCCGCCGACCGGGGACGGCGCCCGCAGCCGCTGACACCCGATGCGGCCCCGGCTCAGGCGGTGAGCGCCGCCGCGACGGTGCTCGCGCGCTCCTCGTGCTGGGCGTACGCGTCGGGGAAGCCGGAGATCTGCACGGCCTGGGCGGCGGCCGTGAGGCTCATGTCCTGCCAGCCCGGGATCTCGTTGAGCGCCGTGTAGAACGCCCTCGCGGCGTACGACGGGCGCATCAGCTCGGCCACCGTGCCCCAGCCGCTGCTCGGTCGCTGCTGGAACAGCCCGACCGAGTCGTGGTCGGAGCCGCTGCCCTGGTGCGGGTAGTCCGCCGACTCGGGCAGCACGTCGCTGGCCAGGTTGTAGAGGTTGCTCTCCTGCATGGCGGTGGCCAGCGCCACGACCAGGGCGCGGCGCGGCATCTTCAGCTCCAGGCCCGTGTCAACAATGATCTTGGCGTTGTCCATCTGAGTCTGGTCGAGTCCGGCGACCGGTCGGGGTCGGCGCGGCTTGACCGGCTTCTTGGCCGCCTTGCGCACGGTGGGGGAGGCAGTGGGCTTCGCCGTCGGGCTGGGGCTGACCCGCATGGGGGCGGCGTCACGGTCCAGCGACCGGGAGGCGCGTTCGTCGGCGATGGCGGCGCGGTCGGCGACCGCCTCGGCCAGCGGCTCCACGGGGCGGGTGGTGTCCTCGGCGCCCCGGGCGGTGGCGACCGCGGTCAGGCCGAGGCAGCAGGTGACACCTGTGGCCAGGGCCACCCGGACCGAGGTCGAGCCCAGCAGGGCGCGGCGGGGTGGATCGGGGAGCCGGTGACGGCCGATCGTCCGTTCGGTTGATGCGGCGTCGCCCGGCCGGGTGGCCGGGAGTGCCTTGGTCAGCTTCTGGTCGGAGGGGTCGTCGGCATGCACTCGCCGAGGCTAGAGACCTGGTCGGCCGATGCCATCGGCCCGAACAGTGGCATGCGCCACAATTTGCCCGGATCTTGCACGCCATAAGGGATGGCAAGCTGGCTAACCGTTTCAACCTCGCCGATCGGGCCAGCCGGGTATTCCCGATTCGCCTGGCTAAGCCGGTCGCGGCGGCGGCGGTCGGCGTCGGTTTCGGTCGACCGCCAAGGGTCACCCTTACGGTGCGTGCCTGCTCCCCGAACGGTGGAGGTCCCGGCGTGCCCGTTCGGTGGATGGGCGGGCCGGCGTCGTTGCCTGGCTCAGTGCCGGCCGTTCTCTGCCGGGGTGACGGTGAGCCGGTGCCGGCTGTTGTCGCCGCTGGAGAACGGCCAGAGCCGGTCGGCGTACTCGACCAGGTCGGCCAGTTGCTGACGACTCAGGCCGGCGGACGAGATCGAGGCGTGCACGTCGGCCCGGTACCGGCCGTCGTCGTCGCGCCCCAGCTTCGCCTCGGCCCGCACCTGGACCGTGTGCGCCTCATCGGTGATCTCCCCGGCCGCTTCCACCGCAGCGTGGTGCAGGCAGGAGGCGAAGGCGGCGGCCAGCAACTGCTCTGGCCTCAATCCGGTGCAGTGCGCTGCCAGTGGCGAGGCCAGCGCGGTCGAGAGCCCGCCGTCGTCGGTGCGTACGTGGCCGCCCTCGGCGGTCGCGGTGGCCTCTTGAAGCCAGGGACTCGGGTCCGGCATCGCGTTCCTCCCGTCGCTCACCCGCCCGGCTACCCGGCCGCCGCCCGGCGAAACGCCGCGCGGCCTGCGGTCAGGGCTCGCCGGCCCGGTTCGGCCCGTCGAGCGTCGACACCGCCTCGGTGGCCTCCAGCGCGGCCTGCTCGGTCCAGGGCGACGTCGCGGCCGGGTGGCGCGCGGTGGGAACTCCCATCGGCACGTACACCCGGGCGTCCACGGCCTCGGCCAGCACCAGTGCGGCCACCAGGCTGGTCGGGCGCTCCGCCGGGGCCTCGGCCAGGCAGGAACGGCACAGCTCGGCCACCTCCGGGGGGAGCCCGTCGATCTCGGGCAGCGGGTCCGGCGGCAGGCGGCGGCGGGTGCCCAGCAACTCGGTGAGGGTGTCCGCCCGGTACGGCAGCCGGCCGCTGAGGCAGTAGTAGAGCAGGACGCCGAGCGCGTACATGTCGGCCGCCGGGGTGGCTGGCGCTCCGTCGAGCTGCTCCGGCGCCAGGTACGCCGGGGTGCCCATCAGCAGCCCGTCCGGCAACGGCTCCGGCGCGCCGGCCGGGGTTGCGATGCCGAAGTCGAGCACCTTCACACCGGCGGGGGTGAGCATGACGTTGGCCGGCTTGATGTCGCGGTGCACGATGCCCTCCGCGTGCGCGGCGGCGAGCGCCGCGCTGACCTCCGCGCAGACCCGCACCGAGATCCGCCAGTCCAGCGGCCCGGCCCGCAGGTGCGCGGCCAGAGTCTCCCCCTCGGCCAGTTCCATCACGATGTACGGCACCCGGCGACCGGGCAGCGTGGAGGAGGTGCCGAAGTCGTGCACGCTCGCCACGTTCGGATGCACCAGACGGGCCGCCGAGCGGGCCTCCGCGCGGATCCGCTCCACCGGGCCGGACTGGCCGTCCCAGCCGGGCGAGATCAGCTTCACCGCCACCGGCCGATCCAGCACCTGGTCGTGTGCCTGCCACACCTCGGACATCCCGCCAACGCCGATGCGTTGTTCGAGCTGATACCGCCCGTCCAACGTGCGCATCGATCGCTCCTCGCTCTTCCCCGCCAGCGGCGGTGCCTCCGGTCGCGGTACCCCGCCTCCGAGCTGGGCAAACCGCCACGAGAATCGCTCACGGGTCGAGCCCGCGCACCCGCTGCGCCGCGGTGGTGGGTGCGGTAGCTTGCGAGCCAGGGCCGGTGTCACCGAACGTGCCGGCATGGTCACCGAGGGGACGCCGCGATGAGCGAGGTCACCGTACGCTTCGTCGGCGGGCCCGCCAACGGCCTGGTCCGGCTGCTGCCGGCCGGGTCGGACGGCGCCCCTCCACCGCGCTGGATCATGCGACACCCGGATGGCACCGGGCCGACCCAGGCCGGCCCCGACCACCTCTACGAACGCGACCAGCCGGACGGCGCGGGCGGCTGGAGCATGCGATTCGTGCGGACCGACGCGTTCGGGGTGTCCGAGTGACCTCCGGGTTGGGCTGACGGGTCATGCCGCCCATCCACCGTCGGCCCGGCCGCACAGCTGGCGCACAGCCGACGCAGGGGCGTGGCACAGACGTCGTGTCCAGGATGGGGGACATGGTCATGGACGGGCAGGCCGCACCGGACCGGATCGAGTTGCGCCGTCCCGACGGCGAACCGGTCCGGGTGCTGGTGGTCGACGACGAACCGACGCTCACCGACCTGTTGTCGATGGCGTTGCGCTACGAGGGCTGGCAGGTACGCAGCGCCGGCAGCGGCATGGCGGCCCTGAGCGCCGCGCGGCAGTTCCAGCCGGACGCGGTGGTGCTCGACGTGATGCTGCCCGACCTGGACGGCTTGCAGGTGCTGCGACGGCTGCGCGAGCACGCCCCCACCGTGCCGGTGCTCTTCCTGACCGCCCGCGACGCGGTCGAGGAGCGCATCGCCGGGCTGACCGTCGGCGGCGACGACTACGTCACCAAACCGTTCAGTCTCGAAGAGGTGATCGCCCGGCTGCGCGCGCTGCTGCGCCGCTCCGGCTTCGCGATCGCCGCCCGGCAGGAGGCGGTGCTGACCGTCGGCGACCTCGGCCTCGACGAGGACAGTCACGAGGTGCGCCGGGACGGCCAGCTCATCACCCTCACCGCGACCGAGTTCGAGCTGCTGCGGTACCTGATGCGCAACCCGCGCCGGGTGCTCAGCAAGGCGCAGATCCTCGACCGGGTGTGGAACTACGACTTCGGCGGCCAGGCCAACGTGGTGGAGCTGTACATCTCGTACCTGCGCAAGAAGATCGACGCCGGCCGGGCGCCGATGATCCACACATTGCGTGGCGCGGGTTATGTCCTCAAACCCGCCGAGTGACCCCGCCGGCCGGCCGCACCGCCGGCCGCTACGCGCCGCCCGCCGGTGGCTGGCCGGCCGGTCCCTGCGTACCCGTCTGGTGCTCGCCCTGGTCGCGCTCTTCGCGCTGGTCAGCGTCGCCATCGGCGGGCTCACCACGGTGGCGCTGCGGCACTTCCTGATCGACCGCCTGGACGCCCAACTGGATCCCGCGACCGTCATGCGCGGCGACCGCCCGGGCCGGCCGGCCTGGCCGGGCACCGGGCCGAGCATTCCGCCCGGCTCACCGCCCGGCACCGTGGTCGCCGACATCACCGGCGATCGGGTGACGGCCGCCTCCGCCCTGACCCGCAGCCCGTCCAGCGAGGATCCCTTCCCCGACGAGGAGGCCGTCCCGGTCGAGGAGGTCGCCGCGCTGGCCGACCTGCCGGTCGGCGCCCAGCCGCGCACCGTCGACCTCGGCGCGCGCGGCGACTACCGGGCCGTGGCCCGGCAGTTCCGCGACGGCACAGTACGGGTCGTCGCGCTGCCGCTGGCCGGGGTGCGGGAGACCGTCTGGTGGATGATCGCCGCGCAGGCCGGGGTGGCGGCCGTCGGGCTGGTCATCGCCGGGGGTGCCGGCGCGCTGATCATCCGGGCCACGCTGCGACCGCTGAACCGGGTGGCCGCCACCGCCACCCGGGTCACCGAGCTGCCGTTGGACCGCGGCGAGGTGGCGCTCGCCGTCCGGGTCCCGGCCGCGGACACCGATCCGCGTACCGAGGTCGGCCAGGTCGGCGCCGCGTTGAACCGGATGCTGGGCCACGTCGCCGACGCGCTCGCCGCCCGGCAGGCCAGCGAGACCCGGGTACGCCAGTTCGTCGCCGATGCCAGCCACGAGCTGCGCACCCCGCTGGCCGCGATCCGCGGGTACGCCGAGGTGGCCCGACGCGGTCGCGACGAGGTCCCCACCGACGTGGCGCACGCGCTGCGCCGGGTGGAGTCGGAGAGCACCCGGATGACCAGACTCGTCGACGACCTGCTGCTGCTGGCCCGGCTGGACACCGGCCGCCCGCTCGCGGTCGAACAGGTCGACCTCACCGCCCTGGTGGTCGACGCGGTCAGCGACGCGCACGTGGCGGGCCCCGAACACCGCTGGCAGCTCGACCTGCCCGAGGTGGCGATCCGGGTTCCCGGCGACGCCGCCCGGCTGCACCAGGTGGTGGCGAACCTGCTCGCCAATGCGCGGGTGCACACCCCGCCGGGAACCGTGGTGACCACCACGCTGGCCGTCGAGGGAGACGCCGCCGTGCTCACCGTCGCCGACGACGGGCCCGGAGTGCCGGCGGAGCTGCAACCGGAGATGTTCGAGCGGTTCGCCCGCGGCGACAGCTCCCGGTCCCGGGCGCACGGCAGCACCGGCCTCGGTCTGGCGATCGTGGCGGCGGTCGTGGAGGCCCACCACGGCACGGTCGCGGTGGACAGTCGCCCGGGCCGGACGGTGTTCACCGTCCGGTTGCCGAATCCCACAGCTGACGCATAGTCGGCGCACGGCGGCGGGCCAGGCCAGCCGCCGAGGCTTGCCGCATGGACAGAACCGAGAGCCTGCTGACAGCACCCGCCGATCCCGGCGTGCTGGGTCCGCCACCGCCGGCAATGCGCCCGGACCAGGAGCACCCACCGCCGGCGGCGCGCCGATCCCCGGCCTGGACCCGGCCCGCGCTGGTGGTCCTGCTGCTGGCCACCGGCCTGCTCTACCTCTGGGGGCTGGGCGCCTCCGGCTGGGCCAACTCGTTCTACGCGGCGGCCGTGCAGGCCGGCTCGGTGAGCTGGAAGGCCCTCTTCTACGGCTCGTCGGACGCGGCCAACTCGATCACCGTGGACAAGACGCCCGCGTCGTTGTGGCTGATGGCCCTGTCCGTACGCGTCTTCGGGCTGAACAGCTGGGCGATGCTCGTTCCGCAGGCGCTCTGCGGGGTCGCCTCGGTCGGCGTGCTCTACGCGACCGTCAAGCGCTGGTACGGGCCGGCGGCCGGCCTGATCGCCGGCGCGGTGCTCGCGGTCACCCCGGTGGCGACGCTGATGTTCCGGTTCAACAATCCCGACGCGCTGCTCGTCCTGCTGCTGGTCGCCGGGGCGTACGCGACGGTCCGGGCGGTGGAGTCGGCCAGCACCCGGTGGATCGTGCTGGTCGGCGTACTGGTCGGCTTCGGCTTCCTGACCAAGATGCTCCAGGCGTTCCTGGTGGTGCCGGTCTTCGCCGGGGTCTATCTGCTGGCGGCGCCGACCGGGTTGTGGCGGCGGGTCCGACAGTTGCTGCTGGCCGGCCTGGCGGTGGTGGTCTCCGCCGGCTGGTGGGTGGCGATCGTCGAGCTGGTCCCCGCCAGTGCACGGCCGTACATCGGCGGGTCGCAGGGGAACAGCATCCTGGAGCTCACCCTCGGCTACAACGGCCTCGGCCGGATAACCGGCGACGAGGTGGGCAGCGTCGGCGGCGGCGGGGGCCGCCCGGGTGGCGGTGGGGGCGGTCCGTTCGGTGGGCAGACCGGCCTGCTGCGGATGTTCGACGGCGAGATCGGCGGTCAGATCTCCTGGCTGCTGCCGGCCGCGCTGATCCTGCTGGTTGCCGGCCTGCTGGTTGCCGGCCGGGCGGCCCGTACCGACCGCACCCGGGCCGGGCTGCTGCTCTGGGGCGGCTGGCTGCTGGTCACCGGCCTGATCTTCAGCTTCATGTCCGGGATCTTCCACGCCTACTACACCGTGGCGCTCGCTCCGGCGGTCGGCGCGCTGGTCGGCATCGGCGTGACGCTGCTCTGGCGGCAGCGCCGCCCGCGGCCCGCCGGTACGCAGGAAACGCCTGACGGGACCCTTGCCGACCCGGAGGGCACCCGGTGGCAGCGGTGGCGTCCGCTGGCCGCCACGGCGACGCTCGCCGGCACGCTGGTGGTGACCGTCTGGTGGGCGTGGGTGCTGCTCGGACGCAGCCCCGACTGGTACCCGTGGCTGCGGACCACAGTGCTGATCGCCGGCTTGGCCGGGGCGGCACTGATCCTGCTGGTCAACCGGCTGCCCCGTCGGCTGGTGCCGGTGGTGCTGGGCCTGGGTGCGGCGGCGGCCCTCGCGGGGCCGGTGGCGTACGCGGTGCAGACCGCCGCCACGCCGCACACCGGATCGATCCCGACCGCCGGCCCGAACGTGGCGGGTGGCTTCGGCCGCGGCGGCTTCCCCGGCGGGCGACCGCCCGGCGGCATGGAACTGCCGGGCGGCGGCCAGATTCCCGCTCTCCCCGGCGACGGCCAGAACGGCGGTCAGGCTCAGGGCTTCCCTGGCGGTGGACAGAACGATGGTCAGGCTCAGGGCTTCCCCGGTGGCGGCCGAAACGGCGCTCAGACGCCCGGCTCTCCGGGCGGCGGGCAGGGTCGCTCGACCGGCGGCGGAATGGGCGGGCTGCTCGACACCCGCGAGCCCAGCGCCGAGCTGCGCGAGCTGCTGGAGCACGACAGCGACAACTACACGTGGGTGGCAGCCACCGTCGGCTCCAACAACGCCTCCGGCTACCAGTTGGCCACCGGCGACCCGGTGATGGCGATCGGCGGGTTCAACGGCAGCGACCCGTCGCCGACCCTCGCGCAGTTCCAGCGCTACGTCGCCGACGGCGAGATCCACTACTTCGTGGGCGACGGCGGTTTCCGGGCCAACGGTGGCAGCTCCGCCTCGCAGGAGATCGCCGCCTGGGTCACCGAGACCTTCACGGCCCAGACCGTGGACGGCGTCACCGTCTACGACCTGAGCACAGAGAAGGAAGCGGCATGACCGCGCTCGGCAAACCCCGGGCCGCCGTACAGACCGGGCCGACCACCATCGGCGCGGTGCTGGACGTGGTGATCCCGGTCTACAACGAGGAGACCGATCTCGGGCCGTGCGTACGGCGGCTGCACGCGCACCTGAGCGAGCACTTCCCGTACGCGTTCCAGATCACCATCGCCGACAACGCCAGCGTGGACGGCACCCTCGGGGTTGCCGAGGCGCTCGCCGGCGAGCTGCCCGGCGTCGAGGTGCTGCACCTGGACGCCAAGGGGCGGGGGCGGGCACTGTCCGCCGCCTGGTCCGCCTCGTCCGCGCCGGTGCTGGCGTACATGGACGTGGACCTCTCCACCGACCTGGCGGCGCTGCTGCCGCTGGTCGCGCCGCTCATCTCCGGCCACTCCGACCTGGCGATCGGCACCCGGCTGGCGCGTACCTCCCGGGTGGTGCGCGGGACCAAGCGGGAGGTCATCTCGCGGGCCTACAACCTGCTGCTGCGCGGGGCGCTGGCGGCCCGGTTCTCCGACGCCCAGTGCGGGTTCAAGGCGATCCGCGCGGACGTGGCCGGCGGGCTGCTTCCACTGGTCAAGGACACCGGCTGGTTCTTCGACACCGAGCTGCTGGTGCTCGCCCAGCGGGCCGGGCTGCGGATCCACGAGGTTCCGGTGGACTGGGTCGACGACCCGGACAGCCGCGTCGACATCGTCGCCACCGCGCTGGCCGACCTGCGCGGGATGGGTCGGCTGGGCCGGGCGCTGCTGACCGGCGCGCTGCCGTTGACCGAGCTGCGCGCGCAGGTGGGCCGGGCGCCGCTGGCCAGGCCACCGGCGCAGGTGCCGGTCGGGCTGCCCCGGCAGTTGGTCCGGTTCGCCGCGGTCGGGGTGGCCAGCACCCTGGCGTACCTGCTGCTCTTCGTGGCCACCCGCGGTGCGCTCGGCGCGCAGCCGGCGAACCTGCTGGCGCTGCTGGTGACGGCGGTGGCGAACACGGCCGCGAACCGGCGGCTGACGTTCGGCATCAGCGGGCGACGGCACGCCGGCCGGCACCACGTGCAGGGGTTGCTGGCCTTCGCACTCGGTCTGGCGCTGACCAGCGGGTCGTTGGCTGTGCTGCACGCGGTCGACGGCGCACCCACCCGGCTGGTGGAGCTGGCCGTGCTGGTGGCCGCGAACCTGGCCGCCACCGTGCTGCGCTTCGTGCTGCTGCGCCTCGGCATGCATCACCGGCGGAACTGACCCCGTCAGCTGCGGGCCGTGCCCAGCACCTCCGCGAGGACCTCGACGACGCGTCGCGTGTGACGCCCGTCGGGGTCCTCGTCCGGCGCGGGGTAGGTCACCGCCGGACGCATCCCTGTGGCCCGCCTGGGAGTCCGCCGATGTGGCCGATACGGCGTCGGCGATCGGCGTACGGTGACAGACAAGTCCGGCTTTCTGGGTCAAAAGCCTCACCGCTGTATGCCCGGGACGCCGGTGTCGAGACGGGCGAGGGGAAGGAGCGGTCGGTGATCCATCTGGCCTACCTGGACGCGGGATCCGGCAGCCTGATCGTGCAGGCGGTCGTGGGCGGGGTGGCCGGCGCCGCGGTCGCCGCCAAGCTCTACTGGCGGCGGCTGGTCGACCGGTTCCGTCGCCAGCCCACCGACCAGCAGTGAGCCGGCCCGTCCCGGCGATGACGACCTCACCCCCCGGGGTACGGGCCGAGCCGGCCTCCTTCCGCGACCCGGCCAACCGCGTCTTCCACCTCGGAGACGACGTGCTGCGCGGGCTGGACGCGCAGGCCGCCGAGCACTGGCGGGCGCTGACGGCCAGCGCGTTCTTCCCCACGCTGGTGGCCGCGGGCAAGGTCTGCCCCACCGAGGACGCACCGTCGGCGCTGGTGCCCGCAGCGGTCGGGGCACCGTGGGCGGCGGTGCTGCGCCACGAACGCATCCCGTTCGTCTCCCACCCGTACGAGTGGTCCTTCACCATGCTGCGCGACGCCGCGCTGCTGCACCTGGAGATCCTGCGCGATGCGCTCGCCGACGGCTTCACCACCAAGGACGGCTCGGCCTACAACCTGCAGTGGCGTGGCGCCGACCCGGTCTTCATCGACATCGGGTCCTTCGAGCCGGTGCGTGACGGCGAGCCGTGGGCCGGGTACCGGCAGTTCTGCCAGACCGTGCTCTACCCGCTGCTGCTCACCGCCCACCTGGGGGTCGACTTCCAGCCGTTGCTGCGCGCCCGGGTCGACGGCATCGAGGCCGACCAGCTCCGTCCGCTCTTCGGTGGGGCGCGTCGGCTGCGTCCGGGCGTACTGACCCACCTGCACCTGCACGGCGCGATGCAGCAGCGGCACGCCGAGGCCAGCACCAGCGACGTACGAGCCCAACTGCGGGCCGCCGGCTACTCCCGGGAGCTGCTACTGGCCACCGTGCGCGGCATCGAGAAACTGGTCCGCCGGCTGGACCGGCGTCCGCCGGCCAGCCACTGGGCCGACTACCAGCGCACCTGCGGCTACTCGGCGCGGGACCGGGCGGCCAAGGAACAGTTCGTGGCCGCCGCGCTGACCGCCGGCGTCCGCCCCCGCCTGGTGCTCGACCTCGGCGCCAACGACGGCCGGTACGCCCGGATCGCGGCCGAGCACGCCGACTACGTCGTCGCCGTCGAGCAGGACCCGGCCGTTGTCGACGACCTGTACCGGGCGCTGCGGGCCGAGGGGCAGCGGCGGATCCTGCCGCTGGTGCTGGACCTGGCCGACCCGTCACCCGGAGGCGGATGGCGAGGTGCCGAGCGCGCCGGCTTCGCCGAGCGGGCGTCCGCCGACGCGGTGCTCGCCCTGGCCGTGGTGCACCACCTGGCGATCGGGCGCAACGTGCCGCTGCCGGAGGTGGTCGACTGGCTGGTGGGGCTGACCGCGCCGGGTGGTGCGGTGGTGGTGGAGTTCGTCCACCCGGAGGACCCGATGGCCCTCCGGCTGCTGGCCAACAAGCCCGACGGCCTCTTTCCGAACTACCGGCGGGACGCCTTCGAGCGACTGCTCGCGGCCAGTGGCCGGATCGCCGACCGGTTGGAGCTGCCCTCGGGCACCCGCACGCTCTACCGGACGGTGATGGGTGGCTGAACCAGCACCCGCACCCCCGCCAGCACAGCCGGGCACTCCGGCCGCGGAACCGGTCACCGGGCGGTGGGACCGCGGTTGGCGCGGTGAGCTGGGCCGGCTGCTGGAGGTGGTGGCACTGGTCGGGTTGGTGGTCACCCAGCCACTGCTGGACGTACTCGGCCGCAGCCCCGACTTCTTCCTCTTCCACCGCGCCGACCCGAGCCAGATCCTGCTGCTGACGGCCCTGGTAGCGGTGGCACCCACCGTGCCGGTGGCGCTGCTCGGCACGCTCAGCCGGGCGGCCGGCCGGACCGTCCGCGCGCTCACCCACACCGGGCTGGTCGGCCTGCTGCTGGCCGCGCTGGCCGTGCAGGTGGGCCGGCACGCGACACCGCTGCGGGGCGTACCCCTGCTGCTGGTCGCCGGGCTGGCCGGCGCGGCCGGCGCGGCCGCGCACCGGCGGTGGCGCGCACCGGGCCGGGTGCTGCGACTGGCCGCCGCCGGCCCGGTGGCCTTCGTGGCACTCTTCCTGCTCGTCTCACCCACCTCGGCGGTGGTGCTGCCGCGCGGCGACGGCGGCGCGGCCGGCACCGCCCAGGGCCCGGGCGGGCACCCTCCGGTGGTCATGCTGATCCTCGACGAGCTGCCACTGGTCAGCCTGCTCGGCGCGGACGGTCGGATCGACGCGGCCCGGTTCCCGCACTTCGCCGAGCTGGCCGGGGCGTCGACGTGGTACCGCAACGCCACCGGCGTCAGCGGCTGGACGCCCAACGCGCTGCCGGCGATGCTCACCGGCCGTTACCCGGCGCGGTCGGTCGCGCCGCACTACTCGCAGTACCCGGACAACCTCTTCACCGCCTTCGGCGGCCTGTACGACATCCACGCCCAGGAGAGCATCACCCGGCTCTGCCCGCCCAGCCGATGCGAGCAGCCGGTCAGCCCGGAACAAGGGCTCGGCGTACTGGTCCGGGAGACCGGCAAGCTGCTCGGCCAGGTCGCCGGGCCGACACCCACCCGCGTCGACCCGGAGGACTCCTACCGGGAGCAGACCCGGGCCGAGGCCGGCCTGGACGCCGCCGAGCCCGTGCCGGCCGACCCGAAGTTCCGCTGGGACAGCCTGGACGACAACCAGCCGGCCCGGTTCACCAGCTTCCTGGCCGGGCTGAAGCCGGAGCCCCGGCCCGCCCTGCACTTCCTGCACCTGCTGATGCCGCACTCGCCGTGGGCGTACCTGCCGTCCGGAGTGCGTTACGACGCCCCCGAGGACCTGCCCAACGATGGCACCGGCTGGGTCGAGCTGGCCCGGCAGCGCCACCTCGCCCAGCTCGGCTACACCGACCGGCTGATCGGCGAGACGCTGCGTACGCTGCGCGCCAGCGGCCTCTACGACCAGGCCCTCGTCGTGGTCACCGCCGACCACGGGGTGAGCTTCCGCGCGGGCGCCCAGGGTCGGGGCATGGACGCGATCAAGGCCGCCGCCGGCGAGGTGGCGTGGGTGCCGATGTTCGTCAAGGAGCCCGGGCAGCAGGCCGGCCGGGTGGACGACCGCAACTGGGAGCACGTCGACCTGCTGCCGACCGTGGCCGACCAGGCCGGTATCCGGCTGCCCTGGCGGGTCGACGGACGCTCCGCCCGGCAGGCCCCGCGCACCGACGGCACGAAGCACTTCTACGACCGCCCCGGCGAACCGGTCACCTTCCCCGCCGGGGTGCCCGCCCCGCCGCCGCTGCCGGCGCCGCACCCGTTGGTGGGCACCGAGGTCCGCGCCGGCCCGGCCGGCGGCAGCGCCACCGTGGCCGACCTCGCCGCGTTCCGGGCCACGGACCCGGACACCGGCACCCTCCCGGCGCTGGTCTGGGGGGACGTGCCGGACCGGATCCCGGACGGCACCCTGCTGGCGGTGGCCGTCAACGGCCGGATCGGCGCGGTCGTACCGGTGGTGCCGACCGATCCCGGCGGACGCCGATTCGCCGCGCTGCTCACCGACGACCAGCTGTTCCGGGCCGGCACCAACCAGCTCGACGTCTACCAGATCGCGACGGACGGTACGCTCCGACGCCTTGCCCTGTCGTGAAGCTGCTCCGCCAGGTCCCGCCACGGCGGGAGGGAGGGTTTCCCGGCTGCCCGGTCGGGAATCGGGTGACGCATACCTCACCGGCGAACCACGGCGGGCAGTGTCCCCCAAGCCGCAATTACGGTAGAAGCGAAGGCAATTCAACGTAGATCTGCCGGCGAAGCGAGGAACCACATGACGGAAGTCAAGCTCGATCACCCCGGTGGGCAGCTGTCGATGCCGGTGCATCCCGCGGTCGAGGGCCCCGCCGGTGTCGGGGTTAGCAAGCTGCTGAAAGAAACCGGAATGACCACGTACGACCCCGGTTTCGTGAACACCGCGGCTGCCTCATCCGCGATCACCTACATCGACGGCGACGCGGGGATCCTGCGTTACCGGGGATACCCGATCGAGCAGCTGGCCGAGAAGTCCTCCTTCCTGGAGGTCTCCTACCTGCTCATCTACGGTGAGCTGCCGACCGAGCAGCAGCTGGCCGAGTTCACCGAGTGGATTCGGCGGCACTCGCTGCTGCACGAGGAGATGCGCCGCTTCTTCGACGGCTTTCCCCGGGACGCCCACCCGATGGCCGTGCTCTCCTCGGCCGTGAGCGCCCTCTCGACCTTCTACCAGGACAGCCTGGACCCGTTCGACTCCGAGCACGTGGAGATCTCCACGGTCCGGCTGATGGCGAAGGTGCCCACCATCGCCTCGTACGCCTACAAGAAGTCCATCGGGCAGCCGCTGCTGTACCCGGACAACTCGCTGGGGTACGTCGACAACCTGCTGCGGATGACCTTCGGCGTGCCGGCCGAGCCGTACGAGGTCGACCCGGTGATGTCGAAGGTGCTGGACATGCTCTTCGTCCTGCACGCCGACCACGAGCAGAACTGCTCCACCTCGACCGTCCGGCTGGTCGGCTCCAGCAACGCCAACCTGTTCGCCTCGGTCTCCGCCGGCGTGAACGCGCTGTTCGGCCCGCTGCACGGCGGCGCCAACCAGGCCGTGCTGGAGATGCTCCAGCAGATCCACGCCGGCGATGACGACGTCCGGTCCTTCGTCCGCAAGGTCAAGGACAAGGAGGATGGCGTCAAGCTGATGGGCTTCGGCCACCGGGTCTACAAGAACTACGACCCGCGGGCGGCGATCGTCAAGAAGGCCGCGCAGGACGTGCTGGGCCGGATGGCCAAGCCGGACCCGCTGCTGGACATCGCCATGGAGCTGGAGGAGATCGCGCTCGCCGACGACTTCTTCGTCTCCCGCCGGCTCTACCCGAACGTGGACTTCTACACCGGCCTGATCTACAAGGCCATGGGCTTCCCGACGAAGATGTTCACCGTGCTCTTCGCCCTCGGCCGGCTCCCCGGCTGGATCGCCCAGTGGCGCGAGATGATCAACGACCCGGAGACCAAGATCGGCCGTCCGCGGCAGATCTACGTCGGCTCCGCCGAGCGGGACTACGTCCCCTTCGCCGAGCGCTGACCCCGACGCATCACCGTCAGGCCGTCGACCCACCGGGTCGGCGGCCTGCCGCCTTCCCAACCGCCAGTTCCCGCCTGCCGTCTGCCGCCTGTCCTGCCGCCGCCGCCTGCCGCCGCCTGCCGCCGCCTGCCGCCGCCTGCCGCCGCCTGCCGCCGCCTGCCGCCGCCTGCCGCCGCCGCGTGCCGCCGCCGCCTGCCGCCGCCGCGTGCCGCCGCCGCCTGCCGCCGCCGCCTGCCGCCAGCCCCGAGCGCAGCCGTCCCGGCCGGCAGCCTTGGCCGCAGCCGTCCCGGCCGGCAGCGTCTTGCGCATCCACCCGCCCTGGCCAGCCGCCCTGGCCAGCCGCCCCGGCCAGCCGCCCTGGCCAGCCGCCCCGGCCAGCCGTCCCGGCGGCAGCCCCGAGCACATCCGCCCCCGCCAGCCGCCCCGGCCAGGCGCCCTGCCCCGGTCCGCTCCTGTCGAGCTGCCCCAAATATGGGGCGGGTGGGCGCGGTCCGACCGCCACGCCGGGTCGAGCAGCTTGATCGACTCCGTTTCGCCGACATCGCGGCTTCCGGGCGCCGGGATAGCCCGATGTCGGCGAAACGGAGTCGATCAAGAGTCTGTGCCGGTCCTTCGTGGGCTTTCCGGCCGATCCGCATTCCGTTCGGGCCTCCGGATGCTTCACCCCGCCCCATTTCTGGGGCAGCTCGACAGGGCCTACAGGGCCTATGGGGCCTGCCTATGGGGCCTGCCTGAGGGGCCTGCCTATGGGGCCTGCCTATGGGGCCTGCCTGTGGGCCTGTCTGTGGGCCTATGAGGCCGGGGCCGGGGAAGCTCCCGGCGCAACCCCGTGAGGCGTGGGTGGCGCGGGCTGCAGGGACCATGCCGGCTTTCGTGGCGGCCGTTGAGGTGTTGGGCGCGTCAGAAGGCGGAGACGTCCTGCCCTCGCTCGCTGCGGCTCAGCGCGCTGATCACCGCGGACTGGCCGTGACGGCGCACGGCCAAGCGCACCAGCAGGTCGCGCACGGGATCGAAGACATCCGCCGGAAAGGCCGGCGTGGGCACGCCGACGCTCACCGCGAGGTCGTCGGTGTGGACCACGATCTCCAGTTGGCGCGTGAGCAGGAAGTCGCTGCGCCGCAGGGCCCAGCCCTGCCACGGGATCGGCACGACGTCGCGGGCGGCCCCTCGTGCGAGCAGGTCGCCCACCTCTTCCAGCGCGAGGACGGAGCGGGCGTGCAGGTCCCCTGGGCCCCGCGTCGCTTCGGCTTCGTCCAGGCTTGCGGCCACCGAGTCCTCGTCCGGGGGCCCCGCGGTCACCCAGGCGGCCCGCTCGTAGTGGTCGTCGGCTGACTCGAGGAGCGGCAGGTCGGTCGAGGTCGGCAGCAGTTCCGCCGCCCGGACCGCCTGACGTCCCAGGTGGCACGCCAGAGCTCCCACGGACAGGTGTGGCAGTGCGCTCGGGCTCGACCACTGGTCGGACACCTCGGAGCGTCGGATCAGGTCCAGCGCGATCGAGGCGGCAACCGGGAAGGCGGAATCCAGGGCGTCGACAAGACGAGGCATGCCCGCATTCTGACAGGCCCGGCAGTCCGGTACTGACCTCGAACGCCCCGCGCCGGAGCGCCGACATCGAGGCATCCCGGTGCTGGGATACCCCGATGTCGGCGAAACGGAGTCGATCAGCGAGCAGCACCGGGCCGCGGGTAGCGACCGGGACGACGATCAGCGCGATGGTGGCAACAGCGGCGATGACAGCGGCGGCAAGGGCCGGCGGTCAGCGCAGGCCGGCGGTGGCGAGCAGGTTGCCGGTGGAGAGGGCGGGCAGGGCGCGGCCCTGGGACATGCGTTGCTCGGCGCGCTGGGCGGTGAAGGCGGCGTCGTTGGCGATGGCGTCGGCGTAGCTGGCGGCGGTGCGTTGGGCGATAGCCGACCAGCCGTACTGGTCGTGCACCATCCGGCGGGCGCGGCGGGCCAGGGCGCGGGCCCGGTCGCGGTCCGACAGCAGCGCGTCGACGGCATCGGCGAGCCCGTCGGGGTCGTGCGGTTGGAAGGTCATCCCGGTCACGCCCGGCTCGACGATCTCCGCGAGGCCACCGGTGGCGGCGACCGCCAGCGGCGCGCCAGCGGCGGCGCCCTCCAGGGCCACCATGCCGAACGGCTCGTAGATGCTCGGCACCGCGAAGCAGTCGGAGGCGGCCATCAGCGCCGGCAGGTCGGTGCCACCGAGGAAGCCCGGCATGGCGACCATGCCGCCCAGGCCGCGGCGGTGCACCTCGGACTCCAGCTCCGCGCGGTACGGGCCGTCGCCGGCGATCACCACGCGCAGCCCTGGGTGCCGCTCACGCAGGCGCGGCAGGCCGGCGATCAGGTGCTGTACGCCCTTCTCGTAGACCAGCCGGCCGGCGAAGGTGACCAGCGGGCCGTCCCCGGCGAACCGGGTTCGGGCGGCGGTCACCTCGCGCGCCGGCACCTTCCAGCGGTGCGGCTCCACACCGTTGGCCACCACGTCGACCCGGTCGGCCGGCACCCCGAACAGGGCGTTCACCTCGTCGCGCATGTACCCGGAGCAGACGATCACGCGGCCGGACTCGGTGCTGAGCCAGTGCTCGACGCCGTGGATGGTGCGGTTCATCTCCTCCGGCAGCCAGCCCTGGTGCCGACCGGCCTCGGTGGCGTGGATGGTGCTCACCAGCGGGATGTCCAGGTGGTCGCGCAACGTCATCGCGGTGTGGGCGACGAGCCAGTCGTGGGCGTGGATGACGTCGTACGAACCGGCCTCGGTGGCACGCAGGGCGGTGCGGGTGAGGGTGTGGTTGAACGCCATGGTCCAGGCCAGGAGGGAGCTGGTATCGAGGGGGAAGGTGACGGGGTCTTCGGAAGCGCGCAGGATGCGGACGCCGTCGGCGTACTCCTCCAGGGGTGCGCCGTCGGCGTGGCGGGTGACGACGGTGACCTCGTGGCCGGCGGCGGCCAGGGCCACCGACAGCGCGTGCACGTGTCGGCCGAGGCCGCCGACGAGCACCGGCGGGTACTCCCACGAGAGCATCAGGATGCGACGGGTCTGCGGCGGGACCCCCGGCCCGGCCTGTGCCGGGAGTTGAGGGCGGGAGGTCAGGGTGGGCCGGTGGATCCGGTCCGAGGTGTTAGCGAGCTGCTCGCCGACCCGCAGGGTCGTCACATCAATCTCCGTCCATACATGGTGGTACGCGCCGGCGTCAGTGGCGGCGAAGCGGGAGGTGGTGGGGTGGCCGAGGGGCCGAGTGAGGTACGCGCGGGAGCGTCCCCAGACAAGCAAAGGCCATCGAGCGCCGTAACGCACCTCGAGAGGGGACAAGGTGACGGAAGACACCTGAGGGCTTGGCGTGCACCAGACAGGTGGATTCCGGGCATCCCCTGAAAGGATGGATTGGCGCGTCGGAGTGCCGGGCATTACCGGCGTGCGCACTGCGGCCCACGCCGGTGCGCTCGTGGCGCGGGCGCGCACATGACCACGGTCTGAAGGAGCGACATGCAGGTCTGGCCGGGCGAGCGGTACCCCCTGGGCGCCACCTACAACGGGATGGGCACCAACTTCGCCATCTTCTCTGAGGTGGCCGAGCGGGTCGAGCTGTGCCTGTTCGACGAGTGGGACACCGGCGCCGAGCGGCGGGTCGAGCTGCGTGAGGTGGACGCTTACGTCTGGCACGCGTACCTGCCGGGCATCGAGCCGGGGCAGCGCTACGGCTACCGGGTCCACGGGCGGTACGACCCGGCGAACGGGCTGCGCTGCAACCCGCACAAGCTGCTGCTCGACCCGTACGCCAAGGCGGTCGACGGTGACGTGACGTGGGACCCGGCGGTCTACGACTACGACCTGGAGCACCCGGAGCGGATGTCCGAGACCGACTCGGCGCCGTTCATGCCGAAGTCGGTGGTGGTCAACCCGTACTTCGACTGGGGCAACGACAGGCCGCCGCGTACCCCGTACCACCACTCGGTGATCTACGAGGCGCACGTACGCGGGCTGACCATGCGGCACCCGGACATCCCGGAGGAGTTGCGCGGCACGTACGCCGGCATCGCCTCCCCGCCGATGATCGAGTACCTGACCCGGCTCGGCGTGACCGCCATCGAGTTGATGCCGGTGCACCAGTTCATCCACGACCACCGGCTGGTCGACCTCGGGCTGCGCAACTACTGGGGTTACAACACCATCGGCTTCTTCGCCCCGCACCACGGCTACTCCGCGCTGGGCCGGCTCGGCCAGCAGGTGCAGGAGTTCCGCGGCATGGTCAAGGCGCTGCACGCGGCCGGCATCGAGGTCATCCTCGACGTGGTCTACAACCACACCGCCGAGGGCAACCACCTCGGCCCGACGCTGAGTTTCAAGGGCGTGGACGCCCCCAGCTACTACCGGCTCAGCGAGGAGGACCGCCGGTACTTCGTCGACTACACCGGCACCGGCAACAGCCTCAACGTGCGCAGCCCGCACTCCCTTCAACTGATCATGGATTCGCTGCGCTACTGGGTGCAGGAGATGCACGTCGACGGCTTCCGCTTCGACCTGGCCGCCACCCTGGCCCGCGAGTTCTACGAGGTCGACCGGCTCTCCACCTTCTTCGAGGTGGTCCAGCAGGACCCGGTGGTCAGCCAGGTCAAGCTGATCGCCGAGCCGTGGGATGTCGGCCCCGGCGGCTACCAGGTGGGCAACTTCCCGCCGGTGTGGACCGAGTGGAACGGCAAGTACCGCGACACCGTGCGGGACTTCTGGCGCGGTGAGCCGGCCACCTTGGCCGAGTTCGCGTCCCGGATCTCCGGCTCCGCCGACCTCTACCAGGACGACGGGCGCCGGCCGTTCCACAGCATCAACTTCGTCACCTGCCACGACGGGTTCACGCTCAACGACCTGGTGTCGTACAACGACAAGCACAACGAGGCCAACGGTGAGGACAACCGGGACGGCGAGAGCCACAACCGGTCGTGGAACTCCGGCGTCGAGGGTGACACCGACGACGAGGCGGTGCTCGCCCTGCGCGCCAAGCAGCGGCGCAACTTCCTGGCCACCCTGATGCTCTCCCAGGGCGTACCGATGATCGGCCACGGCGACGAACTGGGCCGCACCCAGCGCGGCAACAACAACGCCTACTGCCAGGACAGCGAGCTGGCCTGGGTCGACTGGGACAACGCCGACTCCCAGCTGCTGGAGTTCGTCCGGACGCTGACCGCGTTCCGGGCCCGGCACCAGGTGTTCCGCCGCCGCCGGTTCTTCACCGGCCTGCCGGTCGGCGGGCGCGAGGTCGACGGGCCGCTGCCCGACCTGGCCTGGTACACCCCGGACGGGCGGGAGATGACCGGCGAGGACTGGGGCAACGACTTCGGGCGCTCGGTGGCGCTCTTCGTCAACGGCGAGGGCATCCGGGAGCGTGGCCAGTACGGCCAGCGTCATCACGACGCCTCGTTCCTGCTCTGCTTCAACGCCCACGACGCACCGCTGGACTTCACCCTGCCCAGCAGCGAGTACGGCCAGAAGTGGGAGCGGGTCATCAGCACCGCCGAACCCGAACCGGACGACGTCACGGTGATCAGCGCGGGCGGCACCATCCGGGTGCCGGACCGTTCCCTGGTGGTGTTGGAGAGGACGATCTGAGATGGCGGTGCCCCCTCACCCCGAGCAGAGGAAGACGACAGCCACCTACCGAGTGCAGATCCGTCCCGGCTTCGACCTGGACGCCACCGCCGGGATCCTCGACTACCTCGCCGACCTCGGCGTCAGCCACCTCTACAGCGCCCCGCTGCTGACGGCCACCCCGGGCTCCGCGCACGGCTACGACGTGGTCGACCCCCGGGCGGTCAACCCGGAGCTGGGCGGTGAAGCCGGTCGGCAGCGGCTGCTGCGCGCGCTGCGCGACAAGAAGCTCGGCCTGGTCGTGGACATCGTGCCCAACCACGCCGGGGTGGCCGTACCGCCGGCCAACCCCGCCTGGTGGGACGTGCTGCGTCGGGGCCGCGCCTCGGCGTACGCCGACTGGTTCGACATCGACTGGGACCGGGGCCGGCTGCTGCTGCCGGTGCTGGCCGACGACCCGGCCGCCCTGGACGACCTCAAGCTGGTCGACTCCGAGCTGCGCTACCACGAGCACCGGTTCCCGGTGGCCGACGGCAGCGGCGACGGCAGCGCGCGTGAGGTGCACGATCGGCAGCACTACGAGCTGGTCTCCTGGCGGCGCGGTGATGCCGAGCTGACGTACCGCCGGTTCTTCGCCGTTTCCGGCCTGGCCGGGCTGCGGGTGGAGGACCCGGCGGTGTTCGCCGCCACCCACGAGCTGATCCTGCGCTGGGCCGCCGACGGGGAGGTCGACGGCATCCGCGTCGACCACCCCGACGGGCTGCGCGACCCGGGCGGCTACCTGACCCGGCTGCGGGAGGCCGCGCCGGAGGCCTGGCTGATCGTGGAGAAGATCCTGGAGTACGGCGAGGAGCTGCCGGACTGGCCGGTGGACGGCACCACCGGCTACGACGCTCTCGCCGCGGTCAACGGGCTCTTCGTCGACCCCGACGCCGAGGGCGACTTCACGGTGCTGGACACCCGCCTCGCCGGCCGGCACACCTCGTGGGAGAACCTCACCCACGACACCAAGCTGGCCGCCGCCACCCGGCTGCTCGCCGCCGAGCTGACCCGGCTGGCCGCGCTCGCCCCCGAGGTGCCAAGCGAGCAGGCGCAGGCCGCGCTCGCCGAGTTGGCCGCCGCGTTCCCGGTCTACCGGGGCTACCCGCCGAACGGCGCCCGGCACCTCGCCGCCGCCCGCTCCGAGGCCGGCCGGCGCCGCCCCGACCTGACCACCGCCCTGGACGCGGTCACCCGCCGACTGCGCGACCCCGACGACGAGCTGGCGCAGCGCTTCCCCCAGTTGACCGGCGCGGTGATGGCCAAGGGCGTGGAGGACACCGCGTTCTACCGGTGGACCCGGTTCATGGCGCTCAACGAGGTCGGCGGCACCCCCGCCCACTTCGGGGTGCCGCCGGCGGAGTTCCACCGCTTCGCCACCGCCCGGCAGGTCCGCTGGCCGGCCAGCATGAACACCGTCTCCACCCACGACACGAAGCGCAGCGAGGACGTCCGCGCCCGGATGGCCGTGCTCAGCGAGCTGCCGGGCCGCTGGGGCGAGCAGGTCACCGCGTGGATGGAGTGCGCGCCGCTGCCCGACCCGGCCTTCGCCCACCTGCTCTGGCAGACCGCCGTCGGCGCCTGGCCGATCGAACGGGAGCGGCTGCACGCGTACGCGGAGAAGGCCGCCCGGGAGGCGGCGACCTCGACCAGTTGGGCCGACCCCGACCCGGTCTTCGAGCGGGCGATGCACGGCGTGGTCGACGCCATGTACGACGACCCGAGCCTGCACGACGAGCTGACCGAACTCGCGGCGGCGATCACCCCGGCCGGCTGGTGCAACTCGCTGGGGCAGAAGCTGGTGCAGCTCGCCATGCCCGGGGTGCCGGACACGTACCAGGGCACCGAGCTGTGGGACAACTCGCTCGTCGACCCCGACAACCGCCGCCCGGTCGACTTCGACGTACGCCGAGAGATGCTGGCGCGTCTGGACGGCGGCTGGCGTCCCCCGATCGACACCGACGGCGCCGCGAAGCTGCTGGTGGTGTCGCGGACCCTGCGGCTGCGGCGGGCGCACCCGGAGCTGTTCACCGGCTACCGGCCGGTGCCGGCGCACGGGCCGGCGGGGCGGCACGTGGTGGCCTTCGACCGGGGTGGCGCGATCGCCGTGGCGACCCGCCTGCCGCTGGGCCTGGCGCGGGCCGGTGGGTGGTGCGACACATTCCTGTCGCTTCCCGTTAACGAGGTGAAGGACCTGTTCACCGGCCGGGTCTACAGTGGCGGAGAGACCTCCCTGGCCGATCTGCTGGCCGACTATCCCGTCGCACTGCTGGCTCCTCCCACCGATTCCGCGGAGGCTGCGCGATGACCGAATTCACCGTGTGGGCGCCGGACGCCACCCGGGTCCGCCTGCGCCTGGCCGGCGCCGCCGACCACGAGATGCGCGCCGCCGCCAACGGCTGGTGGCGAGTCGAGGTGCCGGACGCCGGCCTCGACTACTCCTTTCTGCTGAACGACGACGAAACCCCGCTGCCCGACCCCCGGTCGCCGTGGCAGCCTGCGGGAGTGCACGGGCCCAGCCGACGGTACGACCACGCCGCCTTCGAGTGGACCGACAGCTCGTGGACCGGGCGGCAACTGCCGGGCAGCATCCTCTACGAGCTGCACGTCGGCACCTTCACCCCGGAGGGCACCTTCGACGCGGCTATCGACCGCCTCGACCACCTCGTCTCGCTCGGCGTCGACCTGATCGAACTGCTCCCGGTCAACGCCTTCAACGGCGAACACAACTGGGGGTACGACGGCGTCTGCTGGTACGCCCCGCACCAGCCCTACGGCGGCCCGGACGGCCTGAAACGCCTCGTCGACGCCGCCCACGCCAAGGGGCTGGGGGTGATCCTCGACGTCGTCTACAACCATTTCGGGCCCTCCGGGGCCTACGCGCCGCGGTTCGGGCCCTACCTCGCCGAGCAGAGCAACAGTTGGGGCCGCTCGGTCAACCTGGACGGCCCGCACTCCGACGAGGTACGCCGCTACATCATCGACAGCGTGCTGATGTGGCTGCGCGACTACCACGTCGACGGCCTGCGCCTGGACGCCGTACACGCCCTGCCCGACACGCGAGCGGTTCCGCTGCTCGAAGAGCTGGCCATCGAGGTCGAAGCGCTCTCCACCCACCTGGGCCGTCCGCTGTCACTGATCGCCGAATCTGACCTCAACGATCCACGGCTGATCACCCCTCGGGAGGCGGGCGGCTTTGGGCTGCACGCCCAGTGGAACGACGACGCGCACCACGCGCTGCACACATTGCTGACGGGGGAGCGGCAGGGCTACTACGGGGACTTCGGCTCGCTGGAGACCCTGTCGGACGTGCTGACCGGCGGGTTCTTCCACGCCGGCACCTGGTCCAGCTTCCGTAACCGGCACCACGGGCGGCCTCTGGATCCGCGCGTTCCTGGGCATCGGTTGGTGGCTTACCTGCAGAACCACGACCAGATCGGCAACCGGGCTACTGGTGACCGGATCTCGGCTTCGCTGTCGCCCTCTCTCTTGCGCGTGGGGGCTGTGCTGCTGTTGACCGCGCCGTTCACGCCGATGCTGTTCATGGGGGAGGAGTGGGCGGCTTCTACGCCGTGGCAGTTCTTCACGTCGCATCCGGAGCCGGAGTTGGCTACCGCGGTGGCTCTGGGGCGGCGGCGGGAGTTTGCCTCGCATGGGTGGGCTGAGGGGGACGTGCCCGATCCGCAGGATCCGCAGACGTTTGTGCGGTCGCGGTTGGACTGGGCGGAGCTGGACAAGCCTGAGCATCGGGAGATGTTGTCGTTCTATCAGCGGTTGATCGCTCTGCGTCGGAGCCTGCCGGACCTGTCTGATCCTCGGCTGCACGCCGTTTCTGTGCAGCATGGGGATCAGTTCCTGCTGATGCGGCGGGGGGAGACGCTCGTGGTGGCGAACCTGGCTGGACGGGGGCAGGGGATCTCGTTGCCTGGGGTGGCGCGACGGGTGCTGTTGGCGACGGGGGAGGGGGTCACGGTGATGCGGGACCGGATCCAGCTGCCAGCGGAGACGGCGGCGATCGTGGCGCTTTGAAGAGGTAAGTACATGGCAGGTACTCGGACCCGACTGGGGACAACTGCGGCTTGAGTTTGGCGACGGAATTCCACCCGGTATCGGGCTGGCATGCGAACTTGCCAACGACAGCGCCTCGATGAATCTCTGCGCTTGAGGATGAAGCCGAGAGTCAGTCGTATCTCTAGCCGGACGCTCTGCCGACGCAGCGAGCGATACAGTCAGCCAGTCTGACGTCATTGACATCTGCCCACGCTGCGAGTCGTCCCGACCGACCTCTGGCAGTGGCTCTTGGAGTAGGCCACCCGGAGGGTCGGCGTCCTATCAGTTGGCGGGGGACGAGCACTGTGGTCAATGGATGGCGGCGACTGCCGGGCCGCTCAGCGCACGCCTCGTCGTGCCGAGGACTGCCGCGCCCGTGAGCGCTACGGCCACTGTGACAATGATCGCGTACGCGATGGGTGTGGCGTCCGGCCAAATGCGGTCCGCTCGGGCGGCGCCGAACGGCAGGATCGTGAAGAGCGCCGCCGTCGAGCCTGACAGCACTCCCGTGACCGTCACCAACAGGCCCTCCAGGGTGACCATCGCGATCAGCTGGCCCCGCGTCGAGCCGGCCAGCCGCTGCTGGGCGAACTCGCGCCGCCGGTGCATCGTTGCCGCGATCAGGGTGTTGACCAGCATGATTGCCACGAAGACCGTGATCATGCCGACGACCACGTAGTTCAGCGTCTGGATGTCCTGTGCATAGTCCGGCTGGGCGGCGCCCGCCGACGCCTTGTCCTCGATGTCCTGCATGTAAACCGTGCCGGTCGCGATGCCGGTGAACAGCACCACCGGCATCACCGCGCCCGCCAGCTGCCGGGTGCGCTGGCTCACCCCGAGGACTGCCAACTCCCCGGCGACGCCGCCGAGCGCCCGTACGGGTGTGCCCAGCACCGCCGTGACCAGCCGCAGCAGCTCTGGGGCGAACAGGGCCAGCCCGATCGCCGCCCAGATACCCGCCTGGCCCGCCGTCGCCATCGCGTCGATGCCCTTGCCGTCCATCAGCGTCGCGGTCAGCACCGAACAGTTCGCGCCGACCAGCAGGAAAACCACCCCGCCGATCCGTCGGACCCGCGGCCGCGCCGCCTTGGTACCGGTCGGCCGCGACGTACGCCGAGCAGCTGCGACGCCTGCGACGATCGAGCCGAGCAGCGTGACGCCGAAGCCCGCACCGAGCGCGATCGGCCCGAAAACGTACCCCACCGACTCCCCGACCTGGCCGGTGTTCTGCATCAGCGTGAGCAGCACGCGGCCGAGGTACAGCCCCGCCGGCACGGCCACCACCGACGCCACCAGGGCGACCGCCGCAGCCTCTCCCACGATCATGCGGCGAAGCTGCGGCCCGGTCGCGCCGATCCGGCGCAGCAGGGTCACCTGCTCGGCACGCTGACGCACCGCGAGACTCAGGGTCGAGGTGACCGCGAAGGCAACGATGATCAGGCACCAGCCGCCGCCGACACCGGCCGTGGTGCTCAGGGATTCACCGCTTGCCGCGTCCGCGGTCGCGGCGGTATCGAGCAGCGACGCGAACGCCATCAGCAGCGTCGCGCCCAGGAACGCGGACAGGAAGGTGGCCACAAAACCACCGGGGCGGTGCCGCAGGTTGCGCAGCGCGACGGCGATCATGCCACGGCCCCGATCCGGCCGGGCGTGTGCTCGGCGACCAGGTCGCCCAGGTGGGCCAGACGCTCGGCGACGGCATCCGCGGTGGGCGCACTCAGTGCACCGGCCAGGCGGCCGTCGGCGAGGAAGACCACCGAGTCCGCGTACGCGGCCGCGACCGGGTCGTGGGTCACCATCACCACCGTACGGCCGCGCTCGTGCACCACCGCGCGCAGCAGGGTGAGAACCTCCCGGGCGCTGCGCATGTCCAGCGCGCCGGTCGGCTCGTCGGCGAAGATCACGGCCGGCTCGGTGACCAGGGCCCGGGCCACGGCGACCCGCTGGCGCTGCCCGCCGGAGAGCTGCTCCGGCCGGTCGTGCAGACGCTCGCCGAGGCCCAGTTGCTCCAGCACGGCGCGGCAGCGCTCGCGGTCGGCGCGACGGCCGGCCAGCCGCAGCGGCAGGACGACGTTCTGCTCGACGGTCAACGCCGGCAGCAGGTTGTAGTCCTGGAAGACGAAACCGACCCGGCGGCGGCGGAACTTCGTCATCGCGGTGTCCTTCGTGGCCGTCAGTTCGGCGCCGTCGATGAACACCCGGCCGGCGGTGGGCCGGTCGAGGCCGGCAGCGCACTGCAGCAGGGTGCTCTTGCCGGAACCGGACGGCCCCATCACCGCGGTGAAGGTGCCGGTGGCGAAGGTGGCCGTGACGCCGTCGAGCGCGGTGACGGTGTCATCGTAGGTCTTGTAAAGCGATTCGAGTCGGACTGCGTGAGTCATGATCCATGCCTCTCCCGTGGCTGCTCCGTACACCGTACAAATGCACTATGGATCGAGGCAGTAGTGCTAACCCCCGGATTCTGAGGTAGTGCACTAAAGTGGAGTGCACTAGTACACGTGGAGGTAGTGATGGACGTACCGCAGTTCCGGCGGATCGCTGCGGAGATCGCGGCCCGGATCGCCTCCGGCGAACTCGCGCCCGGTACCAAGGTCGCGTCGACCCGGCAGATCACGGCGCAGTACGGGGTCGCGATGGCGACCGCAACGAAGGTTCTCGCCACCCTGCGCGAGCAGGGCCTCGTGCGAGCGACGCCCGGCGTCGGGACGGTCGTGACCCGTCGAGCCCGGCCCGTCGGGTCGGGGCCGGACCGCGACCTCGTGGTCAGCACGGCCATCACCATCGCCGACGCCGAAGGGCTGACCGGCCTGTCCATGCGCCGCCTCGCCGGCGAGCTCGGCGTCCCGACGATGTCGCTCTACCGACACGTGCAAGACAAGGAGGAGCTGGTGCTGTTGATGACGGACAAGGTTATGGCCGCCAACCCGCCACCGGCGCTGTCACCGGAAACGGACGGCTGGCGGGCCTGCGTCGAAGCTCTCGCCCGGCTGCAATGGTCGATGTACCGGCGGCACACGTGGCTGGCCCAGGCGATCTCGTTCACCCGGCCGCTGCTGGCCCCGCACGCGATGGCCCACACGGAATGGACGATGCGGGCCCTGGACGCGTACGGCCTGGACCCGAACACGCAGTTTCGGGCGGCGGTGATGGTCGCAAACTACGTACGCGGCACAGCGGTGAACCTGGAGGACGAGGCGCAGGCCGAACAGGAGAGCGGCCTGACCGACAAGGAGTGGATGCGGGCGCAGCAGAACCGCCTCGCGACCGTGCTGGCCAGCCGGCAACTGCCTATGATGGCCCGCGCCATCGCCGCCGACCACCTCGAGTTCGACTTGGATATTCTGCTGGAGTTCGGCCTGCAGCGACTGCTCGACGGGCTCGCGCCGCTATTGGATTAGGTCGGATGCACGCGCATTACGCGCAGTTGGTGCGGGTGCTGCCGGGTCTGCTCGACGCCGCCCAGGGCGCGCAGGCCGCGGAGCTCCTGGTGCAGGCGTACCGGATCACCTCGTCGGTCCTGGTGAAGCTCGGCGAGGCCGACCTCGGGTGGCTGGCCGCCGACCGGGCGATGGCCGCCGCCGGCGACGACCCGGTCCTCGCGGCAACAGCGGCCGTCTCGGTCGGCCAGGCGCTACGCGCGTCCGGCCGTGACCGCCTCGCCCTAGCCGCGACGCTAACCGCCGCGAACCGCGTCCTCCCATTTCCCACCCACCCGGCCCCATCCCACCTCGGTGATCATGAGGTTGACGGGTCTTGTCGAGATCAAACCGCCCGTCAACCTCATGATCACCGAGGTGAAGGCGCGCCCGGGCCGCGGCGGCCGGCGGGGGAGTGGGCTGTGGGTGGGACGCTGCTGCTCCAGGCCGCAATGGCCGCCGCCGGTGGCGGCGACACTCGCCGCGCCGAAGAGCTGACCGGCCGGGCCGCGGGGATCGCCTCCAGGCTCAGGGGGTACGACGACCAGCACCGCACCAGCTTCGGGCCGATTGCCGTTGAGCTGGCGCGGGTGGTGGAGGCGCTCTTGCGGGGTGACGCCGCCGAGGCGGTGCGGCGGCACGTGACGGTGATCCGGCGGGAGGCGTGGCGGCGGCTGCCGGCCGAGTATCGGGGCGCGTACCTGGTCGATGCCGCGCGGGCGTACCTGCAGGTTGGTGACCTGCGCGGCGCCGCGCGCGCTCGTGGACGCGGACAGCGTCGCGCCGGCTGAGGTCCGGTGCCGGCCGTTGGCGCGTACCGTGATCGCCGACGTCGCTCGGGGTCACCCGGCGCCGGCCGGCGTGGCGCGACTGGCGACGCTGGTCGGCCTGACCCGGTCACCGGCCAGCCTCCACCCGGGCTCTTCGGCCAAGAGATCATGTCGACCATGAGCTCACCGGCATGGACAGGAATCAGCCCCCAGCAGACAGGTACATCAGATCATGACAAGTAGGTTTACCGAGTTGGCCGTTGACTGCCACGATCCGGAGAGGCTCGCGGCCTTCTGGTGCGAGGTCTTGGACTTCAAGGTGATCGACCGGAGCGAGGGCAAGGTCGAGATCGGCTCCTGGGTGCCGACCGTCGAGGATGTTCGGGCCCGCCAGATGTCGCCAACCCTGGTGTTCATCCAGGTGCCCGAGGGCAAGACCGGGAAGAACCGGCTTCACCTCGACGTCAGCCCGATCGACGGCAGCACCGAAGACGAGGTGACCAGATTGCTCGGCCTCGGCGCCACCAAGACGGATGTGGGCCAGGGCGCAGACCGAAACTGGGTGGTCATGGCAGACCCCGAGGGCAACGAGTTCTGCGTCCTGCGCACCCTGGCGCCGCAGAACTAGTGCCCCGTCTTTGAACGTTGATCGTGTAATCCGTCGGTTCTGAGAAGCCGTCGGGCAGGCTGTCTCCCAACGTATGACGCTATGGGAGGTGGTGGCCGGTGGGCAGACGCCCGGAGGTGTTCGTCCGGCAGGTGTCGATGGCCGAGGGTCAACGATTGCAGCGGATCACCCGGACCGCGAAGGACCCGGTGAAGTTGCGCCGGACGATCGTGGTGCTGATGTCCGCCCAGGGGCAGCCGGCCTCATGTCCACAAGGTACAGTCGATCATGCGGTGGCCGCCTTGCGTCCACCCCTCCCGACCAGCGCCATCTCACAGGGCGGCTGCCGTACTAGGCTGCCCACGTGATTTTGACCATGCCTCAGCAGTTAGCGCAGATCCGCGCCGATGCACTCCAACAAGACTTCCCGGCCGACGATGTCGAACGATGGATCGCCACCGCCATTCCCTGCGGGACACTGACGCCCGGCGGAGACGGGCCGGTCGTCGGCCGGTTCGGCGGCACCGCGATGGTTCCCCGGGGCACCCAGGTTCCCGGAGATCCCCTCGTCGCCACCATCGACTGCGCGGCCCTGCCCAGGCAGGCGACGGATCTTCCACTACCGCCCGACGGTCAACTGCTGCTCTTCGGCTATCCCGAAGGCGGCGATTACTACTCGCAGGGCTCGGCCTTATACGTCCCGGCTGGCGTTGCCGTCGAGGAACCGCCGAAGGACGAAGAACTCGACGAGGACGAGGACGAGGACGAGGAATTTCTCGAGGTTTGCCAAAGTTACCCACAGGGCGACATACACCTGACGATCGACGTCTCCCTGCCCTCACACACCCCGGCGCATCTCAACCCCGAACTGATCGATTATTGGAGTAGTAAGGCCCCCATCAGCAGCAAGTGGGGCGGCGTGCAGATTGGTGGGCACGCCTCGGCCTGCGACTTCCGCGGAAATGACGGTCCCCTCGGAGTCGTCGCGGAGTACGCAGGAAAGGCGGAGCAGTTGGGCTACTGGAGGGGCTCCGGCAGTCCCTCACCGCGCGTCGAGGACTGGGTGCTGCTGGCCGAGTTCTTGTGCAGCTCGGAGATGAGGCCAGGCGGCGCCGCCCTTTACTGGGGGATCCAGCGCGACGAACTGGCCGCGCGGCGCTTCGACGGCGTGTACGCCGTCGTGGACTGGAATCCCTGAGCGCACGACAGGCCCGGGTGCGTCGACGCACCCGGCTCCGAGCACGCGAGGATGGCCCGGACCAGTCGCGATTTTCAGCAGCCACACTGCGCAGGGGCGCTTGGGCGCGGTAGCCGCCAGGCCCCAACCGCCGAACGAGTGGACCGGTTGCCAGCGATAGATCTCCGCACCTCCTACCACGCGTTCGAGAGGGGCGTTCGTGCCGATCGCGGGCGTCGTCATCATCGCCGGCTTCCTGCCCGCCTATTACCTGCCCATCCGCGGCGAGTACGGCGAGGACAAGAAGGCCAACGACCGGCGTTGCTAAGCCGAACCCGGTGATCCGATCGTGGCGCTCAGCGCGCGTGCTGGCCTCAGTACGGCAGGTCGATGCCCTGGCGGCGGGCGAACTCGCGGTGGGCGGTGACGACCGTGTCGATGAAGTAGGCGGCCACCTCGTCGGCCCGCACTACCTGGATCGTTTCGACCTTGAAGTTCTCGTCGCAATAGTGTTCGACGGAGCTGACGCGGGGCTGCGCCACGAGAGCGTCCCGGAGGAGATCCACGGGCTCGTCTCCAGTGTCGACGATGAACTTCACGCCGTCGCCGAAGCTCAACTCCCAGTGCAGCCCGTCGTCAGTACCGACCCAGAGTTGCCGGCAGAGCGCGGCGCGGCTCTGGGCGAAAGCCTCCCGCATCTGGCTGTCGTCCGAGCAGATCGCCGGCAGGACGCTCGGTGTGCGGCCGATGGCCGCGGCGACCGGGGGGAAACCGGCGAGTCGGTCGACGCGGTAGAAGAAGTAGCCCGGGTCGCCGGTGGGGTCCTCGGACTCGATGCCCGGCACCGCGTAGGCGGGTAGTTCAGATGTCATGGGTTCATGGTCCTTTGTGGTGAACGCGTCGGGGGCCGGGCTGGCGGCCCGGCCCCCGACGGAACCCGGCTAGCTCAGCGGGAAGTGGATGGTGAAGGGGATGTTGTTCTTCTTCAGGCAATCCAGCACAAGATCGGATGGGCCGAGTGAGTTATACCCACCGTGTGGCATGAAGTGCCAGTGGGCTCCCTTGATCTTTGTGTTTCGGAACTGCGGGTTAATCTTGTTGTCCTCCAGGATCTTGTCCTGGTTGGCTGGGTCGGAGTACCACTTGTCCTCATCGCACTGGATGAGGTTGTGGCGGTCGTGCTCGGTCGGGACGCCGGTCTTGACCTCGTGGATGACCCAGCCCTCAGGGCTGTACTCGCCATAGTCGGTCGACCGGCCGCTGGGCTCGAACTGCCCTGGCTCGCCGGCCTGCCGCAGCCAGAGCTGGGGCCGGCCGCGAGTGGTGTCGTCACGGTAGCCCATGAGTTCGTCGACGAAGATGTTCTGACCGTCGTTACGGCCCGTGGCCCACCTGACGTCGGGGCCGGGGACGTGCAGGTTCTGCCCGTTGCTGCCCACCGCTTTGAGCGCGAAGTGGATCTTCTGGAGGTCGGTGCGCTCACCACTGAGCAGCCGATTGAAGTTGCTCTTGCTGATTCTGCTGGCGGCTGCTGCCAGACCCTCCGGTTCGACGAGGGCTGCCCAGACCTCCGGCATGATGAGCTCGTAGGTGAGCTCCTTGACGGTGTCGGGGATCTTGTCGTACTTGGCGACGAACCGGGCCGCTGGCGTGAGGCGGTGGGTGTACTTGAGGACGAACTTCGCGACCTTGGCGGGGATCGCGACCGCGTCACCGACGTAGGGGACGACGCCGAGGATGCTGAGACCCGCGCTGACCCACTCGCCGTGGATGAGCGCGGCGATCGTGTCGCGGATGTCGGCGAGCCCGCCGAGGATCCAGCCGACGACCGGGATGACGCTCAGTCCGCCGCTACACAGGTTGCCGGCGAGCCACGCCATCGAGTCCTTCTCGGCGAAGTCGCCGGCGAACATGCCGAGCAGGAAGTCGGAAACGTACGTCCACTTGCTGATCTGCTCGTCGAATCGGCCAGGGTCGAGGCCCTGGGATTCGGCGTTGGCGACCTCGTAGTCGTCGCGTAGACCATCCCCGTCGGTGTCCTGGACACGTGGGTTGATCGAGAGGTCGTCCTCGGTGAAGTCCGAGAGCCCGTCGCCGTCGGTGTCGACGTTGGCGGGATCGGTGAGGCCGTCCTCCTCCACGAGGTCCGGCAGGCCGTCGCCGTCGGTGTCGGTGTCAGTGGGGGTGGGGAGGATCGGCGGGACGTTGCCGGGGGTCGGCGGAGCGCGTGGCTGGTCGGCCACGAGCGGATTGCTGCCCTGGGCCACCTCGGCACCGTCAGTGGCACCGTCGCCGTCGGTGTCCGGGTCGGTGGGCGAGGTGCCGAGCCGCTGCTCGTCGAGGTTGGTGAGCCCATCGCCGTCGACGTCCTCCGCGCCGTCGGCGACCCCGTCCTGATCGGTGTCGACCGCGTTGGGCCGGGTCCAGCCAGCCAACTCGGTGATCTCGAACTTGTCGGTCAACCCGTCACCGTCGGAGTCGACCAGCAGCGGGCTGGACCCGAACCGCAGCTCCACCACATCGACGACTCCGTCGCCATCGTGGTCGCCGTTGTAGGTGATGCCCAGCCGGGTCAACACGCGGAAGCCGTCGTCCCAGGCTTTCGACGCGTGGACCGTCGCCGGCTCCGGATTGGCCTTGGCCAGCATCGTGTCTGCCTTGGCGAGGCTGGCCTTGGCCGCATCCAGGTCCGCGAAAGCCTCGGCCAGCCCAGCTGGGGCGGGCGCGGGCGGCGGGCTGGCCCGGAACGGCCCGATCGTCGCCTCGGCATCCTGGATCGCGGCGTCCGCCAGCAGGCGCAACCCGGACAGGGTCTCCACCAGCGCAACCACATGTGCCTGCTCGGCCTCGCCGTTGGGCGGGCTGGCACCGGAGAGCCGGCTTTTGAGGAACGACTCCAGATGCTGGAGGTTGTCGAACACCGTCGCACCGTCGGCGGCGCTCTTGAGCCGGGCGCCGTCGAAATACCGGCTCTCGATGTCCGCCAGCACCGGGGCGATCCGGCTGTCTCCCAGCCCGCCGTCCACGTACGGCCGGAGGGCCTGGAGGGACTCGGTGATGTAGACCTTGGCGTCGCGGGTGTACTTGGCGGTGGGGATCTTGGCGACCTCCACCTCCCACAGGCGTTTCTCCCCTGCCGACGCTGGGGCGGCGACGAGCGCCACCTGTGCGGCGACCAGTGCCGCAACCACAGCGGCAAGTCTTGAGCGCCATCGTCTTCTGTGTCTCACCGACACCTCCGTCTATGCGTCCCGAACAAAGATTTCGCAACAATATCCACCGACATCGTTGTCCGAGGTCCCGCCGGACTTAGCCGCCTATGCATGCACGCCTATATGTATGGCGAGTTAAAGCGACATCCGCTGCGGCTCGATATGGCAGGCGATCGTGAGCGGTACGCCACCAGCCATCGATCTTGGCTGAGGTCCGACGGTGGACAGGCATCCGGACCTGGTCGATGCCGCGCGGGCGTACCTCCAGGTTGGTGACCTGGGCGGCGCCGCACGCGCCCTGGTCGACGCGGACAGTGTTGCGCCAGCTGAGGTTCGGTGCCGGCCGTTGGCGCGTACCGTGATCGCCGACGTCGCCCGGGTCACCCGGCGCCGGCCGGCGTGGCGCGACTGGCGACGCTGGCCGGTGTGGTGCCCGCCCGCATGATCGGCGGCTGATCGCTCTGCGCCGCCCATGAAAGCGGGCCCGGCGCGGGCTGCACGCAGCCTGCCGCCGGGCCCGCTGGGGGCGCTGCGCCTACTTCGCCAACCCAAATCCACCGAGTACGGTCTTGAAGTTGTCGGCCAGAATCTGACGAATCTGCTGGCCATGCGGAGTGGCCCAGTCCTTGGCGAGTTCGCCGAGGACCGCGGCGGTGGTGGTCAGGATGACGCCGGCCTGCATCATGCGCAGTCGCGCCGCCTCCTCGGAGGCCTGGAACACCGATCCTCCGGCGTCGAGCACCGCGTAGACCTCGTATCCGGCCCGCTTGGCGCTGAGGGCGGTGTAGATCAGGCAGCCGTCGTTGGTGGTGCCGGCCATGATCAGGGTCTGGCGGCCGGTGGCCTCGACGGCCCGGACGAAGTTCGGGTCGTCCCAGGAGTCGATGATGCCGGTGCGCTTGATCCGGTTCGCGTAGGCCTCGGGGTTGATCTCCTCCAGCCCGGGCATCCACCAGTCCTGGTTGTCGTCCTCGGTGCTGCTGGTCCAGACGTTGGGGATGTCGAGGACCTTCGCGGCCTTCACAAGGGTGATGCTGTTCAACTTGGCGACGTCGGGCGACTGGGTCTTGATGAACCCCATCGAGATGACCTGGTGGTCGATCAGGATCAGAGCACTGTCCTGCGCCTTCAGATCGGACATGGCTGGTAACTCCAATTCGGGATGGCGAACCCTCGTGGGTCCGTGTCTGTTGCCCCGAGCGGTCGGCTCGGGTTGGTAGCGCGGGGAATCCGTCGCCCGCGGCTCAGATGGTGCGGTCGGGTACCGCGCACCCGTCCGGGGCGCACATGCCCTCGGCGTCAGCGACAACCGGCAGCGGCTGTGGCGTGGGATGGCTCTCGGCCCACGCCTTGGCGATGACCGCGAGCAGGTCGTCGACGCCGATCGCCCCGGGAACGGCGAAGCGGCCATCGAACACGAGGAACGGGGCGCCGCGGGCCCCGAGGCGCTGTGCCTCGCGCTGGTCGGCCGCCACGCGGGCGCGGTAGCGGCGGCTACGCAGGGCCTCGGCGGCCCCGGCGCGGTCTAGGCCCACCTCGGCGGCGAAGTCGAGAACCTCGCCGGCGGTCCACAGCTTGCGGGCCTGCCCGAAGTGCGCGCGGAACATCGCCGTCCAGATCTCGGCTCCGCGGCCCTGGTCGGTCGCGTACGCGAGCAGCTCGTGGGCCAGGTCGGTCGGACCGAGCGTGCGGTCGACCGCGCGGTAGGGCGTCAGGCCCTCCGCCTTGGCTGCCCGCTCGATCGGCCGCAGGACCCGGTCCACGGTCGTCGCGGGGGCCCCGGCCATCTTGATCAACTCTCGTTGACTGACGCCCTCCCGTGGCAGGTCGGGGTGTAGTTGGAACGACCGGTGGATCACCTGCACCTGATCGCCATCCGGGAACCGGTCCAGGGCCTGGTGGAGCCGGTGATCCATCAGCCCGCAGTACGGGCAGACGATGTCTGACCAGAACTCGATCTTCATGGCACTCCTCCTCGTTTCTTACTACCTGTTCGTAGCCACATCATGCATTAGAATCGGAGAGCCACAAAAGGTACATTCATGTGCGTAGCAACTGGCTGACGGAGGGGGAGCGGGTATGAGTGCAGGGGATCTTCGACGGACGCGAACCAACGTCCGGGCGAACGTCCGGGCCGCGCCAGGGCCCTGTGCGCACTGGAACGACGAAGACGCCGATTTCATCCGCGAGGTCCTGGACCTCGTCGGCGACAAGTGGAGCGTCTTGATCATCGGTACGCTCGCCGACGGCCCCATCCGCTACTCGAACCTGGGCGACGCGATCCCCGGCATCTCTCAGCGCATGCTCACGCTGACCTTGAAGCACCTGCAGCGCACCGGCCTCGTCACCCGGACCTCCTACCCCGAAGTCCCTCCCCGCGTCGAGTACGCCCTCACCGAACTGGGCACGTCACTGCTCTCCACCGTCCTGGCCCTGGCGGCCTGGTCCGCCGACCACCATGCCGAAATCCGCCGCCACCAGACGGAATACGACAACGTCACGTAAGCCTCCAACGTCACGTGGCTTTGGCGTGGGTACGAGGACGGCCACCGTACGTCTGACGCGACCCTTGCCTCCGGAGGCATGTCCGGCTGATCGCGGCGCGCCAGGCGAGAACGGTGCAGCCATGGGATGGACGCGACATGATGAAGAGCGTGAATTCCTCCCTCGACACCCTGCCGAAGATCGGTGCACCAGCGACGCGGGCCTTGGACAACGCTGGCTACACCGCCCTGCGTGACCTTGCAGGGGTGCCGCGCGCCGAACTGGCCAAGCTGCACGGCATGGGGCCGAAAGCGCTCGAAATCATCCAGAGTGCGCTCAAGCAGCACAACCTGAGTCTGGGTTAGAAACTCGACGTCACCTCACGACCGCCTGGCCAAGGCCATCTCCTCTGGCTGGGAGGAAACCGCGAGTCAGTGGCCAACGGACTGAGGTCCGTTGGCTCAAATTAGTGCGCACCTTGGCTGATCGCGGCGCCGGCGGTGCAAGGTCGTCGGGTATCCAGCGGCGGGATACCCTACCTGCGGTGCCTCGAACCGCGTGACCGGAGGAGTCGATGCTGGGATGACGGCAGGGCGACCGATGCCCACACAGGACGACGTGCTCGGGTACTTCAACACGCTGTCGAACTGGGGACGGTGGGGCGACGAAGACGAGCTCGGAACTCTGAACCACATCACCGACGACGTCCGGCTGGCGGCGGCGCGGGCCGTGCGCCACGGCAGGAGCGTGTCCTGCGCATGGGAGGTTGCCGTACCGGAAGAAATGGAGCGGTCGACGACGACGTGCCCGTGCGCCGCCGACATGCCGGGTGCCGAGAACATGCCGGTGGCCGGCTTCCACGCCGACCGGCGCTGGGGCTTCTCGTCCGAGCGGCTCGGCATCACATTCCACGGCAACACCCTCACCCACGTCGACTCGCCGTGCCACATCTTCTGGGACGGCACGATGTACAACGGGCGTTCGCACTCGTTGGTCGACGCCGCAACGGGATCGGCGTGGGCGGCCGTCACGGCGGCGGCGAACGGGATCATCACGCGTGGTGTCCTGCTGGACGTTGCGAGGGCCCGCGATGTGCCGTGGTTGGAACCGGGGCAGGGTGTGTTTCCCGACGATCTCGAGGAGGCCGAGCGTCGCCAGGGTGTACGGGTGCGATCCGGCGATGCGGTACTCCTGCGGACCGGCTATGGCCGCGTCCGGCACGAGGCCGGTGCGGCCAGCGGTTTCACGCAGGCCGGCTGGCACGCGTCCTGCCTGCCGTGGCTACATGAACGCGGCGTCGCGCTGATCGGCGCTGACACCCCCCAGGACGTTCAGCCGTCGGGGTACGAAGACGTGTTGATGCCGGTTCACGCCGTGGGTCTCGTCGCGATGGGTCTGTGGCTGCTCGACAACTGCGACCTGGAGGTGTGCGCGACGACGGCTGCCGAGCTCGGCCAGTGGGACTTCCACCTCGCAGTCGCGCCGGTCCGCTTCGCCGGTACCTCCGGCAGCCCGGTCAACCCGATCGCCACATTCTGACCGCGGTTCACGAGGGGTGCGGTGCCATGAACGGCCCGTCGTCATGCGCCGACCCGAGATGCTCGATATCCCGCGCACTACGCCGCGACGAGTGCACGATCTGCACCGCCGTCGCGGGGTCCTACCGTCCTCGTTATCGGGTCACAGTCCGTCAGTGACGATCTGTACCCCGTCGAACTTCAGTGCGGCCAGATCGCCTCGCCGAATCGCCCAGTTGACACGGTCGGACTCCCCGGAGTTGGGGTCGTAGGAGCCATCCGGGGGTGAGGCATGTCGACCGGAAGCGTCGGGCTGCCGCCCCACTGGCCCACCACCGGCCCGTCGATGTCCGGACCCAGTTGCACGCACGGGCGGAGGACACCGCTCATCCACCGCTCCACCTCGGCCGGAGGAATGCTCCGCCTCGCGGCCTCTGCGCGGAATAGGTCAACTGCCTGGGTGGTCCCGAAAGTCATGCGCGCCACTATAGGAGCCGGAGCTGACTACCGCGGTTCACACCGCGGACGCCGACACCTGGCACCCTCGGACGTGTCACGAGGCGCGCGGCAGCGCGAGCCAGTCCTGCCAGGTGATGTCGCGGCCCAGGTAACGGGGCTGCTGGAAGGGCCAGTCGGCGGCGATCCACTGCGGCACCAGTGCGTCGAGCGCGCTCTCCGCCTCGCTGCCGACCAGGTCGTCCACCACCCACCAGGAGACCTCGCCGTCGGAGCCGGTGCGCTCGGGCGGGTCGATGTAGACGCAGCCGAGGAGCGCCGTCTCCTCCTCGTCCAGCAGCGCGTAGTTGAACGACTCGTGTGCGGCTATTTCCTTCTCGTGGCGCAGCAGGTCGATACGGTCCTCGTCGTAGGTCATCGTCGCCGGGGGCCAGGCCCAGGCCGGGCCGAATATCTCCCACAAGCGCTCTCGGGAGCCCATCACGGCGGGGTAGTCGAGCGCGGTGTCCGCCTCCCGGATCGGCCGCAGGTGAAGCGCGGTGTTGGGCACGGGTACGTGCACGGGGTGGATGAAGTCATCAGGAAGCCAGCTCATAAGGGCGGAGGCTACAGCCGGTCGGCGCGGGATGGATTCAGGCGGTACGGCCGGACAGGTCCTGTCGGCCGGCGGATCATTCGAAGAACTTGATGCTGAACCCGGTGTCGGTCGTCGGGCCGGGCACGTTCGCGCGGCGGTAGGTGGTGTTGCCCCACCAGCAGAAGGTGCCGGTGTACCAGTACCGGTTCTCCCAGGAGTACGGAGTGCCCTTGGGCACGGCGTGGAACATCAGCGGGAACCTCGGCCCGGCGGGTGGGCTCGTGGCGATGTCGCCGTTGAGCAGGACGAAGCTGTGGTGGCCGGGCCCGTTCACGTACAGAGTGGGATCCCAGCCGGCCATCATCGTGGCCCGGTTCGAGCCGAACAGGCAGCCGTTCGACTTGTACCAGTCCCACACGTACGTCGGGTCGCCGCCGACCCGCAGCCGCAGGTCGGCGAGGCAGTACTGGTCACTCCAACTGCCGTTGGCGGAGTAGACGATGTGCAGTTGCCCGTTCGGGTCCTTGATCGCTTCGGGGGACTCGTTGATGTACGGGTTGCCGACGACGCGTTCCCAGCTCTCCCGCGGCTGGGAGATGATGTACCGGTTGCCAGTCGGGGTGACCGGGTCGCTCATCCGGCTGAGGTAGATGTTCTGTTCGATGTTGGTGTCGCCGGCCCACCCCGACCAGACGAACCATCGCTGCCCGTTGAAGGTGAACAGGCTGCCGTCGATGGCCCACTTGCCGCCGGGCAGCGCGAGCTGCCGCTCGGCCGTGTAGCCGCTGGCCGGCGACGCCGAGCTGATCGCGTACATCCGGTGTGCGGTGCCACGTCCAGCGGAGAAGTAGATGTAGTAGCGGCCGCCATCGGTGATGATCTCCGGAGCCCAGACCTCACCGAGGTTGCGGCTGTCCGTCCATACCTGCCGCGCGGGTGCGGCGGCCAGCGCGTCGGTTGACGCTGCCTGCCGCACGGCGATCCCGCCGTTGAGCGACTGGACGGAGATGTAGGTGCTGCCGACGCGGATCACGCTCGGGTCGGCGGCCCGCAGACTGGTCTGCCCGGCGACCGCCGGTCCGGCGCCGGGAACGGACAGTCCGGTGGCGAGCACAGCGGCCAGCAGGATGGAGAGGAGTCGCGGGCGGGTTCGGTTACTGACGTTCACGATCGGGACTCCTTGTCCTCTGGATGAGCCGGCGGGTGGTCGGCCCCGGTCATGTCGGATCCCGGCCGGCCGGCCTCGGCAGCGGCCGGAGTGGACAGCGCGAACTCGCTTTCCGGGATGACGTTGCCACAACGTCACCACCCACGTCGACACTGCAGCAGTGGGTCCACATAGTCGTGCGGCTCAGAAGGACAGCAACCGACATCCATCAATGCAGGACAAGGCGCATGCGGTGTTGGTCACGATGGTTCGCGCACCATGAACACGTCCACCGGGTCCTCGGTCTCGACCGTGAATCCGTGCCTCTCGTACAGCCGGCGGGCCGAACTACCCTGCAACACGTTCAGCCGGACCAGGCTGCCATCGCGGTCGCACTGCTCCAGCAGCCCGCGCAGCACCGCGGCACCGATGCCGCTGCCCTGCAGGTGCGGGGCCAGGTAGAAGTGCTCCAGCCACTGGGCGTCCTCGGCTGGACGCAGCGACACGCAGCCGGCGAACGCGCCGCCTACCTCGATCACCCAGGTGTGCGCCGGCGCGAACCCGTCCCGCAGTCGCTGGCGCACCCGCTGCTCGTCGTACCGCCCGAGCCGCTCCAGATCCGCCCGAAGCACCACGGCCCGCAACTCGGCCACCGCCTCGACGTCGGCCACCGAAGCCGGCCGTAGCTCCCAGTCCGTCATGATCGCAAAGCTACTGCTGCGACGTGGTCGGATCCTGGACGGCCCCTCGCCGCTAGCGGTGGCGCGGAGTACTGGGGGAACAAGTATTCGAGAGCCGCGAATCTGGGCTCCACGGTGTGGTCGGCTCGGGCTAACGAGCCCGATGGTTACCTTCTCGGCTCGTACCGCATCGCCACCGCCCCCGAGGCGAACTCCAGCCGGCTCACGAGCTTCAAGTCGACATGCTTCGACATCCCCGCGAACAATGTCGGCCCGTGGCCCGCAAGCCTGGGATGCACCACCAACTACCAGTTGCTCGACGGATGGATTCAGTCCGACGGCGAGCGACCCCGCGAACTCGTGGCGGAACAGGTGCGAGAGTGGATAAACCAAGGTGGCCTGGATCTGATCCGGCGGTTCGCCACCGATCTCGACGTGATCAACGACATCCTCGACGAATACCGCAAAACCCCTAAGGAGGAACGTACTCCCGACGGGCTCAACAAGATAGCGGACACCTGCGACAGCCTGCTCACCCACGTCGACGAGGCCGATCGGTTCTTCCGCGTTCCGGAATCGTCCCTTCAGGACTTGTGGGAGGAGTTCCTCACCCACGCCGAGACGAACGCGGCGACCTGCTCGAAGGAGTTCGACAGCGTCATCAAAGGCGACGGGTCGAATGCGTACGCCACCGCAGTACGACAGCTCTCCGAGAACGCTCCCGACAGGCTGCTTGAATTCACGAAGGCGACCGGGAAAGCCATGGGATAGCGGCCACCGTCCGGCATCGGATCCACCGGATCATAAGATGGGCGGACCCTGGCCAACCGGCCCGTGGCCAGCGAATACGGGAAGGGAACCGTGCCGACCTACCGCCACCCAGGCACCGCCATCACCGACCACAGCTTCCGGGTACCGCTCGACCACGCGAACCCGGCCGGTGAGCAGATCGAGGTGTACGCCCGCGAGGTCGTCGCTGTCGGCAAGGCGCACGAGTCGCTGCCCTGGCTGCTCTTCCTCCAGGGCGGCCCCGGCGGTCGGTCACCGCGCCCCGTGGGCCGTGACAGCTGGCTGGATCGGGCGCTGGACGACTACCGGGTGCTGCTGCTGGACCAGCGCGGCACCGGCCGCTCCACCCCCGCCAATCGGCAGACGCTGCCACTGCGCGGCGACGCGACCGCGCAGGCCCGGTATCTGGCGCACTTCCGGGCCGACTCGATCGTCCGGGACTGCGAGCTGATCCGCCGGGAACTCCTCGGCGAGGACGGACGGTGGAGCCTGCTCGGCCAGAGCTACGGCGGCTTCTGCACCCTCACCTACCTGTCGTACGCGCCGGAAGGCGTCCGCGAGGCCTTCGTGACCGGTGGCCTCCCCGGCCTGCGCAGCAGCGCGCACGAGGTCTACCGGTCCGCGTACCCGCGCGTGCAGCGCAAGGTCGAGGCGCACTACGCGCGCTACCCGGAGGACGTCGAGACCGTTCGCGCCGTCGTGCGGCACCTCCGGGAGCGGGAGGTGCGGCTGCCCGGCGGCGGGTTGCTGACCGCCGAGGCGTTCCAGGCGATCGGCACCACGCTGGGCACCGGCAACGGTACGCACACCCTGCACTACCTGCTCGAAGACGCTTTCCTGCCGGGGGTGCCCGCCGGTCACCTCTCCGACTCGTTCCTCGCCGAGGTCCAGGGCCATCTCTCGTACGCGAGCCGCCCGCTCTACGCGCTGCTGCACGAGTCGATCTACGGCCAGCGGTCGGTGACACCGGGTGCCACGGGTTGGGCGGCCGAGACCGTACGGGCCGAGTTCCCGCAGTTCGACGCCGACGGGGCGCTGGCGGACGACCGACCGGTGCTGCTGACCGGCGAGATGATCTACCCGTGGATGTTCGCCAGCGATCCGGCACTGGCCCCGCTGCGCGAGACGGCGGAGCTGCTGGCGCGGCGCGAGGAGTGGCCGGACCTGTACGACCCGCAGCAGTTGGCCCGCAACGAGGTGCCCGTCGCCGCCGCCGTCTACCACGACGACATGTACGTCGACACCGACGACTCGTTGGCCACGGCGCGATCGGTGCGCGGTCTACGCCCCTGGATCACCAACGAGTACGAACACGACGGCCTACGGGTGAGCGAGGGCCGCGTCCTCGACCGGCTGATCCGCCTGGTTCGTGGCGAGATATGAGGTCCCGCCGGCCGACGGCTGAAAGCCCGGGTCGGCGGGTGACCTCGTTTGCGGCCAGGGAGCCTGGGAACTCGCCCCGTTCGTCCGCTGGCAGGCCTGACGGCCGGTCGAGGAGACGGAAGGAGCGGGTCATGGAGTACGAGCAGTTGATCGCCACGGTACGGCGGCGCGGGGGCCTCGGTGAGAATGAGGCCGTGCGGTCCGTACAGGCCGTCCTGTCGGTGCTCGGCGAACGGCTCGCCGGACGGGAGGCCGACCACCTCGCGGCACAGCTACCGGAGCGGCTGAACCCGTCGGTCACCCGTAATCCACGGGGCCGCCAGTGGGACATCGGCGACTTCCTGAAACACGTCGGCGATCGGGAGCAGTGCGCGGACGCGGACCAGGTGCGTCAGCACGCCCAGGCGGTGTTGCGTACCGTCGCCGAGGCGCTCAATGACGACGAGCGTCACGATCTGCTCGCCCAGCTTCCCGCCGGCATCATCGATCTCTTCGGTGTTCCCACCCCGCGCGGTTGAGTACCGCCCGCGGATGCGACCCGCGTGACGGCGCACAGGTGACCGGAGCAGGTCAGGTCTTGCGGACCGCGCTCGTGAAGCCGGCGATGAAGAGGGTGGCGAAGCTCCAGGCGAGCAGCTGCAGGATCCAGCCGGCGATGGTCAGGGTCTGGCCGGCACGGGTGTCGGTGGGTTGGCAGCGGTCACGGGCGCCGGTCTTGAGCACTGGGGTGCCGAGGTCGAGGCCGACGCCGATCTGGTCGATGGTGGTGCAGGTGGTGGCTGCTCCGCTGGTCACCGGCTTCTGCGCCAGGCCGCCGTGGTGGCCGCCGAGGACGCTGAGGGTCACTGCGATCGCCAGTGTGGCGAGGAGCAGGAGCAGGGCCCGCCAGGGCTGGTAGCCGTAGCCGAGGGTGATGCCGGTGAGGCGACCCCAGGCGCGCTCGGAGGCGCTCAGTCCGGCGCGCTGGATCTGGTCGCGGCGTTGGGCGATGAGGATGGTGCGGGCGTCGCGGTCGTGGCCGGCGGCGCGGTACGCGGCGGCGAGGTGCTGGTAGGGCTGGGCGCTGTAACGGGGGGTGCCCTCGCGCAGCAGGGTCAACCAGCGCCGCAGTGACGTGGGCCGCGGGAGCCCGCTGTAGGTGAGCCCGTCCAACTCGATCAGCGGTCCCGGACCCGGTGCCGTGCGCGTCACCCGATCGGTGTCGAGGCAAAGGGCCCCACCAATCCTCGCTCCAGCCAGCACCAGCACCACCACCTCGTCACCGCCGCTGGTGGCGCTGAATTCGTCATCCAGGAGCACGTCCTGGTCGACCCGGAGGCCGTTCACGTCGAGGGCGGGGCCGGTCGTGTTCTCCAGGCGCGCCCCACCGCAGGCCAGGAGTCCGCCGATGTGGGCGCCGGACAGGCCGATGCCGCCCCACTCGCTGGCGCTGGTGGCGGTGAAACCACTGTCCAGGGCCACGTCCCGGTCAACGGTGAGGCCGTCGGCGTCGAGGACCGGTCCGGCGGTGTTCGTCAGCCGCGCACCGCTCGCGCTCAACGAGCCGATGTGCGCGCCGAGCAGCCGGATGGTGCCCTGCTCGCTGGCGCTGGTGGCGATGAAGCCGTTCGACAGCAGCACGTCCTGGTTGGCCCGGAGATTGTCGGCGTTGAGTGCCGGGCCGGCGGTGTTCTCCAACCGTGCTCCACCGCAGTTGAGCTGGCCGCCGATGTGGGCACCGAGCAGCCGGATGGTGCCTCGCACGCTGGGGCTGGTGGCGGTGAATCCGTCATTCAAGAACACGCTCTGGTCGACCTGGAGGCCGTCGGCGTCCAGGGCAGATCCGGTGCTGTTCGCCAACCGCGCTCCACGGCAGTCCAACGTGCCGACGCGTGCGGCGGCGAGACGAACGGTGCCGGCGACCGCGTCAGCGGTGACCGTGCTCTTCCTGAGCGACATCACCCACGCGGCACAGCGGGTGGCGTCGAGTGCCGCGTCCGCGGAACCGGGCGCCTGCTCGATGCGGCACCCGGTCAGGGCGACCGCTGACAGGCGGGCGTTGCGAAGGTTCACGCCGCTGGGCAGCAGGCAGTCACGCAGCTCCAGCGCCAGGTCACTGGTGATGTTCTCCAGATCGATCTGGCCGACGATCCGGGCTCCGCGCAGCCGCAGGCCATGTGGGTCGGGCTCGCTGACCAACCGGCCGCGGACCAGCTCACGGATGACCGAAGCCGAGATCGTGCGGTCATCGCCCCAGGACCGCATCGCTGCCTCGTCGACCGGCCCGTCACCGGCCAGGTCGAGCACCGCGCCGTGGGCGACGGACTCGATCAGCCGCTGCTCCAACGGACTCTGCGGTCCGCCGTTCGCATCCCGCACCCGCTGGGCGCCCACTGACGTCATGGCAACCATCATCAACGAGAAGTGCGCCCGGCGGTCCGCGCCGCTACGCGGATATCGGCTTTCGGTTGTGGCGGTGGCCGCTGAGAATGACCGCCATGGCGAAAGATCACGTGCTGGCGAAGGTCGAGGCCGATCTGCGGCGCGGGCACGTTCATCCAGCGATGCAGCGGCTGGCGAGCCTGACCGCCGCGTACCCCGACGACCTGGAACTGCGGGCGCAGCGTGCCGCGCTGTACCGGCAGGTGGGCAACGTTGTCGAGGCCGGGCGTTGGGGGTTCCTCGACGAGGACGCCGCCGTGGAGGAGATCGGCGCATTCGAGAGGGCTCACCCGGGTGCCTGGCGGCGGCTGCTCGTGCTGAAGGTGAACGCCGACCCCACCGACAAGCTCGGGCCGGTGGCACGCGCACGGTTCGGTCGGCTGGTCGAGCAGGCCGGACAGGAAGGTCAGGGCCCGGTCACCTGGACGGAGGCCGGACCCCGTCAGGTCCCCGGCGCGTGGAGCGAGGCCCTGCCCTGCCTGGTGGCAACGGTGATCGGCCTGATCGTCCTGACTCTGACCGTCCTCGGGCTGGTCACCGTGATCCGGTGGGCACTGTAGGCGCGGCGGGACGCCCTCCATCCCTCTAGCGCGGACGGACTCCGGGCTCCACCGTCAGGGTCCCCGCCTCCGCATCGATCGTGGCCCGCGAACCGAGCGGAATGGTGAGTTGCCCGTTGCCATGGCCCAGTCGGAGCCCGCCCAGGACCGGCACGCCAAGGTCGGAGAGGCGGTCCGTCAACATCGCCACCGCGTCCCACTCGTCGGGTGCACCGACGCTGTTGGTGATCTGGCCGATGACCACCCCGGCGACCCTGGACAGCACGCCCACCCGGCGTAGCTCGGTCAGCATCCTGTCGATGCTGTACGGCGCCTCGTCCACGTCCTCGAAGAACAGGATGGCGTCGTCGAACTTCGGGGCGTCACCGGCACCCAACGATGTGGAGATCAACGTCAGGCAGCCGCCGAGCAGGGGACCCGTCGCCCGTCCCGGCACCAGGACGGGTGCGGCCGTCTCGGCGGGATCCCTGGTGATGGTGACGGGTGCGGTGGTCATCACCGCCCGGCGTAGTGCCTCGGCCGACTCCGGCCCGGTGCGGCTGTCGCTCCAGTTGACCATGGGACCGTAGAAGGTGACCAGCCCGGCGTCACGCCAGAGCTTGCCATGGATGCTGGTGATGTCACTGAACCCGACGACCACCCGGGGATCGCGGCGGATGCCAGCCACGTCGATGCGATCGACGATCCGCTGGGTGCCGTAGCCACCACGGGCGGCGAAGACCGCACGGACCCCCCGGTCGTTGAGCGCGGCGTTCAGGTCGGCCAGCCGCTGCGCATCGGTGCCGGCCAGATAGCCGTACTTGGCGAAGACGTGCTCGCCCAGCTCGACCTCCAGACCCCAGCTCCGCAGGATCTCGATGCCGCGGGCCATGTTCGCGGGGTTGGGAGTGCCTCCGGGTGACACGACCCGGACCCGGTCGCCGGGCACCAGCACCGGCGCCCGCAACGCCCGCTTCGGGCCACCCGGCGCGGCCTGCGCTGCCTCGGACGTGCCGACAATCAACGCGCCGCCGGCAGCCGCAGCCCCGGCACGCAGCATGTGCCGGCGGGACAGGGCTCCGCTCGTGGACCTCGGGGCCGGGGTGTGGTCTGTCTCGGAAGTGTCCACAGGCATCCCTTCATCGTCACCAGGTCGATGTCGAGCCGCACCAGCCTACGACAAACGTCGATGACCCTGGGGGTCCACAAAGGAGTGCACGGAACGTCGTGCGACGGGGCGGCCGGGCCAGCGTGGGGCGGCTACCGTGTCGGCAATGGAGAGTGGTGACACTCCGGCATCCCGGACGGGCAATCTCACCGTTCGACTGCGGCCGGTCGCCTCGGCCGACCTGGCGATGTTCCGGCGGTTCTGCACCGAGCCGGGTCTTGTCGGGCTGGACTGGGCCGGTTTCCGCGACCCGGGTGCGCCGGCTCGGCGGTTCGCCGTCGACGGCTGGCTCGGCGCGGACGACGGACGGCTCGTCGTGGAGGTCGAGCCGGAGCGGGCCCCCGCCGGCTTCGTCAGCTACCTCTCGGGGTGCTACGGCGGCCGGGCCTCGTACTGGGAGATCGGGATCGTCCTGCTGCCGGCGTGGCGCGGCCGGGGCATCGGGTGGCGGGCACAGGCACTGCTCTGCGACTACCTGTTCGAGCACACCCCGGCGCAGCGCGTCCAGGCCGGCACCCACCCGGAGAACGTCGCCGAGCAGCGGTCCCTGGAGAAGGCCGGCTTCCAGCTCGAAGGAGTCGTGCGGGCCTGCGAGTTCCGGGCCGGCCGGTGGCGCGACGGGTACCTCTACAGCAGACTCCGCGACGACCCGTCGCCATGGGACCGCCCGGCGCAGTGACCGCGACTCAGGGGCCGGGGCCGGGTCAGGGGATGGGCCACTCGTGCACCGGCCGGTTGCTGTGCATCAGCGTCACGTAGTGCCGGACCACCTCGCGCAGCGCCGCCGGCCGGTCCAGGTGGTCGGCGGTCTCCAGCCGGTGCAGCGTCTCCACCTGCCAACTCGCGCCGTTGCGGCCGGTCAGGCAGCGCTGCTCGATGATGCCGAGCAGCCGGTCGCGCTCGGCCGGATCCAAGCCCCACTGGTCCAGGCCGTGGTGCGCCAGTGGCAGCAGCCGGCGCAGCACCAGCTCGGTCACCGGCAGGTAGCCGAGGCCGGGCCAGAAGACCTGCGCGTCGATGCCGTACCGAGCGCAGCTGGTGAAGTTTTCCTCGGCGGCGCTGAACGACATCTGCGACCACAGCGGTCGGTCCGACTCGGCCAGGGCGCGCACCAGCCCGAAGTAGAAGGCGCCGTTGGCGATGGTGTCCAGCACGGTGGGCCCGGCGGGCAGCACCCTGTTCTCCACCCGCAGGTGCGGCCGGCCACGCGACACGTCGTACACCGGTCGGTTCCACCGGTAGACGGTGCCGTTGTGCAGCCGTAGCTCGGCGAGCTTGGGCACCTCACCGGCGGCCAACGCCTGCGCCGGGTCCTCCGGGTCGCAGACCGGCAGCAGGGCCGGGAAGTAGCGCACGTTCTCCTCGAAGAGGTCGAACACGTTGGTGATCCAGCGTTCGCCGAACCAGACCCGTGGCCGTACGCCCTGCGCCTTGATCTCCTCCGACCGGGTGTCGGTGGCCTGCTGGAACAGCGGGATGCGCGTCTCGCGCCACAGCTCCCGGCCGAAGAACAGCGGTGAGTTCGCGCCGAGCGCCACCTGGAGGCCGGCGATCGCCTGGGCGGCGTTCCAGTAGTCGGCGAACTGGGCCGGGCTGACCTGGAGGTGGAACTGTGTGCTGGTGCAGGCCGCCTCCGGGGTGATCGTGTCGGCGGTGACCGCCAACCGTTCCACCCCGCTGATGGCGATGGGCAGGTCCTCGCCCCGAGCGGCGAAGATCTGCTCGTTGAGCAGCTTGTAGCGGGGGTTGGCCGAGAGTGTCTCGGCGGTCAGGTGCTCCGGGCGCAACGTCGGCAGGATGCCGATCATGACCATGTGCGCGCCGATCGCACGGGCCTTCTCCTCGGCGGCGTTGAGGCTGGCCCGGACGTTCTCCTCGAATTCGGCGGTGCCGGTGCCGGTCAGCCGGCGCGGCGGCACGTTGATCTCGATGTTGAACTGGCCCAGCTCGGTCTGGAAGCTCGGGTCCGCGATGGCCGCCAGCACGTCGGCGTTGCGCATCGCCGGATTCGACTCCTGGTCGACCAGGTTCAGCTCGATCTCCAGCCCGGTCAGTGGCCGGTCGATGTCGAACCGCGACTCGCGCAGCATCTCGGCAAAGACGTCCAGGCAGTTGCGGACCTTCTCGCGGTAGCGGGCCCGGTCCTCCCGACTGAAGGTCCGTACGCCGACGTCCTCGCCCATGGTCACCACCCTGTCACCGCTGGTCCCCCTAACCTCGCACGTCCCCGGCGGGCGGGGGAAGACCCGATGGTCTTTTCCTACCCACCGGCGGGCTTGGTGATCCCTGTCGCGTCCGGGCGGTCTGCTCAGGTGCGCCCGGTCCGCACCGATAGCATTGCCGCCCGAGAGGTGGTGGCGTGGGTATGCGCGAGAAGGTGACCGGGCTCTTCGTCGCGGCGGCGATCGCCGAGGCGTGCTCCTGGCTGGCCCTGCTGGTCGGCATGGCGGTCAAGTACGGCCCGCCGGACAACGAGCTGGGCGTCAAGATCTTCGGTCCGATCCACGGCGGCCTGTTCGTCGCGTACGCCCTGCTGGTGCTGGTGGTGGCCCGACTGCACCGGTGGAGCATGCCGGCCACGGTGGTCGCGCTGGCCTGCGCGGTGCCGCCGTTCGCCACCCTGGTCTTCGAGCGCTGGGCCCGCCGCCGGGGGATGCTCGGCACCGACCGTCAGCCGGTGCGCGAGCCCGCCCCGGTCGGTTGACCCGCCGCCGGTCGCGCTGAGCGGTCAGTCGACCTGAGCCGCCGGTCGCGCTGAGCGGTCAGTCGGCCAGGAAGTCGGCGAGTACGGCAGCGAGGGCCTCCGGCGCCTCCTCGGCCATGTGGTGACCCGAGTCGACCGAGGTGGCCCGTACGTCGTCGGCCCACTCCCGCCAGATCGCCGCCGGGTCTCCGTGCAGGTCCACCATGTCGTCACGTTCGGCCCACACGAACAGCACCGGGCAGCCGATCTTCCGCCCGGCGGCCCGGTCCGCGTCGTCGGCGGCCCGATCCGGCCCCAGGCCCGCGCGGTAGTCCTCGCACATCGCGTGCACCGTCGCCGGGTCGTGGATCGCCCGGGAGTAGTCCGCGTACGCCTCCTCGCCCATCTCGGCGGGGGAGCCGCCGTACCAGGCGTCCGGGTCCGCGTTGATCACCCGTTCCGCCGGCTTGTCGGTCTGGCCCAGGAAGAACCAGTGCCACCACCGGGCGGCGAACCGGGCGTCGCAGGTGCCCAGCGCGGCACCGATCGGGATCCCGTCGAGCACGCCGAGCCGGCTGACCCGGTCCGGGTGGTCCAGCGCGGTGCGCATCGCGGCGTACGCGCCACGGTCGTGGCCGATCACCGCGGCCCGCTGGTGGCCGAGCTTGTCGAGCAGCGCGACCACGTCTCGCGCCATCGCCCGCTTGGCGTACCCGGAATGGTCGGCGGTCTCCGCCGGCTTCGTCGAACCGCCGTAGCCGCGCAGGTCCGGGCAGATCACGGTGTGCCGCTCGGCGAGCAGCGGCGCCACGCGGTGCCAGGTGGCGTGGGTACGGGGATGGCCGTGCAGCAGCACGACCGGCGAGCCGGACCCGCCGTGGCGTACCCGCAGGCGTACCGGGCCGACGTCGATCTCCTCAAGCGTGAATCCAGGAAACATGCCGAAGCCGGTGCCCGCCCGGCCGGGCCCGGAAACCCGGCCGGCCGGTCAGGTCAGCGCGGAGCAGGCCGCCACGCCGGCGAGCAGCAGCGCGCCCAGCACCGCCTGCAACAGCAGCGGTGGGCCGAGGTGCGACCAGAGCGTCGCGGTACGCGGGGTGAGTAGCTGCCCGGTGGTGAGGTTGACGATCCGCTCGATCCGGGGCGGTAGCTCCGGGTCGCGTTGCGGGCGGAGGGTGAGCTGCACGTGGTCCGCCGGGTGCAGGGCGCTCTGCGGCAGGTGGCCGTGCAGCTCCACCTCGCAGAGCTGGCCGGCGGTGTTGCGCAGCCGTACCGGTGTGACCAGGTACTCCGGGCCCTGCTTCAGCTCCTTCCAGCGCCGCCGGGTGCCGCCGCCGCCACCAGCGGAGAAGAGCGAGCGCAGCAGCAGGGCGGGTAGCCGGGCGAACGCGGCCGCGGCGAGCACCGCGACCAGCACCGGTTGGCCGATGCGTACCTCGCGGGTGTAGCCGTCGAGCAGGCGGATCAACCGCCCGGTGACGATCCGATCCGTCGGGTGCACGATGCGTCGGGTATCGAGTCCGCTGTCCATTCCCACCACCGAGAGTCCGCTTCCGTTCACTGATCGTATCGATGTCCTCGGTTGAACGACGTGAATGAAACCTGGTCACGGGCTCACGGCCGCGAGGTGACATCCCGGGCGACCCGGGTAAGCGGGGGGTCGAGCTGGAAAGGGGTCGAGCATGCAGCTGTCCTTCCTGCGCCCGCTCTACGACCGACCCGGGCCGTGGTGCTCGGTGTACCTGGACGCCTCCGCCGACACGGAGGACGCCCACGAGGCGCTGGCCCTGCGCTGGCGTGCCCTGGCGCGTCAAATGACCGACCAGGGCGCCGACGAGGCGACCGTCGCCGCGCTGGACCGGGTTATCCGTGGGCACGACCCGATGGTCGGCGACTACGGCCTCGCGGTCTTCGCCACCCGTGGTCGGGTGGTGCTCTCCGAGTACCTCTCCGCGCCACCGGTGCGCGACCTGGCCAGTTACGCGCCACTGCCACATGTGATGCCGCTGCTCGCACAGCGTGGCGAGCAGGTGGCCTGGGTGCGGGTGCTTGCCGACCGCACCGGCGCCGACGCGATGGCCGTCAGCGCGGGCGGGGTGCCCCGACGGGCGCACATCAGCGGCCGGGAGTCCTTCCCGCTGCGCCGGGTCCAGCCCGGCGGCTGGTCCCAGTCGCGCTACCAACGGGCGGCCATGGAGGCGTGGCACCACAACGCCGGTGACGTCACCGCGGCGACCGTGGAGCTGGCCGACAAGGTCGGCGCGGACGTGGTGGTGGTCGCCGGCGACGTCCGGGCCACCGGAGTGATCGCCGCCCAGATGCCCGAGCGTTGGCAGGACGTAGTGGTCCGCACCGATGCCGGCTCGCGGGCCGGCGGCTCCGACCAGACCCTGCTGGATGACCTCACCGTGCAGACCATCGCGGAGGTCGCCGACCAGCGGATCACCGCGGCACTGGACCGGTTCGGCGTGCAGGAGGACGTGGGTGCCGGGCTCGACGCGGTCGTCGGGGCTCTGCAACGCAACCAGGTCGACACCATGCTGATCGTGGACGACCCGTCGGCCAACGGTGAGCTGTGGATCGGCCCGGAGCCGACCGAGATCGCCGTCGACCCGGGGCAGCTGTCCGCGATGTCGGTGGCCGACCCGCAGCGGGTACGCGCCGACGCGGCGCTGGTGCGGGCGTTGGTCGGCACCGACGCGGCGCTGACCGTGCTGGGCGCGGATGAGGCACCCGAGCTCACCGACGGCGTCGGCGCGGTGCTGCGGTACGTCGATGCCAGCACGCCCGGGCGCGGCAATGGCTGAGCGCAGCGTCGCCGACCTGGTGGTGGAGCGGCTACTGGCCTGGCGCGTGCCGCGCGCCTTCGGCTTCCCGGGTGCGGCGATCGCCCCGCTGGTCGAGGCGCTCGACCGTACCGGCGGCGACCCGGCGTTCATCCCGGCCCGGCACGAGGAGACGGCCTCGTTCATGGCCACCGGGCACGCCAAGTTCACCGGCGGCATCGGGGTCTGCCTGGCCACCCAGGGGCCCAGCGCGGTGCAACTGCTCAACGGGCTCTACGACGCCAAGCTGGACAGCACGCCGGTGGTGGCGATCGTCGGCGAGGACATCTCCGGGCCGCTCGGCGGGGCGCACCAGGAGATCGGGTTGAGCCGGCTCTTCGCCGACGTGTGCAACCAGTTCGTCCAGTACGGCCGCAGCCCCGAGCACGTACCGGCGCTGCTGGACCAGGCGTTCCGTACGGCGGCGGCGACCCGCAGCCCGACCTGTGTCGTGCTGCCCCGGCAGTTGCAGGAGGCCATGGTGTCCGACCTGCAGCCGAACGCGGTCGGGGTGATCTCGGCGACCCCGGGCGAGTCGTTGGCCCGGGTGCTGCCGCACGAGGTGGACCTCGACGCCGCCGCGCAACTGCTCGGCGGCGGCCAGCGCATTGCGATCCTGGTGGGCCAGGGTGGTCGGGGCGCCGCCGAGGAGATCATCGAGTTGGCCGACCGGCTCGGCGCCGGGGTGGCCACCTCGCTGCTGGGCAAGCCGGTGCTCGACGAGCGACTGCCCTTCCACACCGGGGTGCTCGGCGAGGTCGGCACCATGGCCGCCGCCGAGCTGATGGGCGGCTGCGACACGCTGTTGATGGTCGGCACCAACGACCCGTGGACCGACTACTTCCCGATGCCCGACCAGGCCCGCACCGTGCAGATCGACATCGACGGCCGGCGGATCGGCAGCCGGTACCCGGCCGACGTGCCGCTGGTCGGCGACGCCGCGGAGACGCTGCGGGCGCTGCTGGACCGGATACCCGAGCGGCCCCACGAGGATTGGCGCGCCACGGTGGAGAGCTCGGTGGACCGGTGGCGAACCACCGCAGCCGACCGGGCCGCCGCGTCGGCCGAACCGGTCAACCCGCAGCTCGTACTCCAGGAGCTGTCCGCCCGGGTCCCGCACGTCGGCGCCGTGGCGGTCGACGTCGGTTCGGTCCTCTACTGGTACGCCCGGCACCTGGTCCTGCCGCCCGGGGTGAACGCGCAGCTGTGCGGCACCCTCGGCTCGATGGGGTGCGCCCTGCCGTACGCGTTGGCCGCCAAGCTCGCCGACCCTGACCAGCCGGTCATCGCGCTGGTCGGCGACGGTGCCATGCAGCTCAACGGGCTCGCCGAGCTGATCACCGTGGCGCACCACTGGCAGGAGTGGCGGGATCCGCGGCTGGTGGTGCTGGTGCTCAACAACCGCGACCAGTCCGGCATGGGCGGCGGGCGGCAGCCGTCAGCCGACCCGGCCCAGCGTCGTCCCGACGTGCCGTACGCGGGCTGGGCGCGGCTGCTCGGGCTGCACGGCGTCCGGGTGGACCGCCCGGAGCTGGTCGGCGCGGCCTGGGACGAGGCGCTCGCCGCGGACCGCCCGTGCGTACTGGAGGCCGTGGTCGACCCCGCGGTGTCGCTGGCGCCGCCGGAGCCGGCCTTCGCCGACCTGCGCGGCCTGTACGCCAACGGGGACGCCGCCCGGAGGGTCCGTGAGCAGGTGGAGCTCACCGTGAACGCGGAGGGCCTCGTTTAGGCGCGTTCCGTCGGGGCATCAGTACCCGCCCGACGACGCTGGAGGAACAATGCCGGAGCCCACCGACCGCCGCTACGGTCCCGCGCCGCTTCCGCGGCCGCGCGGCCCGCTGTCCACGGCGGTGACCGAGGCCCTGCGGCGACCGCCACACGACCTTCCGATGGATCTCGGCGCTGATTTGGACCCGGCGGACCCGCTCACCGACGAGGACCTGCAACTGACGTTGTTCCTCTGCTACGAGCTGCACTACCGGGGCTTGCGTGGGGTGGACGAGGGCTGGGAGTGGCAGCCGACGCTGCTGGCCGTGCGGGCACGCGCCGAGCGGCCCTTCGAGGCGGCGCTGCGCCGGCTGGTCGGCGCAGCGCCGGTGCCACCCGGCGGCGTCACGGTCGGGCTGACCGAGCTGGTCGCCGCCGACGACGGCCCGCCGCTGGCCGCCACCCTGCAACGGCGCGCCGACCTCACCCAGTTCCGCGAGTTCGTCGCCCACCGCTCGGTCTATCACCTGCGGGAGGCGGACCCGCACAGCTGGGCGCTGCCCCGCCTCGGCGGCCCGGCCAAGGCCGCCCTCGTGGAGATCCAGACCGACGAGTACGGCAACGGCCAGCTGAACCGGATGCACGCCGAGCTGTTCCGGCGCACGCTCGACCGGTTGGGCATGGACACCGGCTACGGCGCTCATCTGGACGCGGTTCCCGCCGTGACGCTGGCGACCAACAACCTGATGTCGCTGGTCGGGCTGCACCGACGGCTGCGCGGCGCGCTCCTCGGTCACCTGGCGGCGTTCGAGATGACCTCGTCGCTGCCGAACCGCCGGTACGGCAACGGGCTGCGCCGGCTCGGCCTGGACGAGGTGGCCACCCGCTTCTACGACGAGCACGTGGAGGCCGACGCGGTGCACGAGCAGATCGCCGTGCACGACCTCTGCGGTGGCCTCGTCCGGGTGGAGCCGGCGCTGGCCGGGGATGTGCTCTTCGGCGCGGCCGCCGCGCTCGCGGTCGACCGGTTGTTCGCCGCGCATCTGCTGGACAACTGGGCCGCCGGCCGCAGCTCGCTGCGGGCACCCGCCCCACGGACCATCTCGGTGCCCGCGACCGCGTTGCCGTCCGCGACCGGGGGACCGCTGGCCGGAGTGGCGTAGCGCGGTCAGCCCTCCCGGGCGGTGCCCGCCCGGAAGTTGACCACCTTGTGGGTGCCGTCGCAGAACGGCTTGAGCGCCGATTTGCCGCACCGGCACAGCGCCACCGTGCCCCGGCGGGCGTCGATCCGCTCGCCGTCCGGGGTGACCAGGGCAAAGTCGCCGCGGACCAGTAGCGGCCCGTCCTGGTACGGGGTGATCGTGGCGGCGGCAGGCTCGCTGGTGTGCTCGGTGTGCATGGGCCCGAAAGTGCCCGACCTGGCCCCGGCGAAACCCCCAAGTCGTCGTCCGGGCCACCCGGGGTCCGATCGCCCGGGCGACCCGCTCCCGCCGTGCGAGGGCGATCGTCGCCGAACGCCGGTGATGGCCGGCGCACCCGTCGGACCTGTGGGATTCGTGCCCCTGGGTGGGTGATGCCCCGTTTGAACCCCATCGGGACGGGAAGCCGGGCCGCGTGGTGAGCGAACGAGGCAAGGTGGGGCCGGTGCACAAGGTGCACAAGGGGCTCGTGGCCGACGGCGCCGGTCTGTCCGGTGACCGGGTAGTGGCCGTGGGCAGCGCCGCCCGGGTGCTGGTCGCCGCCACCGCGCGGGCGCTGCGCGGGGTGGACTGCGCCGACCTCGGGCAGGCCGGACCGGTGTCGCGGTTCCCCGGCGCCCCGGAGCCGGTCCGCCGCGCCGCGGTCAGCCGGGCCGCCGGTCGGGTCGCGCTCACCGTGCCCCAGGTCGACGAGGTGGACTCCGCCCGGGTGGCCCGCTGGTTCGTCGACCAGTACCCCCGTGGCCGCTACCCCGGAGTGCTGCTCGGCTCGCCGCACGGCGCGGCCGCACACCTCGCGGTGGCCCTCGGCGTGCCATGGTTGCCGGCCGGATTCGAGATGTCCGTGCACTGGACCGACGGCGCGGTGGACCGACCCGGGGCGGCTCTGGAGCACGGCGCGGCACTCGCCGCTCGGCTGCTCGCCGGCAACGCCGACCTGCATCTGCGCCAGGTGCACTGCCCGGCCAGCCGCGGCCCGCTGACCGGGGCGACCGTGTCGCTGGCGGCCCGCTGGCGGGCGCTACCGGCGGCGTACGCGCAGTTCCTGGCCGACCGTCTGACCCCCGGAGCCCCGGTCCTGCTGGTGCGCGACGCGCGGACCTGGCCGGTGCTGGAGCACGGCCCCGGGCACAGCTTTCAGGTCGGCTGCCCGGCCAGCGGGCTGGACCCGGTGGACTTCCATCCGGACAGCCACGCGCTGCGGCAGGTGCTGCGCTCCGTCGGTGGGGACGCCACCCGGTGGCAGCCGCCGGAGGTGTCCGCCCCGTCCGGGTACGCCGAGCACGGCGTGGACTCGGGCTTCGAACTGGCCGCGCGGGACTGGGCGGCCCGCCGGCAGCACCCGCTGCACCGGGTGCTGGTGCCGAGGCCGGGCGCGCTGAGCGCCGGGGTGGCCGACCTGTACCGGAGTTGGCTGCGCGGCGCCGGCAAGACCGGTGACCGATTGGTGGTGGAGTGCGGTCGGTTGCTCGATCCGTTTCAGGTGGTGCGGGCGGGGATGGTGCCGTACTGGTGTGAGAACGCCACCCGGCGCAGCGTGGACGAGGCCGAGTGGTGGCTGGCCGGCAGCGAGGTGTTCAGTTCGGTGGACGTGCTGCCGGAGCCGCCCGGCGTGCGCTCGCCCGCCCTGGCCGGGCTGCCGCAGTGGCTGGCGGTGGCCGGGTTCGGCCGGCGGCGTCGGGCGTTGGACCGGACCGCCGCCCGCGGCTACCCGGTCACCTCGGTGCCCACCCGCCGGGCCACCGAGGTGCTGCGTGCCCAGCCGTACGACCTGCCCGTGCCGCCCCCGCTGGGGGCCGCCGAGGCGTTGGCCGTGCTTCGCGACAGCGGCGGCCACCAGGGGTTGCTGATCTCCTGAGGCGGAGCACGCCGAAACTTCCTCGCGAACCCGGGGTCCCGTGATTGAGTACCTACGGAGCGGGAACATCGCTGGCTGCGACGGTCTGATTGCGCTGCGCAGAGGCGTTGTCGCCCGCTGGCATCCCAGTCACTGACCCACTTTCCGGCCCGGTGCGTGGCTCGACCACGCGCACGACCGGTTTCCCGATCCGGGCGGGGGACCTTCCTGAGGGAGGCGCGGATGTTCGGACAGACGAGCACGACCACGACCACACCACCACCCACCGATCGAGGTCTGGAGGATCTCGATGCGGCAGCGCTGGCGTACGCGGCCCGGATCGAAGGGCTGCCACCGGAGCGGCGGCAGGAGGCACGGGACGACCTGGTCCGCTTCGCGCTGCCGTTCGCCGGCCGGCTGGCCCGCCGGTACCGGGGCCGTGGGGAGCCGCTGGAGGATTTGGAGCAGGTGGCCCGTCTGGGGCTGGTCAACGCCGTCGACCGGTACGACCCGGAACGGGGCTCCTTCACCGCGTACGCCGCGATCACCATCGTCGGTGAGATCAAACGGCACTTCCGGGACCGCACCTGGGGCGTGCACGTGCCCCGCCGGCTGCGCGACCTGATCCTCGAAGTGGGGCAGGCCACCGCCGCGCTGACCAGCGAGCTGTCCCGGGCGCCGTCGGTGGCCGAGTTGGCGGCCCGGCTGGAGACGCCGGAGGAGGAGATCCTCGCCGCGCTGGAGTCGGCGGCCGGCTACAGCCCGGCCTCGCTCAACGCACCGGTGGGCGGGGAGAGCTCCGCGGAGTTCGGTGACCTGGTCGGAGAGTCGGACAATGCGCTGGAATCGGTCGATGACCGGGTGACCGTGAGCGGCCTGCTGCACCGGTTGCCCTGGCGTGAGCGGCGGATCCTGGCCATGCGCTTCTACGGCAACCAGACCCAGGCGGAGATTGCCGCCCGGTTCGGCATCTCGCAGATGCACGTCTCCCGGCTGCTGTCGCGGGCGCTGACCTGGCTGCGCCAGGCGATGCTCGCCGACGCGCCGCCGCCCTGGCAGAACGGCGCCGCCGAACCGGACCCGGGCAAGACCCGGATCTCGGTGAAGCAGAACGGTGACCGGGTGGTGGTCGAGGTCGGCGGTGAGGTGGACCGGGACGGCGCGGACCAGCTGCGCCGGGCGATGTTGGAGGCGGTCACCGGCCAGCCGAGCGAGGTGGTCGTCGACCTGGTCGGCGCGGGTGGCTTCGACGCCGGCGGGATCGCGGCGCTGATGGCCGGGCGGGACGCGGCGGAGCGGACCGGGGTGCCGCTACGGCTGACCCGGGTCCAGCCCGCGGTACGCCGCTCGCTCACCGCCGCCGGCCTGGCACCCGCCCGGGACTGACCGGAACCGGGCGGGCACCACGCGCGTACCGGCATGACGAGGGCCGACACCCGGTGGGTGTCGGCCCTCTGTCGCGTACTCCCGATCAGCGTTCCTCGGTGTCACCATCGTCGCTGTGCGGGTGCCGCCAGCGCTCGTGCGGCTTCGGCTCGTCGGTGCGGTACTGCGGCGCGTCGCTCTCCTCGAAGCTCGGCCGACGCACGCCCTCGGGCTCCGGTACATCCACCGGCCGGGCGCCGGACTGCGGGGCCGGCTGGTACTCGGTCGCATCGCGGGCGCCGTGCGCGCCCTCGGCGGCCGGCGACTCTGGCACGTGATGCTCCATGTGCAGCTCGTCGGCAAAGTGCTGCGGCGGCTTCGTGGTGCGCTGCGGCAGGTCCCGACCCAGGTCGGCGACGAGCGGGCCGTACTTCAGGTCGAACGCCGGACGCTCCGAGCGGATCCGGGGCATCCGGTCGAAGTTGCGCAGCGGCGGTGGGCAGGTGGTGGCCCACTCCAACGAGTTGCTGAAGCCCCACGGGTCGTCCACCGTCACCATCGCCCCGTACCGCCAGGACTTCCACGCGTTGTAGATGAAGAACAGGGTGGACACGCCGAGGATGAACGAGAAGATGGTGGAGATCGTGTTCAGCGTGGTGAATCCGTCGGTGGGCAGGTAGTCGGCGTACCGGCGGGGCATGCCCTTGGTGCCCAACCAGTGGTGCACCAGGAAGGTGCCGTGGAAACCGATGAACATGGTCCAGAAGTGCGCCTTGCCCAGCCGCTCGTCGAGCAGCCGCCCGGTCATCTTCGGCCACCAGAAGTAGTAGCCGGCGAAGAGGGCGAAGACCACGGTGCCGAAGACCACGTAGTGGAAGTGCGCCACGACGAAGTAGGTGTCGTGGGTGTGCCAGTCCACCGGAGGGCTGGCCAGCAGCACCCCGGTGAGCCCGCCGAGCAGGAAGGTGACCAGGAAGCCGATGGAGAACAGCATCGGTGTCTCGAAGGTGAGCTGGCCCTTCCACATGGTGCCGATCCAGTTGAAGAACTTCACGCCGGTGGGCACCGCGATCAGATAGCTGACGACGCTGAAGAACGGCAGCAGCACCTGGCCGGTGGCGAACATGTGGTGCGCCCAGACCGTCATGGACAGCACGGTGATCGCGATGGTGGCCAGCACCATCCCGGTGTAGCCGAAGAGCGGCTTGCGGGAGAAGACCGGGATGATCTCGGTGACGATGCCGAAGAACGGCAGCGCGATGATGTACACCTCGGGGTGGCCGAAGAACCAGAACAGGTGTTGCCAGAGCATCGGGCCGCCGGTGGCCGCGTCGTAGACGTGCGCGTTGAGCAGCCGGTCGGCCAAGAGCGCCAGCAGTGCGGCGGCCAGGAGCGGGAAGACCAGGATCACCAGCACGCTGGTGAACAGCATGTTCCAGGTGAAGATCGGCATCCGGAACATGGTCATTCCGGGTGCGCGCAGGGTCAGGATCGTGGTGATCAGGTTGACCGCGCCGAGGATGGTGCCCAGCCCGGAGATGACCAGGCCCATCACCCACATGTTCGCGCCCACGCCGGGGCTGTGCTCGACGTCGCTGAGCGGGGTGTACGCGGTCCAGCCGAAGTCCGCCGAGCCCTGCGGGGTGAGGAAACCGCCGATCACCATCAGGCCGCCGAACAGGTACAGCCAGTAGGCCAGCGCGTTGAGCCGGGGGAACGACACGTCGGGCGCGCCGATCTGGATCGGCACGATGAAGTTGCCGAACCCGAAGGCCGCCGGCGTCGCGAACAGCAGCAGCATCACGGCGCCGTGCGAGGTGAAGAGCTGGTTGTACTGCTCCGGGGAGAGGATCTGCATCCCCGGGCGGGCCAGCTCGGCGCGCATGAGCATGGCCTGCAACCCGGCCAGCACGAAGAACGCGAAGGAGGTCAGCAGGTACAGCAGGCCGATCTGCTTGTGGTCGGTGGTGGCGAGGAACTTGATCAGAGAGTTTCCGGGGATCGGTGGTCGCCGTGGTCCAGGGAAGCCCCCGAACCGGGCCGGTGCCAGGATTGCCGGACCTCGATCGCGACCGGGTTCCGTGGTTACCCGCTTCGGCATGGCTGCTCACCCCGTCGTGATGACGAAAAGGACGGGCGTGCCTACCCGACCCTCTCACCATGTAACCAGGCGGGAGCGGTAATTTCGGTCAGATCGCCGGTACCGCCGGAACCACCCCGAACGGTCAGGTCGCCGGCAGCATCGCCCAGACGGCCTTGCCGTGGCCGGCCGGCACGCTGCCCCACCGCTGCGCCAACTCCCGGACCAGCATCAGCCCGCGCCCACCCTCGGCGCGCGAGTCCGCCGACGCCGGCCGGGCCGCCGCCCGGCTGCCGTCCACCACGGCCAGATGCAGGTACGGCCGGCGCAGGGTCACCGTCACCTGCATCGGTGTGCCGGCGTGCCGGACCACGTTGCCGACCAGCTCGCTGAGCACCAGCGCGGCCGGGCCGGCCGCGTCGGGAAGATTCCACCGCGCGCACGCCTCGGCGACCATCTCCCGGGCACGCCGGCAGGCCTCAGCCGCCGGCTCCAGACGGATCCGCAGCCGGGGCGCGCTGGCGGCGCCCGCCATCCGGGTCGCCTCCGCGCAGTCGGGGGACACCGGAACCACCCGGCACGCGGACGTCTCGGCCAGCCAGCGCGCGGCGGTCGGCGGTGGGGCGCACAGCACCACCGGCACCGCCGGCCACTCCTCGGCCCGGCGGGCCGCCGCGGCGAAGACGGACAGCGCCAACCGGTCCTGGACTGTGACCTCGGCGAGGTCGACCACCAGTGCGTCCGGCTGGGTGGCCAGCACCCGGTCCAGCGCCTCGTGCACCGTCCGCATGGTGCCCACATCCAGCGAGCCGGCGAGCTGGACGACCGCCACCGGTGCCGTGTCACGCACCTCGCAGGTGATCCGGCTGGACATGAGCCCTCAATTCGCTGGTCGGTCGGGATCTGCGAACTACCCGACCCCGTGTCGGATCAAACCGGACCGACCGGTAGGGCGAGGCAGGTCTCGGTCGGGGGGAGCGGGTCACCCACGGGCCCGTCCGGTCAGCACGCCCAGTGCGATCATGCCGACGCCGAGGCCGAGGTGCAGCCAGTTGTCGGCGTCGTTGACCGGCAGCACGTTCGCCCCGGTGTCGTGGTCCACCGCCAGCCCGTAGAGCCAGAGCACCAGGTAGATGGCGCCGCCGCCGACGAGAAACGTCCGGGCGCCGCTGACCGTGCGGGCCAGGGCCAGGCCGGCCACCCCGAACAGCAGGTGCACCAGGTTGTGCAGCACCGACACCTGGAACGCGCCGAACAGATACGCACCCGAGCCGTGTCCGGCGAACCCCAGGTCGGCCGTGCCGCTGGTGATCCCGGGTACGAAGCCGAGGACGCCGATCAGCAGGAACAGCACCCCCACCGTGCCCGCCGCACGGCGTACCGGCGGCTTGCCGTCAGCCAGGTTGGGGCGGGCCCGGGAGTGCGCCATCGGTCCGATCATCACCGGCTCCTCGCTGCCGCGGCGGGCATGAGCGGTGCCGGCTACCCGTTGCCGTCGACGGCAAACGTCGACGGCAACGGGCGAAGATCAGACCGGTTGCAGCCGCGGGGCGCCGGCCAGGTCGCGGACCCGCTGGTAGAGCTCGACGTAGCGCTGGGCCATCACGGCGGGGGTGAACCGCTGCGCGGCCACCCGCCGGCACTCGTCGGCGTCGAGCAGCTCGGCGGCGAGCACCAGTTCACCCAGCTCCTCCTCGTCGGCGGTGAGCAGCCCGGTGCGGCCGTGCTCGATCAGCTCCGGCAGGCAGCCCCGGGCGGTCGCCACCACCGGCGTGCCCAGGGCGAGCGACTCGACCACCGCGGTGCCGCCCGGCTCCTCCCAGCGCAGCGGGAACAGCGACGCGCGGGCGCTGGCGAGCAGGTCGTCGCGTTCCTGACCGGCCACCGTGCCGACCCAGCGAACCAGGTCACCGTCGACGTGCGGCGCCACCTCGTCGAGGAAAAACCGTACGTCCGGGTTCTGCCGGGCCTCGTCGCCGGCCGCGGCCAGCTCGGCCGGCCGGTGGTACGGGCCGACGGGCCCGGCCAGCACCAGCGGGATACCGATCCGGTGGGCGAGCCTCGCGCCCACGTCCTGCCCCTTGCCCGGGTTGACGCGGCCGAGGATCAGCAGGTGGTCGCCCTTCTCCGGAGCGGGTCGCCGGTCGGCGTCCACGGCCAGCGGGGTCGACAGGTGCACGTGCCCCACCGAGTGCTCCCGCAATGCGCGCGGGGCGCGGGCCAACTGCGACGCGGAGACCCCGTTGACCCGGACCCGGTCGCCGCCGTCCAGGGTGCCGTAGAGCGCGGGGTGCTTGGCCAGGTCCCAGTGCAGGGTGTGCAGGGTCGGCGGGCCGGTCGGCCCCATCGCCGCGAGGGTGGCCAGGCCGACCGCCTCCACGTGGTCGTGCACCAGGTCGATGTCGTCGCGGGCGTACAGCTCGCGGACCACCCCGGCCAGGTGCGCCTGGGCGATCCCGCAGACCTGGTTGTACGGCCGTTGCAGCGCGGCGAACTGCCCGTCGGGAAAGACCGAGATCTTCTCGTCCACCCGCAGGGTGCTGGTCTCCACCGAGGCGAGCACCACCCGTACGCCGAGTCGCCGTAGCTCCGGCACCAGCGTGGCGATGACGTTCTCGATGCCGCCGTAGCCGGGCGGCGGCACGGACAGCCACGGACCGGCGTTCATCAGCACGGTGAGGCTCATCGGATGCGGCCTTGCCGTGCACGCGCGCCCGGCCGGTACGCCCGGGCGCTCACGCCGCGGCCACCCGTCGGCTAGGCAACCGGTGGCGCAGCTCGGCCAGCGGCGGGCGCTCCTCGATGGACACGTCGCTGACCACGATCTCCCGGTCGAGGTTCGGCAGCGTGTCCGAGCCGCCGCGCCGGAACTGGGTCAGCAGTGCCTCCGGTGACATGCCCGGGCTCGCCCAGCCGCGCCGCTGCAACCGTGACCAGGCGGTCAACATGATCTGCGCGGACATCCGCCCGAGCGCCGCCGTATCCTGGTGCCGGTGCTTGCGCTCACCCAGGTCGACCTGCGCCAACGCGTCCAGACCGACCAGGTCGAGCAGGTCGATCAGCATCGCCGTCTCCACCCCGTACCCGGAGACGAACGGCACCTGGGCCAGCACCTCGCGCCGGCCGGCGTACTCGCCGGCGAGCGGCTGCACGAAGCCGGCCAGCTCGGGCCAGAAGAGGTTGAGCAGCGGTCGGGCCATCAGCTCGGTCACCCGGCCGCCGCCGTCCTGCTCCACGCTGACGGCGCTCACCAGCGGCCGGTGGTAGAAGCCCTTCACGAAATCAACTGACGGGTCGGTCAGCAGCGGGCCGAGCAGGCCACTCACGAAGTGCGGCCGGAACTCCCGCAGGTCGGCGTCGATGAACGCCACGACGTCCCCCTCGGCGGCGGCCAGGCCGGCCCAGAGCGCGTCGCCCTTGCCGCTGAGCCGGGGCAGCCCCCGGGTCATCTCGTCCTGACTGACCACCTCCGCGCCGGCGGCCCGGGCCACCTGCGCGGTGCGGTCGGTCGACCGCGAATCCACCACGATCAGCTCGTCGACCAGGGCGACCCGATCCATCAGGTGCTCCCGGATGGTCGACACGATCGCGCCGACGGTGGACTCCTCGTTACGCGCCGGCAGCACCACACTGACCCGGCTCTCCCCCTTGGCGCGCAGCAGCCGGCGTGCCGGCCAGTCCGCCGCCGACGTGGTTCGGTACGTGGCCCACGCCTCCACTACCGGTGACACGGTCGTATCCCGCACGGGCACCCCCTCCGTTCGTGCGTGGAAATAGCCGAGGGTGGTAGTTCCCACTCGCCACCACGCGCTAACCGTTCCCAGGGCAACAGCTTGATCACAAGGGTGACGCGGTCGGGTTCCCGGGGGATGAACGTTTGATTGCGCACACACCGGGGGACTGCTCCCATCGAAGTAGAAACGTTCTCGGAAAGGTTGTGGAATGCGCAGATGCCGGGTTGGTCTCGTGGGGGCCGGCGGAGTGGCACAGCGGCACGCCCGCGTGCTGGGCGGGTTCGATGACGTCGAGCTGATCGGGGTGACCGACGTGGCCCCGGAGGCGGCCACGGCGCTGGCCGCGCAGCACGGCGGACGGGCCTACGCCGACGTCGCCGAGCTGCTGGCCGCCGGCCCGGACGCGGTGTACGTCTGCGTGCCGCCGTTCGCGCACGGCCCGGCCGAGGAGGCGGTGATCGACGCCGGGGTGCCGATGTTCGTGGAGAAGCCCGTCGCGGTCGACCTGGCCACCGCCGAACGGATCGCCGACCTGGTCGCGGGGCGTGGGCTGCGTACCGCCGTCGGGCACCACTGGCGCTACCTGAGCTTTCTCGATCAGGCCCGTGAGCTGCTCGCGGACCGTCCGGTGCGGATGGTCAGCGGCGCCTGGCTGGACAAGGTCCCACCGGTGGCCTGGTGGTCACGACGGGACCGCTCCGGCGGCCCGGTCGTCGAGCAGGCGGCGCACGTGCTGGACCTGATCCGGACGCTGGCCGGCGAGGTCACCGAGGTCACCGCGTACGGCAACGGCACACCGCCCCCGGTGGACGGCGCGGACATCGACTCGGTGACCACCGCCACGCTGCGGTTCGCCAGCGGTGCGGTCGGCACGCTCAGTGCGGCCTGCGTGCTGAGCTGGAAGCACCGGGCCGGGCTGGAGATCCTCGCCGACGGGCTGGCACTGTCGCTCACCGAGGACGGCCTGCTGATCCGCGACGCCGACGGCGAGCGACACGTCCCGGCCGACCCGGAGGCCGCCCGGGTGGCGGTCGACCGGGCCTTCATCGACGCGGTGCGGGGCATCGGCGACGACGTACGCGTCCCGTACGCCGAGGCGCTGGGCACCCAGCGACTGGCTCTCGCGGTGGCCGACTCGGCCCGCACCGGCGGGACCATCCGGCTCGCCGCCCCGGTCGAGCCGGCGGTGCTCTCCAGCGGGGTGACGGTCGATGCGTGACAAGGTCGTGGTGGTCGCCGGCCCCGGCCGGGTGGAGCTGGTCGAGCAGGACGCCGCACCGCTGCGCCCCGGCACCTTCCGGGTCGAGACGCTGTTCAGCGGTGTCTCCGCCGGCACCGAACTGAGCTACGTCAAGGGCACCAACCCGTACCTGAACGTGACGTGGAACGCCGATCTGGGGCTTTTCCAGCCGGGCGACGCGAGCACCCCGTACCCGGTGACCCGGCTGGGCTACATGCAGGTCGGCCGGGTGGTGGAGAGCGCCACCCCGGCGGTCGCGGTGGGCACGGTCGGCGCGATGACCTACGGGCACCGCACCGGCTGGCTGGCCGATCCCGTCGCCGAGCGGTTCGTCGCACTCCCCGACGACCTGGACCCGCTGCTCGGCATCTACGTCGCCCACATGGGCCCGATCTGCGCCAACGGCCTGCTGCACGCCGCCGCCGACCTGCACGGCACCGACGTCCGCTCGCTCGGTGACGGGGTGCGTGGCCGCCGGGTCGCGGTGGTCGGTGCCGGTGTGGTGGCGCTGCTGACCGCGCTGCTCGCGCGGCGGCACGGCGCCGCCTCGGTGGTGGTGCTCGACCCCACCCCGCAGCGCCGCCAGGTCGCCGAGGCGCTCGGCCTGGAGACCCTCGACCCGGAGGCTGACGACCCGGCGACGGTGCTCAAGACCCGGTGGGGGCACACCGCCGGCGACCGGGGTGCCGACGTGGTGTTCCAGTGCCGGGGGCAGGCGTGGGCGTTGCAACTCGCGCTGCGGCTGCTGCGCCCGCAGGGCACCGTCATCGACCTCGCCTTCTACCAGGGCGGCGCGGACGCCGTCCGGCTCGGCGAGGAGTTCCACCACAACGGGCTGTCGCTGCGCTGCGCGCAGATCGGCCGGGTCCCGCGTGGGCTCGCGCCGACCTGGGACCGGGAGCGGCTCTCCGCCGAGACCATCGACCTGCTCCGGGCGTACGGCGACGTGATCCGCAAGCACCTGGTCTCGGCGGTGGTGCCGTTCGACGAGGCGCCCACCCTGCTCACCGACCTGGCGGAGCGGCGTCGCCAGGAGCTCCAGGTGGTGCTGGCCGGCTGACCTGCCGGCGGAGCGCGCTCGCCGGGTGACGGGGCGGGCTACCGTTCCGGCCATGAGCACCCGTGAGGGTCGGCCCGTCGGCCTGACCGCCCTGCTGCCGTACCTGCGTGAGCACCGCGGCACCCTCGCCGTGGTGGGCGTGCTGTCGCTGGCCGGGGCGGGGGCGTCACTGGCCCAGCCGCTGCTCACCCGGTCGGTGCTCGACCGGGTGAGCGACGGCCTGGGTGTGTCCCGGCTGGTGGCGGTGCTGGTGGTGCTGGTGCTGCTCGGCGCGGCGATCGGTGGTCTGCGCAACTACCTCCTGCAACGCACGGCCGAGGGGCTGGTGCTGGGCACCCGGCGGCGGCTGGCTGGGCACCTGCTGCGGCTGCCGATCGCCGAGTACGACCGCCGGCGCACCGGCGACCTGCTCTCCCGGGTGGGCTCGGACACCACCCTGCTGCGGGCGGTGGTCACCTCCGGGCTCTTCGAGACGGTCACCGGGGCGGTGATGGTGCTCGGCGCGGGCATTGCCATGGTGCTGCTCGATCCGCTGCTGTTCGGTGTCACCCTGCTCGGGGTGGGGCTGGGGCTGGGCTTCGCGGCCACCTTCGCCCGGCGGGTCCGGGCGCTGGCGCGTGCCGCCCAGGAGCGGATCGGCGAGATGACCTCGTCGGTGGAGCGGGCCATCTCGGCGGCCCGGACCATCCGGGCCAGCCGGGCCGAGGCCCGGGAGACGGAGACCGTCACCGGCAGCGCCCGGGCGGCGTACGGGGCGGGGCTGCGGGTGGCCCGGGTGCAGGCGGTGGTCGGGCCCATCGGCTCGGTCACCGTGCAGGGCGCGTTCCTGCTGGTGCTCGGCATCGGCGGGGCCCGGGTGGCCGCCGGCGCGATCACCGTCGGGGATCTGGTCGCCTTCGTCATGTACCTGTTCTTCCTGGCCCTGCCGCTGGCCCAGGTGCTGAACGCGTACACCCAGTTGCAGACCGGCCTGGGCGCGTTGCAGCGGATCGAGGAGATCTTGGCGGTGCCGGCGGAGGGAGCGGCGGACCGGCCGGTGGCCGTGGGTGCCACGGCGAAACCCCGCGGCCCCGCCCCGATGATCGAGTTCGACCGGGTGGGGTTCGGCTACCCGGGCGGCGAGCCGGTGCTGCACGAGGTGAGCTTCGCGGTGCCCACCGGCACCCGCACCGCCCTGGTCGGCCCCTCCGGCGCCGGCAAGTCGACCCTGCTGGCCCTGGTCGAGCGCTTCTACGAGGTGAGCGCCGGCGCGGTCCGGCTGGACGGCAGCGACGTGCGGGAGCTGCCCCGCGACGCGCTGCGGGCCCGGCTCGGCTACGTCGAGCAGGAGGCCCCGGTGCTGGCCGGCACACTCCGGGAGAACCTCTTGATCACCACGCCGGACGCCGCCGACGACCGGCTGCACGAGGTCCTCGACAAGGTCAACCTGGCTCATCTGGCCCACCGTTCCCCGCAGGGCCTGGACGTCCAGGTGGGGGAGGGCGGGGTGCTGCTCTCCGGGGGTGAGCGGCAGCGGCTGGCCATCGCCCGGGCGCTGCTGGCAGGCCCGCCGGTGCTGCTGCTCGACGAGCCGACCAGCAACCTCGACGCGCGCAACGAGGCGGCGCTGCGCCGCGCCATCGACGCGGTGGCCGTCCGCCGGACGCTGTTGATCGTGGCGCACCGGCTCGCCACCGTGGTCGACGCCGACCAGATCGTCGTCCTCGACGGCGGCCGGGTGGTGGCCGTGGGCACCCATGCCGAGCTGACCGCCACCGACCCGCTCTACCGGGAGCTGGCCACCCACCAGCTGCTGGTCGGCTGACCCGGCGGCGTCGGGTTCGACATGCCGGCGACCGCCCGACCGGTCGGGCCGCAGGAGCCGGCTCGAATCGCGTACCGTTGCCGCTCATGGGTGTGTCGCAACGGTTCAAGAGCAAGTTCCGGCGGTTCCTCCAGCGCCCGGGCACGACCGTGGAGCTTGCTCCGCTGGAGAAGCTGCTGCCGGCGATCGAGGCGCGCGAGGATGACCTCGCCGCGCTGGACGACGCCGCGCTGACCGAGGCCGCTGGCAACACGGTCGGCTACGAGGAGATCTGCGCGGTCGGCCGGGAGGCCGCCCGCCGTGGCCTCGACCAGCGGCCGTACGACGTGCAGCTGCTGGGCGCGATGGCGCTGCTCTCCGGCAAGGTCGCCGAAATGGCCACCGGTGAGGGCAAGACCCTGACCGCCGCGATCGCCGCGTACGGGCACGTTCGGCTCGGAAACGGGCCGGTGCACGTGCTCACCGTCAACGACTACCTGGCCCGCCGCGACGCGCAGTGGATGGAGCCGGTCTACACCCTGCTCGGCCTGACCGTCGGCTGGGTCAACGAGGCGTCCACCCCGCAGGAGCGGCGCGACGCGTACTCCTGTGACGTCACCTACGTCTCGGTCAGCGAGGCGGGCTTCGACTACCTGCGCGACCAGTTGGTCACCGACGTGGCCGACCGGGTGCAGCCGTCGCTGACCACCGCGATCGTCGACGAGGCCGACTCGATCATGATCGACGAGGCCCGGGTTCCGATGGTCCTCGCCGGCGCGGTGCCGGGCGAGCAGGACCCGGTGCACGCCGCCGCCGCGCTGATGCGCGGGCTGCGCAAGGGCCGGCACTACACGGTCGCCGAGGACGGGCGCAGCGTGGCGTTCACCGCCGCCGGCCTGGCCGCCGTCGAGGCCAAGCTCGGCATCGACCTGTACGACGAGGACCACGTCGCGCAGCTCTCCGCGGTCAACGTGGCGCTGCACGCGCACGCCCTGCTGCACCGTGACGTGGACTACATCGTCCGGGAGGGCTCGGTCGAGCTGATCGACGAGATGCGCGGCCGGGTGGCCCAGCGCCGCCGCTGGCCGGACGGGCTCCAGGCGGCCGTGGAGGCCAAGGAGGGCCTGGACGCCACCGCCGAGGGCGAGGTGCTGGGCACCATCGCCATCCAGGCGTTCATCGCGCTCTACCCGAAGGTCTGTGGGATGACCGCGACCGCGGTGCTGGTCGGTGACCAGCTGCGGGAGTTCTTCGGCCTTGAGGTGGCGGTGATCCCACCGAACACCCCGTGCGTCCGCGAGGACGAGCCGGACCGGATCTACGCGACCCGGGCGGAGAAGGACGAGGCGCTGATCGACGAGATCCGGCGCTGCCACACCGAGGGGCGGCCGGTGCTCGTCGGCACGCTGGACGTCAAGGAGTCCGAGGGGCTGGCCGCCGGGCTGAACGCGGCCGGGGTGCCCTGCGTGGTGCTGAACGCCAAGAACGACGACGAGGAAGCGGCGATCATCGCCGAGGCCGGCGCGTACGGCGCGGTGACCGTCTCCACGCAGATGGCCGGCCGGGGCGTGGACATCCGGCTCGGCGGCAGCGACCAGACCGACCGGGAGCGGGTGGCCGAGCTGGGCGGGCTGTACCTGATCGGCAGCGGCCGGCACGACAGCCGCCGGGTGGACGATCAGCTGCGCGGCCGGGCCGGCCGGCAGGGCGACCCGGGTGGGTCGGTCTTCTTCGTCAGCCTGGAGGACGACCTGGTCATCCGGCACGCCGCCGACGCGGTGCCGGCGTCGCCGCGGATGAACGCCGACGGCCTGGTCACCGACGAGCAGGTGGACTACGCGGTGGAGCACGCCCAGCGGGTCGCCGAGGGTGTCAACCACGAGATCCACCGCAACACCTGGCGCTACAGCGTGGTGATCGAGCAGCAGCGCAAGGCCCTCGCCGAGCGCCGGGAGCGGCTGCTGACCAGTGACGTGGCCGCGCTGATGCTGCTGGACAAGATGCCCGAGAAGGCCGGCGAGATGGACGAGGATCTGCTCGCCCGGGCGGCCCGGGCCATCGCGCTCTACCACGTGGATCGCCTCTGGGCCGAGCACCTGGCCGAGCTGTCCGAGGTTCGCGAGGGCGTGCACCTGCGCGCGCTGGGCCGGCTCGACCCGCTGGACGAGTTCCACCGGGCCGCCGTGCCGGCGTTCAACAACCTGTTCCCGGAGATCGAGGCCCGCACCATCGCCACCTTCACCGAGACCGAATTCGACGAGGACTGGCAGCCCGATGATGGCACCCTGGTCCGCCCGACCGCGACGTGGACCTACCTGGTGCACGACAACCCGTTCGGCTCCGAGCTCGACCGGCTGATCGCCTCGATCGGCCGGCGGCTCAGCGGAGCCGCGCGCTGACGCGTCGGGGCCTGCGGCTGTCGGGGCCCCTGTCGCGCGTCCGCGCGTCGCAGGGGCCCCGATTTACGCCGTTTCGACCCTGGTTTGCGAGGGTAGTAGCCCGGGTCGGTCAAGTCGGGAGAGAGAGCAGACGGTGACACAGGTGATGACGTCGGCTGGAAGCGCGCGGGGGCGTACGGGGGCTGCGGACCGGTGAACCTGGACATGCGGGAGCCGGTGGCGGAGCGCCTCGGCGTGCTGGAGACTGCCGCGTTGCTGCGGGAGTTGACCGCCGGCCTGATCGCCCTGACCGATTTTGATGAGGCGTTGCTGGCGCTGGTCCGGGTCACCCGGGACGCGGTGGCCGGGGTGCGCTGGTGCGGTTTCACGGTCCTGCGTGCCGGCGAGCCGGCCGGGGTGGCGGCCTCCGACGAGCGGCTGGCCGGCCTGGACGACCTGCGGCACGGGCCGGACTCGCCGGCGATGAGCGCCATCCAGCGGCGGGAGATGATCCTCGCCGTGGACCTGGCCGGTGAGCCACGCTGGCCGGCCTGGACGGCGCGGGCCCGCGACCTCGGCGTACGCGGGGTGATCTCCGCACCGGTGGACATCGACGACCAGGTGATCGGGGCCGTCAACCTGTACGCCGGACCGTCGGATCTGCTCACCCCGCAGCACCAGTTGACCGCGATGCTGCTCGCCGAGCACGCCGGGCTGCTGCTGGCCGCGGTCCGCGACCGGAGCCGGCAGGTCGCGCTCGCCGGTGAGTGGGACGCCGCGCTGCTGCAGGATGGGGTGGTGGAACAGGCCGTCGGCGTGATCATGACGCAGCGCGGCTGCACGCCGGCCGAGGCCCTCGATGTGCTGCGCACCGCCGCGTCCTCGTTGGCGATCCCGCTGCGTGAGGTGGCCGAGCGGCTGGTCCGGACGGTCTCCCGCCAGCGCGACAACTGACCGGGCCGGTGACGGTGCCCGTTCTTCCGGCGGGCGGCGAGTCGGGCGGCGTCGTTTCGTCGCGACCGGGCTCGGGTAGCAACCTGGTCACGTGAGCTGTGCCGACCAGGGGGAGGACCGATGCAGAGCCGGCTGCGGGTGCAGGGGCACCCGATCCAACCGATGCTGGTGACGTTCCCCTTCGGGCTCTTCATCAGCGCGACCGTCTTCGATCTCACCGACGTGGCCGGCGGGCCCGCCTTCCTCGGCGAGGTCGGCTACTGGACCGGTGTCGCCGCGCTGTTCGCCGCCGCGCTGACCGTGGTGGCCGGCATGGTCGACCTGTGGGACGCGCCGGTCGACCGGACCCGCCGCACCGCCGTCGCCTTCAACCTGGTGAACGCGGCGATGGCCGGCCTGTTCCTGGTCACCTGCCTGATCCGGGCACAGGCCCCGCAGCGTGGCGCCTCGGTCGCGATCCTCGTCACCGAGCTGGTCGCGCTGGCCGTGGGCGGGGTCGGCGTACGGCTCGGCGCCCGGCTGATGCGCCAGTTCGACGCGGGCCGGGCCGAGACCGGCAGCCTGGACACGCTCGCCGGCTCCACCGTCGAGATCGCCCGCCCGCGCCCCTGACCGACCTGCCCCGACGTCACCCGCCCAAGGCTCCAGTCGGGCACCCCGTGCGGTCGCCGGCACTCCGGCCGGCCGTTGCCGGCAAACCGGTTGCCGTCGGCGTGACCGGCCGGCCAGGCTGTCCGCCATGAGCGACGAGCGTGACGTGGCCGAGCTGATCGCGGAGGCGGCCGCCGCGCCGGTCGACGGCTGGGGATTCGACTGGCTGGCCGGTCGGGCCACCGAGGAACGCCCGCCCTGGGGGTACGCCGGGCTGGTAGCCGACCGGATGGCGCGCGCCGACGCGGCGCTGGACGTGGACACCGGCGGCGGCGAGGTGCTCGCCGAGGTCCCCCGGCAGCCGAGGCTGCTGACGGCCACCGAGGCCTGGCCGCCGAACGTCGAGGTCGCCCGGGGCACCCTGCGGCGGGTCGGCGCGACGGTGGTGGCGGTCACCCCGGATGCGCCACTGCCGTTCCGCGACGCCTCCTTCGATCTGGTGGTCAGCCGGCACCCCGTACGGACCGACTGGGCGGAGACCGCCCGGGTGCTGCGTCCGGGCGGGACGTTCCTGTCCCAGCAGATCGGGGCGGGCACCATGCGCGAGCTGAGCGAGGCGATCCTCGGCCCGTTGCCGCCGCCGGATCAGCGACACCCTGAGCACGCCGTGACCGCAGCCCGGGCCGCCGGGCTGAGCGTGGTCGACCTGCGCCGGGCCACGTTGCGGGCGGTCTTCCACGACGTCGGCGCGGTGGTCTGGTTCCTGCGCAAGGTCGTCTGGACGGTGCCGGGCTTCACTGTGGACCGCTACCGCCCCCAGTTGCTCGCCCTGCACCACCGGATCGCCACCGAGGGCCCGTTCGTGGCCCACGCCCAGCGTTTCCTCATTGCGGCCACCCGTCCCTGACGCCAGCCCGCGCTCCACCCGTCAGTGCGGGTGGGGGTGGGTCTGGTGGTGGGCGGCCAGGACGTCGGCGCCGAAGTCGCTGGCGGGGCGACGCAGCACGGTGTGCGCGTGGTTGCCGTCCTCGGTGGTGTTGTCGTATTCGATCAGCAGGTCGTCGCCCTGGACCCGGTAGTAGTGCCGCTGCCCGGGGCGGGTGGGGCCGGCCCAGGCGAAGTGCAGTTGGCCGCCGTCGAGTCGGCCCGCCTCCCGGATGGCCAGCTCCGGCGGCAACCGGTCCAGGTAGAGCGCGACCACCTGGTCGAGCAGCGCCCGGCCGGTCGGCCCCAGCCGGCCGGCCGGCACGCCGAGCGGCTCCAGCGGCGCGTCGACCCGGCCACGGGTGGCGCTGATGATGTCCGCCGGTGCCTCGTCGGCGATGATCGCCGCGGCCCGCTCGGCCGGCCCCAGCGCGTCGAGCAGGGCCCGGGCCAGGTCCTCCTCGATGCCGAGCGGCCGGGAGACGGGGCGGCCGGCGTACCGGACCGCCGCCGGGTTGGCGCCGAAGAAGATCGGCGCGGGGGAGACCTGGTCGTCCACCACGGTCATGTTCACCGACAGGTGGTGCCCCTCCAGCCGCCACGCCCAGCGGTCGTCGCGCGCCGGATCGCCGAACACGGCGATCCAGTAGTCGCCGCTGTGTCGCCCGCGATGCCAGCCCTCGGCCCGGTCCAGCACCTCCTCCAGTGCGACGATCGCCATCGCCTGCGCGTACGCCGATGGGCTGAGCGCGGTGGCCAGCAGCCGGTGCGCGGCCTTGCGCCCGGCGATGTCCAGCTCGGCGAGGCAGGCGCCCGGTCGGGGCCGGGGCCGGTACTCCAGCCAGCGTCGGGCCGCCTCGTCGTCGAACGGGCGCACGGCCTGGTCGCGGGCCGCCGGGTCGAGCGCGGCCAGCAGCGCGGTGGCGGCGGCGCGCATCTGCTCGGGCAGGGGATCTTCCATCGGCTCTGTATACCGGCCCGCCGGGGCTGGCGTCAGCCGGCCCGCAGGAGCGCCGTCATCTCCGGCAGGTCGAAGAACTGCGCGGTCTCCGCGGCGGACGGGTTGCCGTGCGCCGGGTCGGCGCCGGCGGCGAGCAGCGCGCGGACCGCCTCGGTGCTGCTGCGGAAGACCGCGGCGGCCAGCGCGGTCTGGCCTCGGTCGTTGGTCCGGCTGTGGTCCGCGCCGCGGGCCAGCAGGGCGGCCACCGTGGACGGGTGGGCGTGGTACGCGGCGAGGATCAGCAGCGTGTCGCCCTTGTCGTTGGTCAGGTTGACCGGCAACCCGGCGTCGAGCTGCGCCGCCAGTTCCTCGGTGGAGCCCGCCCGCGCCAGGTCGAACATCCGGTGCGCGAACGCCAGCGTCTCGGCGTCGAGGTCGTCGGTCACCGGTCCAGGTTAGTCGCCCGGGCCCTGATAGGTTGCTCGGCCGGCGCGTTGGGGGAGGTCCGTTGGGTGAGACGGTGTACGTGGGCAACGCCGGTGTCGACGGTGCCGGCAACGCGGGTTGGCTGCTCGGGCACTTCGCGCTGCCGGGGGAGATCCGGCACAGCACCGACGTCGAGGTGAAGTGGGGTGTGCACCCGCCCGGGGAGGCCCGCTCGCGGTGGGCGACGGGGGAGCGGCGGACCAGCCTGCTCGTGCTGATCGAGGGGCGGTTCCGGGTGGAGTTGCCGGACCGGACGGTGCGGTTGGCCGCGCCGGGCGACTACGTGGTGTGGGCCTGCGGGGTGGACCACTCCTGGTACGCCGAGTCGGCCTCGGTGGTGCTGACCGTGCGGTGGCCGTCGCTGCCCGGCTACCGGGTGGATCCGCCGGTCCTGCGCTGAGCGTCGCCGCGTCGAGGCCGGCGTCCCACCAGTCGGAATTACCTACTAAACCTATAGGGTTTGACGGCTAAAGTACGGGGGCACCCGCCGAACGACCCGCGAGGACCACCATGAGCCACCACCGCCCGGAGCCCGATCTGCTCACCGTCGCCGCCCGCTGGGTCGACCAGGCCCACTGGCCGGTGCCGCTGTGCTTCGACCCCGACGAGCGGTGGTACGCCCGGCTCGCCAGCGGTGCCGACCACGAGGTGTGGGCGCTGAGTTGGCTGCCCGGGCAGGGCACCGACCTGCACGATCACGGCGGCTCCGCCGGAGCGTTCCGGGTGGTCGCTGGCGCGCTCACCGAGGAGACGGTCGCCAGTGGCCGGTTGCATCCCCGCCTGCTGGCCGCCGGCACCGGTCGCCGCTTCGGCCCCCGGCACGTGCACGTGGTGACCAACCGGGGCACCGAGCCGGCGATCAGCGTGCACGTCTACCGGCCAGCGCTGGTCCGGATGACCCGCTACCACCTGCTCGACGGGCGGCTGCGGGTCGCCGAGGTCGCCGAGGCCGGCCGCTCCTGGTGAGCGGCGGGCAGCCACGATCCACCCCGATCATCGGAAGGAACCGAGAATGCAGGTAACCGCCGAGCGCTGTCCGGCCCCCGTGCCGCCCCCGGGCTCCCGGGGCATCGACGAGATCCTGGCCGCCGCGCGCGCCCGGCTCGACCGGCTGGACCCGGAGCGCGCACATCTCGCGTACCGGCGCGGGGCGCTGCTGGTCGACATCCGCCCGGCGGCCCAGCGGGCCGCGCACGGCGTCGTGCCAGGCTCGCTCGCGATCGAGCGCAACGTGTTGGAGTGGCGCTTCGACCCGCGCTGCCCGGCCCGGCTCCCGCAGGCGGTCGACTACGACGTGCCGGTGGTGATCCTCTGCCAGGAGGGCTACACCTCGTCGCTGGCCGCGGCCGCGTTGCAGGACATCGGCCTGCACCGGGCCACCGACGTGGTCGGTGGCTTCGCCGCCTGGCGGATCGCCGGCCTGCCGGCCCTCGGCCCGACCGCGCTGCACCGCGCGTCCCCCCTCGCGTCCCCGGTCACCGCCGGCCCGGCGCGCCGCTGACCGCCACGCCGCACCGCGCGTGGCGGGCGTACCGCCATCTCAGGAGGCACCATGTCCGTCGTCGCCATCCCCACGCGCCCGCACCGCCCGGCGGCTCGCCCCGCCCGCCAGCGCACCGGCCCGACCCTGACCATCACCCTCGACCTCGCCCCGGGGCCGCTGAGCCCCCGGCTGGCCCGGCTGGTGCAGCTGCTCGGCGAGCTGGCCGAGTCGGGGGAGGGTCGGCTGCGCACCGTCGACGACGTCCCGCCGGCGCCGCGACCGGTCCCGAGCCCCACCGGCGGGGCGTCCGGCGACGAGCCGTCCGCCGTCGACGACACGGACCAGGTCCGCATCCTGGCCGGCTCGCGGATCGTCCGCCGGGGCGACCAGGTCATCCCGCTGACCCGCATCGAGTACGAGCTGCTGCTGTTCCTGGCCGAGCGGCCGCGCCGGGTCTTCACCCGCCTCCAGTTGCTGTCCAACGTGTGGGGTTACGAGCACGCGGTGGCCCGGACCGTGGACGTGCACGTCCGTCGGCTGCGCGCCAAGCTGGCCGACACGCCGGTCGTCACCACCGTCTACGGCGTGGGTTACCGGTTGGCCGACGAGGCGCGGATCAGCGTGGACCGCAGTCGCTGAGCACCGGCCCGGGGGCGGCCCGAAGGTGACCGGACCAGCCACGATGAACCGGGCGGGGACCCCCGTATCGGGTCATCTCGGCGGCTCTGCTGTAATCATCTGGCTTCGTACGCAGAGCGAGCACTCGGCTCCGATGTGTTCGTCAATTGTCACATTCATGCAACGCAGCCGCCTCTTGACCCTCGCCCGGGTGCCGGGAAGCATCGATGAAGCGGCGTCCCGGGCCGTGGGGAGATACCCGGACCCAGCCAAGGAGGACCATGTCGGTCAGCCCCGCCTCGTCGCGCGCCGGATGGCATACGTCCCAACCCGCGGTGCCCGGTCGACCTCCCGGCGGCCAACGCCGCCCGGCGAACACCGCCGCGCCCGTGCTCACCGTGACGCTGTCCATCCCGCTCGCCTGTGAGGAGTCGCTGACCCCGCCGGCCCGCCGCCTGCTCGAGGCGGCCCGTGAGCTCCTGGAGCGGGGCGAGGGCGTGATCATCAGCTCCGTTCCGGCCGAACGTCGCGCCGAGGCGGTGCCGGCCAACCGGTCGCCGGCCCGGCCGCTCACCCCGACCATCCCCGCCCTGCACATCCTCGCCTCGTCCCGGTCGGTGCTGCGCGACGAGGAGCCGCTGCCGCTGACCCGGCTGGAGTTCGACCTGCTGCTGCACCTGGTCGCCCACCCCCGCCGGGTGTTCACCCGACTGCAACTGCTCAACGCCGTCTGGGGCTACGAGCACGCCGGCGTCCGTACCGTCGACGTGCACGTGCGCCGGCTGCGCGGCAAGGTCGGCGTGGACGTCCCCCTGGTCACCACCGTCTACGGCGTGGGCTACCGCCTGGCCGACGACGCCCGGGTCACCATCGACCGCACCGGCTGACCGGCGCCACCGCGGCGCCCGGCGCGGGGCAGGATGGTCCGGTGCGCATCCGACCCATCTCGCCCGACCTGCTCGTCACCGAGCTGACCGGCCGGTTGGCCGACGCCGCGACCGCCGGGCCCGCGCGGCTACGGGTGGCGGTGGACGGCGCCCCGGCAGCCGGCCCGGACGAGCTGGCCGCCGCACTGGTCGATCCGTTGCGCGCCCGGGGCCACCCGGTGCTGCACGTACGTGCCGCCGACTTCCTCCGGCCCGCGTCGCTGCGCTTCGAGTTCGGCCGGTCGAACCCGGACGCCTACTACGAGGGCTGGGTGGACGAGGCCGGGCTGCGCCGGGAGGTACTCGACCCGGCCGGCCCGGGCGGCACCGGTCGGCTGCTCCCCTCCCTCTGGGACGCCACCTCCGACCGGGCCAGCCGCGCCCGCTACGTCGACCTGCCACCCGGCGGCGTCGTCCTGGTCAGTGGCGCGCTGCTGCTCGGTGGCGGCCTGCCCTTCGACGTCACCGTCCACCTGGCGCTGTCCGGAGCGGCGCTGCGCCGACGTACCGAACCGGCCCAGGACTGGACCCTGCCGGCCTTCGACCGGTACGCCGAGGAGGTCGTCCCGGCCAGCTTCGCCGACGTGGTGGTCCGGGCCGACGACCCCCGCCGCCCCGCGCTCGTGGAGCCCGGCGCCGACGGCTGACAGTGGCCGGAAATCGCCGGTTTCACCGCCTGCCCGGGCGGGTACTCGCCCGGCTCACAGAGCACGGGTGACCGCCCGTGCACCGGATACGACCGTGACCGGGGCCAGACGCCGCCGGCATCCCGGTTCACCTTGAGCCCCAGGCCCAGGAAAGGCAGGCAGCGATGCTCGTCCACGACACGGTCGGTACGGGCCGTTCCCAGACGGAGATCGACCAGATCCGACTCTCCCTCCAGGCGCGCTACGACGAGCTGACGGCGGAATACGAGCAGGCCGTGCTGCAGAGCCAGGTGCTGCGGCTGGTGGAGGTCGGCGACACCGCGGGCGACGACCAGGCCGACAGCGGCACCAAGACCGCCGAGCGGGACACCGCGCAGTCCCTGCTGCGCACCATCCTCGATCGCCGCGCCCAGTACGAGCACGCCCTCGGCCGGCTCGCGGAAGGCACCTACGGCTGGTGCGAAGGCTGCTCGGCGGCGATTCCGGTGGAGCGGCTGGAGATCTTTCCGTCCGCCACCACCTGCGTGACCTGCAAGCAGACCCGCGAGCGGCGGGCAGCCTGAGCCACGCCAGCGGTTGCCGGTCGGTCCACGACGCGATGGACTCCACCCATGGGTGACATTCTCGTGGGCACCGCGTCCTGGACCGACCGCACGCTGCTGGACTCGGGGTGGTATCCGCAGACCGCCGACAACCCGGAGAAGCGGCTGGTCTACTACGCCCGGCAGTTTCCGCTGGTCGAAGTGGACGCCACCTACTACGCGCCGCCCGCCGAGGCGACCGCGCGGCTCTGGGCCGAGCGCACCCCGGCCGGCTTCACCTTCAACATCAAGGCGTTCAGCCTGCTCACCGGGCATCCCACCCGGGTCAGCGCGCTCTACAAGGACCTGCGTCCGGAGACTGACAAGAAGAACGTCTACCCCGACGACCTGCCCGCGCAGGCGTACGAGGAGGTGTGGACGCGCTTCCTGTCCGCGCTGGACCCGCTGGTCGAGGCGGGCAAGCTGGGCGCCCTGCTGTTCCAGTTCCCGCCCTGGTTCACCATCAAGCGGGACAACAAGCAGTACCTGCTGGAGGTGGCGAAGCGCTGCGCGCCGCTGCGACCGGCCTACGAGTTCCGGCACGCCTCCTGGTTCGACGGCGCCAACGCCGACGAGACACTGGCCTTCCTGCGGCAACACCGGCTCCCGTACGTCTGCGTGGACATGCCGCAGGGCCACCGCTCGTCGCTGCCCCCGGTGCTGGCCGCCACCGCGGACCTCGCGGTGGTGCGCTTCCACGGCCACAGCGACAAGTGGACCAGCAAGGACATCCACGAGAAGTTCGGCTACCACTACTCCAAGCGGGAGTTGGCCGACTGGGCGCCGAAGCTGCGCGAGCTGGCCGACGAGGCCGGGCAGACCCACGTGCTCATGAACAACTGCTACCGCGACTACGCCCAGACCAACGCCAAGACCCTGACCGGGCTGCTCGACGCCGATTGACCGTCGCCAGGGCGGCCGCCCCCTACTCGATCTCCAGACGCTCCGCGTCGTCCGGTATCCACGGGAAGGGGACGTCGGGCCAGCGGGCGGTCGCCCAAGCGTCAAGGTCCACAGCCAGGACAGCGTCGATGAAGACCGCAGGCGGCTGGTAGTGATGCGCGGCGACGTAGTGACTGATCAGGAAGGGAGCGGCGTAAGCGACGCCAGCTGCCCCCGGGATACGGACTTCCCCGTTCCCGTCGTGGATCTCGTCCGGCGGGCACAGATCGCACTCATGCATCCCCAGGCAGACGTTCATCGACTGCACGGCTCGCCCAGCTTCTTGACGAACACCGCCGGGACCGGGCCCACCCGGTACGGCCTACCGGCCTCCAGCCACCCGACGTTCAGTCGCAAGTACGAAGGGCGGAAGCTGAGGCTGCGGAAGCCGGACTCCCTGTCCGTGAACTCGTCTTCGGCCAGGTACTCGTACGCTGTGAGGTCCCCGTAGAACATCCGCGCATTATCGCCGGGCTAACCAGGGTCGACTCACCCGATTGGGGTGGGGCCGGGTCACCCGACCCGCAGGGAGAGTGGACGCGGTGGGTACGGCCGCCGAAGGGTGGCTGTCGCCGGAGACGACACGGAGGTGACGGGGATGACGGTTCGACTGGTGGCGGATAGACGGCGTGGTGCCGTCCTGCACGTGGTCGGTACGGCCGACAACGCCCGGCGCGCGCCGCAGGGCAGCCCGGTGCGGGCCCGACGAGGGCCGGTGGGGCCACCGCGTCGCAACGACGAACGACGGTGGGACACCGCGGAACGGGGGTCGACCGATGGCTGAGCAGATGATCTCGGCATTCGACTCCTCGCTGGACAAGACGAACCTGATTCTCAAGGACATCGAGAGCGCCTATGGCTGGCCGAAGGACCAACGCAACCAGTCGTACGCTGCGCTGCGCACGGTGCTGCACCTGCTGCGTGACCGGTTGCCGGTCAACGAGAGCGTGGAGTTCGCCCAGCAGTTGCCGGTGCTGGTCCGGGGGATCTACTTCGACGGCTGGAACCCCTCGGACGTCCCGATCAAGCTCAACCGGGACGACTTCCTCTACGAGGTCCGCCAGGGCTTCCCGTACGACGTGGAGGGCGGCCCGGAGCGGGTGACCCAGGTGGTGTTGGACACGCTGCGCCGGCACGTCACCCAGGGCGAGTGGCAGGACGTGAAGGACACCATGCCCAAGGACCTGGCCAGGATGATGCCCTGACGCCGTGAGCCCGCCCGACAGCCGTCGGGCGGGCTCAGCCGTCGGTCGGGTCGCCGCCGGGTCGCGGCGCCGCGGACGGCACCCGGGACACCGGGTGGCCGGCCCGACGGGCCAGCGCGGCGAAGGCGACGGCATCCACAATGGCGGCGCCGCCCGGGTCGTTGTTGAAATAGACGTACGCCGGCTCATCCGCGTCGAAGACATCGGCCAGCCGGCGTACCCAGGAGCCGAGCGCGGTGCGGCCGTACCGGGGCCAGGGCCGAGCCCGCCCCTCGTGCAGCCGCAGGTAGCCGAAGTCGGTGGTGCGCCAGAGCGGGGCGACCGGGCGACCCAGCCGGTCCGCCCAGACCAGCGCCGCGCGCCGGCGTTCCAGCACCGCCCGGGTGGCGTCTGTCCACCAGGACGCGTGCCGTGGCTCGACCGCCACTCGCACCTCGGCCGGGAACAGCCGTAACGTCGCGTCGAGCGCGTCGACGTCCGCCCGCAGGTTCGGTGGCAGTTGCAGCAGCACCGGGCCGAGCCGGTCACCGAGCGCGGTGGCCCGGCCCAGGAACCGGGCCACCGGCTCGGCCGGGTCACACAGCCGCTTGATGTGGGTCAGGTAGCGGCTCATCTTCACCGCCACGCAGAAATCCGCCGGTGTCCGAGCCCGCCAGGCGGCGAAGGTGTCCCGCTCGGGCAACCGGTAGAAGGCGTTGTTGACCTCTACGGTGGCGAACCCGGTCGCGAAGTGCTCCAGCCAGAGTCGCTGCGGAAGCCGCTCCGGATAGAAGTGGCCCCGCCAGTCCCGGTACTGCCAGCCGGACGTGCCCACCAGGATCACCCCTCCATCCTGGCACCGACCCCCGCCGCCGGCGAACCGCCCGTGTCGCCCCGGTTCGACGTCTACGGTGGGGTTAGAGAAGATCGCGAGTGGGGTACCACCCGCTGCACGACGGACCCCGGCGTACGGCGGGGCGGCACATCCGAGGGAGTACCAATGGCACTCAACGATGACGACATGCAGACCACTGGCGGCGGCGGTCTGGAGGGCCCGGCCGACGGCGGTGCGACGCCTGGTCAGCACGACGGTGGCGCGGATGGTAGCGCGGAGGGTCCCGCCGACGGCGGTGCGACCCCTGGTCAGCACGACGGTGGCGCGGACGGTAGCGCCGAGGGTCCCGCCGACGGCGGTGCGACCCCTGGCCAGCAGGACGGTGGCGCGGATGGTAGCGCGGAGGGTCCCGCCGACGGCGGTGCGACCCCTGGTCAGCAGGACGGTGGCGCTGACGGCAGCGCCCGGTAAGGCACCGTCGTGACGCACCTCGACCCGCCGGGCGGCCACCACCGCCCGGCGGTTCCGTCCGTGACCGCCGCCGCGGCGCTGGCCCGCTGCGTCTCGGTCGAACCGGCCAAGTTCGCCGCCGCGCACTGGGGCCACACGCCGCTGCTGTCCCGCGCCGCCGAGCTGCCCGATACGGCCGGCTTCACCGACCTGTTCAGCCTCGCCGACGCCGACGAACTGCTCAGCCGGCGCGGTCTGCGTACCCCGTTCCTGCGCGTCGCCAAGGACGGGCAGTTGGTCCCGGCGGCGCACTGGACCGGCGGCGGCGGCGCCGGGGCCGAGATCGGCGACCAGGTGCTCGACGAGCGGGTCCTGGAGCAGTACGCCAGCGGCGCGACCCTGGTGCTGCAGGGCCTGCACCGGATCTGGCCGCCGCTGGTCGACTTCGCCCGCGACCTGGGCCTCGCGCTGAGCCAACCGCTGCAGATCAACGCCTACCTCACCCCGGCGGGCAGTCAGGGCTTCGCCACCCACTACGACACCCACGACGTGTTCGTGCTCCAGGTCGACGGCCGCAAGCACTGGCGGATCCACCCGCCGGTGTTGCCCGACCCACTGGAGAAGCAGCCCTGGGGCGGACGCGCCGACGAGGTCGGGGCCACCGCGCAGGGTCCCGCCGCGCTCGACGTGGTGCTCGCCCCCGGCGACGCCCTCTATCTGCCGCGCGGCTGGCTGCACAGCGCGCAGGCGCAGGACGCCAGCTCGCTGCACCTGACCGTGGGCATCCGGGCACTGACCCGCTACGCCCTGGTCGAGGAGCTGCTCGCGCTGGCCGCCGAGGACCAGCGACTGCGGGCCAGCCTGCCGTTCGGCACCGACGTCGCCGACCCCGACGCCATCGAGCCGGAGCTGACCGAGACCGTGGAGGCACTGCGGGACTGGCTGCTGCGCGCCGATCCGGTCGCCGTCGCGGCGCGGCTACGCCAGCGTTCCTGGCCGGCTGCCCGACCGGCGCCGATCCGGCCGCTCGCCCAGGCCGGCGCGCTGGCCGCACTGGACGCCGACTCCCGGCTCACGCCGCGCCCGGGCCTGCGCTGGCAGCTCGTGCCACACGGGCCCGACACGGTGGCACTGCGGCTGTTCGACCGCACAATCACTTTGCCCGCCGACTGCGAGCCGGCGGCCCGCGCGCTGCTCACCGGCGTGGCCACGCGCGTCGGCGACCTGCCCGGGCTGCCCGACGACGCTGACCGGGTCACCCTGGCCCGTCGGCTGCTGCGCGAGGCCGTCCTGGTCCCGGCCTGACCAACTGTCGCGATTCGGCGGCGTGGCGGGTGAACGTGCCCGACACAGCGTGCCGGTCGCAGTGTCGGGTGGCGGCTGCCCCGGGAACCGCCCAACGTCGGATCAGCGGCCGAGGATCAGCAGCAGCGCGGTGGTGAGCAGGCCTGCGCCGATCACCACGGTGATCGGCCGGGGCCCGAGCACCGCGTGCCGGCGGTCGGCCAGCACCCGGGCCGGCACCACGCCGACCAGAGGCCCGATCAGGGTCACCACCAGCGCCAGCACCGGCATCCCGACCGCCAGATCGCCGCCGTACCCGACGCCGAGCGCCCGGGCGCCGGCACCCAGCGCGTACGCCAGCACGGCGCCGGCCACCCCGCAGAGCGCCAGCAGAGGGTTCACCGAACCCGGCAGCTCGCCCGGTTGCCCGGCCCGGTCGAGCAGGCCACGGGCTCGGCTGAGCAGCAGCGCCGGGTTGGTGGCCCCGCCGTTGGCCGGGGCGGGCGGGCCGCCGAGGCGGCGGGCGCCGGCGCCGAGCCGTTCGCGTAGCTGCTGCCACAGGTGCGCCACCTCGGCGTCCACCCGTTCCTGCTCCTCCCGGGCGGCGACCAACTCCTCCTCGGCCCGCTGGACCTGTTCGACGGCGTCGGCGACGGCGCGGTCGGCGGCTGCACACTGCCGGTCGTACCAGGTGTGCGCCTCGGCGCGCTGCTCGCGCACCCGGGCGGTCAGCTCCGCCAGCCGCCGCAGCTGCGCCGCGTACGTCTCACTGGCCACCGGTTGGTTCATCGGGACGGTCCATAGGGGATGACCACCTGTCCGGTGCGGTGCACCGCCCGGTCGAAGAAGAGCCCTCGCCACGGGCGGGGATACCAGTCCGGGCCGCCGGTGCCCGGGTAGAGCGATGCGCCCAGCTCGCCGCCGTGCGCGTCCAGCGCCACCCAGGCGCCGATCTGGTCGGTGCGGGCGGCCGGCCCGCCCAGGTCGGCGCGCATCCGGGCCACCCCCCGCCACCAGGCCAGCACGTGGGTCCGCCGTTCCGGGCCGTCGTGCAGGATCCGGCGCAGCTGCTCCAGGCCGGTCCGCCCGCCCGACCGTGCGGCCAGCGCGCCGGCCGCCGCGTCGACCGCGAACAGCAGCAGGTAGTGCGGGCTGCCTGGGCCGGTCAGCCCGTCGGCTGTCTCGGCCATCAGCTCGCCGACGGTTTCCTCGTCGTACCAGGCGGCGTCGTCGGCCAGGTCGTCGTAGAGCGCTCGGGCCATCGGGTCGGCGTCGGAGTCCAGGCAGGCGATGGAGAACCGGGCCGTCCCCGGCGGGTGCTGGCGGGCCAGCGATCGAGCGGCCGCGTCCAGCACCGCGCACGCCTCGTCCACCCGGGTGCCCAGCACCGCGAGGTTGCGCCCGGGAGCGCGTGGCAGCCGTAGCACCGCCGAGCGGGCCTGCACGTCGATGATCTCGCCGAGCAGGGCCACCGGGCTGCGCGGGGCGGTCCCGTCCGGCGGCGCGGTGAGCGCCCGGAAGTCCGGGGCCTCCACCAGCCGGGGAATCGCGTCGCCGTCGAAGAGCCGGGCCGGCGCCGCGTCCGGGGGACGCATCCGCCACAGGCGGTTCTGCAAACCGCTCCACGTCTCCCAGTCGCTGGCCGACGGGATTCGGGCGATCTCGTTGCCCTCCACCATGCCCGACTCGGCGTTGACCACCGCGTGCCAGCGGGGCAGCGACTGCGCCGCGTCGTTACGCTCGGCGAGGATCCGCAACGCCTTGGGCAGTGCGATCCGCAGGGTGAACTGGGCGACCAGCGCCGGGCGACCCCACAGCGCCTCGATGCCCCGCACGTCCTGCGAGGCCAGCACCAGGTGGATGCCCTGCGACCGGCCCCGCCGGGCCAGGTCCTCCAGCAGGTCGGCCGCCTCCCGGGCGACCACGTCCCGGCCGGCCAGCAGCATCTGGAACTCGTCGACCACCGCGACGATCCGTGGCCAGTGGCCGGTCGGGTCGACCGCGCGTAGCTCGGCCAGCTTGGTCACCTCGTGCTTCTTGGCCGCGTCGGCCCGCCGGCGCAGCTCGTCGGCGAGGAAGCGCAGCAGGGCCAGCCCGAACTCCCGGTCGGTGTTGACGTTGATCCCGACCAGCCGCATGTGCGGCAGCCAGCTCGGGTCGCGTCGGCCCTGCGCGAACCGGGCGAAGGACACGCCCTCCTTGAAGTCCAGCAGGTAGAACTCCAGCTCGGCGGGGGAGTAGCGGGCTGCCAGCGCGCCGATCCAGGCGAAGATCAGGTTGGTCTTGCCGGTGCCGGACGGCCCACCGATCAGCGCGTGCGGCGGGTAGTCGCCCAGCGTCAGCCGCACCGGCCGGCCCTGTGGCCCCTCGCCGATCGGGGCGGACAGCCCGCCGGAGGAGTCCTCCCGCCACATCAGCTCCGGTGGCGGCAGCAGGTCGGCGAACGGCGTCGGCGGCGGGCCGGCGTTCACCCGGGCGGCGGTCTCCCGGCAGGTCTCGGTGACCAGTGTCGCCGGCGGTGGCGGGTCCAGCCGGACCGGCAGGCCGGACGGGCCGCCGACCCACGCGCCGGACGCCTCGGCCACCACCCGGGTCACCGTCGGATCCTCCGGCAGCGGCACGCCCCGGACCACCAGGTGCACCCCGCAGGCCGCGCCGGCCCGCACCACCCGCTCCAGTTGCCCGCGCTCGTGCCGGTTCAGCTCGTCGCCGCCGAGCAGCACGGCCACCCGCCACGGCTCGGGTCGGCGGCCGGTCGCCGCGGCCAGCTCCCGCAGCGAACCGTGCTCGCCGGCCAGCACGGTCTCGTTGATGCGGCGGATCTGCTCGACCAGGTCGTCCAGCAGCGGGCCGAGCCCGCCCGGGCCGACGAAGGTCAGCAACCCGGCGGTGCCCAGCGGGGCGAACCCGGCCAGGCCGCCGCCGAGGTGCTCCGGGTCGTACCCGATCAGCCGGACCGCGCCCGGGTCGGCGCGGCCGACGGCCCGCAGCAGCAGCGCGGAGACCACCGCGTCGCAGCCGGTGCGGTCGTCCCCGGAGAGGTGCACGTGCCCGGCGTCGAGCAGCGGCACCAGCGCGGGCACCGGGTCGACGTCGTCGATCCGGACTGTGCCGATCCGCAGCGCGCCGGGCGGCTCGGCGCGTCTGGTCGGCGTCGGCGTCCACCCCGGCCAGTCGGCGCCGGCGCAGCCGGGTGCCTCCCGGCGGGCGGCGTCGGCGGCCTGGCGGGCCAGTTCGGCGATCCGGGTGGAGTGCCGGGCGTCGATCTCGGCCAGCCGACGGTCCCGTTGGCCGCCCACCCGCTCCGGTACGGCGGCAGCCGCCCGACGGACCCGGGCCAGCCGCTCCCGCCCGGCGGTCAGCTCGGCCTGCGCCGCGGACAGCCGGGTACGGGTGGCGCCCAACGCCTCGGCGAGAGAGTCCCGGACCCGGGCGGCCAGTTGGCCGCGCCGGTCAGCCATCGGAGCCCCGGCGGCGCTGCGGTGCCGGCGCGTCCCGCCACGGGCTGCCGGCGCGTGGCGGCAGCGCACCGGAGCGCTGCCGGCCGACACCGCCGGGCTGCCGTACCGCCCCGCCGGGGCGCTGCTCCGCGCCACCGGACTGCCCGACGGTGGCCGGCTGCGGGTCGGCGGTGGGCTGCGGGCTGGTGGTGGGCAGGTCGCGGCCCAGCCGGGCGAGCAGCAGCCCGGTCGCCACCCCGGCGGTCACCGCCGAGTCCGCGGCATGCGCCGGCTGGCCGGAGTCGCGCGGCGGCGGCATCCGGCACACCCGGGTCAGCAGCGTCTCCAGCACCGGCGGCGGCAGCCCGGGCAGCAGGTCGCGGACCCGCCCGTCCAGCTCCCCGCGCAGCCGGCCGAGGTCGGTGGCGCGCGGCGGGTGCCCCAGCAGCTCACCGGCCAGCTCGCGCAGCAGCGGCGGCGTCAGTGCCGCCATCCCCAGCCCCACGTCGGCCGGGGCGCGGCGCAGTTCGGTGCGCAGCCGGTTCCGGTCGCCGGCGCGTACCCCGCGCACGACCCGGCGCAGCAGCTCCTGGGAATCGTCCAGCCGTTCGTCGGGCTCGTCGGTGCCGCTGTCACGCCCTCCGGTCAGCTCCGCCACCCGCACCGACCACCAGCGGCGCAGCCGGACCTGCTCGGCGGGCTCCGGAGCGACGGTGGTCGGGCCGCCCGCCGGCGGCGTGTCGTGTCGGGGCTCGCGCGGCTGCGGGCGGGGCGCCGGGGCACCGTCCGCGCCCAGCCCGATCGCGGTCAGGTACGCCGACAGCTGCTCCTGCGCCACCCGCAGCGCGTAACCGGCGCTCTCGGCGTGCTCGGTGGCGGCGGACAGCTCCGGCACCCCCATCGGGTTGGCCGACTCCTGCCGTACCCAGCGCAGCCGCTCGGCCGCCAGGCCGAACTTCTCCAGCGCCTGCCCGAGCAGGCCCACCGGAAACTCCTCGCTGGCGGCCCGGACCTGCCCACCGACGTCCTCGATGATGGACACGGCGGCCTACAGGGTGGCGACGTAGAGCTGCGCCTGCTCCACCGCGACCAGTGTCGCGGCGAGACACTCCTCCAGCTCCTGGCTGGCCTGGGTCAGCGACGCCTGGGCCGCCTCCACCGTCTCGTGCCCGCTGCCCTCCAGCGCGCCGGCCAGGGTCTGCTGCGCCTCGGACAGCTTTTCGCCGGCTGCCTGCACGGCTGTCTGCCCGTCCCCGATCTGTTGGAGGGCGACATCGATGGCAGCCTTCAGCTCGGCGACGCTCGCCACGGCGGAACCTCCTGGGGGCGGGGAGGTCTCCATTAGAGCCTATCGGCGTCCGTGGGAGAACATCCGCCCTGTCGGTGTTCCTGCCCGGCTGTCCGGTTGTCACCTGGAAGCGCCGGGAGTCCGTTCTGTGGGAGTCCCAGTGCGAGAGTTTGTCAACTCGTGGCGGGTGCGTCGCGTAGCCACCGGGGGCCGTACACCTCGGCGCCCAGGGCGGTGACCCGGTCGCGCAGCTCCCGGTCGGCGGTGACCACCAGCCGGCGGCGCTGCGGGGCGGCCTCCACCAGCTCGACCACGCTGTCGTCCCCCGACCCGGCGGCGGAGACCACCCGGACGCCGTCGGTGCCCGGCACGTCCCGCGCGGCCCCCTCAAGGACCAGCACCACCTCGATCGGGGCGGCCAACCGGGCCGGCAGCCCGGTGCTGGCCACCGACGCGAGGGAGTCGCGCAGCCGGGCGGCGGCCCCGGCCCGGTCCCGCCACCACCCGTTCGGGCGGGAGCCCACGACGTTGGCGCCGTCCACGATCAGCAACGGGGTTTCATTCATGCCGCCAGCCTCCCACTACCGGCCAGCGCAGTCCCGCCGCCACTCCACAACGTCGGTGCGCCGCCCACGTGCGGCGTTTGTCAGGGCGAGCGCCGGGTAGCCCCTGGCGACCGTGCCGCGCCCAACTGCGGAGGAGACACAATGGGACCCGGTGACTTCGGCTCCGACCCGTGGGATGAATTCCTGGCCCGGTATTTCGGGCGGGGTGAGGGAGGACGCCGACCTGCGCACCGGGTCGACATCACCCGGCTGATGACGGCCGATGCCCGGGAGATGCTCGCCGACGCGGCTCGGCGGGCCGCGCAACGGCAGAGCAGCGACCTGGACACCGACCATCTGCTCTGGGCGGCGTTGCAACGCGAACCCCTGCGCGACCTCGTTCGCCGGGCCGGCGCCGACCCGGACACCCTGCTCAACGCGCTCGGTGGGCGGGGCGACGGCGCGCCGCGCGGAGAGGTGCCGCCCAACCTGTCGTTGACCCCGGCGGCCAAGCGGGCGCTGCTGGACGCCCACCAGCTGTCCCGGGCGATGGGCGCCAACTACATCGGTCCCGAGCACATCCTGATGGCGCTGCCGCTCAACCCGGAGTCGCCGGCCGGGCGGATGCTGGCCGCCGGCCGGATCCAGCCCGAGTCGTTGCAGGCCGCCAACGCCGAGCGCGGGCCGATGACCGGGCCGAAGCCTGACCGCGGCACCCCCACCCTGGACCAGTACGGGCAGGACCTCACCGACCTGGCCCGCGCCGACCAGATCGACCCGGTGATCGGGCGTGCCGACGAGATCGAGCAGGCCGTGGAGATCCTCTCCCGACGAACCAAGAACAATCCGGTGCTGATCGGTGAGGCCGGCGTGGGCAAGACCGCCATCGTGGAGGGCCTGGCCGAGCGGATCTGCGACGGGGACGTGCCGCAGACCCTGCTCGGCAAACGGGTGGTCCAACTCGACCTGGCCGGCCTGGTCGCCGGGACCCGCTACCGGGGCGACTTCGAGGAGCGCCTGAAGAAGGTGATCGACGAGATCCGAGCGCACCGGGACGAGCTGATCATCTTCATGGACGAGATCCACACCCTGGTCGGGGCCGGCGGCGCCGGCAGCGAGGGCGGGATGGACGCGTCCAACATGCTCAAACCGGCGCTGGCCCGCGGCGAGCTGCGGGTGATCGGCGCGACCACGCTGGACGAGTACCGCAAGAGCATCGAGAAGGACGCCGCGCTGGCCCGGCGCTTCCAGCCGGTGCTGGTGCCCGAGCCGAGCGTCGACGACACGATCGCCATCCTGCGCGGGCTGCGCGACCGGTACGAGGCGCACCACCAGGTGCGGTTCAGCGACGAGGCGCTGGTCGCCGCCGCCGAGCTCTCCGACCGGTACGTCACCGACCGGTTCCTGCCGGACAAGGCCATCGACCTCATCGACCAGGCCGGCGCCCGGGTCCGGCTGCGCACCCGCACCCCCGCCTCCGACGTGCGGGAGCTGGAGCAGCAACTCGACGAGGTACGCCGGGACAAGGAACAGGCCGTCTCCGACGAGCAGTACGAGCGGGCCTCGACGTTGCGCGACCGGATCGCCGAGCTGGAGGAGCAGGTGCGCCGCGCGAACGGCGACGACGGCGGCACCTCCCAGGTGCCCGAGGTGGGTCCGCAGGAGATCGCGGAGGTGGTCTCCCGGGCCACCGGCATCCCGGTCAGCCAGCTCACCGAGGAGGAACGGGACCGGCTGCTCCGCCTGGAGGGGCACCTGCACAAGAAGGTGATCGGCCAGGACGACGCGGTCACCGCGGTCGCCGAGGCCGTCCGCCGCTCCCGTGCCGGCCTGGCCGACCCGGAGCGGCCGATGGGCAGCTTCCTGTTCCTCGGCCCGACCGGTGTGGGCAAGACCGAGCTGGGCCGCGCCCTGGCCGAGGCGTTGTTCGGCGAGGCGGACCGGATGGTCCGGGTGGACATGAGCGAGTTCCAGGAGCGGCACACGGTCAGCCGGCTGGTCGGCGCCCCACCCGGGTACGTCGGCTACGAGGAGGCCGGCCAGCTCACCGAGGCGGTGCGCCGCCGCCCGTACGCGGTGGTGCTGCTCGACGAGATCGAGAAGGCCCACCCCGACGTGTTCAACATCCTGCTCCAGGTGCTCGACGACGGGCGGCTGACCGACAGTCAGGGCCGCACGGTGAACTTCAAGAACACCGTACTGATCATGACGAGCAACCTCGGCTCCGAGCTGATCACGGGCAGCCAGCGCAGCGTCGGGTTCGGCACCGGCGCGCCCGGCAGCGAGCAGGAGAGCGACGAACTGCGCGAGCGGCTGATGCGCCGCCTGCAGGAGAACTTCCGGCCGGAATTCCTCAACCGCATCGACGAGGTCATCATCTTCCGCCGGCTGGAGGCCGAGCAGCTACGCCAGATCACCGGACTGCTGCTGGAGGAGACCCGCCGCCGGCTGCACGCCCAGGACATCCAGGTGGAGTTCTCCGCCGCCGGCATCGACTGGCTCGCCGAGCACGGCTACCAGCCGGAGTTCGGTGCCCGCCCGCTGCGCCGGGTGATCCAGCGGGAGGTGGACAACCACCTTTCGCGGATGCTGCTGGAGTCGGCGATCTCACCCGGGCAGAAGGTCATCGTGGACGCTCGCGACGGCCAGCTCACCTTCGACGTGACCGCGGGCGAGCGGGGGTACACCGCCGCCACGACCTCGCACCCGCGATGAGCGGGGCGGCGCGGCGACCGGAACCCGAAAAACCGCGCGAGCCCGCGGAGTCCGCGGAACCCCGGGACGAGGAGGACCATCCCGACCCGATCCTGGCGCCGCCCACCGCGAACCCCAGAAGGACGCGGGTGCCGGCCGAGGGCCTGCACCCGAAGACCGACCAGAACGACCCGGAGACGTCCGGGCCGCCGCCCGGAGAGGAGACCTGATGGTACGCGAGGCTCGGCTCGACCCCGAGGTGGAAGTTCTCTGGGAGGACTTCCACGCCGAGGTCAACGTTCCGTCGGAGCAGCTGCGCACCTGGCTGCTGACCCGGGGTTCCGGCGAGGAGTCGTTCGGGTCGAACCCGGACCTCGACCTGCCACAGCCGGGTCGGGAGATCCTCAAGGTGCTGAACAAGCGCAAGGTCGACCTCACACCGGAGGACATCGAGGTGATGCGGGAGGCGATCGACCGGATCCGCGGCCTGATGGACGCGAAGCCACCGCGCGGCAACGCCGACGACGACTGGCGGCACTCCCTGCTCGACCTGGGCCACGACCCCCTCGTCGAACGCTGACCGGCCACGCCGACGGTGCCGTCCCCACGCAGGGACGGCACCGTCGCGTCAAGCTATTGGCCCTGGTCGGGCTCCATGCTGCTGATGGTCAGCCCGGCCGCGTCGGCGGCGGCGTCCCGCTCGCCGCGGGTCCGGTCCTCCCGGCTGAGCAGGTTGGCGTACTCGGTGACGTCGGCCGGGTCGGGCACCTCCGGCAGCCGGCGCAGGAACGCCTCCACCTCGCGGGTGGCGGCGGTGTGCGCGGCGGCCGCCTGGCGGAGCAGCTCCCGGTCGTCGGCTGGCGGGTAGAGGTCGGTCATATCCGCCAGATACCCGGCCAACGGCGGTTCGCACCGCCACCGGCCGGCCCATTACCGCCTGCCCACCCAGGTCAGACCCCGCTGGGCTGCCGGACGCCGAACCCGGGATTGCGCAGCTGCCAGGCCAGGTAGGCGGGATGCGGGGCCAGCGAGTCGGTGTACGCCGCCTTGGCCGTCTCCAGCACCAGCTCGGCGCCCTGGGCGGCGGGGGAGTCCGGGTGCCAGCCCAGCAGCAGCCGCCAGCGCAGCGGTATCCCGGCCAGCCGGCGGGTGACCAGCCCCGCCACCGGGCGGAACGTCGCCTGGCAGAGCGCCACCGCCTCGCCGGCGTCCACCAGGTCGACGCAGCCGCGCACGTCGGTCTCGTACAGCTTGCGGGGGGTGAAGCCGGCACGGGCGCAGGCGGCGGCGAAGCAGTCGCCGAAACAGCCGTCGCCCGGCGCGGCCACCCACTGCTCGTGGCGCAGGTCCACCAGGCGCACCTCGTCGCGCTCCGCGAGCGGGTGGGTCTCCGGCAGGAGCACCAGCACGGGGTCGACGGCCACCTCCCGCCAGCTCAGCCCGGACTCGGCCGACGGGACGGCGTCGCCGCACACCCCGGTGAGCGCGAAGTCCAGCCGGCCGCCGGCCACCAGTTGCGCCAACTCGTCCACCGACCAGGAGGCGTACGTGGTGATCTGCGCGGGTGGCTGCACGGCGGCCAGTCGGTGCACCAACCGCCCCAGGATCGGGCTGTTCACCCCGCCGAACCGGTACCAGCGGGGCGCCTCGCCGGCACCGGCCAGTCGGGCCGCCTCTTCCTGCAGGCCCTTCATCGCCGGTAGCAGCACCCGGGCGCGGGCCAGCACCAGCTCACCGAGCGCGGTGGGCCGGGCACCGCGCCGGTCCCGGTCGAACAGTGGCCCGCCCAGTGTCCGCTCGATTCGCTGGAGCTGGGCGGTGAGCGCCGGCTGGGCCAGGCCGAGCGCCGACGCCGCCTTGGTCACGCTCCCCGTCTCCGCGATCGCGCAGACCACCCGCAGGTGTCGCAGCTCCAGGTTCATACGGTGACGGTAGGACCACGCCGCAGCCGGCGGAAGGGTCCGGGCGGATCGGTGAGATTGAATATATGGCTGGTGTCGCCGCGCCTCAGTCGCGAGGTGGCTCCGGCAGGTCCGCCAGGTACGTCGGTCGCCGGGTCACCGCGTCGAGGACTTTGTCCACCACCCCGACCGCCGGCTCGACGATCCGGTTCCACGGCGGGGTGGCCGGGGTGCCCGGGTGGGGCCGGGTCGGCGCCGCCTCCTCGGCGATCTCCAGCCGGTTGCCCAGCCGGATCAGCTCCTCCTCGGTGGCCACCGCGCGCAGCTCGGCAACGAGACCGCCCACGCCCTCGACGTGCCGGCGGACCCGCGCGGCGACCTCGGTCAGCGTCTCGTCGGTCAACCCCTTGAGGGTGGCCAACAGCGCGGCGTCGGCGTTGATCGCGGCGTCCACCCGCTCGGCTACGTCGGGCAGCGCGGACCGCACCGCCGGCAGCAGGTACTGCTCCTCGGCGGAGAGGTGCCGCGACAGCGCGGCGGTGAGCACGGGCAGCCCCTCCTGCGGCGTGGCGTCGGGGCCGTTCAACTGGGCCAGCAGCGCCAGCAGTTGCTGGTGCTCCCGGTCCACGATGTCGGCGATGCTGCGCCCACCGGGCCGGTAGCCCTCCTCGGGCGTGGGCGGCAGTGGCGGCAGGGGAACGGCGGACATGGTGCCCTCCTCGACTGGCGGGCGGAAGCTCCGGCAGGCAACGTGCGGTCGTCGGCGGCGGTACCCGATCCCGCGACCCGCGAAACCGTCACCCGCATCCGCCGGTCTGGATGCCCGGGTCCGCCGCGCCGGTGCGCCGGCCCGCCGACCCGGTGGGGCTGGTATGAAGAGGCGATGACGAGCGACTCCCCCCGACCGGACCCCACCGCCGAGGTCGTGGACCTCTGCCGCGACCTGCTGCGCATCGACACCACCAACACCGGGGACAACGACACCAGCGTCGGCGAGCGCCGCGCGGCCGAGTACGTGGCGGAGAAGCTCGCCGAGGTTGGCGTGGAGTCCGTGCTGCACGAGTCCGCTCCGGGCCGGGCGAACGTGGTGGCCCGCATCCCCGGCACCGACCCGAGCCGGGGAGCGCTGCTGGTGCACGGGCACCTGGACGTGGTGCCCGCCGACGCCGACGAGTGGTCGGTGCACCCGTTCTCCGGCGAGCTGCGCGACGGCTACCTGTGGGGCCGGGGCGCGATCGACATGAAGGACTTCGACGCAATGGTGCTCGCGGTGGTGCGGCACTGGCAGCGCACCGGCGTCCGGCCCACGCGCGACATCGTGCTGGCGTACACGGCCGACGAGGAGGCGGGCAGCGACTACGGCGCACGCTTCCTGGTGGATAACCACCGTGGCCTCTTCGACGGCTGCACCGAGGCGATCGGCGAGGTCGGCGGCTTCTCCTACTCGGTCGACGAAAGCCAGCGGCTCTACCTCATCGAGACGGCCGAGAAGGGCATCGACTGGCTGCGGCTGCACGCCAAGGGCCGCCCCGGGCACGGCTCGATGATGCACGACGACAACGCCGTCACCGCCCTGGCCGAGGCCGTGGCCCGGATCGGCCGGCACCGCTTCCCGGTGGTGGTCACCGACACCGTACGGGCCTTCCTGGAGGAGGTCTCCGACGTGCTCGGCGTCGAGCTGGACCCGGAGGACCCGGAGGCGGCGATCGCCAAGCTCGGCCCGATCGCCAACATCATCGGCGCGACCATCCGCAACACGGCCAACCCGACCCGGTTGAACGCCGGCTACAAGGACAACGTCATTCCCGGCCGGGCCACCGCCACCATCGACTGCCGCAGCCTGCCCGGCCAGTCGGAGCTGCTGGAGCGGCAGCTGCGCGAGCTGGTCGGCCCGGACATCGCCATCGAGTACGTCCAGCGGCAGCCGGCGCTGGAGACGACCTTCGACGGCGATCTGGTCGAGGCCATGTCGGCGGCGCTGCGGGCCGAGGACCCGGGAGCGCGGCCGGTGCCGTACATGCTCTCCGGTGGCACCGACGCCAAGGCGTTCTCCCAGCTCGGCATCCGCTGTTTCGGGTTCGCCCCGCTGCGACTGCCCGCCGATCTGAACTTCTCCGCGTTGTTCCATGGCATCGACGAGCGGGTTCCGGTGGACGGACTACAGTTCGGCGTGCGGGTGCTCGACCGGTTCCTCCGCACCTGCTAGCCGCGTCCGGCAGCTGCAGCCGACGCGCAACCTCCCCATCGTGAAGGGACTGCCCCACATGACCGACCAGCACGGTGAGCTGGACGCCGCTCTCGAGCGGGTGATCGAAGCGGCCCGCCACCACCTGGCCGCCGTACGTGCCGCGCAGGGCCGCGTCGACGACGACGACGTCTGGCAGGCGTACGTGGCGTTGAACAACGCGTCCTACGCCTACGACGAGCGGCTGCTCGACGCCTTCGGCGAGGTGACGCCGTGGGATGTCGACTCGATCGACCCGGACGAGGCCGACGAGCGCTTCGGAGGTGTCGAGGGTGCCGAGGCCAGCGACCCGCACCCCCGGGTGATCTCGGTACGCCAGCGCCGCGACTACCGGGTGCCGAGCGTGTCCGCGCTGCTGCGGGTGGCCGAGGTGGCTCGCCGCGAGGGCACCCCCGAGGACGACGAGCCGGCGCCGGTGGAGGGGGTCGGCGAGGCGGTGCTGGAGCTGCTGCAGAGCGGTGACGGCTCGCTCGGCGCGCTGGACGTCCCCGAGCTGGAGCCGCTCGACGGGGTGGTCATGGTCAGCGAGGTGGGCACCCCGGTCGACCTGGAGTCGTTCGACGACGACGACCCGGCCGGTCCGTTCCAGCCGGCGGCCGACGACCGGTTGGTCGGCAGGCTCGACGAGCACCCGTTCCTGGAGCTCGACGACGACCACGACCACGCCGGGCACCAGCACTAGCGACGGGCACCCCCCGGGCCCGATCGAGCGCTGATCGGGCCCGGGGCACGTGCCGTCGGCCGGCCGTTCACCGGCTCGGCTCGGCGGGCCTCAGTACGACAGACCCGGCTGCGGGTGGTTGACCCGCCGCCGGCGTAGCACCACCTGCCGGGTGCCGTCGCGGAACAACCGCACCCGGGCCAACTCCCATCCGGAGAACTCCGCCTGGATCGCCAGCTGCGCCGCGGCGGTCAACCGGTCGACGTTCGGCGGCAACCGCAGCGGCGCGTATTCGTAGTCCATGCCATCCATGCTGCCCAGCCCAGCGGCCCTTCGCCACCCCCTGCGGGGTGACCGACGCCGCTGCCGTGGGTGGTTCGTGCCACCCTGGGTGCCGCCGCGTGTTCCTCGCTGCGCCGGGCGCTAGCCGGGCGGGGCGTTCGCCGTGAGCAGGGCCGCCAGCGCCGGCGCGGCCAGGGCGACCGTCCGGGCCCTGCCCGGGTCGACCGCCAGCCCCCACGACGGGTCCGGCCAATCCTCGAGCAGTTCGGCGCAGGGCAGTGCGACGAACGGCACGCCGTCCCCGGCGAACGCGGCGAGAGCCCGAGGGGAGGTGAAGACCGGCAGCAGCGCCGCCCCGGTCGCGTCGCCGACCACCGTCCACGGGAAGTCGGCGTCCGCCGCCGGTTCCCCGGCCAGCGGGACGCACACCGTGGCGCCGGCCAGCACTCCGAGGTATCCGGAAAGGTCGCGCCGGTCGGCGGCCGCTGCGAGCAGCGCCACCACCGCGGGCTCCGCCTCGGCGGGTGCCGGGGCGGAGGCTTGCGGGGCGGTGGCTTGCGGGGCGCTGGCTTGCGGGGCCGACCGTGCCGCCGGTGTGGGGCCGGTGGCCGGTCGCACGGGCCGGCAGGAGAGCGCTCCCGGCCGGTCGGTCAGCACCTCGGCGGCGGTCCGGGCCACGAACACGCTGAGCGGCTCCAGGTGCTCCGCGGCGCGCGGCCCCTCGTACCACCAGTCCCCGTCGCCGGTCGGGCGGTGCCAGCCGAGCGCGGCCAGGCGTGCCTCGTCGTAGCCCGGGCAGACCACCCGCACGACGTCGCGGCGCACCAGCAGCCTGATCCTCCGCGAACCGGCGGAGAGCTCCAGGTCGGTGTCGCGGCTGCAGCGGGCGACCGTGTCCCGCAGCCGCGCGACGACCTCCGGCCAGGTCGGCGAGGTCACGCCGGTGAGCCCGGCAGGCGGTCGTCCAGCCGCCCCAGCCGGCTGACGGCCTCCTCCAGACGGCCCAGCGCCGAGAAGTCGCCGGGCTTGCCGAACAGATCGGTCAGGCCCGCGCCGAGCGCGACGTCCAACCCCTCGGTGTGCTCTTCGACGTTCTCGGTGGCCGCCGTGCGGGCCTGCCGGTACGCGTCGAGCACCAGCTCCGCCAACCCTTCGGTGCCGGCGCGCAGGGCGGCGGGCGCGACGGTGAGGCCGGTCAGCGCACCGGTGGCGTCGACGGTCGCCGAGACCAGCCCGCTCTCGTCGGTCGCGGTGCCGGACAGGTCGGCCAGGTCGTCGCGGAGCCCCGCGAACCGGCGTTCGACGTCGGCGATCCGCCCGGCGAGCGCGTCGAACGCGGACATCGGGTCAGCCATTGAGGTCCCTCCCCCGTGGACGGTGCACCCGGGTGGTGCCCGGTGGCCGGGGAATCGTATCGTCGGTGCGCTCGACACATGGGGGAGGAACGGCATGCCGCCGGACATCGATGTCGACGTGCAGGCGGTCCGTCGACTGGAGACAGCCGCCAAGCAGGTCACCAGTTCGCTCGCCGCGCTGGAGGGTCAGCTCGCCTCGGCCGGCGACGTGCCGTCGGGCGCCTTCGGTCATCTGCCGTTCGCCAGTGACATGCTCCGCGCCAAGTACGCCGAGCAGGTCGGCGGCGGCCTGGAGCTGTTCGCCGCCTCGCAGGCCGCGTTCGGCCGGGTCGCCAGCGCGCTGGCCGACACGGCCGAGGCGTACGAGCGCACCGAGCAGGACCTCGACTCCGGGTTCAAGGCCATCCAGGCGGGGATGCCCGGATGAGCGGGCCGGCCGGCAGCGCCGTCCAGCTGTGGAACGGCCTGGACAGCGCGCTCTCCGGGGTGCAGGACGCGGTCAACAGCGTCTGCCGGACCCTCGCCTGGCCGCTCATCCAGATCGTCGACATGGTCGACGGCGAGCCCGCCGTCCTGCGCGCGAAGGCCGCCGAGTGGGACGCGCTGGGCGCGCAGGTCCGCGACCTGGCGCAGGGGCACCGCGGCGCCCGCGAGGCCGCCCAGGCCGGGTGGCGCTCGCCCGCCGGTGAGGCATACGGCCAACGAATGGCCGAGGTCGAACAGCAACTGCTCGACGTCGCCGAGCAGTTCACCGCGACCGCCGAGTACCTGCGCGGCGTCGCCGACGGCCTGCAGACCGTGCACGACGTGCTCGTCGATCTCTGCGTCGAGTTCGTGAACTGGCTCCTGGTGACGCTCGTGACGGCGTTGCTGATGGCGCCGGTGACCATGGGGGCGTCCTGGGCGGCCGGCGTGGGCGTGGCCGTGACCAGGGGCCTCATCGTGGCCACCCGGATGCTGAAGGTCATCCGGCCGCTGGCGGCGCACCTGCAGAAGGTCATCCGCCTGCTCCAGCGGGTCCTGCTGTACCTGCGCAAGCTGCGCGCCCACCTCGACAAGCTGGTCGACATGCAGAAGAAACTGCGCACCGGCCAGAAGTACGCCGACAAGCGGCACGCCGCCGGCAAGGCCGACAAGTGGCACCACAAGTTCCTCGATCCGACGAAGGGCACCTACAAGCTGGGCAAGTCCGGTTCGCCGTTCGACATGGGCGCCCTCGAACGGGCCGGCGCGCTGCGGGCGCACGGCGTCGCCGACGGCGCCCGGGTCATCGCCCGGGACTGGGCGACCAACCTGCCGTGGAATGTGCCGAACTCGATCGTGCACGGCGTCACGTGGGGGTCGGTCGCGTTCACCACCGGGCTCTCCGTTCCCGGCAGCGACCAGGTCGGCGACCAGATCGACCAGGCGGTGCAGGGCGGCGCCGACTGGATTGACCAGAATGTCTTCGGGCAGCCGCCCGCTGGCCGTTAGGCCGATCGAGGAGGTAACGCGTGACGTCAGGGCAGCGGGGTCGGCTGGGTCGGTTCACCGACGCGGTGCTCGGCGGTGCGCGGGTCGCCCGTGACAAGGCCCGCGAGCTGCGCGACGAGTTCCGCACCAGCGACGAGCCCGAGCGTGCCCTCGTCGCGCCGTTGCTGCCGGGGCAGGAGCTCCGCTATGTGGGGCTTGCCCCGGTTCGTACCCCGGAGACGCACAAGGCCGGCCGGCAGCTCACCGACCGGGTGGCCGGCGAGATGGCCGAGGCGCTCGACCCCACGGTGCTGTTCGGGCTGCTCAACATCGTCAACCCGGTGGTCTGGGTGGACGCGGTGCTGACGCCGGTCCGGCTGGCGGCGGGCGTGCTGCTGCTGCCCGGCAAGGCCGGTGCCATCGCGGTGGGCCTGCCGGAGGCGGCCGAGCCGGAGCCGGGCCCGCCACACCAGCCGGTGCAGCGGGAGCCGATCCCGCTGACCGAGGAGCAGGAGGCGTTCCGGGCGTTGTTCCGGCTCAGCCTGTACCGTCCGCTGGCCGACCAGCTCGCCGAGATCGCCTACCGGCGCCGGTACGTCTTCAGCGGTGACCTCGCCACCCTCGCCGGCAGCCTGCTGCTCTTCCTGGAGCGCTACACGGGCACACCGCTGGCGGTGACCGACACCCACCTGCACCTGCTGCGGATGGGGTCCCGCCCCGACGCCGACCGGCCCGACCGGCGCCAGCCACGGGTGCTGTGGAGCGTGGAGCGCGGCCGGGTGGCCCGAGTCGACTCCGAGCGAGGCGTGGCCGGGCTGGTGCAGTTCTCGTCCACCATCTTCTTCGACGACGGCTCGTGGATCCGGATTGCCCAGCCCGCACTGCGCGACGACCAGTCCCGGTTCCTGACCGCGATCCGCGATCTTCCCGGCCAGCGCCCGACGCCGTGAACCGGCGGGTGGGTCAGCTGTCGCGCTCGGGGTAGCCGATCGGCACCGACGAGACGTCGTCCAGCGCGGTGGTGATCTCCTCAGGCAGCGTGATCCGCTCCACCTGGAGCGCACCGAGCAACTGCCCGACGGTCCGGGCGCCGAGGATCGGCGCGGTCACCCCCGGCCGGTCGCGGATCCAGGCCAGCGCCACCTCCAGCGGCGACACGCCCAGCCCGCCGGCCGCGGTGGCCACCGCCTCGACGATGCTGGAGCAGCGGGGCTCCAGATACGTCGCGACGAACCGCTCGAAGTGCGGCGAGGCGGCCCGGGAGTCGGCCGGACGCCCGTGCCGGTACTTGCCGGTGAGCACCCCCCGACCCAGCGGCGACCAGGGCAGCACGCCGAGGCCGAGCGCGTCGCACGCGGGCAGCACCTCCCGCTCCACGCCCCGCTCCAGCAGCGAGTACTCCACCTGGGCGGCGACCACCGGCGTCCGGCCCGGCCAGGCGGTCTGCCAGGCGGCGGCCCGCGCGGTCTGCCAGCCGGAGAAGTTCGACACGCCGACGTAGCGGACCTTGCCGCTGGCCACCGCGTGGTCCAGCGCCGCCAGGGTCTCCTCCAGTGGGGTGTCCGGGTCGTACCCGTGCACCTGGAACAGGTCGACGTGGTCGGTGCCGAGCCGGCGCAGCGACGCGTCCAGGGTGCGCAGCAGGTGCCCTCGGGAGCCGTCGCGGCGCCGGCCACTGCCCGGGCGCAACCCGGCCTTCGTGGCGATCAGCAGGTCATCGCGGGAGACGAGGGTGCCCAGCAGCGAGCCGATCACCGACTCGGCGTCCCCGTCGCCGTACACGTCGGCGGTGTCGATCAGGTTGCCGCCCGCGTCCAGGTAACTCTTCAGCTGGGCGGCCGCATCGTCGGCGTCGGTGTCCCGGCCCCAGGTCATGGTGCCGAGCGCGAGCCGGGAAACCGCCAGCCCGCTTCGGCCGAGCGGTCGTTGTTGCATGGGTGAACCTTATTTCGAACCCGCCGCCACCGATATCCTCGCTCCCGTCATCTCTGCCGGTTCTGCCGGTTCCGCCCTCGGCGGGTACCTCGACGGACGAGGGATCATTGGTGTCGAGCCGGTGATCGGGTCTGTTATCGGCATTGCGTAACCTGGTGCGACCTGTGCCACGAATGGGGGAGGACCATTGCGACTCGGGCTCAGCCTCGGCTACCAGACGGCGTGGAGCACGCCAGCAGACCACCTGGCGCTGGCCCAGGAAGCGGACCGGCTCGGCTACTCGGTGGTGTGGGCGGCGGAGGCCTACGGCTCCGACTCGCCCAGCATGCTCGCCTGGATGGCCGGCCAGACCGAACGGATCGACGTGGGCGCCGCGGTGATGCAGATCCCCGCTCGTACGCCGGCGGCCACCGCGATGACGGCGGCCACCATCGACGCGCTCTCCGGCGGCCGGTTCCGGCTCGGCCTGGGTGTCTCCGGCCCGCAGGTCTCCGAGGGCTGGCACGGTGTGCGCTTCGCCAAGCCCCTCGCCCGGACCCGCGAGTTCGTGGACATCGTCAAGCTGGCCATCGCCCGCAAGGAGGTGGCGTACGACGGCGAGCACTACACACTGCCGCTGCCGGACGGCCCCGGCAAGGCGCTGCGGCTGGGCTTCCACCCGCCCCGCGAGCACATCCCGATCTACCTGGCCGCGGTCGGCCCGAAGAACCTGGAATTGGCCGGCGAGATCGCCGACGGCTGGCTGGCCGTGTTCTACGCGCCCGAGTTCGCTGATGAGCAGCTCGCCTCGGTCAGCGCCGGGCGGGCCAAGGTCGGCAAGGAGCTGGCCGGCTTCGACGTGGTGCCCTCGGTGCCGGTGGTCGTGGGCGACGATGTGGCGTCCTGCGCCGAGCTGGTCCGCTGGTACGCCGCGCTGTACGTCGGCGGGATGGGCAGCCGGCAGCAGAACTTCTACAACCAGCTCGCCACCCGGATGGGCTACGGCGACGCCGCCCGCGAGGTGCAGGACCTGTACCTGGCCAAGCGGCAGCGCGACGCGGCCGCGGCGGTGCCGATGGAGTTCATCGACCGCACCTCGCTGCTCGGCCCGAAGGAGCGCATCGCCGAGCGGATGCGGGAGTACGCCGCCGCGGGCGTCACCACCCTGTCGGTGACCCTGTTCGTGGCCGACCGGGACAGCGGCGTGCAGACGCTGCGTACCGTCGCCGAGGCGCTCGACCTCTCGGGAGTCGGCGAGTGACCTGGGTCGAGGCCATCGTCCTGGGCATCGTCCAGGGCCTGACGGAGTTCCTTCCGGTCAGCTCGTCGGGGCATCTGCGGATCACCTCGGCGATCTTCTTCGACCGCGACGCCGGGGCGTCGTTCACCGCGGTCACCCAGCTCGGCACCGAGGCGGCCGTGCTGATCTACTTCGCCAAGGACATCTGGCGGATCACCCGGACCTGGCTGGTCGGCATCAGGGACAAGTCGGTCCGTTCCAGCCTCGACTACCGGATGGGCTGGTACGTCATCGTCGGCTCGATCCCGATCGGGCTTCTCGGCTTCCTGTTCAAGGACCAGATCAAGACGGCCGGGCGCAACCTGTGGGTGGTGGCGACCACGCTGATCGTGTTCGCGTTCGTGCTGGCGTTCGCCGAGTACTGGGGACGGCAGACCCGCACCCTGGAGAACTTCCGGCTCAAGGACGGCGTGGTGATGGGCTTCGCCCAGGCCATGGCGCTGATCCCCGGGGTGTCCCGCTCCGGGGGCACGCTCACCGCCGGGTTGCTGCTCAACCTGACCCGGGAGGCGGCGGCGCGGTACTCGTTCCTGCTGGCCATCCCGGCGGTGGTGATGTCCGGCGTGTTCAGCCTCGGGGACGTCTTCGAGCCGTCCGCCCCGGGCACGTCCGCGCCCTCCGTCGCTCAGATGATCGTGGCGACGGTGATCGCGTTCGGCATCGGCTACGCGGCCATCGCCTGGCTGCTGCGCTACGTCGCCCACCACACCCTGTACGTCTTCGTGCTGTACCGGGTCGCGCTGGGCACTCTGGTGCTCGCGTTGCTGATGACGGGCGCCATCAGCGCCACCTGATCCAGCAGTAGTCGTGGCTCCGGCCCCCGTCCCGCTGAGGGAACGGGGGCCGGTCCGTGTCGGGGCCGGCAGCCGTGACCGTACCCGGCCTTTCGATCATTCGACACAAGTCGGATCTAGCGCACCTATCCTCTCGATATCGGGCTGCCTCCCGGATGGGACCTGCCGGTGGCTCGCGTCAGAGGGGGGCGACCGTGACTGCCAGCGCCGGCGGGACGCGCGGGCGGGGGAGGCCACCGAGACGCAACCTCGTCGCGGTCGTCTCGATCGTCGTGCTCTCCGGCGCGTTCTTCGGCTACGACCAGGGCGTCATCAGCGGGGCGCTCCGGGACATCCGCCAGACCTTCCACGCGAACACCTTCGCCGTCGAGGTGGCCGCGAGCTGGGTGACCCCCGGGGCGCTGGTGGGCGCGCTGCTCGGTGGTCACCTCGCGGACCGGATCGGTCGCCGAGGAGCACTTTGGGTCGCCGCCGCCACGTTCGCGGTGGGCACGGTCCTGCAGGCGTCCGCGCCCGTGATCGGGGTCATGTTCGGTGCGCGGTTGATCCTCGGGGTGGGCATCGGGGTGGCCTCGGTCGCCGGGCCGATGTACGCGGCGGAGGCCGCGCCGGAACGGATTCGCGGCAGCCTCCTGGCGGTCTACCAGTTCTCCACCACCTTCGCCATCTTCATCGGCTACCTGGCCGACGAACTGTTCGAGGCGGGCACCTCCTGGCGTTACCTGTTGGGGGCGGCGATGCTGCTGGGGGTGGCCCTCGCCCTGGTCACCACCGTGATCCCCGACTCGGCCGTCTGGTACTTCGGACGGGGGGACAAGCGCCGGGCGGAGGGTTCGCTGAAGGCGACCGTCCCGGAGCAGAAGGTGTCCCAGCGGCTGCACGCCATCGAGGAGAGTCTCACGGCCGGCAAGGCGGGCTGGCGGGAGGTGCTTTCGACACGGTGGCGGCGCCCGTTGGCGCTCGGTGTCGGCCTGGCCCTGTTCCAACAACTGACCGGGATCAACGGGATCATCTACTACGCGGACCCGATCTTCTCGGCCGCCGGGTTCCACACCCCGCAGGCGCAACTGGCCGCGACCACCTGGGCGATCGGCGGCGTCGACTCCCTCTTCACGCTGGTCGCGGTCGCCTTCCTGGATCGGCTCGGTCGTCGGCCGCTGCTGCTGGTCGGGCTGCTGGGCATGGCGGTCTCGCTCGCGGTGGTCAGCGTCAGCTTCGCGAAGATGGACCCGGCGGCGCAGACGGCCGGAGCGACGGGGCACCATCCCACCGACGCGGGCATCTTCCTGCTGGTCGGCGTGGTCATGTTCGTGGCGTTCTACGCCATGTCGATCGGACCGACCGCCTGGACTGTCATCAACGAGATCTTCCCGGGTCGCATCCGGGGCCAGTGCGTGGCGATCGCCTCCGCTACGCACTGGGGCACCGAGTACCTCGTCACGCAGTTCTTCCTGAGCATGCTCGATGCCCTGGGGAGGTCGGGTGTGTTCGCGCTCTTCGCCGGCACCTGTGTGCTCGGCTTCCTGTTCATCTGGCGATACCTGCCGGAGACGAAGGGCAGGACCCTCGAAGAGATCCAACAGATGTGGCAGACCGGTCGTGGTCGTCGCCCGCACCGGGCCGACGACCGGTCTGCCTGAACGACGGGGGCGCGATTCTCGGCTTCTGACCCACGGCGCAGGGCTGAAGCGTACGTTCGATCCGAAGCCGCCCATAACGGGTCTCTCGGACAAAGAAGGCCATATTGGGTCGAGTGTCAGCGCTCGCCCTGTGGCGAGTCCGCTCGGCGGCCTGGCGGCTCCCGACCGACAGTCGCGAAGGACCAGGACAGTGCATCTGACACCGAAGGAATTCGACAAGCTGACGATTCTCTCGATGGCCATCGTCGCCAACGCCCGGAAGGCCAGGGGGGTCAAGCTCAACCACCCCGAGGCCGTCGCGGTGATCTGCGCCGCCGCGCTGGAGGGTGCCCGGGACGGCAAGACCGTCGAAGAGGTCATGAACGAGGCGCGCAGCACGCTCAGCGCCGACGACGTGATGCCGGGCGTGCCGGACATGCTGCCCATGATCCAGGTCGAGGCGGTTTTCACCGACGGCTCGCGACTGGTCACGGTGCACTCACCGATCCGATAGGCGCAGGACGCGATCTCCAGGAAGGCGGAGCAGGACATGGCCAAGCAGCATCCCGGCCCCAACTCGAAGCACGTGCGACCCATCGGCGGCTACGTGCTGAGCGACCAGCCGCTGGAGCTGAACGCGGGTCGGCCGGTCACCGAAGTCGTCGTCCAGAACACCGGTGACCGGCCGATCCAGATCGGTTCACACTTCCACTTCTTCGAGGCCAACCGGATGCTCGCCTTCGACCGCGAGGCGGCCTTCGGGAGGCGGCTGAACATCCCGGCGACGACATCCATCCGCTTCGAGCCGGGCGACAAGAAGACGGTGCAGCTCATTCCCTTCGGCGGCCAGCAGCGCGTGTACGGGTTCAACGGCCTGGTGCAGGGGTGGACCGGCAGCGAGTCGACTCCCAGCTACCGGCCGGACCGGACCGAGGCGATCCACAACGCCAAGACCCGGGGCTTCAAGTTCGGCCCGGAGCAGGACAACCCCACGGGCAAGAAACAGTAGATCCACTATCCCGCAGGGCTGCCAGCCTCGGGCAGGAGAGATGATTCGATGAGCCAGATTTCGCGGCAAGAGTATTCCGGGATGTACGGCCCCACGACGGGCGACCAGATCAGGCTCGGCGACACCGACCTGCACATCGAGATCGAGAAGGATCTCCGGGTCCTCGGCGATGAGGTGATGTACGGCGGAGGCAAGACGCTGCGCGACGGCATGGGGGTCAACAACCAGTACACCAACGCCCAGGGTGGACTGGACCTGGTCATCACGAACGTGACCGTCGTCGACGCGACTCTCGGCGTGATCAAGGCCGACGTCGGTGTCAAGGACGGCAAGATCGCTGGCATCGGCAAGGCGGGCAACCCGAACATCATGGACGGGGTCACCCCCGAGCTGGTGACCGGTCCGGGTACCGAGGCGATCTCCGGCGAGCACCTCATCCTGACCGCCGGGGGCATCGACACGCACGTGCACCTGGTGACCCCGTTCCAGGCGTACGCCGCCCTGAGCAACGGCGTGACCACCCTGTGGGGAGGCGGCACCGGCCCGACCGACAGCACCAACGGCGTCACCATCACCCCCGGTCCGTGGAACATCCACGCGATGATGCGGGCGTTCGAGACCATTCCGATCAACATCGGCCTGATGGCGAAGGGCAACAGCACCGGCCGTGCACCGCTGGTGGAACAGATCATGGCCGGCGCGCCGAGCTTCAAGATCCATGAGGACTGGGGTGCGCCGCCGGCGGTGATCCGGGCCTGCCTGGACGTCGCCGACGAATTCGACGTGCAGGTCAGCATCCACACGGACACTCTCAACGAGAGCGGCTACCTCGAGGACAGCATCGCCGCGTTCGAGGGCCGGACGATCCACACCTTCCACACCGAGGGCGCCGGTGGTGGACACGCGCCGGACGTCATCAAGATCGCCAGTCAGATGAACGTGCTGCCCAGCTCGACCACGCCGACGGTGCCCTACGGCATCAACAGCCAGTCCGAGCTGTACGACATGATCATGGTCTGCCACAACTTCAACCCGCAGGTCCCCTCGGATGTGGCCTTCGTGGAGAGCCGGATCCGGACGGAGACGATCGCGGCCGAGGACGTCCTGCTCGACGAGGGCGTCATCTCGATGATGCAGAGCGACTCGCAGGCCATGGGGCGCGTGGGCGAGACCTGGCTGCGGACCATCCAGCTCGCCGGGCAGATGAAGACGGTCCGCGGCAAGCTCGCCGAGGACTCCAGCGCCAACGACAACTTCCGGGTGCTGCGGTACGTGGCCAAGATGACCATCAACCCGGCGATCACCCAGGGGATCTCGCACGTGCTGGGCTCGGTCACGCCGGGCAAGATGGCCGACCTCGTGCTCTGGGAGCCGGCCTTCTTCGGTACGAAGCCGAAGCTGGTCCTCAAGGGCGGCATGATCGCCTGGTCGATCATGGGTGACCCGAACGCCTCGCTGCCGACGCCGCAGCCGGTCTACTACCGGCCGTCGTTCGCCGCGTTCGGCAGCCAGCTCGCCAAGACCTGCGTGACCTTCGTGTCCCGGGCCGCGCACGAGTCCGGCGTCGCCGAGCAGCTCGGCCTGCAACGGCAGGTCATGCCCGTGTACCGGACCCGGGGCCTCACCAAGCGCGACATGGTCCGCAACGACCGGACTCCGAAGCTCGAAGTCGATCCGGAGACCTTCGCCGTGAAGATGGACGGCGTCCACGCGACCGTGCCACCGGCCAGGACTCTGCCCCTGAGCCAGCTCTACTTCTTCAGCTGACACCGTCGGGACCGTCTCGCCCCCGCCTGGTCCCGGCACACCGACCGAAAGGAGAGGCCCGTGCTCGTTGAGACGGTGCTGGGCAACATGAACGAGCCGGACTGGACGCTCCGCCTCCGGGAAGCGCGCATCGACGACCTGGTCCTCGACCAGTGGGACGCCCAGAAGAGCCGCATCCGCAAGATGACCAGTTCCGGGGCGGAGCTGTCGGTCGCGTTGGCACGTGGCGTCCGGCTGCGCGACGGCGACGTCCTCGTCTGGGACGACCTGACCGCCACGGCGGTGGTGGCCCGGGTGCAGTTGGGCGAGGTGATGGTGGTCCACCTCGACAAGCTGCGCGGCGAGTCGGCCGAGCTGCTCATCCGCTCGGCCGTCGAACTCGGTCACGCCATCGGCAACCAGCACTGGCCGGCCGTGGTCAAGGGCACCAGGATGTACGTCCCGCTGACCGTGGACCGCAAGGTCATGGACTCGGTGATGCGCACCCACGCGTTCACCGGGATCACCCACGAGTTCGTCCCCGGCACCGAGGTCATCGCGTATCTCGCGCCGCACGAGTCGCGGCGGCTGTTCGGTGGCGCCGACTCGACGCCGCACTCCCATCTCCCCGCCGACCTCAACTGAATGGGGCCGGACGTGCGCACCATGGACGAAACCCTGAAGCTGTTGCAGTTCGGCGACTCGGTCTTCCCAGTCGGCGCCTTCTCCTTCTCCAACGGCCTGGAGATGGCCGTCCAACACGGCGTGGTCCACGACCGGACGACCCTCCAGGACTACGTCCGGACGGTCACCCGGCTCGCCGCCACCGGGGACGGTGTCGCCCTGCTCGTCGGGCACCGTGCCGCCACCAACGGGGACCTTGACCGGATCCGGCGCGCGGACGAAGCCGTCCACCTGCGCAAGATCAACGAAGAGATGCGGATCATGTCCGTACGCATGGGGCGCAAGCTGGCCGAAGCCGCGACCCGGATCGTCGGGGAGACCCTGCTCAAGAAGCGGCTCAGCGAGTCGGCGACCGGCGCGCCGGTCACCTATCCGGTCGCGCTCGGGGTGGTCTTCGCCGACCTCGGGGTGCCCGAAGAGGACGCTTTCGCGGCCCACCAGTACGGCGCGGCCTCGACGGTGCTCAGTGCCGCGATCCGGTTGATGCGGGTCGACCACCTCGACGCGCAGTCGATCCTCTTCGCGGTCAACGAGAAGGTCACCGACGACTACCGCGACGTACGCACCGCGGACCTCGACGACATGCAGACCTTCGGGCCCCACACCGATGTCCTGGCCGCCGCGCACCAGCACGTCCACGTGCGGATGTTCATGAGCTGAGAACCGACTTCCGCGATCCACATCTTCCTGAACCTGAAAACGTCTCCCAGAAGGACAGGTCACATCATGAAGTCGGCAAGTCGTATCGGCGTCGGCGGCCCGGTGGGCAGCGGTAAGACCGCGATCATCGAGGCTGTCGTGCCCCGTTTCGTGGACAACGGACTGCGTGTACTGGTGATCACGAACGACGTCGTCACCACGGAGGACGCGAAGCACGTACGACGCGCCCTGACCGGGGTCCTGGTGGAGGAACGGATCCTCGGGGTGGAGACCGGGGCCTGCCCGCACACGGCCGTGCGGGAGGACCCGAGCATGAACCTGGCCGCCGTGGAGGACATGGAGTCGCGGTTCCCGGACAGCGACGTGGTGCTGATCGAGAGCGGCGGGGACAACCTCACCCTCACGTTCAGCCCCGCGCTGGTCGACTACTTCATCTACGTCATCGACGTCGCGGCCGGCGACAAGATCCCGCGGAAGAACGGCCCGGGGATCTCCAAGTCCGACATCCTCGTCATCAACAAGACCGATCTCGCGCCCTACGTGGACGCCGATCTCGACGTCATGGCGCGCGACGCCGACATGATGCGCAACGGCAAGCCGGTCGTGTTCACCAACTGCAAGACGGGCGAGGGCATCGACGAGCTCGTCTCGCTGATCCGCCGCTACGCGCTCTTCGACGCCGAAGTGGTCGCATGATCACATTGGACAGTGCGCGGGAACTGGAGCCGTACCAGGACCAACCGGCCCAGTTGCCCGCCGCGTCCAATGGCAAGGTCGGTGTGCTGCGCCTCGGGTTCGAGCGACGCGGCGAGCGGACGATCCTGCACGATCTCTACCGGCAGTCACCGCTGCTGGTCCAGCGGGCGCTCTACTGGGACGAGGAGATGCCGGAGCTGCCCTGCGTCATGATCCTCACCACCTCCGGCGGCGTGCTGCAGGGTGACCGCCTGCGGATGGACGTCGACCTGGCACCCGGCAGCCAGGCGCACCTGGTGACCCAGGCCGCCACCAAGATCCAGGAGATGGACGCGAACTACGGCTCGCAGATCCAGCGGTTCACCCTCTCCGAGGACGCCTACCTCGAGTTCCTTCCGGAGCCGGTGATCCCGTACCGGGGCAGCCGGTTCATCACCGACACTCAGGTGCGGCTGCCGGAGAGCGCCACCATGCTCTACGGCGAGGTCCTGCAGCCCGGCCGGAAGTACTACCGCGACGGCGAACTCTTCGCCTACGACCTCTTCTCCTGTTCGCTGCGCGCAGAGCGACCCGACGGCCGGCAGTTGTTCGTGGAGAAGTTCGTGGTGACCCCCGGGCAGTTCCCGGTGGCGCGGGTCGGGGTCATGGATCGGTTCCACATCTTCGGCAACGTCGTGCTGCTCACCAACCCCGAGCGGGCCGCCCACGTCTTCGCCCGGACCTCGACACCAGTCTGGGACGAGGAGACGCCGCTGACCAGCGCCGTCAGTCGGCTGCCGAACGACGCGGGGCTCATCTTCAAGGTCCTGGGGCAGGAGACGGAGCCGGTTCGTGCCGCCGTACGCGCCTTCTGCGTGGCCGCCCGCGAAGAGGTGACCGGGCGGACCTTCCCGCCAGCGTTCAGCTGGCGATGACGCAGCGAAGGAGACTGCCGTGACGAGCGTGACCGAGGGTTGGGACAGGCTGGGTGACCGCAACCCGTTGGTCGGGTTCGTCGACGCCTGCCTGCGGGGCGCCGCACAGGTCGTGCTGCAGAACAACCCGCTCACCGGCCTGCTCATCCTCGTCGCGGTGGCCTGGGGAGCGTTCGAGAACGGGCAACCACGGATCTTCGGGGGAGCGGTCCTCGGTCTCGTCGTCGGCACCGCCACGGCCGTCGCCCTCCGGGTGGACAATGCCTCGTTGCGGAAGGGGCTGTTCGGCTTCAGCCCGCTGCTGACCGGGATCGCCGTCCCGACATTTCTCGATGACCGGCCGCTCATGTGGCTCTACCTGGTGCTCGGCGCGGCGGCCACGACGGTGGTCACCCTGGCCCTGAACGCGATCTTCAAGACCTGGGGCCTGACCGCGTTCACCATGCCGTTCGTGCTGACCACCTGGGTGCTGCTGTTGGCCGCGTACCAGTTCGACCGGTTCACCGTGCTGACCAACCTGAAGCCGATGTTTCCCGGTGAGGGGCCGCTGACCGGTGGCCGCTTCGACTGGGACCTCGTCCCCACCTTTCTCCGCGGAGTGTCCCAGGTCTATCTGACCAACAGTTGGGTCAGCGGGTTGATCATCCTGGTCGCGCTGCTGGTCAACTCCCGCTGGTCGGCGCTCTTCGCGGTGGTCGGCGCCGTCGGCGCGACCCTACTGGCGCTCTGGTTCGGCGCCGACGCGACCTCGCTGGACAAGGGCCTGTTCGGCTTCAACGCGGTGTTGACGGCGATCGCCGTGGGCGCGGTGCTGCACCGCCCCGGCGCGCTGGTGACCGTCTACACCCTCTTCGGGATCGCGTTGACGCTCTTCGTCCAGATGGCCCTGGCGACCGTCCTCACCCCGCTGGCCATCCCTGTGCTGACCGGGCCGTTCAACATCGCCACCTGGTTGCTGCTGCTGCCCAAGCGGCACTTCGCGCCGGTGCCCAATCACGAACGCGCCAAGGAGACCGTCGTCTCGACGGTGCAGCGCTCCGTCTGACCGTACCGAGAGGAGAGGTGAGCTCCGTGCTCGCTCAGGACGCGGTGAACCCGGGCGACACCGCCTGGGTGCTGGTGTGCACCGGCCTCGTGTTGTTCATGACCCCCGGCCTGGCTGCCTTCTACGGCGGAATGGTCCGCACCCGCAACGTGCTCGCGATGCTGCAGCAGAACATCATCGCGCTGGGGGTCGTCAGCCTGACCTGGGTGCTGGTGGGCTACACCATCGCCTTCGGCGACGACGCCGGCACCGGCCTCTTCGGTAACCTCGAACTCTTCGGCCTGACCGATCTCAAGGTCCCGCCCGCGCCACACCTGCACGTGGTCGCCGGCCAGGTGACCATTCCGACCCTGGCGTTCGTCGCCTACCAGATGATGTTCGCGGTGATCACCCCCGCGCTCGTCACCGGGGCCACGGCCGGCCGGTTGAAGTTCGCCGGCTGGGTCGCCTTCCTGGCGATCTGGTCCATCGTGGTCTACGCACCGGTCGCGCACTGGCTCTGGCACCCCGACGGCTGGCTGGCCCGGTTCGGCACCCAGGACTGGGCCGGTGGGATGGTGGTCCACGCCTCGGCGGGAGCCGCGGTGCTGGGCACGTTGCTGGTCGTCGGGCGTCGCCGTGGTTGGCCACGGACCGCCTCCCCGCCCAACTCGATCCCGCTGACCATCCTCGGGGCCGGCATCCTCTGGTTCGGTTGGTTCGGCTTCAACGGCGGGGACGGACTCCAGGCCAACGGCCTGGCCGCCCAGGCCGTGATCAACACCCATCTCGCGGCCGCGGCCGGCATGCTCGTCTGGCTGGTGGCCGAGCGGGTGAAGGACGGCCACAGCACCGTGGTGGGCGGCGTCTCCGGTGCCGTAGCGGGGCTCGCGACGGTCACCCCCGCCGCCGGGTACGTCAACGCGATCTCTGCCATCGCCATCGGAGCGATCGCCGGAATCGTCTGCCACTTCGCGCTGCGGTTGAAGTACCTGCTCCGGCTCGACGACGCGCTGGACGTCCTCGCGGTCCACTTCGTCGGCGGCATGCTCGGCTCGCTGCTGGTCGGCTTCTTCGGCGACAGCGGCGTCAACCCGCTCGGCAAGGACGGTCTCTTCTTCGGCGGCGGCGGATCCCTGCTCTGGCACCAGATCGTCGGCGTGGTCAGCGTGGTGGTCTTCTCCTTCGTGCTCAGTTGGGCGATCGCCGCCGCCGTGCAGGCCGTCATCGGGCTCCGTGCCCCCGCCGAGGTGCAGGACAACCTCGACCACGCCCAGCAGGACGCCGACGCGTACCACCTGGGCGGCGTGGCAGGTCTCAACGGCACCGGCGCACCGCAGCGCCGGCGCCGGCCTGGACGGGAGCGCGGCGCCGAACGACCCGCCCGGCCGGTCCAGAACCCCCGGCTGGTCACCGCGACGGTCGATCCGACGCTGCTGCCGACCACGCGGCAGTTACGAGATGCCCTGGTCGAAGCGGGAGCCACCTCCATCGTGGTCTTCGACGCCACGGTCTCCACCGCCGAACCGACCGCTCGATCGCTGCCCCGGGGCTACTGGCAGGACCAGGATCTCGTGGGCCGGGCGCGGGTCGAGGTGGTGGTGGAGCGCGAGGCGGTGTCCGCGGTGCTGGACGTGCTGGGCCGGTACGGCGCCGAGCGGTCGGAGTGCTTCGTGCAGGACGTCCAACTCGCGACGGACGTGCGCTGAGCCGGTGCACGTCGGTACGGGGGCGATGCCAGCCTCCGTCACCTCACGGACCGTCCGGAGCGGACCAGGAGCGACAGGGCGGACAGGGCGAGCGCCCCCCAGGCCGGCACCCAGAGCGGTTGTCCCTGCGCCACCGTTCCGAGGCCACCGCCGGCGGCGTAGCAGGTCAGTGCCAGGAGCCCGAAAAGGGTGCCCTGTCTGGCCCGCCGCCGGCCGGTGCCCGGGCCGGCGAGCCACCGCTCGATGCGTTCGCCGATCTTCGCCACCGTGCCCGACTGGTAGGTGATGGCGGTGGCGATCCCGGCGGTGCGGACGAACAGTGTCGCCAGCGCGCCCATGGCGAAGCCGCCGGCGGCGGCCAGCGCGATCCGTGGCAGCCCGCCCTGCCGACCGTGGTGGAGCAGGGCGTTGAGCGCCGCCCAGAGCGCCATCGTGACCACGGCGCAGGCGAGTCCCCGGAAGGACGGCGACCATCGGCTCCGTGCCGCTCGTACCTGTGAGACCACGCCCGTCCCGGCGGCGAACGCGATCAGTGAGGCCGCGGACTCGGGCCAGGCGGCGTGTCTTCCGGCCAGGCCGATGCCCAGGAGGACGGCGTTGCCCGACTGGTTGGCGACGAATGCGCCGTAGCGCAGGAAGGCGAAGGCGTCCACGAAGCCGGCGATGCCGGTGGTGACGGCGAGGACCAGGATCGGGTGCCGGAACTCCCGGTACACGTCCTGCGGGTCCGACGTGATCGAGGGCCGCGCGGATGCCGAGTCCCCCATCGCAGTCCACACACCCTCCAGGCGAGGACCCGGACAAGCCAGGCATTAGGTATTTTACCGGTGTGTTGGCGTCTCCTGCCGTTTTCGCGCCGAGACGGCACCGGGCGGCGCGGACCTGGCGCACGCCGGAGGGCGGCGCCCCCGGTCGGGCGCAGGTCATAGGGTGGTCCCCGTGGCGACCCTTCTGCTTCTGCGACACGGCCGGACGACCGCGAACGCGGACGGCGGCCTGGCCGGCCGCCAGCCGGTCGAGTTGGACGAGACGGGCCGGGCCCAGGCGGCCGCGGTCGGCGAGCGGCTGCGGCCGGTGCCGCTCGCGGCGGTGGTGACCAGCCCGCTCATCCGGTGCCGGCAGACCCTGGAGCTGGCGCTGCCCGAGGCGGCCCCGGTGGTGGAGGAGGGGCTGATCGAGTGCGGCTACGGAGCCTGGGAGGGTCAGCCACTGAAGAAACTGGCCAAGGAGGCGCTCTGGCCGGTCGTCCAGCAGCACCCGAGCGCCGCGGTCTTCCCGGAGGGGGAGGCGATGGCAGCGATGGCGGCACGGGCGGTCGCGGCGGTGCGGACCTGGGACGCCCGGGTCACGGCCGAGCACGGTCCGGAGGCAATCTGGTTGGCCTGCAGCCACGGCGACGTGATCAAGGCGATCGTGGCCGACGCGCTCGGCGTACACCTGGATCTTTTTCAGCGGATCGTGGCCGACCCGGCGTCGGTGACGGCGATCCGGTACACCACGCTGCGGCCGTTCCTGGTGCGGCTCAACGACACCGGGGGCGACCTGGCCGGGCTGGTGCCGCCGCCGAGCAAGCGGCGCCGCCGGGCGGCGCGGGCGGCCGGCGCGGCCGACTCCGACGCGCCGGTCGGCGGCGGCGCGGGGGCGGGCCGGTGACCGGCCGGCGTCCGCCACGCCCGGGTGCGAGGCCCGGTGCGCCGGGCGCGGCGGGCCGCGCGGTGATTCGCGTCGGTGGGGTGCGCGATGCCATGGCGGGCCGGATAGGGTCGTGGGTATGACCCACCAGGTGCACGCCTTCGAACCGCCGGAGCGGTTCGTCGCCGGGACCGTCGGGCCGCCGGGGGAGCGCACGTTCTTCCTGCAGGCCCGTGGCGGCGGCCGGCTGGTCAGCGTCGCGCTGGAGAAGGTCCAGGTGTCCCTGCTCGCCGAGAAGCTGGAGGAGCTACTCACCGAGGCGCAACGGCGCTTCGGGGTGGACCTGCCCGAGCTGGCGCCGGTCGTGGGCGACAACGAGCCACTGGACACTCCGGTCGACGAGGAGTTCCGGGTCGGGACCCTCGGGCTGGCCTTCGACGTGGACACCGCGACCGTGGTGATCGAGGCGATCGCCGCAGGTGAGGTGGAAGCCGAAGTCGAGCTGGGCGACGAGGACGACGAGGACGAGGACGACGACGAGGACGACGAGCCGGACGAGGACCTGGACCGGCTCCGGGTCCGGCTCACCCCGCAGGCCACCCGCCAGTTCATCGAGCGGGCCCGGCGAGTCGTGAACGCGGGCCGGCCTCCGTGCCCGCTCTGCGGCCAGCCGTTGGACCCCGCCGGGCACCTCTGCCCGCGGCACAACGGTTATCACCGGTGACCTCGTCCGGCCTCCAGCCTCGCCAGGACGGCGACGCCGCGCTGCGACTGTTGCGCGACGGCACGCTCGACCTGGAGGGGCGGTTGGTCGACGCGTCGAACACCACCCTCCGCGGCATCCTGACGCTGGACGGGCTCTCCGCCCGCTGCGTCTACAAGCCGGTCCGTGGCGAGCGCCCACTCTGGGACTTCCCGGACGGCACCCTCGCGGGCCGGGAGGTCTCGGCGTACCTGGTGTCCCGGGCTACCGGCTGGGACCTGGTGCCACCCACCGTGCTGCGGGACGGCCCGTTCGGCCCGGGCTCCTGCCAGCTCTGGATCGACGAGCCGGCGGACGCCGAGCCGCTGGTCGGGTTCGTGCCCGCCGAGGAGCTGCCACCGCGCTGGTTCCCGATCGCCGCGGCCCGTGACGACGACGGCGCCGCGTATGTGCTGGCGCACGCCGAAGACCCCCGGCTGGCCCGGCTCGCGGTGCTCGACGCGGTGATCAACAACGCCGACCGCAAGGGCGGCCACGTGCTGGTCGGCGCCGACGACCGGATCTACGGCGTGGACCACGGGGTGAGCTTCCACGTCGAGGACAAGCTGCGCACGGTGCTCTGGGGCTGGGCCGGGAAGCAGTTGCCGGCGGATGCCGTGGAGATGCTCGACGGGCTCGCCGGGCAGGTCGCCGGAGCGCTCGGCGCGGAGCTGGCCGACCACCTGACGATCAGCGAGATCGCCGAGCTGGCCGCCCGCGTCGACGGGCTGCGGCAGACCGGCCGCTTCCCGCAGCCGCCGGAGGACTGGCCGGCGGTGCCCTGGCCGCCCATGTGATCCACTGTCATCTTGATCACCCGTGGGGCGGCACGGGGTCGCCTTAGGGCTGGCTAGGCTGAGGCCATGGAGTCTTGGGCGGGACACGAGGTGCCACGGCTGCCGGGCAGGGGCGAGCCGTTGGCGTTGTACGACTCGGCGCGGCAGGGTGTCCACCCCAGTGAGCCGGTCGACGCGGGAAGCATGTACGTCTGCGGCATCACCCCGTACGACGCGACCCACCTCGGCCACGCCGCCACCATGATCACCTTTGACCTGGTGCAGCGGATGTGGCGCGACGCCGGCCGCCCGGTGCGCTACGTGCAGAACGTCACCGACATCGACGACCCGCTGCTGGAGCGGGCCGCCCGGGACGGCGAGGACTGGGTGGTCCTGGCGATGCGCGAGACGGCCCTGTTCCGGGAGGACATGGAGGCGCTGCGGATCATCCCGCCGGCGCACTACGTGGGCGCGGTCGAGTCGATCCCGGACATCGCCGACAAGGTCGAGGTGCTGCTCAAGGACGGGGCCGCGTACCGGCTCGACGACGGCACCGGCGACGTCTACTTCGACATCTCCTCCACGCCCCGGTTCGGCTACGAGTCCAACCTGACCCGCGAGCAGATGCTGGAGATCTTCCCGGAGCGCGGTGGGGACCCGGACCGCGCCGGCAAGCGCGACCCGCTGGACCCGCTGCTGTGGCGCGGCGCCCGCGAGGGTGAGCCGTCCTGGCCGGGCGGGGAGCTGGGCCCGGGCCGCCCGGGCTGGCACATCGAGTGCGCGGTGATCGCGCTGAACCTGCTCGGCGACCGGATCGACGTGCAGGGCGGCGGCAACGACCTGCTGTTCCCGCACCACGAGGCGTCCGCCGCGCACGCCGAGCGGCTGACCGGCCAGGCGCCGTTCGCCCAGCACTACGTGCACGCCGGGATGATCGGCCTGGACGGCGAGAAGATGTCCAAGTCTCGGGGCAACCTGGTCTTCGTCTCCCGGCTGCGCGCCGACAAGCTCGACCCGATGGCGATCCGGCTGGCGCTGATCTCCGGGCACTACCGCAGCGACCGCACCTGGACCGACGAGCTGCTGAGCGCGGCGCAGGAGCGGCTGGGCCGCTGGCGGCGGGCCGCCGCCGCGCCCGCCGGGCCGTCCGGTGCCGAGCTGCTGGCCGGGGTACGCGAGCGGCTCGCCGACGACCTCGACACACCTGGTGCCCTGGCGGTTGCCGACCGATGGGCGGACGCGACCCTCGCCGGCGCCACCGACGACCCCGACGCCCCGGCCCTCTTCGCCAACACCGTGGATGCCCTCCTCGGCATCCGCCTCTAACACCTGCCCGGCCCCCGCGCGCCCACCTGTCCCTGACTTGGACGTGACGAAGGGCCGGGCCCCTGGTGGGGTCCGGCCCTTCGTTGTTGGTTGCTGGGTGTCAGCTGGTGGCGTAGCCGCGGGTGGCGATCCAGTCGGCGAGGTGCTCGACGGTGACCTCGTAGGAGGCCTGGTTCGGGTCGGCGGAGTCGGCGATCTTGACGATGTTGCCGTTGTCGCGGTAGCCGACGACGCTGATGTAGTGCCCACCCTCGAAGGAGTGGCTGGTGCCGTCGGTGTCGACGCTGGTGCCGGCGATGTTCGCGACCACTGCCCGGCCGTCGTCGACGGTCTTGACGACGTCGGTGCGCAGCTTGTCGGTCTGCTTGCTGTCAGCGTTGGGGGTGCTGATCTCGACGCTGCGGTAGGCGTCGTTCTTACCGGTTTCCTTGTTCAGGACCGGGGTGATGTCGTTGATGGAGTTGGTGCCGGCCTCGGTGGTGCCCATCTCCTTGGCCATGGCGTCGACGCTGATGTCCTTGCCCTGCACGGACAGGGCGTTGCGGGCGGCGGCGGGGCCGCAGTAGTAGAAGTTCGGCTGCGCTTCGTAGCGCACGCCCAGCTGACGCTCACCCGACGGCTTCCGGTCCGACTGGGTCTGGCTGGCGGGCTTGGCATCCGACGCGGCGTAGGCAGCGGTCACCGGACCGGCGATCGCACCGCCGGTGAAGGCGAGTCCAGCAGCGGTCAGAGCGGTCTTACGAATCAGATCGGTACGCATGATGGCGTGCTCCTCTGCATCGGGGGTGCACGCGGCAGGGGGGTGCCGCGTCAAGGAAGTTCAAGAAGGGGGGAACGGTCCGGCGATCGGTGGGGACCTGCTCGGGGTTCCGGGGATGTAACCGTGCCGGCCTGGCGGGTGTTCCCGGCGGCTGGCGGCTGGCTACGGGGGATGTAACCGTGCCGGCCTGGCGGGTGTTCCCGGCGGCTGGCGGCTGGCTACAGGGGGATGTAACCGGGGCGGCCTGGCCGGTGTTCCCGGCGGCTGCCGCGCACCGGGCCAGGGGGCCACGGTCGCATGCCAGGTATAACGACCCGGGCCGGCCCCCGATTCCACGCTGAGGGTGGCCCCGACCACGGGACGGCCCACCCCAAACGGGACGACACCCCCAGCCCGCCACGGGCCGACAACCCCATCCCACCCGTCCGCCCCACAACCGGGACTCAACCGGCGATCTGCCCGAGCGCGTCACACCCTCGGGCTCGATCCCGAACCGGACATCACGCCCACCCGCCCGCCCCACGTCGACCGGCGTTGAGCCGCGCACTTTCCCGGAAAGTGTTGCCTGCCGACGCACCGAGGCCACACTTTCCCGGAAAGTGCGCAGACCTAGGAGGCCGCCGCCGCTCGGCGGGCGGGTGTGCTTTTGAGCGTGATGACTGTGAGGTATCAATATGACTCTCAGGTATCACGCTCAACAGTGCGGATGGCCCCCGTCGTTGACGCGCCCGGCTGCTGGTCTTCTAACCGGGCGCTAGCGGCCGGGGGCCGGGATCGACCCGATGGCGCGCGGCGCGCGGGCGAAAGGCCGGTCTGCGAGGGTTAGCCCAGGACCAGGCCGGGGTCGGGTTCCGGGTCGGGGGTGGGGCCGGGGACCTGGTACTCCTCGGTGAGGGTGGTCATCGGGCCGGGCCAGGTGGCCTGGGCGACCTCGATCGGCTTGCGGTGACCGTCGTAGGCGACGTGCAGCAGGTGCAGCACCGGCGTGTCCGGCCGGATCTGGAGGGTCTCGGCCTCCTCCCGGCTGGGCTGGCGGGCGCTGATCGTGTCGGTGGCCGAGACGTAGCGCCGCCCGGTGGCCTCTTCGGCCTCCTGGTAGAGCGGTCGACCGAACGCCTCGGCGCGCTCCAGCGAGGTGCCGGCGGTGTCGGCGGGCAGGAACCAGGAGGCGCCCACCTCGACGGGGGAGTCGTCGGTGCGTACCAGGTGCCGACGGCAGAGCAGGTCAGTGCCGTCGGGCACCCCGAACGCGTCGGCCACCTCGGCGGGGGCGGGGGAGCGGCCGACCGAGACGAGCTGCTGGCGGTACCGGGCCGCCAAATCGGTGTGGTAGCCGCGGAAGCCGCCGTACCGGCCGCGGGAGAGCCGGTTGAGCCGGCGGCGGGTGCCCCGGACGTACGTACCGGATCCGGGTTTGGTGATCAGGATGCCCTCGACCCGCAGTTGGTCGACGGCGCGTTGCACGGTCTGCTTGGCGACGCCGAACATCTCGGCGATGGCCGGGATGGACGGCAGTCGCTCGCCCGGCCCCCAGTCGCCGCGGCGGACCTGGGCCTTGAGCTGCGTGGCGATCTGTCGGTGCGGGAACTCGGCGGCCCCGGGGTTGATCTGCACATCCGCCTCCTTGATCACAGCTAGGTTCCTAGGATGCCTTAGCGGGTGTGACGCCGCCACCCCAGACACGCCAAAACAGGACCGCAAACACGAAAACGGGCCCCGGACACAGGTCCGGGGCCCGCACGAGACGGGGTAGGAGTCGCTACCAGGAACCGGCGGTGGGGCCGGCTGAGCCGCCCCGGCGCCGCAGGTACTTCTCGAACTCCTGCGCGATCTCGTCACCGGTCAGCGGGGTGATTCCCTCGTCGCCGACCCGCTCCTCCAACTCACGGACGTACTCGCCGAGCTCGGCGTCCTGCTCGGCGGCGCTGCGCACCCGCTGCTCCCACTCGGCGGCCTCCTCGGCCAGGTCGGCCATCGGCACCGGCAGGTCGACGACCTCCTCGACGCGGTGCAGCAGGGCGAGGGTGGCCTTCGGACAGGGTGGGTTGTTGGCGTAGTGCGGCACGTGCACCCAGAACGAGACGGCGTCCACCTCGGCGCGGGTGCACGCGTCGTGCAGCACGCCGACGATGCCGGTCGGCCCGTCGTACCGGGTGGGGGTGAGCTGGTAGCGCTCCGCGGCCTCGGCGTCGGACGCGCTGCCGCTGATCGGCAGCGGCCGGGTGTACGGCACGTCGGCGAGCAGCGCGCCGAGCAGGACCACCCGCTCCACCTCAAGGCTGTGGCAGATTTCCAGCACCTGCTCGCAGAACGTCCGCCAGCGCATGCTCGGCTCGATGCCCCGGATCAGCACCACGTCCCGCTCGGTGCCCTGCGGGCTGGCCACCATGAACCGGGTCGTCGGCCACTCCACCCGACGGGTCTCCCCATCGGCCATCGTGATGGTGGGGCGGCTGACCTGGAAGTCGTAGAAGTCCTCCGGATCCAGCTCGGCGACCTGCCGGGCGTTCCAGACCTGCTCGAGGTGCTCGACGGCAGCGGTGGACGCGTCGGCGGCGTCATTCCAGCCCTCGAACGCGGCGATGGCCACCGGGGACCGCAGCACCGGCAGTCCGTCGAACTCGGTCACGCCGTCACCTCACCCTGCTCGTCGCAGCCGGCACCGGGACCGCACCCGGTCATCGGGCCGTCGGGCACGGCGGTGTCCCTGTTGTGCTTCACGTCCGTCAGCCTACGTGGCGGGCGGGGGTGCGGCCCGTCGGCCGCGCCGGTCGGGCAGACCGTCAAGCGGTCATACAGTGGCGAACTGGACAGGTGATCCCCCTGACACAATATGGGATCGGGGGTGGAGGGCAGTTGGTACGGCGGAGCCCGCACTAACCTGAACGGGTGCGGACTTCGTTGATGGATGTGCTGGCCGACCGGATCCTCATCGCCGACGGTGCGATGGGCACGATGCTGCAGGCCGCGGACCTCACGCTTGACGACTTCGACGGGCTGGAGGGCTGCAACGAGATCCTGAACGTCACCCGGCCGGACGTGGTGCGTGGGGTGCACGACGCCTATCTGGCCGTCGGCGCGGACTGTGTGGAGACCAACACGTTCGGTGCCAACCTCGCCAATCTCGCCGAGTACGACATCCCGCACCGCATCCGGGAGCTGTCCGAGGCGGGGGCCAGGATCGCCCGGGAGGCCGCCGACGCGGCCAGCACCCCGCAGCGACCCCGGTTCGTGCTCGGCTCGATCGGTCCGGGCACCAAGCTGCCCACCCTCGGGCACGCCGCCTACGCCACCCTGCGTGACGCGTACCAGGAGAACGCCGCGGGGTTGATCGCCGGCGGCGCGGACGCGCTGATCATCGAGACCTGCCAGGACCTGCTCCAGGTCAAGGCGGCGGTGGTCGGGTCGAAGCGGGCGATGGCCGAGCTGGGCCAGCCGGTGCCGATCATCTGCCACGTCGCCGTGGAGACCACCGGCACCATGCTGGTGGGCAGCGAGATCGGTGCGGCGCTGGCGGCGATCGAGCCGCTCGGGGTGGACCTGATCGGGCTGAACTGCTCCACCGGCCCGGCGGAGATGAGCGAGCACCTGCGGTACCTGTCGCAGCACTCGCGGATCCCGCTCTCGGTGATGCCGAACGCCGGCCTGCCCGTGCTGACCGCCGATGGGGCGTACTTCCCGCTCACTCCGGTCGAGTTGGCCGACGCGCTGGAGCGGTTCATCACCGAGTACGGCGTGTCGCTGGTCGGCGGCTGTTGCGGCACCACCCCGGAGCACATCCGGGTGCTGTCCGAGCGGCTGCACGGCGTCAGCGCCACGGCCCGCGAGCCGCAACACGAGGCGGGCGTCTCCTCGGTCTACCACCCGGTGCCGTTCGCCCAGGACGCGTCGGTGCTGATGGTGGGGGAGCGGACCAACGCCAACGGTTCCAAGGCGTTCCGGGATGCGATGCTCGCCGGGGACTGGCGGGCCTGCGTGGAGATCGCCCGCAGTCAGGCGCGCGACGGCTCGCACCTGCTCGACCTGTGCGTGGACTACGTCGGCCGTGACGGCACCCAGGACATGCGGGAGCTGGCCGGCCGGTTCGCCACGGCGTCGACGCTGCCGATCATGCTGGACTCCACCGAGCCGGGCGTCGTCGAGGCCGGGCTGGAGATGCTCGGCGGTCGGTGCGTGGTCAACTCGGTGAACTTCGAGGACGGCGACGGTCCTGACTCCCGCTACGCGCGGGTGATGCCGGTCGTCCGCGAGCACGGCGCGGCGGTGGTGGCGCTGCTCATCGACGAGGAGGGGCAGGCGCGTACCCGGGAGTGGAAGGTCCGGGTCGCGGCGCGGCTGATCGACGACCTGACCGGCCGCTGGGGGATGGACCGCGCCGACATCCTGATCGACGCGCTGACCTTCCCGATCGCCACCGGGCAGGAGGAGACCCGCCGCGACGGCATCGAGACGATCGAGGCGATCCGGGAGATCGCCCGCCAATACCCGGGGGTCAACTTCACCCTGGGCATCTCGAACATCTCCTTCGGGCTCAACCCGGCGGCCCGGCAGGTGCTCAACTCGGTGTTCCTGCACGAGTGCGTACAGGCCGGGCTGACCTCGGCGATCGTGCACGCCAGCAAGATCCTGCCGATGTCGAAGATTCCTGACGAGCAGCGCGAGGTCGCCCTGGACCTGGTCTACGACCGGCGCCGCGAGGGGTACGACCCGGTGCAGCGCTTCCTCGAGCTCTTCGAGGGAGTCGACGTGACCAGCGCCCGGGCCAGCCGGGCGCAGGAGCTGGCGGCGCTGCCGCTGGACGAGCGGCTCAAGCGGCGGATCATCGACGGTGAGCGCAACGGCCTGGAGGCCGACCTGGACGCCGCGATGGCCGGCGGCCGGGCCCCACTGTCGATCATCAACGACATCCTGCTGGACGGCATGAAGGTGGTCGGCGAGCTGTTCGGCTCCGGGCAGATGCAGCTGCCGTTCGTGCTCCAGTCCGCCGAGGTGATGAAGACCGCGGTGGCCTACCTGGAGCCGCACATGGAGACCGCGGAGGACGGCGGCAAGGGCCGCATCGTGCTGGCGACCGTACGCGGCGACGTGCACGACATCGGCAAGAACCTGGTCGACATCATCCTGTCCAACAACGGCTACGAGGTGGTGAACATCGGCATCAAGCAGCCGATCAGCGCCATCCTGGACGCCGCCGAGCAGCACCGGGCCGACGCGATCGGCATGTCCGGGCTGCTGGTCAAGAGCACCGTGATCATGAAGGAGAACCTCGCCGAGATGGCCACCCGCGGCGTCGCGGAGCGCTGGCCGGTGCTGCTGGGCGGTGCGGCGCTGACCCGGGCGTACGTCGAGGACGACCTGCGGTCGATGTTCCCCGGGCAGGTGCACTACGCGCGGGACGCGTTCGAGGGGCTGTCCCTGATGGACCGGGTGATGACCGCCAAGCGCGGCGGCGCCCCGGTGATCGATCCGGAACGCGAGGCGGCCCTGGCGGCCCGTCGGGCCCGCCGGGAACGGCAGCGGTCGATGGTCACCGAGTCGCTGCCGGAGCTGCACGACTCCTCGGTCCGCTCCGACGTGGCCGCGGACGTGGCGGTGCCCACCCCGCCGTTCTTCGGCACCCGGGTGGTCAAGGGTGTGCCGATGGCCGACTACGCGGCGCTGCTCGACGAGCGGGCGACCTTCCGCGGGCAGTGGGGGTTGAACGGCGCCCGGGGCGGCAACGGACCGTCCTATGACGAGCTGGTGGAGACCGAGGGCCGCCCGCGGCTGCGCTACTGGCTGGACCGGCTGATCGCCGACCAGGTGCTGGAGGCCGCCGTGGTGTACGGCTACTTCCCGGCGTACTCCGAAGGCAACGACCTGGTGGTGCTGGACGAGAACGGGCACGCGGAGCGGGCCCGGTTCTCCTTCCCCCGGCAGCGGCAGGAGCGGCGGCTCTGCCTGGCGGACTTCTTCCGGCCCAAGGGCGACCAGCTCGACGTGGTCGCGCTGCAGCTGGTCACCGTCGGCCAGCCGGTCAGCGAGTACGCGGCCAAGCTGTTCGCCCGCAACGAGTACCGCGACTACCTGGAGGTGCACGGGCTCTCCGTGCAGCTCACCGAGGCCCTCGCCGAGTACTGGCATCGGCGCATCCGCGCCGAGCTGACCCTGCCCGACGGTCGCACGGTCGCCGATGGCGACCCGGCGGACCTGGCCGGCCTGCTGCGCAACGACTACCGGGGCTGCCGGTACGCGTTCGGCTACCCGGCCTGCCCGGACCTGGAAGACCGGGCGAAGATCGTGGAGCTGCTCGGGTCGGAGCGGATCGGGGTGGAGCTGTCTGAGGAGTTCCAGCTCATGCCGGAGCAGGCTACTGACGCCATCGTGGTCCACCACCCGGAGGCAAGCTACTTCAACGCCAAGTAACGGCCGCAGGTGCCCTGACCTGCACTTCAGGTCGCCCGGAAGGCCGCTGAATCATGATCATGCCGTCTCCAGGCCGTCAACGGCTTCCGGGCCGTCCTCGGCGGCCTGGTTCTCACCGAACGCCGCATCAATGGCCCGGCGCGTACGGTCGTCGGCAGCAGGTGTGTGTAGGTCCGCAGAGTGAATCCCGGGTCGGCGTGGCCGAGGTAGGTCAAGGCGGCCCTTGACGGGCCGCACGCGCCGCCGCCTGGGCGCGCGCCGGCCGCGCCGCTGTCGCTCTGCGGCCGTCACGCCTGACGCCCGGCGGCTGGCGCGGACAGCGGGAAGCCCGGTGGGCCGCCGCAGAACGACAGATCGTTGACGAGTGAGGGGTGGGCCGGCAGCCGGCCGGGCCGCGCGGCCACGTGCCCGCGCGGCGTAAGGGAGCGCATGCCGGCCGCGTCGGCGAGCTGGCGGCGGTCGCGGGGTTGCGGCTAGTGCGCCTCCGGCGGGGGCGCTCCGGCTCCAGGATGGCCGGGGCTCCGTCGGCGGGTCGCGGTCCGTGGGTGGTTGCGGTAGCGCCATCCCACCGCCGAAGACCCGGGGCGAGCCGAGCAGACCGCCGCCGGGACCGCCAGCTTCCGTCCGTGCGTCAAGGCCGTCTTGACGTGGCGGCCCCGACGGCGGCCCGCTCCCACAAGGGCGGGTCGACGGCGACGGGATGGCGAGGTTCCGCTGGCTGGGTCAATGCCTCACCAACACGCATGCGACACGGGGCGGGTCGAGCATCCACCCGGCCCCCCAGCTATTGATGGGGTCGCCAGATCTTGTCGGCGGCTGCGGGGTGGCGGCTGCGTCGATCGTTTGGGCAAGGGCCGTCAGAGTGGGTCGAGGCGGCGCTTGAGCAGGCAGAACTCGTTGCCTTCTGGATCGGCGAGGACGTGCCAGGACGCATCCGCAGGCTGACCGATGTCGACGAGTTTGGCCCCGGCGGCCAGGAGGCGCTCGAGCTCGGCGTCCTGATCGCGGTCGGTGGGGTTGACGTCGATGTGCAGCCGGGCATGCCCGTTCTTCGGCTCGTCGTTGCGGATGAGGAAGACCGTCGGCTGCGGGCCGCCGAACCCTTCGCGCGGGCCTATCTCGATGTAGACCCCCTCTTCGCGATCGAGCACTATGAAGTCCAGGACCTCGCACCAGAACCGCGCCAGCACCTCGGGGTCGCGGCACTTGAGCACGAGCTCACCGATACGGCATGCCATTGACGAAACCTACTCTCAGCATGGGAACTGCCGGGGCGGCCGCACGCGGATATCATGGGCTCCCTGCAGTGTGAACAAGCCCGCGATCGTACCGGGCGAGGCGAGCGGGGCTGGACGAGGGTGCCCGTCGGGCTGAGCCCTGACGGTCGTCAGTCAGCAGGAAGTCAGCGAGACGCGCGACAACAGCCGTCAACCGTTGGTACGGGACAGCAAAGTCCCGGACGACAACACCAGTCGTCGGCATTGATCAGCAAGCATCAACTGTGTGGAGCCGCCTTTGCAAGGCAGGGGTTAGGGGTTCGAGTCCCCTGGGCTCCACCAGCACAAACACCGGTTGATCTCGGTCCCGAGTACAGCCATTCGTGCAGCAAGCCGTCACGCCGTCCCCTCCTCGCCCAACAGCCGGTCGATTGCCGAGGCAGCCTGGCGAGCCTGGACTGGCTGCACCTGCACGACCTGCGACACGCCTTCGCGACGTTCCTGCTCGACTAGGGCGAGGAACTGCGGACGGTGATGGAGTTGCTAGGGCACCCCAGAATCCGGATGACGGCCGATACCTACGGGCACGTCCTGCCGGCTCAGGTAGGGCGACAGGCAGTCCAAACACCCTAGAAACGCCAGAGTTCTATTTGCCTGGTTTGGCTGGCTCGGGCGGCGCCCCTCGCGCCCGCCGCCAATCGGCGACTGCCGCCCCGCCGAGCACCAGGGCGGCGGCGACGAGTCCCACCAGCGGTCTCGTCGGCATCAACAGCGGGAAGAGAGCGACCAACACGACCAGCACGACGATCCGGGCGCGCGATACTCGGCCGAACACCTCGTACTCCAAGCGCGACCGACCGACCATGAACAGCGCTGGCCCGCCGAGGACCACCGCTAGCCAGGGCGGTGGCACCTCCCCGTACGGATGGTCGATGGTGAGTTCGTAGCCAATGGAGGTCGTCACGATGCCGGCTAGCATGATCATGTGTGAGTCGGCGGTCGACCGGCCCAACCTGGCCGGCTGCTTGCTCTTGCTCACCGCCTCCGGCAGGACCTGGCCGGCCCGGTAGAAGTAGATTCGCCAGATAAGCACCGTGGTGGCCAGCGCCGCTGCGAACGCGATCGTCCGGCCGGCACTGAAGCTGTTGTCGCTGTAGGTTAGGCCGATGACCAGCACCGACTCGCCGAGGGCGATGAGGAAAAACGACTGGTAGCGCTCGGCCAGATGCTCGCCCTGGATTTCCCATTTCCAAAGCGGAGAGCGGCCCAGGCCGGGCACCGGCCAGCCGAATCGCGCGGCCCCGAACTCGATGCCCAGGGCAAGCGCCCAAAGCGCTCCTCGGCCCCACCCCGGTGGCACCAGCGCCCCGACGATCCACAAGATGCCGGTGGCGCTGAACGTGATCAGCATCCGCAGCTTGAGATTCTGCCGCTCCGAACCGCGAAGCATGATCGCTAGGACCAGGGGATGGAACACCTGTGCGGTCACGTAGGCGGCGGCGAAGGCGAGGCCCCGGTCGGTGAACGCCCCCGGTATCGCCACGCCCATCACCATGGCGGCCAACAGCCGTACGATGACCACGAGTTGGATCGCCTCGTGGCGGGGGTTGTACCGGCTGGTGGTCCAGGCCGTGACGTGCCAGATGGCCCAAAGGGCGAGCAGCAGGACGAGGGTCTTGCCGACGTCGCTAAAGATCACGCCCAGTGTGCCGGGGTCGGCGGCGAAATCCCCGACCGCCCGAGTGGTGATCCGGTTGAGCGCGAAGACGAGGACCAGGTCGAAGAAGAGCTCCAGGAACGTCGCTCGGTGCGTCTCCTCACCCTTGTGCAGGAGATGCTTCAGCTCGCGTGTCCCCACTACCGATTCGCCCCGTCCTGCCGACCGGTCCAGTGCGCTAGGCGCCGCCCTGCGCCACGGAACGGTGAGCGAACGGTCCGCGCGCGAGGACCAACCCGCGCGCGCTGGACTGGGCGCTGCGGTTTTCGCCTATCGGCCAGTCGTAGCACCCTGCGGGCGGTGTGCAACGAGGTACGGACAAAGAGGTTCGGAGCGGACCGTGCGGTGGTATGAGGCGTGTGGCAAGCCGCGGCCGGTGCAAGCGCATCCTGGCATGCCGTTGAGCCGCGATCGTTCTTTCGCACCGAAGCGGTCGTCGTGCCCGATGTGTGCCCGATGCAGCGGTCAACACCGGTCCATAGCGGCACCCCGGCAGCCGCAAGCTGAGCGCTCCGTGCTCACCCGCAAGGCAGCACGGCTACCCACGGTGCGGATCAACCCGATTCCCAAGCTGACCGTCCAACTTCTAAGCAGCTGGTCGCTGGTCCGAATCGCGCCAGGCGCACCTGCGGAAGGCCGCCAGGACGGGCTTTGAGATCATCCAGAGATGGAGGTCTGGCCCCACGACGGCAAACTGTACGAGGTCAACTCGTACTACAGCCTGCCCGACGACGCCTGGCAGTACGAGCTTGCCGGTCTGACGGGGGCCCCCGGGGCCGGCCCATACGTCGCCATCGTCATCCCCGACGCGACGCCGGACGACGGACCGTTCACGCCGCGGCCAGCTCAACACGCCCTGGTCCACCTCGGGGGAGGCCAGTTGCCGTGGCCGATCCTGCGCAAGCTGATCGAGATGGTCGAGTCCAGCGGTGACCTGGTGGAGGAGCAGCGCGATGCTTTCCCCGGTGGCAAACCGTTCCCGCTGTCGCTCAACGTCTGGAACCACGACGACAAGCAGTTCGAGGTCAACAGCTTCCATCTCAGTGAGACCGACTCGTGGTGCTACGAGCTGTACGAGGTCAAGCCGGAAGCCGAGGACAACGACTACATCGACCTACAAATCCCAGACGCCTCCCCGGAGGGCGGCCCCTTCGTTCCCTCGCCAGCACACCAAGTGACGCTGACAATGCACGGAGACTGGTTCATCCCGTGGCCAATCTTCCGCCGCTTCATCGATGGTGTACGGGCGTCGGGGGACCTCGTGGAGATTGGCCGGGAAGTGTTGCCCACGCAGGAGTTGGGTGACTAACTGGGTGACCACCGGGCCGGACGCCAGCGGACGAGCAGGGATGCCGAAGGACGATCGGAGCAGGTCAGCGCTGGTGGCGTTCCAGGTCATCGGGCTGTGTTGGTTGCCTGGGGGTCAAGGAGTCGTCCGGGCACACACGGGGCACAAGTCAGTGTGAAACGTCGACAACGAGCCAGCAATGACGTGAGCCCAAGAGGGGCATGGCCAGCGCGCCGACCAGGTTGCCGCAGGTCACGAGAGGGCCGGTCTAAGTTCCGCTTCAACGTCTGGCGGGCGGGTCCGGGTCAACCCAACCTCGTCCGTCTCGTCAGGGCATACCCGCGTAGCGGAGTGGAAGCGGAGGTCGAGGCCGCCGCCACGCAACGTAGGTCAGGATGGCAAAGGTGATCAGAAGTACCATCGCGCCAAGGATGATCGCCCACCCGGATTGATCGCCAGGCTCGCGCACTCTCAGGCAAGGGTCGCTCTTTGCGTAGTGGACGCGGATGCGCTCACCGACACTCACAGCCCGGTTCCCGTCGACCGTAACGCGCAGGGTCGATCCACACACCTCGCCACCGTCTGTAGTGAACTGGACTGTCAGGAACGTTCTTGCTCCGCGATGCTCGACGTCCAGCACCTCAGCCGCTGCCTCTGATCCCCGATGTTCGTCTGCGATTGACCATGTGGCTAGCGCCGTGAGGGCAACCGCAAAGATCAGACCGAACATCGAGAACACCCGCAGGAAGGTTCGGCTTGGCCGTCGACGGTTCATGGCCGGACTGTAGAGCGGATCAGCAACGAGGCCGTGCGGTCAATATCCTTACCACCGGCCTACCCGCAGCCCACGCTGGTTGTGGGCCGTAACCGGGCCGTCTGGGCCGTCACCGGGCCGTCAAACGCCGACCAGGGACAACCGAGGACGACCAGCAGCACCCGACGAGACAGCAGGTCAGCCACCACATAGAGGCGGCTGGCCTGGTGGGCGACGGACGGGCCGACCTGTACGCCGGATTCTGTTAGGGCGACGGATCATGGAAGAAAACGGTGGCCGACCACCAGTCTCCGTCAGCAGTGACCTCGCTTTGCAGGACGACGTCCTGGACCTCGATACCGGGCCGTTGTTCGATGCTGTCTGCGATGCGGCGCAGCAGTGCCGGGACGCTCTCCTGGCCGGGGCCGACTGGGTTGGCCCGCGAGAAGTGCTTGATGGTCCACGATTCCGGTTCAGACGGCACGGCGGCAGTCTGCCAGGTCCGGCTTGGCGTCTTTGAGCGTGTCTCGTCCAGTTCGGATGCCTTTGCCCGGCGGAGCCAATACAACGCCAAATAATCGGGGCAAGTGCTCTGACCTGTACTTTCACCCGGCTCGCCGCGGTCAGTAGGTGATCGCGGTAGGCCATATCCACCTGCCAGCGTCCGAACATGCGTCAAGGCTCGCTTGACCTGGCGGGCCGGGCGGCGGCCCCGCTCTCCAATGGGCGAATCGATGGCATACGGGATGACGGTTGCGTTCCCTAGCTAGCGTCGGCCAAGCTTCTGCGATCTTGTCGAGTTGCTGCGGGCTGCCCCGGTGGTTTGGAGCGGCGGTTAAGTGAGGGTGCGTGTGGCAGAGATGCGAAGCGGCTTCGGGGCGCAGACTCGCCCCGGTTGGTGGCCGGCTATCGGTGGCATTGCGGTGGCGATGCTCGGCCATGGGCTCGCCATCGGCGCGGCATGGCTCCCTTATGACTGGTACGACGCCGGTACGAAGGACCTGGACGGCGGGGGAGGGTTTGCCGCCTTTTGGATGATGCTATGTATGTTCGCCGTCGGGCAGGGATTCCTGCTGGGCTGCGGTTTCCTTATCTCGTCCGGGTTCGGAGTGCCACGCTTCAGCCTGGGGCTGATGGCAGGCTGGGTCGGCGGGTTGGCGCTGATCCTCGGCATTGCTGTCGTTGGAACCTTCTCCACCGGTCCTGGCTAGCTAGTTGATCAATCGAGGCTCGTGTCATCCCGGTAACGTCCGGTCTCGCTACGCTGTGCCCGTGGCCCATCTGCCAGAGACGTGGTGTGTTCCGGTCGTACGCGCGGACTTTCGCGACGACGGTATCTGGGAGCGGCTCAAGGACGAGATCGTCAGCCCCACAGAAGAGGGCTTCGTGGCCGGTGTCGAGTTCGTTGAGGATCGAACGTTGATTGACCTCAGCGATACGGCAATCGAAGCCGGCTATCCTCGCGCCTACCCGCATCAGTACAGGCACCCGGTCGTGTTCGTCGTCGACGCCGTCACCGTCTCGCTGCCGGAGCATCCCCTTTTCGAGGCTTCTGAGCCGGCCGACGCATCGCCGCTCCTGGATGTACCGATCTGCCGCTGACCGGGCGTCGCAGCGCGTGATGGATCTGTAGTGACGCTCGGCGCCGCACGCCGCGCCGCGTCGATCTGTCACCCACGCCTGACGGGTGCGCGACCGGCGCGTGATGGGCCCTGCCACGTCAGGAAGCTCCAAGAAGGCGTCGCGAAGGATGTCGATAACGGCCGGGCGGCTCCGTCTCAGGGGAGGATGCGGTTACGGTGGCCGTACCACACCAGGGAGAAGATCCAGCATGGCGATCCAGCGGATGGACAACGTCCTCATCGTTGTCGAAGACCTTGACTCTGTTATTTCGTTCTTCGTCGAACTCGGCATGGAGCTGGAGGGCAAGGGGCCGATCGAGGGCCGTTGGGTGGAGCGTGTCATCGGAATCGATGGCGTCCGACAGGACGTCGCGATGCTGCGGACCCCGGACGGTCACGGTCGAGTCGAGCTGGCGATGTTCCACACGCCGAAGGCGATCAGCGCCGAGCCGAAGGATGCACCGGCGAACACGCTCGGCATTCGTCGCATCATGTTCGCCGTCGATGACATCGAGGACGTGATTGCCCGCCTGCGTACCCACGGGGCCGAACTCGTCGGGGAGCTGGAGCAGTACGAGGACAGCTATCGACTCTGCTACGTCCGCGGCCCCGAGGGCATCGTCGTCGGATTGGCCGAACAGCTCAGCTGAGGGGCACCTGCCGTGGCGTGCCGCCGCGATCCGCCGTGGCAGCAACTTCAGGGATGTAGGGGCCTCACGGGCGGCGGGGACCCCTACATCCCTGAAGTTGTGCGGATCTTGGCGGCGTGGTGCGGGGCCGCGACGGTAGTTGGGACGAGCACCCCGGCCGGTGGAGGTGTGACGAGCCAGTGCCCCGACCGAATGCTAGGCGGCTCCGTGGTCGGGGAAGGTTTCGCGCAGCGCCGGGTCCAGCGATCGGCCGGTCGTCGGCTCGATGAACAGCTCAGCGAGGAAAAGGTCGGAGAGGTAGGTCGGGTTGACGCCCGATTCCTTGCGGCTGAGTGCCTGCAGCGCGCCGCCAAGCCGTAGGGCGGCCCTTGCCGCGACGGACGGGAGGCGAGCGACCCGGCGGCGTCGTCCGACCGCCTCGGCGATGCGCCCGATCATGTCGTTCCAGGTGAGATTCTCGTCAGCGACCGGGATGTCCGCACCGCGGCGCTGCTCCAGAGCGTCCACCGCGACCTCGGCCACGCTGCGTGCCGAGGCTGCGGCGCTCCCGCCGGTGGGGGCGACCAGGGGTGTACGGGACCGCGCCCACCGGTCCAGTGGGCCCGCCCAGTTTGGCAGTCGGTCACCGGCCCGGCCGAAGACGAAGGGCAACTCGAGTACGGCAACCGGCAAATTGGGGCCGGCGGCCTCCCGTCCCTCCCGGGCCTGCTCCACCCGGCATCGGATGTACGTGTGGCGGCCCGCGAGGCGCCACTGCGGGTGCAGCCGGTCGTAGTAGGTGTAGTAGGAGCCCATGACGACCCCGCGGGTGAGACCTTCCAGGCGCGCGGCAGTGAACAGGCGCACCACCGGCTCGACGTTGTCTCGGCGAAACACCGGATAGATCGGCTTACGCAGCGGTCGCTGCTCGTCCGTGCGGGTGGCGTAGACGACGCCGTCATGACCGGCGAGCAGCGTTCGCAGCTCGTCGATCGAGGCGGACGAGACATCGATCAGGTGATCGACACCCGGTTGGGCCGTACGCGCCACCGTGGTCGCCGCATGACCTCGCTCGCGCAGCACGTCCACGACATGGGCGCCGATCAGACCACTGCCACCGACCACAAGAATTCGCACGGTGAATCGTCCACCGTGGAGCCCACCGCTTGTCAAGGCACGATCAGCATCCGGCGGAATTAGGCCAATGCCGGAGACCTTCTGGCCTCCGCTGGCACCGTTGCTGGTTTTCTTCAGTCCGGAACGGCTCCCGGCGCGAGTGCGAGTTGCTTGATCTGGCGCAGGATCAGCGCGGTCTCAACGGTACGGATGCCGTCCAGAGCGCCGATCTTGTCGTTCAGGTACGCGTACAGTTCCTCGGTGCCCCGGCAGCGGACGGCCGCGATGATGTTCACCCGGCCGGTGGCCGCGGCGGCGAACTCCACCTCCGCGTGCTCGGCCAGCGCGTTCCCCACCTCGGCCAGCGCAGACGGCGCCACGGTCAGCCACAGCAGCGCGCCCACCTCGTGGCCGAGATGTTCCGGGGAGTACTGCACGGCGAAGTAGAGGACGCCGCTGTCGCGCAGCCGGTCGAGGCGGCGCCGCACCACGTCCTCGGACTGGCCGCATGCTGTCTGCAGTTCGGCGAGGCCGGCCCGGCCGTCCCGGAACAGCGCGGCAAGCAGTTCCTCGTCGGTGTCGTCGATCATGACGGTGCCGGGCGCCGCCTCGACCGGTGGGGGTCGAAGTGCCGCCTCCTGCTCGGTCGTGAGGGCGTTGACCTTCTGCAGCCAGCCGAGGCGGCCGCCGTAAAAGCGGTGCAACAGGCAGTGCGCGCTGAATCCGATCACCCGCTGGGTGCGCGGCAACCGACCCAGTAGAAGTTCGTCTCGGACGGTGTGGCTGCGGGGTTTCATCGCGCAGACCACCTCGCTGCCGCCGGAAATCAGTGCGACGTAGGACGTGTCCGGGCGACGGGCGAGCGCGTCGGCCAGCCGCTCGGCCATGTCCGGGGTGCACTGCAGCCGGACAAACCAGTTGGAGCGGCCGAGCCGGCTCTCGTCGGCCATGCCCAGCACACGCAGGCCCACCTTCGTTTGCAGGCGGCGGAAGCGCCGGGCGACGGTCTGGTCCGAGACACCGAGGGCGGCCGCGATTCGGCTGAACGGGGCGCGACCGTCGAGTTGCAGGGCCTGCAGCAGTTGCAGGTCGAGCTGGTCCAGGGAAGGGGTCACGGTCTTCCTGATCGTCGGCGGCGTCACCAGCGTAAGAGCCGGTGACGCCGCCGTCTGTGGGTTGGGGAGGTCAGGCCGGGACGGTTTCTGGTAGCTGGGCCGCAGGCTGCGGGTCGCGCACCGGGCGCGGGCGGCCCAGCAGGACGATCGCGGCCAGCGCGGCGATGACCATCAGTGTGGCCGACACGGTCAGGGACAGTTGGAAGCCGTCGAGGAACGCCTTGTTGAGGGCGTTCAGCGCGCCGTCCTGCTGAGCGCCGTAGTCGACGACGGCGACTGCTTGGAAGCCGCTGTCGTCCATCGCCGCGGTGGCGGCCTGCTGGTGCTCCCCGCTGACCCCGGCGTCGGTGAGGTGACCCGGCAGGGCGCTGGCCGCCTTGCTGGTCAGCAGGGCGCCCAGGACGGCGGGGCCGAGCGCTCCGCCGACCTGGCGGAACGCGTTGTTGCCCGCGGCGGCCATGCCGGCCAGCGGGAACGGCACGGAGCTGACCGCGGTGGCGGTCATCGGGGTCAGCACCGCGCCGAGGCCCAGGCCGAACAGCGCGAGCCGCCAGCTCAGCTGCCCGAACGACGTGTCGGCGTCGACGGTGCTGAGGAAGTACAGGGCAATCGCCGCGATGAACAGGCCGGCGCTGAGCAGCCAGCGCACCTGCACGCGGTGCATGAGGCGGGCGATCAGTGGCCCCACGACGACCGGCACTGCCGTGTTGGTCAGCAGTCGCAGCGCCGCGTCCATGGTCGACAGCTGCTGGACCAGGCCGAGGTAGAGGCTGAGCACGAAGATGCTGCCGATCACGCCCATGAAACTGACCATGGCGATCACGGCGGTGGCGTTGAAGCCGCGGCTGGCGAACAGGGCGGGGCTCAGCATCGGCGAGTCGCTACGCCGCTCGATCACGACGAACGCGGCGAGGCTGAGCGCGGCCACGGCGAAGGCCAGGAGCACGATGGGGTCGCTGAACGAGCCGGCGCCGCCCTCGATGACGGCGAAGACCAGGGCGACGATGGCCAGGGCGGCGGTGATCTGTCCCGGCCAGTCCAGGTGCCGCTTTCCCGGGGCCCGCGAGTCGGTCACCAGCGGAATGGCGATCAGGGCGGTGAGCAGCGCGAGCGGGATGGCCGGCAGGTAGATCCAGCGCCAGGACGCGTGCTCGAGGATCGCCCCGGCCAGCAGGGGGCCGAGCGCGAGGGCGAGCATCAGGGAGGTGGCCCAGAGGCTGATGTATTTGCCGCGTTTCCTCGGGTCCGGCACGGCGTGGCTGATGAGCGCCAGCGTGGCGGGCAGCAGAGCGGCCGCTCCCACACCGGCGAGCGCCTGGCCGACCCAGACCATCGCCATCGACTGTGCGGACAGCGCGACGGCCGCGCCGATCGCGCAGAACAGCAGGCCGGCCTGGAACACCTTCTTGCGCCCGTGAACGTCGCCGAAGACGCCGGCGGTCAGGATCAGGGCGGCCATCGGCAGTACGAAGGCGTCCGACACCCAGGACAGGTCGGCGGTCGACGCGTTCAGCCCGCGTTGAATCGCTGGCAGGCTCACCGACACTGTCGTCACTGGCAGGTATGCGACGAACACCCCCAGGCATGCCATGATCAGTGTCGCGCCGAGCCGGTCTCCCGACGCCTTGTCCGTTGTTGCCATCTACGCGCAGCTCCTCTTCGGCGGACCGAGTGCCCGGCCGACATGTCAGCATCCGGGCCTTTGAGGTGCACCGCTAACCGATCGCGCCGAATGCCGGAATACCGACTGGTACGCCCCGTGATCCGGGGTTTTCCGACACCCCGTACGCCTCAGCGGAAGCCGGAGCTGCGGGCGAACCGAAGCGACGGGAGCCCTCGGCGAGACGGTCCACGGGGCGTCCGCGCGGGGGAATCGGCCAAGATCGGCGCTAGGTGCCGGTGCTGGTGCTGGTCCGGTGGCCTCCGGGGGTCGCCGCGGGAGCGGCTGCGACGAGCGCGGTCCGGACGGTCTCCCGCAGCGGGTCGCCCGGGTGCTCGATCCAGTGCTGGACGGCGACCCGCAGGATGGCCAGGAAGGTCGCGGCCAGGAGGCGGGAGCGCAGTGCAACGTCGGCGCCGGTGAGCCGGTGGGCGAGTTCTGCGGCCAGCTCGCGCTCGATCGCGGCGTACGCCGCGACCTGGTGTGGGGCCAGGCCGGGGTGCCCGCGTAGCTTCCGGCGTTGGGTCAGCCAGGAAGGCTCCGACCCGCCGAAAACCTCCTCGGTGAGGCGCTCGGCTGCCCGGCTCAGCACGGTCCACGGCGGCTCGTCGACGGGCTGTTCGCGGATCAGCTGCAACAGCCGGTGCAGGCGCATGGTGTCGCCGTGGAAGAGCGCCTGTTCCTTGCCTGAGAAGTAGTTGGAGAAGGTCCGCCGGGAGACGTTGGCGGCGTCGGCGATCGCCTCGACGGTCACCGCGTCGATTCCCTGTTCGGCGGCGAGGCGGAGGGCCGCCTCGTGCAGGGCGAGGCGGGTCGCCGCCTTCTTGCGCTCCCGCAGCCCGGTGGTCTCGTCCATCGCTCCGAGAGTACGTGGGGGTGACGGACTTCTCAATGTGCAAACTTGCCTAGTGGGCAAGATCGGTAGATGCTTGCTTGCGGCAACCAACTCGCGTGTGGGAGCAGACGTGGACAGCGGCGCTCGTGAACTCGGCCTTCGCCTGTACGACCTGGTCAAAACCGTTCGGCTGCTGAAGCAACGCCGGGCCGACGAGCGGCCGGCGATTCCGCCGGGCCTGCTCGGCATGCTCGTGCAGATCGATCAGCTCTCCAGCGGCTGCCACGCCCGCGAACTGGCCCACCGCACTCGGCTCGACCCGTCGACCGTCAGCCGCTCCGTCGCGGCGCTCGTCGCGCACGGCCTGGTCGAGCGGCGGCCCGACCCCACCGACAAGCGGGCGACCTTCCTGGCGGTCACCCCGGCTGGTCAGGCTGCCCTGGCCGACACCCACGGCTGGTACGGCGAGGTGCTCGAACGAGCGCTCGCCGACTGGACTCCCGACGAGCTGGCCGCGCTGAGCGCCGCCCTTGGCCGGTTCACCGGCGACATTGAGGTCGCCCTCGGAAACCACGACAACCTGGAGGCCGCGCGATGAGCGCACCCACCATCACGGCCGGCGCTGAGCCGATGACCCATCGGCGGACGCTGGAGGCGCTCAGTGGTCTGCTGCTGGTGCTGTTCGTCGCGATGCTGAGCGGCACGGTCGTCTCGACCGCGCTACCGAAGATCATCGGATCACTGAACGGCTCGCAGAACCAGTACACCTGGGTGGTCACCGCGACCCTGCTCACCGCGACCGCGACCACCCCGATCTGGGGCAAGCTGGCCGACCTGTTCAACAAGAAGGTCCTCATCCAGGTCGCCATCGTGGTCTTCCTGCTGGGCTCGGTCATTGCTGGCTTCTCGCAGAGCGCCGGCCAGCTCATCGCCGCCCGCGCGTTCCAGGGCATCGGGGTCGGCGGCCTGCAGGCCCTCGTCCAGGTGGCGATCGCGGCCATGATCCCGCCGCGCGAGCGGGGCCGCTACAACGGCTACCTCGGTGGCGTCATGGCGGTCGCGACCGTCGGCGGCCCGCTGCTCGGCGGCCTCATCGTCGACACGTCCTGGCTCGGCTGGCGCTGGTGCTTCTTCGTCGGTGTGCCGGTAGCCGCCATCGCGCTGATCCTGCTCCAGGCCACCCTGCACCTGCCGACCGTACGGCGCGAGAACGTCAAGATCGACTACCTGGGCGCCAGCCTGATCGCCGCCGGCGTCAGCCTGCTGCTGATCTGGATCTCCTTCGTCGACAGCTCGTTCGCCTGGGCCTCCTGGCAGACCGCGGCAATGGTGGGCGGCACGCTCATCCTGCTTGCCCTGGCGGTCTGGGTCGAGTCGCGTGCGGCCGAGCCGGTCATCCCGCTCGGCATCGTGCGCCAGCACACCACCGCGCTGGCCATTCTCGGCAGCCTCGCGGTCGGCATGGCCATGTTCGGCGGTGCTGTCTTCCTCGGCCAGTACTTCCAGATCGGGCGCGGCTACAGCCCGACGGAGGCAGGCCTGCTCACCATCCCGATGATGGCCGGGGTGCTCGGCTCCTCGATCGTCGCCGGCCGGCTGATCAGCAAGAGCGGGAAGATCAAGCCGTACATCGTCGCCGGTTCGATCCTCCTCGTCGCCGGGTTCGCACTGCTCGGCACCATCGACCACGAGACGTCGCTCGTCCTGGTCGGTGCCGCCATGTTCATCGTCGGCATCGGCGTCGGCATGACCATGCAGAACCTCGTTCTCGCCGTACAGAACACGGTCACGCTCAAGGACATCGGCGCGGCCAGTTCCAGCGTCGCGTTCTTCCGGTCGCTCGGGGGCACCATCGGCGTCTCCGTGCTCGGCGCCGTCCTCGCCCGCCGGGTCGGCGACCAGATCACCCACGACCTCGCCGCCGCCGGGATCCCCGCCTCCGGCAGCGGGAGTGGCAGCAGCAACCTCAACATCACCGCGCTGCCCGAGCAGATCCAGGAAATCGTCCGGGCCGCGTACGGCGATGCCACCGGACACATCTTCCTCATCTCCGCCGCCATCGGGGTCGTCGGCGTCATCGCCGCGCTCCTGCTCAAGCCGGTCACCCTGCGGACCAGCCTCGACCTGCCGGACGCCGCCACGTCGGCGGCCGTCGCCGCCGACGCGGTCGACGGCGCTCCCGCCTTCGACCAGGTGCACGTCGACGCCGCGCAGGGCGGAGCGACCCACCGGCGCTGACGCCGGGCCGAAGACCCGGGGCCGGGGGGGGGGGGCGCGGGGGGGGGGGGCCCGGGGGGGTGGGGGGGGGGGGCCCCCCCCCCCGCCCCCGCCGCCGGGGGGGGGGGGGGTTTGGGGGGGGGGGGGGGGGGGGGGCGCGGCGGCCCCCGCCCCCCCCCCCCCCCCCGGGGGCCCCCCCCCCCCCCCCGGGGGCGGCCCCCCCCCCGGGGGGGCCCCCCGGCCCCCCCCCGGGGGCCCCCCCCGCGCGGGGGCGGGGGCCGGCCCCGGTCTGTCCAGCGAGGCCCGGCACGAGCGAACGTCACCGAATCGAGGAGTCTGTGGATATCGCGGAGCTGTCAGCGGCGCGGCCGGCGGCACCCGGGCGGCGAGCCGCTGCACTGCGTCGGGCGATGCGCGAGCTGGCGCTCGTCGCCGCGCTGTTCCTCGTCTACAAGGCGGCGCGGGTGGCGGGGGCCGACCGCGGATCGACCGCAGTGGAAAACGGGGAATGGATCTGGCGGGTGGAGCGGCTGTTCCACCTGCCCAACGAGGCCGCCTTCCAACATCCCGTGCTCTCCCACGAGTTGTTGGTGCACCTGGCCAACGGCTACTACGCGTACGTGCACTTCCCCGCCACGGCCATCTGTCTGATCTGGCTGTACGTGCGACACCCGGTGCACTATCTCTGGACGCGTCGGATGCTCGCCGGGCTCACCGCGGCGGCACTGGTGCTGCACCTCCTGGTTCCGCTGGCGCCGCCGCGACTGACCGCCCTGACCGGGATGGTGGACACCGGCAGCCGTTACGGGCCCGCCGTCTACGGCCCACCCGACACGGACACGTTGAGCAACCAGTACGCCGCCATGCCCTCGCTGCACGTCGGTTGGGCACTCGCTGTCGCCATCGCGCTCATGGCGGTGACCGGTCGGCGCTGGCGGTGGCTGTGGTTGGCACACCCGCTCGTCACCTCGCTGGTTGTCGTGTGCACGGGCAACCACTACTGGCTCGACGGCATCGTCGCGGCGATGCTGCTCACCGTCGTCTGCCTGGTGCTGCCCACGCCCCGCACCGATCGCCAGTCGACCGACCCGCCGACGCGGCGTCCGACCAGATGGCCCCGCCAGCGCATGCCGGTTCCGCAGGCGCCGTCCGGCCAACTGCCCCCGCGCGCCGACGCCGGTGACGTCCTTCGAACACCGTGACCGGCCAGGAGGCGGCGCCGAGCAGCGGCCGGCGCTAGCGTTGGGGTGGCTCGAAACGGCCGTCCGACCGTCGTGCGTTCCGCGCAAACGCTCGGGCCGACGGGAGCAATGGACGCCACGGCTCTGAACGGGGATGAGGATGCCTGAACCGCGCGCCTTCTGGCTGGACGAGCAGTTCGACCGCGAGCGCGGCGCCGACGGGCGTGGTCGCTACGAGGCTGAGGTGCTCGGTCGGATCGACGAGTTCACCGACACCTGGGGCGACATCGCACCGGTCGCCTTCGCGGCGACAGCGTGGCGGCTGGCCACCGAGCTGTCACCCGGCTTCGTCCGGTGGCACCCGCGGATCGTCTCGGCGACCTGCACGCGAAGCCCGTGGGACGGAAGCATGGTCTGCGCGGTAACGGTGATTTCCCGCTGGCCGGCTGAGCTCACCTGGACCAAGCAGTGGCAGCGCGACCGTGGTTGGCGGGACTGGCCCCAGTTGTTCGGCCAGTACACGACACCCTCGGAGCAGGATCAGACGCGCAGCCCGCATCTACGCGCGATGCTTCAGGTGGACGCACCGGTCCCGCTCGATGATCTACCGCCGGCTCCCGCCGGTCCGGATGATTCCGTGGCGACCGCGGCGCGCAGAGCCGTCACGGTGCTGACTCGGGAACTCAACGAACTCCTCGCACCGATGATCGGCCAGCTCGAAGCCGGGGTGCCAGCGGACTCCTGACCTCCCGCGAACCGACCGGTCACCCTTCGGCCGGCGTCGGTGGAGCGGCCAGTCCGGCCATCAGTGTCGCCCCGACCGGCCACGCGTGCGCCGACCAACCAAGCCCCTCCAGCTCCTGCGTGAGACCGTGCGGGTCGCGGAACACCTTCACAATCCGATGTGCGCTGCCGTCCTCCAGTCGACGCCGTACCGCTGGGACCGGCTGATCGGCGAGAACATCCTCGTTTGCCATGTCACCCGGGGCCGAGTCGACGAAGCAGGCCCGCCCCGCCGGGGCCAACGCGTCGCCCACCAGCCTCCAGAAGTCGCCGAACCGCTCCGGCGGCACGTGGGACAACCAGAACCCGAAGAACACCGTGTCGAACCGACGAGGCGGCCGCCATTCGAAGAGGTCCGCCTCGATGAACTCCACGTCCAGGCCGATGGTCCGGTCTCGTGCCCTGGTGACCATCTCCGGGGCGGCGTCGACTGCGGTCACGCTCCGGCCACGGGCTGCCAGAAGTCGGGTCCACTGGCCGGTACCGCACGCCAGTTCCAGCACATCCCCGCCGATAGGAAGTCCTGCGGCCAGCACCTCCAGCGAGCGCAACTCCTCGTTGGTCTCGTACGCCTGGTCGTACTCGCCGGCGTGCGCCCGGTAGTACGCGGCCTGCGTACGCAGTAACTCGTCCAGCTCACTCACGGTAGCCACCTCTCCCTCGCGTACTCGTCAACGGACCGGCTCCGGATCCCGTGCCTGCCAGTTCAGGCGGTTCCGGTGGAGCCGTTCCATGGCCATCCAGCCGAGCGAGAACGGTATGGCGCCCATGGCGACGACTGCCAGGACGTCGGACCCGGTCACGTCGAAGACGGCGCCCACGTCTCCGAACAGTTGGGCGACGGTCTGGAAGGCCAGATGAAAGCCGATGCCCGCCCAGATGTCGCCGGTGGCGACACGGAAGCCGCCCAGGAGCAGTGCGAAGACGAAGAAGAGCAGGAGTCTGTCGAGGGAGGCGGCGGCACCGACGAGGAACCCGAACAGGGTGAACAACACGGCCTGTCCGATGACGGCCTGCCAGGCCGGCAACCGGGTGGCGAGGTTGCGCTGGAGGTAGCCGCGGAAGACGAGCTCCTCCGGCAGCGCCTCGTACAGGAAGACGAGTACGACCAGCAGCGCCGCCACGCGCAGGGCGTCCGTCGCGGAGGTGCGCAGGCTGATCTCGACCCAACCGAAGCCGAGGCAGAGCGCGAACCCGATGGCGGCGGGGATGAGCCAGCAGGCCATCCCGAGCAGCAGGCGCCGCCAGCCGGTGCGCAGGGAGGGCAACCCGAGGCCGGTCCAGGGGCGGCGGTCGAGCAGGCGGCGGGCAGCCACCACGAGGGGGACGACGAGCACCGTCGTGAGGATGGCCCTGGCGACATGGGTCGGGCGGTCGTAGTCACGGCCGAGCAGGGGGCCGTGGTAGAGGAACAGCCACACCAGCACGGTGCCGGTGAACACGATGAGGATTCGCCAGTGCAGGGCGAGACGAGAGTCGGGCGACGTCCGGGTATCAGACACGTCAGGCTCGCTCCCAGCAATGGCCCGGCATCGCGGACCGCTCCGCAAGGCGCAGCGTAGCCACCGGCGTCAAAGGCAGACCGTGGTCAGGGCCAGCAGCCGGCGTACGTGCCGTTCGGGCGTCAGCGACCGAGGACGAGGTAGGCGAGGCCAATGACCCCGCGATAGCCGCCGACGTACTGGCGCAGCCGGTCGTCGAGTTCCGCGCGGACCCCCGCCGCGCGGGGATCCTCCGGGTACCTCAGCAGCCACTCCTGCCGGCCGGCGAGCCAGGTGGACTCGAAGTCGTCCCACTCCCGTTGGTCGGCGGTGCTCACGTGCAGGACCCGCCAGCCGCGCTCGCGGGCGGCCTCGACGAGGCCCGGAAGATCCGTGACCTCCGTTCCGAAGATCTGCTCGACCTCCGTCGTGGGGGGACGTTCCCAGTACGCCTCACCGAACAGCAGCCGGCCCCCTGGCCGCACCACGGTGGCGAGCGCGTCGAGGGCCGCGCCGGTGCCGCCGAAGGCGTGCGCGGCGCCGATGCACAGGACCCGGTCGGCCGGCTCCTGCCAGGCCGCCGCTTCCCCCATCACGAAGGCGACGTGCCGGTTCAGGGACCGGCCCGCGGCCAGCCGCCGCCCCCGGGCGAGTGCGGCGTCGTCGGTGTCGACTCCGACGCCCCTCGTCGCGACCGGGGCCACACCGCCGGCGGCGACCGCCCTGAGCAGCAGCTCGCCCCAGCCGCAGCCGAGGTCGAGCACGCGCGCGCCGGGGCGGACGTCGAGTCGTTGCAGCAGCAGCGCCGCGTGCTCCTCGGACAGGGGAGTGTTCCAGCGCATCCGTGCGTAGCGGCTGGCGGCGAGGTCGTCGGTTGACTGCATCCGTTGAGGGTGTCAAGTCGTGATCGACGACGCACGCCGGGTCCGGTGCCAGGCGACGTCGGAAGCCCTAACCGGGTGTCGGGCCATCCGGCAGGATCGGTGGTATGGACGTGGGCGGGTCGGGGCCGTTCCGGCGGCCGACGCCGCAGGAGGTGGCGGCGGCGGCCGGCCGGGGACTGGTGGACGTCATCGGTCCCGGTCTGCGGGTGCTGTTCTGCGGCTTCAACCCGGGCCTCTACTCCGCCGCCGTGGGGGAGCACTTCGCGCGGCGCGGCAGCCGCTTCTGGCCCGCCCTGCACCGTTCCGGCTTCACCGACCGGGAGCTGCACCCGTGGGAGCGCGATGAGTTGCTGCGGCAGGGCCTGGGCATCACCAGCCTGAGCAACCGGGCCACCGCCCGCGCCGACGAGCTGACGCCGGCGGAGCTGGTGGCAGGGGTGACGGGGTTGGCCGTGAAGGCCGAGCGGTACCAGCCGAGGTGGGTGGCCATCCTCGGGGTGACCGCGTACCGGATCGCCTTCGCTCGGCCTCGGGCCGGGCTGGGCCCGCAGCCGGATCGGCTGGGCCCAGCCCGGGTCTGGGTCCTGCCCAACCCCAGTGGCCTGAACGCGCACTTCCCGTTGCCGGCGTTGACCGCCGAGTTCGCGGCGCTGCACCAGGAGACGCGCCGCCGGGCCTAGGCGTGCTGGGCGGCGTCGGGCGTCTCCTGGGCGGCAAGCGCCTGGTAGTAGGGCTGCATCGCGGGGTGGTACTCGTCGAATTCGGGACGGGGTGAGCCGTCCCGGGAGGCGACGAGCATGTCCAGGTAGTACTCCCAGCCGGCGCCCACCTCGGCGATGCCCTCCACGCTGGTCAGGTGTTGGACGAACCGGAGCTCGGTGCTGCCGTCGGTCTCGGACAGCGCCATCTCCAGCAACCAGGTCCCGTAGCTGTCGACCATCGACACGGCGAGGCGCTGCTCCGGCTCGCACGCGTCGATGCGGACCTCACACCAGGGCTGCTGCTCCTCGTACGCCATCTGGACCCGGATGGTCCGGCCGGGCGCGGCGTCGCCCTCCCAGGGGCCGAACCAGCGGGCCGTGCGCTCCGGATCGGTCAGGCTGGCCCACACGTCCGCCGCCGGGGCGCGGAACGTGCGGGTGAGGACGAGATCGTGGCCGGTGGCGGTGCGGAACAGTCGTCCGGCGGGTGTACGCGTCATGCCGTGTGCTCCCTTCGATGCTCCGCCGGGCCGCGACTGCGGCGCTCTCGGCGGGTGCGATAGACCTCGGTCTCCAACGCGTCGAGGCGCCGCTCCCACCGCTCGGCGGCAACGAGCTCGGCGAGCCAGTCGACCAGCTCGGCGAGCGGGCCGGGATCGAGCCGGTAGATCCGGTTTCGGCCGACCAACTCGTCGCGGACGAGCCCACTGTCCCGCAGCACCCGCAGGTGGCGGCTGATCGCGGGTCGGCTGATCGCGAACCGCTGGGCGATGTCGCCCGCGGCCAGCGGTTCGTCGCGCAGCATGGTCAGGATGCGGCGCCGTACCGGGTCCGCGATCGCGGCGGCCACCTCGTCCACCGCCAAAGCGTAACCTATGAGTTACGGTTTCGGCGGGTGCAGGAAGCCCTGCTCGGGTGGCATCAAGGCGGTCGCTGATCACGGCCCTTGACCGTTGGGGAGACCTCCGACACCGACGTGGCTGCGTCGATGGTGGGCACATGATCACCTGACCTGGCACTCTTTATGCATGGCCACCCTCCGTCGCTTCCGCCTGTCCGACTGGACCGTCGCCGTACCCGTTCTCGCGGTGCTGGTGCTCATGGCCACCTGGGGACGAGAATTGCCCGGACCCGTCATCGTGGTGGTCGCGGTGCTGCTGGGTGGCGCGGTGCTCGCGGCGGTACACCACGCGGAGGTGGTCGCCCACCGGGTGGGGGAGCCGTACGGGTCCCTGGTGCTCGCCGTCGCGGTCACGGTGATCGAGGTCGCCCTGATCGTCACGCTGATGATCAGCGGACCGGAGAAGACCCAGTCGCTCGCCCGGGACACCGTCTTCGCCGCCGTCATGATCACCTGTAACGGGATCCTCGGCCTGTCCCTGCTCCTCGGGGCGCTGCGCCGCCGGGTGGCGGTGTTCAACCCCGAGGGCACCGGCGGGGCGCTGGCCACCGTGATCACCCTGGCCACCCTGAGCCTGGTCATTCCGACCTTCACCACCGCCCGGCCCGGCCCGGAGTTCAGCCCGGCCCAGCTCGCCTTCGCCGCCGTCGCATCGCTGGCGCTGTACGGGCTGTTCGTGCTGGTGCAGACCGGCCGGCACCGCGACTACTTCCTGCCGGTCGACAGCCAGGGCCGGGTGATCGACGAGGAGGAGCACGCCAAGCCGCCGACCACCCGCGCGGCGCTGGTCAGCCTGGGGCTGCTGCTGGTGGCGCTGATCGCGGTTGTCGGCGATGCCAAGACCGTCTCCCCGACCATCGAGGCCGGGGTGGCGGCGGCGAACCTGCCCCACGCGTTCGTCGGCGTCATCATCGCCCTGCTGGTGCTGCTGCCGGAGACCCTGGCCGCGGCCCGCGCCGCCCGCCGCGACCGGGTGCAGATCAGCCTGAACCTCGCGCTGGGCTCGGCGATGGCCAGCATCGGCCTGACGATCCCGGCGATCGCGATCGCCTCGATCTGGCTGGACGGCCCCCTGCTGCTCGGCCTCGGTGGTACCCAACTCGCGCTGCTGGCGCTCACCGCGGTGACCGCGGTGCTCACCGTGGTGCCGGGCCGGGCCAACGTGTTGCAGGGCGGCGTACACCTGGTGTTGCTGGCCGCCTTCGTCTTCCTGGCCGCGAGCCCCTGACCCGGCCACCGTCGCGGCCGTAGCGACGGCCGCGACCGGCGTCGGCTCAGTCAAACGTCGTCTGCGAGGCGCTCCGCGCGGGCGTTCAGGTAGCGCTGCTGGGCCAGGTTCGTCGACCGCGCCGCCGCCGTCCGGTAGGCGTCCCGAGCGGCGGTACGCTCGCCGACCAGCTCCCACAGGTGGGCTCGGGCGGCCGGCAGTCGCGGGTCGTCGGCCAACCGGGCGTCGTCGGCCAGCTCGGCGAGCAGCGTCAACCCGGCCGGCGCGCCCCGGCTCATCGCCACCGCCACCGCATGGTTGAGCGCCACGACCGGGTTGTCGGAGATGCCCAGCAGCACCTCGTACAGGGCGGTGATCTGCGCCCAGTCGGTGGCCGCCGCGCTGGGTGCCTCGTCGTGTACGGCCGCGATGGCCGCCTGGAGCTGGTACGGCCCGACGACACCGCGCGGCAGCGCCCCGGTGATCAGGGCGACCCCCTCGGCGATCTGGTCGGCCCGCCACCGGCCGCGATCCTGCTCGGCCATCGGGACCAGCTCGCCGTGCGGGCCGATCCGGGCCGGTGCGCGGGCGTCGGTGAGCAGCATCAACGCGAGCAGCCCGGCGACCTCGGGATCGTCCGGCAACAGCCGACGCACCAGGCGGGTCAGCCGGATCGCCTCGGCGGTCAGGTCGGCGCGCAGCAGACCGGGGCCGGCCGTGCGCGCGTACCCCTCGGTGAAGACCAGGTAGAGCACGTGCAGCACGGCGGCGAGCCGGTCGGCGCGCTCCGGGCCGGTGGGCGGGGCGAACCGCAGCCCGCTGTCCCGGATCCGCTGCTTGCCCCGGCTGATCCGCCGGGTCATCGTCGCCTCCGGCACCAGGAACGCGCGAGCCACCTCGGCGGTGCTCAAGCCGCCCACCGCGCGCAGCGTGAGCGCGATCTGCGAGGCCGGCGAGAGTGCCGGATGGCAGCACAGGAACAGCAGGATGAGTGTGTCGTCGGCGTCCGCCGGCGGCCGGTCGGCGGCGGGGGCGCGCCACTGCTCGGGCAGCACCCACCGCGCCACGACGTCCTCCCGTCGCATCCGCGCCTGTTCGCTGCGCAGCAGGTCGGTCAGCCGGCGGGACGCGACGGTGATCAGCCAGCCGCGGGGATTCTCCGGTACGCCGTCGCGCGGCCAGCCACCCGCCGCGGCGATCAGCGCCTCCTGGACGGCGTCCTCGGCGGTGTCGAAGTGCCCGTAGCGGCGTACCAGCGCGCCGAGGACCTGCGGCGCCAGCTCGCGCAGCAGGTCCTCGACGGGCGGGACGATCTCCGGCACCGGTCAGCCGGCCAGGTCCTCGACGCCGTCCAGCACCGGCCGCACGTCCACGTACCCGCCCGGCTCGTCCGGATCGACCAGGCCAGCGGCGATCTCGGTGGCCCGGTCGAAGCTGGCGCACTCCACGATCGTGTAACCGGCCAGCACCTCCTGCGTCTCCGGGTACGGGCCGTCGGTGACCACCGGCGCGCCCTCGCGCACCTGCACCCGGCGGGCGTGCACCGGCTCGCTGAGGCCCCGGGCGTCGACCAGCTCCCCGGACTCGGCGAGCGCCTGGTGGTACGTCTCCATGTGCTTGTGCATGGCCGCGATCTGCTCGGCCGACATGGCCGGCCGGTCGGTCGCCCGCCCGGACAGCACGTCGTAGTCCTGCTGCGAGCCATAAAGCATGATCATGTACTTCACGGTGGTCCTCCTGTTCCGGCGCCACGACGGCGCCGCCTCACCAGAGACGTCGAAACCACCAACCCCACCCGGACAAACTACGACCCCACCCCACCGGTTTCCGCCCCCCACCGCCGGCTCTACCCCCCTCACCGTCGGTTGATCATGAAGTTAGCGTCACGACACGCCGCGCCACGAGGCAACAACCTCATGATCGCCGCGCGGGGCGGGGGCGGGGGCGGGGGAGGGCGCGGGGGCGCGGGGTTGGCGGGGGGTGGTTAGCGTGGGGGGATGACTACCGTGTGGGTGGTGGTGGGGGTTTTTGTTGTGGTGGCGGGTGGGGCGTTCGGGGTGGTGGTGTGGCGTGATCGGGGGCGGTTGAGCTCCGCCGACGACGATGCCGCCGGCCGGGACGCCCGGGCCAGGCAGCAGAGGTACGAGGCCGAGCGGCACGGCGACCAGGGCGAGACCTGGCAGCGCGGGCGCGACAGCAGCGGCTGACGGGTCACTGTCCGTAGGAGAGCCGGAGCCGGTCGTTGATCAGATAGTTGAGCCGGTGCCGCAGATACCCGAGGGTGCTCTCGCCCGGCAGGTCCCCGTCCGTGGTGAGCGTCCAGCGCAGCGTGCAGCCCTGGCCGGGCGGCTGGGGGGTCAGGTCGAAGCGGATCCGGTCGAGCGGCCGGTGCGGCCACAGCGACGACCAGACCACCAGCACCGGTGCGTTGCCCGCCACCACCCGGGGCGGCACCTCGTCGTCGCGCAACTCCAACCAGGGCCGGCTGCCGGCCTCGTACGGGTCGTTGAGCGAGCGCCACACGATGTGCGCCGGGGCAGGCTGGCTGCGCAGACGGCTGCCCAGCTCGTGCACCACGACCCTCCTCACCGGACGGACACACCCGCCCCGGCCCATTGTGGCCGCCCGACGTCCGCGCCGTGAACCGTCCAGCACATGTGAACCGTCCGGCACCGACATGCGTGAATGTGGTGGTGGGCGTTACGGTCGTGTTGTCGGGGTACTGCCAGCGCAGCACCGACGACCAGGGGAGGCGCAGTGGGGGCACGGTCAGGACGCGACGGGTGGGGTCCGCTGGCGGGCCTGCTGATCGCCGTACTGGTGTCGGCAGCCTGCGCCGGCGGTGGGCTGGCCGAGCCGGAGGGTGAGCGACCTTCGGCGGCCTCGCCGGGGCCCAGCACCACCCGGGCCGACAGCACCACCAGCGTTGCCGAGTTCGAGCAGGACGTCGCCGACGCGCAGGCGATCGCCGAGCGGTACTGGGCGGCCCAGTTCAAGGCCTCCGGGCAGAGCTTCCAGGCGATCCGCCGGATCACCCCGTACCAGCGGGCGGGTGAGGTGTCCTGCGGCGGCCAGCCGCTGCCGCGCAACAACGCGGTCTACTGCTCGCAGGGCGACTTCATCGCCTACGACGTCACCTGGTCGGTGGCGGCGTTCCGCCAGGTCGGTGACGCCTTCGTGTTCTACCTGCTCGGCCACGAGTACGCCCACGGCGTCCAGGTGCGGCTCGGCATCCGCTACAACTTCACCATCCAGCAGGAGTTGCAGGCCGACTGCATGGCCGGGGCGTACCTCGGTGACTCGGTGCGCTCCGGCGCCCTGAGCCTGGCCGAGGGTGACCTGGACGAGTTCAGAGAAGGGCTGGCGGCGGTCGGCGACGACCCGGACCAGCCGTGGTTCGCGGAAGGCTCGCACGGCACCGCCGAGCAGCGCACCGAGTCGTTCTTCCGCGGCTACGAGCGCTCCCTGGAGGCCTGCGACCTGGGCTGACCGGGGTTGCCCGGATCACCCCTTCGGCCGCCGCCGCCACCGGCCGCGTCCGACCCTGGCAGGATCGCCGGTGTCGGCCACGACCCTGGAGGATCCGCTGAGCAGCCAACACCCCGCCGCCGTGCTCTTCGACATGGACGGCACGCTGGTCGACAGCGAGAAGCTGTGGGACGTCGCGCTACAGGAACTCGCGCGCGACTACGGCGGCGAACTCTCCATCGCCGCCCGGCGGTCGATCGTCGGCACCAGCATGGCCGACTCGATGCGGATCCTGCACGACGACCTGGGGCAGCCCGAACGTGACCCGGCGCTCAGCGCGGCGTGGATCAACACCCGGATCCTGGAGCTGTTCCGCACCGGGCTGCAGTGGCGTCCGGGGGCGCTCGCCCTGCTGCGCGCCGTCCGGGCCGCCGACATCCCCACCGCGCTGGTCACCTCCAGCGGCCGGCCGCTGGTCGAGATCGCCCTGGACACCCTGGGCCGGGACAGCTTCGACGCGGTGGTCTGCGGTGACGAGGTCGTCGCGGCCAAGCCGCACCCGGAGCCCTACCTGACCGCGGCCCGGCTGCTGGGCGTGCCGATCGGCCGCTGCGTGGCGATCGAGGACTCACCGACCGGGGTGGCCAGCGCGCTCGCCGCCGGCGCGGCGGTGCTGGCCGTACCCGTGGAGGCGCTGCCCGTCATGGCCGGCGTACGTCAGCTGGAGAGCCTGACCGGCGCGGACCTGGAGCTGCTCGCCGCGCTGCTGGTCAACCGCGCCAGCGCGACCGACTGACCGAGGCCGGCTGACCGCGACGGACTGACCGCGACGGGCGCGGGTCAGGGGCGCTCGGCGAAGACCGCCGTGACCACCTGGTAGCCGTCGAACGCCCGCGCGGCGCCCGCGTAGGCGGCCAGGTGGATGAACAGCTCGACGATCTCCTCCCTGGTCACCCCCGATTGCAGGGCGATGCGCAGCTGACCGCGCAACGGCTCGTGGGTGCCGAGAGCGGCGGCGATCGCCACCGAGACCAGGCAACGGCTGCGCAGGTCCAACCCCTCCCGGGGCCATGCCTCACCGAAGGTCTGCACGGTGGCCAGGCGGCGGAATTCCTGCCCCACCGAGGGCTCGCCGGCGCCGAGCGGCAGCACGAGCGGCTGACCGAGCAGGCGCTCGGCGTTGTCCAGGGCCTGCTGGTACGCGTCCTGATCGGTCATGTCACCCTTCCCGGCTCGCCACCGCCGCCCGGGGCCGCTGGCCGGCCGGCACCGCCATCGTGGCAGCTCGGCGTCGGCCCGGAGGACGATTCAGCCGAGGCCGAACGTGCGAGACCCCCGGCACCGCGAGCGGCACCGGGGGTCTCGGGGTAGCCGGTCAGTCGTGGGCGATCGCGCCCAGGACGTTGATCCGGGCCGCCCGGATCGCCGGCAGCACCGCGGCCACCACCCCGATGATCGCGGCGAGACCGAGGAACACCCCCATCTGACCCCAGGGCAGGATCAGGTCGGTGATTCCCTCGTCCTTGAGCGCCTCGACCACCGCGGCGCCGAGGCCGGTGCCGACCACCACGCCGAGCAGCGCGCCGAACACCGAGATCACCACCGCCTCGACGGTGATCATGCCCATGGTCTGCGACCGGCGCAGGCCGATCGCCCGCAGCAGACCCAACTCCCGGGTCCGCTCCAGCACCGACAGCGCCAGGGTGTTGATGATGCCGAGTACGGCGATCACGATGGCCAGCGCCAGCAGGATCTGGATCATGGTGAGCAGCCCGTCGAGCTGACCGGTCTGCTGCTTGATGAACGCGGCCCGGTCGGCCACCGACACCTCAGGGCTGTCCGCGAGCAGTGCCTCCACCTGCGGCTGCACGTCGGCGACCCGGGTGCCAGGGGCCAACTGGATGAAGCCCTGGATGGGCTGGGGGATGGCGAAGTCCTTCGCCGCCTCCGCCGGCAGGGTCACCGGGTTGGTCAGCTGCGAGGACTCGTAGATGCCGCTGACCGTGTACGTCCGCGCGTCGCCCCGGGTCAGCTGCACGTTCACCGTCGAGCCCACCGTCAGGTCCCGAGAGGTGGCGGTATCCGAGCTGACCAGCATCTGGGTCGGCCCGAGTCGGTCGATGTCACCGGCGGTGGGCTTCGCGCCGAAGATCTGCCGCAGCGACGCGACGTCGCTGCTCGCCGCGACCCAGGTGCTCTCGCCGTTGAGCTTCGCCATGTCGCCGTACTCGCCGTCGACCATCTGCACGCCCGGCAGGGCCTTGGCCCGATCCAGCACCCCCGGGTCGAAGCTCGGCGGCCGTGGGCCGCCCTGCACACCGGAGATCACCAACTCGGCCTTGATGGTGTCCTCGGCAAGCGCACTGATGCTGCCCTTGGCCGAGTCGAGGATCACCGTGACGCCGGTGACCAGCGCGATGCCGACCATCAGCGCGGCTGCGGTGATCGCGGTGCGGCGCGGGTTGCGCCCGGAGTTCAGCCGGCCCAGCTTGCCCGGCACCGACCAGGAGAAGATCGCGCCGAGCAGGCCCACCACCGGCCGGCTGATCAGCGGCGTCAGGAGCGCCACGCCGATGAAGGCGAACAGCACCCCACCGAGGATGGTGGGCAGCGTCTGACCGCTGGCGTTGCCGCTGAGCCCGAGGAAGAGCAGCACCGCGCCGATGCCGGTGATCACCGACCCGGCCACCGTAATCTTGGTCAACGGCCGGTCCGGGGTGGCCACGTCCTGCATCGCCGCGATCGGCGGGATCCGGGACGCCCGCAGCGCCGGCAGCAGCGCCGCCACCACGGTGATCACCAGACCGACGGCGAACGAGCCGATCACCGCGGCCGCCGGCACGCCGATCCCGGCCAGCGTGAGGCCACCGGCCAGCTTGCCGAACAGGAACGCCAACAGCGCGCCCACCCCGATGCCGGCTGCCAGGCCGAGCACCGAGGCGATCAGCCCCACCGCGATGGCCTCCAGCACCACCGAACCGATGATCTGCCGGCCGCTGGCCCCGATGGCGCGCATCAGCGCCAGCTCCCGGGTGCGCTGGGCGACGATGATCGAGAAGGTGTTGAGGATCAGGAAGGTGCCCACCAGCAGCGCCACCGCGGCGAAGCCGAGCAGGATCTTGTTGAAGAAGGACAGGCCCTCCTTCAGGCTGGCCGAGGCGTCCGCGGCCACCTGCTCGCCGGTCTTCACCTCGTAATCCGCCCCCAGGGTGCGGGCCACGTCGTCGCGCAGCGTCTCGTCGGAGACCCCGTCGGCAGTGCGCACGGTGATGCTGCTGAACGCGTCCGGCTCGCCGATCATCAGTCGCTGCGCCACCGGAGTGGTGAAGAAGACCTCGTTGAGCCCGCCGATCGAGTCCCGGTCACCGCTGTAACCGAGGATGCCGACCAGGGTGAAGTCCCGCTTCTTCGACTCGAACGCGGTGAGCACGCCGACCTTCTGGCCGACCTGCACCTTCGCGGCGGTGGCCAGCGACTTGTTGATGACGATCTCATCGTCGGCCTGCGGCCCGCGGCCCTCCCGCAGCTGCAACAGCTCGCTCTCACCGGTCCAGTTCTCGCCCAACTGCGGCGGACCGAACGAGGTGACCACCTTGCCGTTGCTGCCGATCACACGGGCGCCGTCGGCGTTGACGATGCCGGTCGCCGAAGCCACTCCGGGCACCTGCTTGACCCGGTCCACCACGGCGGCGGGCAGCGGGGTGGCGGTCTGCTCGCCCTCGATCTCGCTGACCTCGACCTTCGGCTTCGCCGTGACGTTCACGTCGATCTCGGAGAAGCCGTCGGCGAAGACCGAGTCGAAGGAGCGGCCCAGCGTGTCCGTGAGCACGAAGGCGCCGGAGACGAACATCACCCCGAGCACCACGGCCAGCCCGGACAGGATCAGCCGGACCTTGCGGGCCAGCAGACTCTTCAGTGTCGCCCGGAACATCAGTTGCCCACCTCGGCCGGAGCGTCCAGCTTCTTCATGGTGTCCAGCACCGTCTCGGCGGTCGGCTCGATCAGCTCCGAGACGATCTCACCGTCGGCGAGGAAGACCACCCGGTCGGAGTACGCGGCGGCGGTCGGGTCGTGGGTGACCATCACTATGGTCTGGCCGTGCTCGCGGACCGAGTTGCGCAGGAAGTTGAGCACCTCCGCGCCGGAACGGGAGTCCAGGTTGCCGGTCGGCTCGTCCGCGAAGATCACCTCGGGGCGGGAGACCAGCGCCCGTGCGCACGCCACCCGCTGCTGCTGCCCGCCGGAGAGCTGCGCCGGCCGGTGGTCCAGCCGGTCCCGCAGGCCGACCGTGTCGATCACCGTGTCGTACCAGGCCGGGTCGGGCTTGCGCCCGGCGATCGACAGCGGTAGCAGGATGTTCTCCTTGGCGGTCAGCGTGGGCAGCAGGTTGAACTGCTGGAAGATGAAGCCGACCTTGTCGCGGCGGAGCTTCGTCAACCCGGAGTCACCCAGCCCCGTGACGGTCGTCTCGCCGATCTCCACCGTGCCCCGGGTCACCGAGTCCAGACCGGCCAGGCAGTGCATCAGCGTCGACTTGCCGGAACCCGACGGGCCCATGATCGCGGTGAACCGGCCGCGTTCGAATTCCGCGCTGACCCCCCTCAGCGCGATGACCTGTGCCTCACCGCTGCCGTACACCTTCCACACGTCGTTCGCCCGGGCCGCGGCCTGCGCCTGCTGGCCTACCGTCGCGGTCACGTCATCTACCTCTTCCGTCTCTGCCAATACGCGCCGCCCCCGCTGGTCCGGCGCGACTGTTCTCATCATCGGCGCTGTACGCGCCCGACCCGTCCGCCCATGGGTTGACCCGGCGCGGATTTCACGCTGCGGGTGCACCCCCATGCCGACTCAGGGTTGCCCCTGACCCGACGGCCGGTCGACCTGTTTTCCGACCGGCGAAACGCTGCCGGGCCCGACGCTAGGAGCTGACCCCACGAGAGGGTCAACCGCGCCGCGCCATCTCCGGTCACGGTAGGTGAGCGCGGCAACCTGGCCGTCACCCCGCGGAGGGATCTTCGAGTACGCCCGGTGGGGTAGTCGGGCGGGTGCGGGCTACGCCCGGGGACGGACCAGCCCCGACTCGTACGCCAGCACCACCGCCTGCACCCGGTCGCGCAGTCGCAGCTTGGTCAGCACGTGCCCGACGTGGGTCTTGATGGTGGTTTCGCTGACCGACAGCGCCACCGCGATCTCGGCGTTGGACAGCCCTCGGGCCACCTGCACCAGCACCTCGCGTTCCCGCTCGGTGAGCGCGCTGAGCGCCGACGACGGTGTCGCCGCCGGGTCGGGCAGCAGGTCGGCGAAGCGGTCCAGCAGCCGCCGCAGGATCCGCGGCGCCACCACCGCGTCCCCGCCGGCCACCGTGCGGATCGCCGCGATCAACTCCTCGGCCGGGACGTCCTTGGCCAGGAACCCGCTGGCGCCGGCGCGCAGCGCGCCCACCACGTACTCGTCCAGGTCGAAGGTCGTCAACACCAGCACCCGTACCGGCAGCCGGGCGTCGACGATCGCCCGGGTCGCGGCCACCCCGTCCATCCGGGGCATCCGGATGTCCATCAGCACCACGTCGGGCAGCAGCCGGCGGGACAACTCCACCGCCTCCAGGCCGTCGCCGGCCTCCGCCACCACGTCCAGGTCGCGCTCGGCGCCCAGCACCATCCGGAACCCGGTGCGCAACAGCGGCTGGTCGTCGGCGAGCAGGATCCGCACCGGCCGCGCCGAGGCCACCCGATCGCTCATCTCATCTCCCTGTCGCCGCGCCGACGCCGCTGCCGCACCGGACATCCTCGCGCACACCGGCCCGTGCGTCGCGGACCACCGTAGAGGCCGGCCCGTCGCCGCGTCCCGACCGGCGCGGTACGAGCCCGGTCGGGTTTCCGGCTGAGGTGTGTCGCGGGGGTGGGGGCGGCCGGCGCGAGCGGTCAGGGGATGCCGCTGGCGGCCAGCCTCACGGTGACTGGCGGGCGCGTCCGGAGGTCACTCGTCGGCGCCCGGCGCCGCCGGACCGGACCGGGCGTCGCGGAGCGGATCGGTGTTGGCCACCGCGACCGGGAACGGCGGCGGGGTGCCACCGAAGGTGGGACACAGCGCCTGGTGGCTGCACCAGTCGCAGAGCCGGCTCGGCCGGGGCCGGAAATCCTGCTGGGCGGTGGCCTGCTCGATCGCCCGCCACAGCGCCACCACCGTGCGCTCGAAGCGGACCAACTCGTCGGCGTCGGGCGTGTAGTCCAACACCTCGGCGTCGCGCAGGTAGAGCAGCCGCAGCACCCGGGGCACCACCCCCCGGGTACGCCACAGCACCAGCGCGTAGAACTTCAGCTGAAACAGCGCCCGCGCCTCGAACGCCTCCCGTGGGGCGCCACCGGTCTTGTAGTCGACCACCCGCAGCGCGCCGTCCGGGGCCACGTCGAGCCGGTCGAGGTAGCCCCGGATCAGCAGCTCCTCGTCGACCACCGCCGAGATCAGGCTCTCCCGCTCGGCCGGCTCCAGCCGGGTCGGGTCCTCCACCGCGAAGTAGCCCTCCAGCAGCGCGGCCGCGGAGCGGAGGAACTCCACCGGGCCGGCCAGCTCGGCGCCCTCGAAGAGGCCGGCCAGCTCCGGCTGCTCGGTGACCATCCGGTCCCACTGGGGGGCCACCAGGTCACCGGCAGCGGCCGGCGTGCGGCCCGGCGCTGGCAGGTCGAACAGTCGCTCCAGCACTGCGTGCACCAGGGTGCCCCGGGCCTGCTCGACGGTTGTCCGCTCGGGCAGGCGGTCGATGCTGCGGAACCGGTAGAGCAGGGGGCAGGTCTTGAAATCAGCCGCCCGCGACGGGGACAGCGAGGCCCGCACCGTGGGCGGCACCTGCGCCGGGGAGGGGGACTGTGGGGTGGTGACCGGTTCCGCCGTCATGTCCGCAAACGTTAGGGCACAGGTGTGACACCGACCGCCGCCCGCCCGGTCCGTAGCATCGTTGCGATGGAGCAGACATCCCGGCCGCCGCGTCGGCCCGACCGCCGTTCCGGCCTGAGCGTGGGCCGGGTGTTCGGGGTGCCGTTGCACCTCAACGGCTCCATGGTCCTGCTCGCCCTGCTGGTCGCGGTGCTGTACGCCGAATTCGCCCGCCGGCAGTTGGATCTGTCGCAGCTCAGCGGCTACCTGATCGGCTTCGGGTTCGTGGTGTCGCTGCTCGGCTCGGTGCTGCTGCACGAGCTGGGCCACGCGCTGACCGCCCGGCGGTACGGCATCGGTGTGCGCGGGATCACCCTGGAACTGCTCGGCGGCTACACCGAGATGGACCGGGACGCCCCGACGCCCCGGGTCGACCTGCTGGTCTCGCTGGCCGGCCCGGCGGTGTCCGCGGTGCTCGGCGTCCTCGCGGTGGCCGCCACGCTCGCCCTGCCCGAGCAGACCGTGGCCCACCAACTGGCCTTCCAGCTCGCGGTGAGCAACGTCATCGTCGCGGTGTTCAACAGCCTGCCCGGGCTGCCGCTGGACGGCGGCCGGGCGCTGCGCGCCGCGGTGTGGGCGCTCACCCGCGACCGGCACCGGGGCACCGAGGTCGCCGGCTGGACGGGCCGCGTGGTCGCCGCCGGCACCGCCTTCCTGGTCCTCCTGCTCACCCTGGCCGACTACCTGGCGCCGTTGGCGCTGCCGCTGATGCTGCTGGTCGCCGTCACCCTCTGGCGCGGCGCCGGGCAGTCGATCCGGGCCGCCCGGGTCAGCCGCCGGTTCCCGCTGATCGACCTGTCCCGGCTGGCCCGGCCGGTCTGGCCGGTGACCACCGGCACGCCGCTGTCCGAGGCCCAGCGCCGGCGCACCGAGGGCGGGCAACCCGGCGCTGCGCTGCTGGTCACCGACTCCACCGGCCGGCCGGTGGCGCTGGTCGACCCGGTCGCCGCCGAGGCGGTGCCCGCCGAGCGCCGCCCGTGGCTGGCGGTGGACGCCGTCGCCCGGTCGTTGGGCGCGCTCCCGGCGCTGCCGGTCGGGCTGGACGGGGAGCGGGTGATGGAGGCCGTGCAGACCCACCCAGGCGCGCAGTACGTGGTGACCGCAGGCGAAGATGTCGTCGGCATCCTGCACATCGCGGACCTGGCGCAGCTCCTCGAACCCAACCGGAAGATGACATCGTGACCGCAACTCCCTCCACCGTCCCGGCCGACGCCGCCACCCCGGCGCTGACACCCGTGCACCGCGGGCCCTTTCGGCCCGGCGATCGGGTGCAGCTGACCGACCCGAAGGGGCGGATGCACACCGTGACGCTGGAGCCCGGCAAGGAGTTCCACACCCACCGCGGCATCCTGGCGCACGACGCGCTGATCGGGCTGCCCGACGGCAGTGTGGTGACCACCTCCGGCGGCGGCACCGCGTTCCTGGCGCTGCGGCCGCTGCTGTCGGACTACGTGCTGTCCATGCCGCGCGGCGCACAGGTGATCTACCCGAAGGACTCGGCGCAGATCGTTGCGATGGGCGACATCTTCCCCGGCGCGAAGGTGCTGGAGGCCGGCGCCGGCTCCGGCGCGCTCAGCTGCTCGCTGCTGCGCGCGGTCGGCACCGAGGGAGAGCTGCACTCGTTCGAGCTGCGTGACGACTTCGCCCAGATCGCCAAGCGCAACGTCGAGTCCTTCTTCAACGGGCCGCACCCGGCATGGAACCTGCACGTCGGCGACGTCGCGCAGTGCCAGGAGACCGGCTTCGACCGGATTATCCTGGACATGCTGACTCCTTGGGAGACCCTCGACATGGTCGAGCGGGCGCTGGTGCCCGGCGGGGTGTTCATCGGTTACGTGGCCACTACGCCCCAGCTCTCCGAGCTGGTGGAGGCGCTGCGGGAGCGCGGCGGCTGGACCGAGCCGAGGGCGTGGGAGTCGCTGGTGCGCGACTGGCACGCCGAGGGCCTCGCCGTCCGTCCGGATCACCGGATGATCGCGCACACCGCGTTCCTGGTCTCCGCGCGCAAGCTGGCCCCCGGGGTCACCGCGCCGCCCCGGCGTCGTAAGCCCAGCAAGGGCACCGAGGCGTACGTGCAGCGCCGGCAGGTGTTGCGCGAGGCGGAGGCGGCCCGGCAGGCCGCCGCCGCGCAGGCGGCAGGTGTGGATCCCGACGCGACGGGGGAGAAGGACAGGCCGTGACCGATGAGCTGGGCGCTGGCGGCGCCGAGCGGGGGGAGGCGGCGGCATGAGCCGACCGGGCTACGGCGGCGGTGACCTGCCCGCGGTGTTTCCCGACTGGTCGCCCTACCAGGACCTGGAGTCGGCGGCGCGGGCCTACCTGCGCGACCCGGACGTCGCCCTGGAGGCGCTCGGTGGGGTGCTGCGCGGCGCGTCGGTGCTCGGCTTCACCCTGGAACGCTTCGTCAACGAGGTCAACGGCGTGTGGCAGGAGGTCGTGGTCTGCGACGGCAGCCGGCTGATCCTCTGGCACGGCGAGGACGTGCCGCCGGAGGAGGGGCCACCGGGGTCGATGACGTCGTCCCTGCGGGTGGTGCCGGTCTCCACCGTCACCGAGGTCGGCTGCCGGCGTCGGCTCACCCGCTCCGACAGCGGTGAGATCCGGGTCGACAGCATCGACGTCTACCTGCTGCTCACCTCGCTGGACGAGGCGCCGCCGAGCGAGGAGATGTCCGGTACGCCGCGGCACGACGCGCTGCGCTTCGGCAAGACCCTCGACGACGGCGGGGCCGGGCAGATCGCCCGGTTGGAGGAGTTCGCCCGGCTGGTCGCCTCGGTGGTCGGCCGCCCGATGCTCTGAGGCGTACCCCGTCGTGGGGGGGGGGGGGGGGGGGGCGCGCCCCCCCCCCCCCGCGCGGGCGCCGG